>JBAXTZ010000043.1:0-23743 GCA_037129925.1 Bacillota bacterium
TAAACACATTGTGCAGCTCTATGACGGAAACATCGAGCTAGTCAGCGAACCGGAGAAGGGCGCTAAAGCGATAGTAAAATTGCCGCTATGAAATTAATCTGAGCAAAGAAAATCCAGCTATCTGGAGCTTTTGCCCAGAACAGCGGGGTTTTTTCGACGAAATTTTCATTGAATGAAATTTTGCATTCGCAGACTGAAAATTGCTGATGATGATAAAAATCCGTTCACACGCTTTTATTGTTGTGAACGGATTTGTTGTTTTGTCGCTGGTTAAGTATAGCGCCAGCATGTGAAAGCGTGCTAAAATAATTGAGTGTCCGGCTGCCGGACATGAACTATTATTGGAGCGTAAGTGAGTTATGAATTCAAACATCAGGCTTGGTATTGGGATTAGTTTATTGGTTGTCGGTTTATTGCTGCCGCTGGGAATATTCGCAGTGGTTGACTCAGCTTGGCCGGCGGCGCTGAAGACCGTTGTTGGCGGAATTTTTACGTTCGGATTTGAAATTTTGGCGATTCCGGCGGTGGCAATTATGGGTAAGGAAAATTTCGACCGGATAATGAAGCGCGTAAAAAGTTGGTTTGGAAAATTGAAACCGTCTGGAACGGTCAGTCGTTTCCGCTATAATGTCGGTCTGGTCTTATTTATTTTACCGATTGTGCCAACCTACATAATGGCATACCTGCCCCGATTGCTGCCGGATTATTCACTGGAGCGGTTGCTGATAAATATTGGCGCTGACATCATGTTTTTCGCCAGCCTTTTCGTCTTAGGCGGTGAATTTTGGGACAAATTGAAGGCGCTATTTATATGGCAAGCCAAGGCGGTTTTTCCGAAATCCGAGAGATGAGCAGACGAGTGACAGGAAAAAACTTTGCAAGCCGGATGATTATCAAGGCTGGGCGCCAGGATCGTAGTTTGTGCTATAAGCGATAGAAGAGTGTAAAGTGTTGCTGGCGGTGCTCTGTAAGATGCTGCTTAGCGATGAAAGCGGTACTACCAGCCAACTCTTAGTGCCCGGAAATATCGTTAACACCGGAACGTTGTTGGTTGTTTGATAGGTAAAGCTAAAGGTTTTGCCGAGTAATTTTTGCAGAGTATAGCCGTTGGCAACGTTTGCCGGTTTTATTGTTATGTGTTGACCATTGCGGTTAGTATTAAGCGTCCAGGCGTTGTTGGCGTACCAAATCCGCCGCCCGCTTTTTGTCGGATAGGCTTTGAACACTTGGCTCTGCAGCGAATTCGGATTGGAATATGACCCGAGTGATATGTAATAATAACCGGGGTCGCCGGGGGCATCGTTTACTAGTACGCCGGAGATAGTTTGCTGACCGGCGATACAAGTTACCGACAACAATAAAATAAACAGCACCGCTAGATAGATGTTCCTTCTGATCACAATCACCTCGGCTTCAAATGTTTCAGCTGGCTACTATGGTAATTGTAGCATAACAGTCGCAGATTTGAAAAATATTTTATTTGCTGCGCCGCTGTAACTCACCGGCAATTTCATTGAGGTCAATATCTTGTTCTGCGAGCAGTACCCAGAGGTGATACAGGAGGTCGGCGCTTTCTTCGATTAGCCGCTGGCGCCCTTCGTAGCGGGCGGCTTGCAGCACTTCGCCGGATTCTTCTTCGACCTTGCTGAGGATTTTCTCCAGCCCCTCGGCAAACAATTGCGCGGTGTAGGAGTTATTCGCACCGGACTGTTTGCGGTCGATAATGGTATTGTATAGCTGCCGGAACTGGGTGACATCAACCGGACGTTGTTCATTAAAGCAGGAATAGTTGCCGGTGTGGCAGGTGGCGCCGAGTGGATTTACCAGGATTAACAGGCTGTCATTGTCACAATCGGTTTTGACATTGACAACCGCCAGCGTATTACCCGAGGTCTCGCCCTTTTTCCACAGTTGGTTGCGGCTACGGCTCCAGAAATGGACGTAGCCGCTTTTTTGCGTTGCTATTAACGCGGTATCGTTCATATAGCCTTGCATCAACACTTCTTTTGTTTCGGCATCTTGAATAATAGCCGGTACCAGTCCGTTCCCTTTGGCAAAATCAACTTGCAAATCAATCATTTTTCAGCACCTTACCTTTATGCCATTGTCGGTTAACAGTGTTTTTACTGCCTGAATCGACACTTCATTATAGTGGAAAATCGTCGCGCCGAGCGCGGCATCAACATTAGTCTGACTAAAGACTTTTAGAAAATCCCCAGCGCTTCCGGCACCGCTCGAGGCAATAACCGGAATGCTGACGGCATTACAGACGGCTTGCAACAGCTCGATGTCAAAGCCTTGTTTGGCACCATCCCGGTCGAGGCTGTTTACCAGTAACTCACCGGCGCCGTATTCTAGCATCAAACGGGCGTGAGCAACAGCGTCAGCGGTCGTGGACTGCTTGCCGCCGTGGGTGTAGAGCTGCCAACTATCTAAATGGCGCTTGGCGTCGAGCGAAATAACGATACATTGGGCGCCAAATTGCCTGGATGCTTCACGGACAAATTCCGGTCGGTCTACCGCAATGGTTCCGAGTGATACTTTATCGGCGCCGGCATCGAGTAGCTCGTATATCGACTGTAAACTGTTGATGCCGCCACCGACCGTAAAGGGAATGTTAATCTGTCCGGCGACTGCCCGAACAAGTTGCTGTAGCGCTGCCCGCCGTTGTTCGGTTGCGGTAATGTCGAGAAAAATCAACTCGTCGGCGCCGCAGTCTGAATATAGCCTGGCTAACTCCACCGCGTCTCCGGCATCGCGCAGTTGGGTAAAGTGGGTGCCTTTGACCACCCGTCCGGCTTTGACATCGAGGCAGGGGATGATTCGTTTTAGTAAGTTGCTGGTATTCGCCGCCGCGGCGACCGCGTCCGCAACGGTTATCGTGCCTTCATAGATGCCCCGGCCGATGATGGCGCCGAACGCGCCGCATTTTTTTAGTTCAATGATGTCGGCGCAATTGGTCACGCCTCCGGCGGTTATGGTCTGAAAACCGGCGGCGACAAACTGGCTGGTGATGCTGAAATTAGCGCCGGACAGCGTGCCGTCTTTGCTGACATCAGTAACGATTACCAAGCGGACAGCGGCGGCTTTCAACCGGTCGATCATTGCGTCAATGCTAAGAGCGCTGTTTTGCAACCAGCCTCGCGTTGAAATGGCGCCGTTTTTGATGTCCACCGAGATGACTATTCGTTCCGCGCCAAACCGCTCAATCGCCTGACGGACAAACTCACTGTCCTCGCAGGCAGCGGTGCCGATGATGACCCGGGCTACGCCGTTGTTTAGATAGCGGGCAACTGTTGCCAAATCGCGAATGCCGCCGCCGATTTGCACCGGCACGTTGACGGATTGGGCGATTGCGATTACCAATGCGCTATTTACCGGCGAGCCTTTCTTGGCAGCATCCAAATCGACAATGTGAATACCCGGGCAGCCTGCCGCTGCAAAAGACTGGGCAACTGCCAGCGGGTCGGAGCTGTACACGCTTTTTTTGCTATAATCCCCTTGATACAGGCGCACGCATTGTCCATCGATTAAATCGATTGCTGGTAGTATCAACATAATGCTGCAAAATTTTCTAACAGCCGCAGACCCTGTTTACCGGATTTTTCCGGATGAAACTGCACTGCCTGAAAATTCTCCGCTCGTAATGCGGCGATAAACGGGAAGCCATAGTTGGTCGTTGCCGTAACCGTCGACTGCGCAGACTGGTCGCAATAATAGGAATGAACAAAATAGAAATAAGAGTTATCGCTGATGCCGGAGAACAGCGGGCAGGTTGAGTTAAAATTAACCGCGTTCCAGCCCATATGCGGCACCTTGTTAAGCTGGGGAAATTTGCGGCAATGACCGGAAAATATGCCCAAACCGGCAGTGGAATCTTCTTCGGTGGCTTGGGTGAGCAACTGCAATCCGAGGCAGATGCCGAGAAACGGACGGGTTATTTTAGGGATAATGCCCGCTAATCCACTGGATTGGAGCGCGGTCATTGCCGAACCGGCTCGCCCCTGCCCGGGGAAAATCACGCCGTCGGCAGCGAGAATTTTGGCAGGGTCAGCGGTAACAAAATTCGCTACGCCCAGATTGGCTAGCGCTCCCTGAATCGACCCGATGTTTCCGGCGCGGTAATCGATAATCGCAATCATAAACAGCCTTTCGTCGTCGGCAGTTGCCGAAGGTTATTTGCAGCGTAATTTTTTGCCATCCCGAACGCCCGGGCAAAGGCTTTGAAAATCGCCTCGGCTTTGTGGTGTTCGTTACGACCATAGCGCAGATTGACATGAATGTTGGCGCCGAGGTTTGCCGCGAGCGCCGAAAAGAAATCTTCCAGCAGTTCGGTTGGCAAATCGCCGATTTTGGCTAACTTGAACTCGACGTTCCACACCAGATAAGCACGACCGCCCAAATCAATGGCAACTTCGGCCAGACTCTCGTCCATCGGTAGCAAAAATCCGTAGCGTTCAATGCCGCGTTTGTCGCCGAGCGCCTGCTTGAGCGCAGTACCCAGCACAATGCCGACATCTTCTACCGTGTGATGCTCATCGACGCGCAAATCGCCTTGTACGCTCAGCTCCAAATCTACTCCCGAGTGCCGGGAAAGCAGTTCGAGCATATGGTCAAAAAAACCGATGCCGCTGTTGATTTTGTAGTTGCCGCTGCCGTCGAGGTTGATTGTTGCCCGAATTTTCGTTTCATTAGTTAGCCGTTCGATGCTAGCTATGCGCGGTTCATACATCATTTTGCACCTGCCCGGAGATTATTTTGGAGAGCGCTGCCAGCCATTGCTGCATTTTTTCCAGCGGACCGATGGTAACGCGCAAACAACTACCCAGACCGTCGAGTTGCAGAGTTTTTACCCGCCAGCCGGACTGCATCAATTGGTCGGCAATCGTTTCGGCAAAAGGATGCTGAATCAGCAAAAAGTTCGCCGCCGATGGCAAGTAGGTTATTCCCAAACGGGCCAGCTCGCCTTCGACCAGCGGCTTGGCAACAGTCATTACCTCTTGGCAATAGCTGTGCATCGAACTGGTATCGGCTAACGATTGTAAGACCGCGGCCACCGCCCCGGTGTTCACGTCAAACGGCCCCCGGACTTTGCGGAGTTCGGCGATGTGACTTGGCGAGGCCAGGATGTAACCAATCCGATGACCGGCCAGCCCAAACGCCTTGGAAAAAGTCCGTGTGATGATAATATTTGGATATTTCGCGAGCAGGTTGATGGCGCTGACATTAGAATATTCGCCGTAGGCTTCATCTACAAAGATAATTGTATCCGGTGCCGTGGCAGCAAGGCGCTCGATAGTCGCCAGACCGGTTTGCGCTCCGGTCGGATTGTTGGGATTACAGACTATCACTACCCGGGTTGCCGGAGTGATACCGTCAAGCACTTGTTGCAGCGGATAACTGCTGTATCCGTAATTGTAGACCGGCGTGATAACTTTCAAGCGGTTGACGGCTGCCCATTGCGGATACATCGCAAAACTGGGCTGGGGAATGATTATTTCTGCGCCCGACTCGGCAAAGGTGCGCAGCACCAAATCAATCGCCTGATCGGAACCGTTACAGGGCAGTACATTTTCCACATTGACGGCGCTGTAGTTGGCAATCGCGGCGGTTAATTGCCCGTATTCCGGATAACTGCAACGCAGTTGGTTTTCGACAGCGTGGTCGGACACTCGCTCGTTAAAATCCAGATTTACAATGCCGCCAGAACAGCGTTCGTTGTGTACCGGGTAGGCACGCATTTCTTTTATGTGGGCTAACGCCAGATTATTGCTCATTTTCAATCCTCACTGACATCGAGTAGCTGTGCGCGTCTAGGCCTTCCAAATCGGCCAGCGTGCAAACGGTGGGCGAGAGTAAGCGGGCGCCAGCTGCTGACAATTGCTGAATAAATATCTGCTTTTGAAAACTTGCCAGTGTTATTCCCGAATAACTGCGCGCATAACCGGAAGTTGGCAGGGTGTGATTGGCGCCGCTCGCATAATCGCCGGCCGCTTCACAGCTGTGGCTGCCGACAAAGACTGAACCGGCGTTAGTAACCTGCGCGGCAAGTTTTAGCGCATTAACAGTATTGATTACCAGATGTTCCGGGGCATAGTCGTTGGCAAACTCCATTGCCATCCGGTCGGAAGGCACGATTAAACAAAAGCAATTGCGCATCGCCGCGGTGGTTATCGCGCTCCGTTTCAACGTCGAAAGTTGCCGGGACAGTTCGGCTTCGACTAATTCGGCAAACAATTCGCTGAATACCACCAGCACGGCCTGAGCATCGACGCTGTGTTCGGCCTGCGCCAATAAGTCGGCGGCTACAAAGCGGGGATCGGCGTAGTCGTCGGCGATAACCAGCACTTCACTTGGACCGGCGGGCGCGTCAAATGCCGCGCCATCAGGGTCTTGGGCGACGAGCATTTTTGCCAGCGTGACAAACTGATTGCCCGGACCGAAGATTTTATCGATTTTGGGAATAGTTGCCGTGCCAAACGCCAGCGCGGCGATTGCCTGGGCACCGCCAATTTTATATAACTGAATGTTGTCAAAAAAACTTGCCGCCAACAGCACCGCGCTGTTGACCGAGCCGGTTTTATCCGGCGGCGTAGCGACGATTATCTTCTGGCATCCGGCAAGTTTGGCTGGTACTGCCAGCATCAGCAACGTCGAAGGTAGCGCGGCAGTGCCGCCGGGAACATAGATGCCGACATTGGCAATCGGCAATACTTTCGCCGAACAGCGTACACCGGGCAGCGTCTCGATCGCAAAGCCGTGCAACCCGGTAAGTTTGTGAAACCGCTCGATATTGGCAATGGCAACCGTCATAGCATTGATTGCCTCCGGCGCGGCGGTTGCCCGGGCAGTTTGGATTTCGGCAGCGCTAACCAAATAGTTTTCACAATCCAAACCGTCAAATTGTTTGCTGTACTCATTTAACGCGCTATCGCCGCCAGTTTTGACGGCGGCAATTATTGAGCTGACCAACGGGCGGATGGCGTCGTGATTTTGCGCGGCGCGGCGGGTGAGCGCGTGTATTGCGACGCTTGACAAATCAGTTGAATAATATTTTTTCATCACGCACCCTCGCTTACTGCTTTATAATTCAGGATGGCTGCCCGCAAGATGTTTTTTAAAACGTGCTGATAGGGCGATTCGATAACGACCGCGCTCGAATCAAAGATAGTGAACACCGTTTGCAAATTGTTTTCTTTTAGCGTTGCGCCGGATTGCACCAAATCGCAGATGGCATCTGCCATGTCCAGCGCCGGGGCAATTTCTACCGAGCCGGAAATCTCAATTAGCGAGGCGTTAACCCGCTCCCGGCGGAGGAATTTTCGCAAGCTATTCGGGTAGGAAGTGGCAATGCGTTCGCCGTCGAGGTCGCTGGCGCTGACGATCGGGCTATCGAGTGGCACCGCGATTGCCAACCGGCATTCGCCAAAGGGCAGGGTGGCGATTTGCTGCACTTCGAACTGACCTTCTTCGAGAATGTTGCCGCCGACAATGGCGAAATCAGCAACGCCACTCTGGACGTAAGTCGGAATGTCAGCATGGCGGACAAACAAGAACTCAGCACCACCGCAACAGCTTTGAGCAATTAGCGCCCGGCTGGTATCCGTTTCTTCGGACAGGCTAATGCCAATGTCGGAAAAAAACTTTAAACTCAATTCGCGCAGTCGCCCGGATTTCTGTACCGCTATTCGTAATTTTTTACGCTTCATAGTAATTCACCAAATAATTTATCAATTGCCGGGCAGGCAGTGATTTTTGCTTGCCGGTACTCAGTCGTTTAATCTGTACGCTGTCAGTTGCCAATTCATCCGGACCCTGGATAATCAAAAACGGGATATTTTGTTTGACAGCATAGCGCAACTGTTTGGCAAGCGGTTGCGCTTCAAAATATAACTCGGTTGCGATATTGGCATCTTGCAACTCGCCAAACATCTTCAAAGCAGCAGGAATACATTCATCAGCCAACAGCGCTATCAGCGCCTGCGCCGGGGACTGTGCCGAACTGTCGGTATGGTAGCGCTGACTGTCCAGATACAACATGATTCGCTCGAAACCGAACGAGGCGCCCACTCCGGAAATTGCCTGGGCAGTGAATCGTTCGCACAAATTGTCGTAGCGGCCACCGGCGCATAACGCGCCGAGCTCGCCGCTTTGCGGCAGGGCTTCGAAGACAATGCCGGTATAATAGTCCAGACCGCGGGTCAGCGTAGGATCGACTACAATCCGGTTGTCGGGAATGCCGAGCGCGCGACAATGCTCGAGCAGCGTTCGCAACTCGCTGGTATCGTAGGCGCCAAGCGCGTTCAGGGTAGCGGCATTATCGCCCTGCGGTTGAAGTTCGGTCATGATTGCGGTGGCATTGTCGATGCCGCGTTCTGATAGTTTGCTAACTACGCTTGCAAAGCCATCGCGCTGATACTTGTCGATAATCCGCAAGGCCGGCGCCCGCTCAGCCAGCTCAATACCATAGCGCTCGAACAGTTGATTACTCAGTCGCCGTGAGTTAAGTTTGATAGTAAATTCGACACCAAGGTTACTCAGCACATCGTAGACCAGTCGCAATATCTCTGCTTCGCAGAGCAAGCTGGTACTGCCGACAATGTCGGCGTCGCATTGGTAAAATTCGCGCAACCGCCCGCGCTGCGGTTTTTCGGCGCGCCACACCCGTTGTAGCTGATACCGCTTAAACGGCATCGGCAATTTTTTGTAATGAGTAGCGACAAAGCGGGCAAAGGGCACGGTCAAATCGTAGGGCAAGGCAATATCACGCTGACCGCGGTCCTTGAATCGATAAATCAATTTGTCGGTATCGGCATCGCTGCCGATTATCGTTTCCGCCGGGCAGATAATCGGTGTTTCAATCGGCGAAAAGCCATATTTTTCAAATTTATCGCGAATAATCTGCATGACGGCGTTGCGGCGCAACATCTCGTCCGGCAAGCGGTCTTTGGTGCCGCGCAATAGCGCCGGATTGACCCGCGTCAGGCTAGTCATGATTTCAACCCGGCTGGCTGTGCTTTAGCCGCTTGCTTTTTCAGCACCTGCCGATAGCCGCCAGTGCCGCTGTTCAGCCAATGAGCAACCCGGGTGATGGTAGCGGTGCTGCTACCGGTCTGCTCGCAAATGTCTCGATAAGTCATGCCGGTTTCCAATAACCGTACGACTTCCCAACGCTCCGCCATCGCCGTTAACTCATTGATAGTACACAAATCGCGCAAAAAAGCCCGGGCGTCCGTGGTATTGTCAATCGTGACAATGGCTTCGAGTAAACATTCCAGCTCTCTATAGACAACTTCAGGGTCTTTCATAAACTATTGCTCCAAATCAAATACGTTTTAGTGTTTTAACACGCTAAAACGTATTTTACAGATTGCCAGCCATATTGTCAACAAATTGTTGAGAACGAAAGAGCAAGTTGTCGCAGTTGTGCATTGTATGTTGCACCATGCTATAATTGAGTGGTCTTATCAGTAATCCGGCGGTTGAAAGCCTGATGAAATAATTTTGCTAGAAAGATTTAGGGGTTATTAAAAGTGAATACTCGATATCAACAGGCGCTGAGCCTGTTAAACAACGGTCAGCCGGACGCGGCGGAACCACTTTACCAGCAGTTGCTTGCTGAAAACGCCGGTTGCGGGCTGTTACTAAACGATCTCGGGGTCATAGCCTATTTGCGCAAAAATTATCCGGAGGCGATTAAATATTATGAGGCGGCGGTGCTATTTGATCCGCACAACGCTAAAATCTGCTTGAACTTTGGCAACAGCCTGCGCGAGCTTGGCTACCTTGAAGGAACGGAACGCTGCTACAACAGCGCTTATGAATACGATCAGGATATCAACTGGCGACTGCGGGTGCTGGAGCAACTCATAGCTGTAGCGTTGACCGCTAACCGCCGCGCTGCCGCGCACGATTACTGGCGCAAAGTAATCTCCACCGATCCGAACAGCATTTTTAACAGACATAATTATGCTAATTTCCTCCAGGAAACAATCGGCGATTACACCGCCGCCTGCGCGCTATACGAACAACTCGTTGGCAACGACGATTATCCCGGTTTGGCGCAGCTCTATAACGATTGGGGAGTTGCCTTAAAAAACTTGGGCGAGACCGACCGCGCACGGTTGCTGTACGAACAGTCGCTGGCCATCCGCCCGCAGGCGCACATCTACAGCAATATGTTGTATGATCTGCTGTTTCCGGATACCGAAGATAATCTGGCGATATTACGCACACATCGGCAATATCCGCTATTGTTTCAGCATTTGATGCCCCAAAGATTTACTCACCCTCCTGTTTTCGCTGAATCCCGCCGACTGAGAATTGGCTACATCTCGCCGGATTTTCGCTATCATTCCGTCGGAATGTTTTGTCAGAGCGTATTTGATCAGCACAACCGCGCTGAATTTGAGCTATTTTGCTACTATACTTGCCCGGTTACTGACGAGTACACGCCAAAATTCCAGGCCGTCGCCGACCATTGGCGTGCTGTCGCCGGCAGCAGTCCGGACGATTTGGCGCAATTGATTTATAACGACAAAATCGACATCCTGATTGATTTGTCCGGACATACCAAGGGAAACTACTTGCCAGTGTTTTTAGCCAAACCGGCGCCGCTGCAAATGGCATGGATTGGTTACACTTTTTCGACCGGACTCGACGATGTCGACTACTTTATAACCGACGTGATTGCTGCGCCGGTTGGTAGGGTTGAAGATCAGTTTTGCGAACAGTTACTGCGGTTACCGCAGTGCTTTCTTTGTTACACCCCGCATGAAAACCTCCCGGCGCTTTCGCCAACCCCGGCGTTGGCGAACTCCGCGATTACCTTTGGCTTGTTTGGCAACTTCGCCAAAATCACCCGTACCACGCTCGAACTTTGCGCCGCAACGCTCGCGGCAGTACCGGGCAGCAAATTGCTTTTGCAGTCAGCGGTAATGAGCGACGCGACCGGCCGGCATAACGCGCTCGACCGGTTCGCGGCCTGCGGGGTCGATGCCGGGCGGCTACTCCTGCACGACCGGGTAGATGCGCCGACGGACTACTTAAACAGTTTCAACAAAATCGATATATTGCTGGACTGGTACCCGTTCAACGGCGAAACCATCACTTGTAACGCCCTGTCAATGGGCGTCCCCGTCGTCAGCCTGTACGGTGACAGCCATCGTTCCCGGGCCGGGCTGAGTATCCTGACGGCGCTCGGCCGACCAGAATGGGTCGCTGGCAACCGGGAAGAGTTTGTAAATATCGTTGTTGATTTGTGCAGCGATATTGGCAAGCTAAATATTATCCGACAGGGACTGCGTAACGAGTTCCTGAACTCGCCGCTCTGCGATGCCAAAACGTTCACCGCCCAGTTGGAGCAGGCTTATAAGGACTGTTGGAAAAAATTACAGGAGTCGCGTGATGAAACTGGCGCGAGACTATGACGAAATGATTAATACAAAGACTAGCGAAGATTTACCCGCTTACTACAACCAGATTAACACCGACTTGTTAGCTTGTATTCCGGCTACGGCCGGGGTGGTGCTGGAAATCGGCTGCGGCGCCGGAGCAATGGGTCAGCGGTTCAAGGGCAGCCACCCGGATTGCCGGTATCTGGGTGTTGAATTTAATCCGCAAGCTGCAGCCATTGCCAGCCAGCGTTTGGACAGCGTTGTTGCCGCTAATGCTGAAACGGTAAATTTGGCAGAACGGCAAATCGCGCCAGAATCAATTGATTGCCTGGTTTACGGTGATGTCCTGGAACATTTCGCCGAGCCGCTCAGCACCCTGCGCGACCATCTGCGCTACCTGAAAATTGGTGGTAGTGTTGTTGCCTGTATTCCCAATATCCAGCATCTTAGCGTAATTGTCGGGCTATTGCAGGGGAAATGGGATTATACAGCTGAAGGGCTGTTAGACACGACCCATCTGCGATTTTTTACGCGGGACAGCATCCAAAAATTGTTTGCCAATGCCGGTCTGCAAGTTGAAGAAATTAAAGCCCGCAACAATATAACAGCTGGGATGCAACCTTTTCAGGAGTTGTTACGCCCGGCAACAGAAGCATTAGGTATCAACTTTGAGCAGTTTGCCGTCCAGACCGCGGCGTTCCAATATCTTGTAATCGCCGAAAAAGCAGCTCCGACACGGCCACTGCTGATCCAGTCCCTGCTCGGGGAAACCGCGGTGTGTTCGCGGGTGCGTATCAGCGAACCGGATAGTCTTCTCGCGACCATCCCCGGAGTCCGTATCGACGAGTGTACCGGAATGCCGGATTTGTCACTCGCCCGCGCCGGTGAAGGGAAAATATTTATCTGGCAGCGGCTGTGGCCAAACGGCGTTACCCAACAACAGCAACTACTAAATAAAGGCTACCTGATCATCGGGGAAATGGATGACGACCCCGGACGCTGGCAGGCGCAGTTTGAGCGCGATAATTATCTGGCGTTTCGTTCCTGTCATGCGCTGCAAGTATCCACTGAACCGTTAGCGGCGTTTATGCGCAAAATCAATCCCAATGTCGCGGTATTCGCCAATCAGATTGCGGCTCTGCCGCCGCTTGCCGCAAAGCCGCAAGGCTACAAAGTGAACATATTCTTTGGGGCGCTTAACCGGGAAGCCGACTGGCAGGAAATCATGCCGGAAATCAACCGGCTACTGGCGGATTATGGCAAGAAGATTAATTTCTTCGTAATCCACGACCGGATGTTTTTTGATGCGCTTTGTACACCGTATAAGCAATTTATTCCGTTATGCCCGTTTGAAAAATATCAACAACAGTTACTAGCCGCCGATATCGCGCTGTTGCCGTTGCAACCGACCCGCTTTAACTCGATGAAATCGGATTTGAAATTCCTCGAATGTGCAGCGAGCGGCGTAGTCGCCGTCGCTAGTCCGATCGTTTACGAGCAGACTGTCCGGCCCGGCGCAACCGGCTTCATCTATCGGACTCCGGCTGAATTTGGCAATCAACTCCGCCAACTTATTGACGACCAATCCCTGCGCGAAGCGATTCGCAAAAATGCCTGGCAGTGGGTAAAGAGCAACCGGTTACTGGCGCAACACTACCGCCAGCGTTATGATTGGTACACGGCGATGCTCGATAAGCTACCGCAACTGAACATCGAACTGCGCGAGCGGGCGCCGGAATTATTATTAAGATAGTTTCACACTTGATTTTAATTATACTTGTTTGATGAAGTTTTTATCGACAGGGAAAATATTATAAGTTAAAATAAAAATAATTCACGCCATCTCCCGGAAACCTTCCATTTTAGGAGGCAGAAATATGGCGTTATTTCGTCGACGATTTATCGGCAGACTAAAAATACTAACACCAGTGGACGACCGTAATTAAACACGGTTTTTTATTGGTGTTTTTTTTATTGGAGAGAGTTATGAAACAGTCCAGAAAAATTCGCCGCAGTTGGCTGCGTGTTATTCCGGAATGGATGAGGTGCTTTGCGCGCAGCGTGATAAAAGTTATCAAGTTATCAAGTAGTCGAGTTATCAAGTCGGTAAAGATTGTGGGCGAAGGCTGTTCAACTTTCTCACGGGCTATTAACTATGGACTCAGGACTCTGAACTCAGGACTAAAAGCGCATACCAAAGAATGGGCCGCCGCCGCGCTTGCCGCCGGCTTGATTGTTATGCCGCTCTCCGTGGATATGGCGGCTGGCGGTTTGCGGCTGGCGGCTGTAAACGCTGCTCCTGAAGGTGGAGTAGTTGTTGGTGGCGCTGCCACCATCCAGCAACAGGCAGATGTTACCACCATCAGCCAGACTTCCCAACGCGCCGCGATTGACTGGACGAGTTTTATTATTGCGCCGAAAGAAACGGTCAACTTTGTCCAGCCAAACGCCCAAGCGGTTGCGCTCAACCGGGTGCTGGGTAATAACCCCACGGAAATATATGGACACCTGAACGCCAACGGTCAGGTTTATTTGTCGAATCCGAACGGAATGCTGTTCGCGCCGGGCGCGCAGGTGAACGTCGCCGGATTGATTGCCACCACTTCGCACGTTGACCCGCTGGCGTTTATGCAGAGCGGTTTGATTAATACGAGCGAACACAATGCCGCGATTGATATGCAAGGCAGTATCTTTGCCACCGGCGGATTAGTGGAAATAAAAGGCGCGTCGGCGATTAATGTCGGCGGGATAATTAGGGCTGTGAAAGTTCAGAATTCAGAGTCAAGAGTTCAGAGTTTAACCACGAATTCACCCACCGCAACTCAGGACTCAGAACTCAGAACTCTGAACTCATCCGATGGCGGCGTGATAACCCTCGAATCCGGCGGCGATACCATCAATACCGGCACGCTTGATGTCAGTAGCGCCAGCGGCAATGGTGGAAAGGTAACCATGCTCGGCGACCATGTGGGGCTGCTCGATAGCGCGGTAATCAATGCCGACGGTGCCAGCGGCGGCGGTACCGTGCGCATCGGCGGCGGCTGGCAGGGCGGCGAAGGGCTGCCCCAGGCGTCAGCAACCGTCATGGCCCCCACGGCGAGCATTTCGGCGAATGCGACTAACGCCGGTAATGGCGGCAGCGTGGCGCTGTGGTCGAAGGATTATACCGGATTTTACGGCACGATTAATGCCCGGGCTTTGGGGCAAAGTGGCGATGGCGGCAATGTCGAAACCTCCAGCCACGACAATCTCCAGGCTTTTGGCAACGTCAACGCCGGCTCAATTAACGGCATTGCCGGGCAGTGGTTACTGGATCCGGCAAATGTTACGATTTCTACAAGCGCTACATCAGGAATGAAGCCTTTTGGCACTCACCCTAATACCTTTGAACCCGATTCTAATATAGACTCCGCAAATATTCAAGCTAGTAGTATACAATCCACATTGGTAACCAGTGATGTCGTTTTAACGACCACAAATTATGGTAGCCCGGCAGGAGCAGGAGCAGCCGACGGCAATATTACAGTATCAGGCACGCCAACCCCAACCATCTCCTGGTCAACTAACAAGACGTTGACTTTTCAAGCCGGTGGAAAAATAGATCTTACAGGGTTAATCATCACCAATAACGGTGGTGGGAGTTTAACATTGTCGAGCGGTAGTAATGCTACTGCTGCGTCAGGTAATATAACTCTTGGCGCGATATCACTTACTGGCGGCTCTGGTTGCTTAAGTTTATCTGCTCAAAAAGCTGGGGCTACTATTACGCAAGTCGCTAGTACCAGCCTGAGCGTGCCGTCTTTGGAAATTACCACCAACGCAGGTGCTGTTACACTAAATAATACTGGTAATATTATTCCGTTTATTAACTCGCTTGATACAACTGATGGTGGCAATGCAGCGGGTGGCGCGAGTGCGGATATTAGAACTAACGGTGCATTGACGATAGCGGAGATTAATACTGGGGGTAGAGGAAACTTAACGTTAACCGCTGGTGGCGCTATAGACCAAACTGCTGACCCTAGTTTTTATTTAAGTGTTGGCGGCACGACTGCGATAAATGCTGGTGCTCATGATATAACACTGACGAATTCACCTGACAGCGGATCTGGCTATCCGGGTAACTCTTTTGGCGGTACCGTTAGCGCAACTGGGAACAATGTCTCCCTGATTGCTGCGCGCGGCATTGATTTAGGTGATTCAACAGTGGCGGGCACGTTGACTGTGATTGCCAACGCTGATAAGTCTGCTGACAATATCTCGATAAGCGCTGGTCACACAGTAACTGCGGATAAAATATTCCTGAACACTGCCGGCAGTAGTACGAATACGGCTAGAGGGTATGTAGTCAATAGTGGAACTATCACGCATAGCGGTAGCGCTGCACGGCTTTTTATTTATGCTAGAAAAGGCTCGGGTAACTGGTTAGGTACGATAACTGGATTTGGAACAGTTCCAGCCGCTGTGGAAGGTACACTGAACTACGCTGGGAGCTACAACGCCATATGTGTACAACTTCATTCCTACGGTATATACAGTTTCACAAGCGACTGATGATGGCACGGGAGGAACCGAACACACTTTGAGTTGGGCGATAAATCATTCCAACTCAAATGATGGAGTAGATTCTATCAGCTTCACAGTTCCAGCGGTAACGCTAAGCAATGTCGCAGCACCGACTGGGGCGGACTTTTTGCCTGTTATTACGGATAGCGTTGATATGAATGTAGGCGGGACTGCTGTAACGGTGCAAGTGACTGACCAGACAAGTGATAATTATCGTGTATTTAATATTGGTAACGGAGGAACGACGACAGTCACCATCGAGAACATGACCATCAAGGGCGGGGACATTTCAGCTGCTAACGAATCAGGCGGCGGAATCTATGTGGATAATGGTAGCTCTCTTGATTTAAATAACTGTTTTGTATCAGGTTCGAGAGCTTACGACGGCGGAGGAATTTATGTTAATTTTAACGGGACTTTAAATGCCACAGGCTCAACAATTGACCAATGTCATGCAACCGATTTTGGCGGAGGACTCGCCACTGTAAGCGGCGCTGCTAAGGTCTCTTTGGTCCAATGTACTTTTAGTAATAACATTCTTGAGGCGCAAGATGGGTTTGGTGGCGGCATCTGGCTCGGTGGAAGCATTGGACCAACTGTTAACATCGCAAATTGCAGCATAATCAACAATACTGTACCAAGTGGCGGTTTTGGCGGCGGCTTGGCGAATGACAATGGCGGCACCAATGTCACTATGACTAACTGTACCGTAAGCGGAAATAGCCTTGGATATGGTGCTATGCCAGCCAAAGGCGCCGGAATTTATAACGCAGATGCCAACACTCTAACAATCACCTCCTCCACTGTAAGCGGGAACGGCCTTTCAAATGCTGGCGGAACTACATATGGCGGTGGGGTTTATTCGGCTTCTAACGATGCTCTCAATATGGAAAATTGCATAATTAGCACCAATACAGCGTCTGCTGGCAGCGGCATATACAACACAACTGGATTATTGAAACCTGGATCATTGAAAATTACATCATCAACAGCCGCATCGACTATCAGCGATGGGATATTTAATGACACCACGGCATTTTCGGTGACCGGCGCTGGAAACACTGAAATATCTGGTGTAATCTCGGGCGCAACAGGTATAACTAAGAGCGGTAGTGGTGTTCTTACACTAAGTGGCGTGAATACATACACTGGCGTATCGACTATCTCGGGCGGCACGGTGAGTATTGCAACGCTGGGTAATGGCGGAGTGGCAGGAAACCTAGGACAAGCTACAAATGCTGTAGGCAACATCGTACTAGACGGCGGGATACTCTCATATACTGGAGCAACAGCGAGCACCGATCGTGGAATAACAGTTAATTCTACTGGGGGCACGCTTAATGTAACGACTAGTGGAAATACACTTACTATTGGTACCACAGGCATTGCTGATGCCGGCGCGCTCTCCATCGGTGGAGCGGGAAACACAACTATTTCGAGTGTGCTCTCGGGCGCGGGAAGCCTAGTTAAAAACGATGCAGGCAGACTAACTTTAAGCGGAACAAATACTTACACTGGCGTATCGACTATCTCGGGTGGCACGGTAAGTATTGCAACGCTGGGTAATGGCGGAGTGGCAGGAAACCTAGGACAAGCTACAAATGCTGTAGGCAACATCGTACTAGACGGCGGGATACTCTCATATACTGGAGCAACAGCGAGCACCGATCGTGGAATAACAGTTAATTCTACTGGGGGCACGCTTAATGTAACGACTAGTGGAAATACACTTACTATTGGCACTACCGGTATTGCTAATGCCGGCGCGCTCTTAGTCGGTGGCGCGGGCAACACGACTATTTCGAGCGTGATTTCGGGTTCGGGTGGACTGACCAAGAGTGGTGCGGGTACGCTTACCTTGAGCGGAGTGAATACCTATACAGGAGCAACCACGATTAGCGGAGGGACTGTTACAATATCAGCAGATTCAGGGCTTGGGGCGGCACCGAGTTCGGCAACGGCAGGACAATTAACTTTTGATGGCGGAACACTGGAGACGACGGCCGACTTCACGCTCAACTCAAATCGCGGCATATTATTGAATTCATCCGGTGGTGTGATTTCTACAGATGCTGGAACGGCTTTGACCTATGGCGGAATAATTACCGGCAGCGGTGCCTTAACCAAACAGGGAACCGGTAACTTCATAACCAACGGCGGCGCAATTACTTCCGGTGGCTTGACGGTTGCTGGCGGAACGTTCAACTCCGGCCTGGCCGCCGGAAGCTGGGATATTAATGGCAACGTCGCAATTGCTTCTGGCGCAACGCTGGATGCCACATCCGGAATAATGACGGTCAGCGGTGACTGGACGAACGCCGCCGGCGGCACGTTCACCGCCAACGGTGGAACAGTAACGTTCGACGGCGCGGCGGCGAGCGTCTCGACAATCTCCGGATTGAACACCTTTAATAACTTTACTTGCAGCACCGCCGGGAAAATATTGAACTTCGCGACCGGATTAACTAGTAGTCAGATAATTAACGGTTCGTTTACGCTTACCGGCGCAGACGGCAATCTGATAACGGTCAAGTCGGCCAATCCTGGCACTGCGGCAACCATAAAAGTCACCACACCAAATGTCAGCTATGTCACAGTATCCGACTCGGATAACAGCACGGGAACATTGATTAACCCGACAAGCTCAACAAACGGCGGCAATACCACTAACTGGTTCGGGGTGTCCGGCTTTTCCATCGGCGGCACAATATGGGGCGGTGACCCTGCCTTGTTGCATCTGTATCTGAACGGTGTCGATACCACGAAAACCGCGACTATCACTAGTGGTAACTATAGCTTTACTGGTCTAACTGATACCGGCTATTATCTGGTCGATTACAGCACCGGCACTGCCGGATATGTCGCTTACTTTGGCAGCGCCGCCAGTCGCGCGGACTTGAATATCAATAGCAACTCGCTGGTTAACGCCGAAACTTCGCTTGCGACGATGCGCTCGGCGCTGGGTGTAGCAACTACAGCAGCTAACCTGTTCCCGTATTATCAAGATGGTGTAACCAATAACATAATTGTCAAAACCGGCATCTCGTTCGGCGGCATCGGCGCGTTTGCGTTGGACGGCAACTTGACGACGCAAAACGCCAATATGACGTTCAATGGTGCGACCACGGCCGTTACGGCGATACAGTTGGCAGCGGGTAGCGGTAATATTACGGCGACTAATCCCGGGAATAATTTCGGTAGCATCACCTTCACCGGTGCCGCTGTCAGCCTGACCGACAGCGACGGATTCAGCCTGGCTGGAACCAATACTGCCAGCGGTATCGCAAATCTGACAGCGATGACTGGCGCCATCAACGGTAGCGGTGGTTACAGCAACACTACTGCTGCGACCACCATCAATGGCGGCTTAAACTTAACCGGTATAGTCAATATCAGCGGGCAGACTTTGACGGTTGTTGCAGGCAGCAACGATGTTACGGCGACTAACGCCGCCAACAACTTCGGTACCGTTGCGGTGACCAGCGGCAAAGATGTCAGCTTGGTTGATGTCAATGCGCTGACACTGGGAACTTCGACAGTAAGCGGTGTTATGACGATAACCGCGGGCGGTACTTTAACCGTCAGCGGGCCACTGACAATCGGTGCAGGAAATGCGACCTTGACGACTTCTGCGGCCAGCAACAGCGACATCATCCTGGCAGGCGCAGTCAACAAAGCCGGTAGTACTGCAGATGCTACTCTGTCGCTGCAGTCCGACCGGAATATCATTCTCAATGATGGCGCCAGTATAAATGCAACTCCGGCCGCGGGTAGCAATAAATTAAACATCCTGCTCAATTCGCGGGTTAATGATGATGCTACCGGGTATATCAGTTTACAGGGCGACAATACACTTAATTCTAATGGCGGAAATATTTCCCTAACAGGCGGAAGTTCAGGCACTGATTTTGCAGTGGGTGATGCTACTCAGGGTAATGGTATCGTTATATCACGTAATCAGGGAGCGCCGCTGACGATTCCCGTGACGATTAGCGCAGGCGCGGGCAACATTTTACTCAAAGGCAAAGGCGCCACAGTTTCAACCGATGTCATAGATTGGTCCAAAGGAATAGGCATATATGATGTAAATATGAATACTACCACTGGCAGTATAACGTTATATGGCACAGGTGGCACTTTGAGCGGAGGAAGCGCAAATTTAAGTCGTGGAATAAATTTTGTAGGAATCGTTAACGTGAATACCTATCCTATCGCCATAACTACAACTTCTGGAGCAATAACATTAAACGGCACCGGAGGCACATCGGCAGGTAATGGCAATGAGGGAATATATTTTGAAGACACAGGCAGGAATTTTTCGATAACTTCCACTAGTGGAGCAATAGCCATTAATGCTGCCAAGGGTAGTGGCGCTAGCGCCGGGTTGAAAATAGATCAAAAGACAACAATCGGTGGCACTACCAACAATGTAGAATTAAACCTCGATAAATTGCAATTTACCTCAACGGCAAACAACCAAATCAGCGGTACTGGCTCCTTATCCATAAAACCGCTGACCGCTGGCACCACCGTTTCTATCGGCGGCAGTAGCACGTTAAATCTGCCGACTACATTATTCAACGGCGCGGTCATCAAAGACGGTTTCAGCAACGTCACTATCGGCGACGGGACAAATACCGGCGCATTGACCATCGGCGGCGCGGTCACTTTTGTTGATCCGACAGTATTGCAGACCGCCAGCGGTAATATTGCCGTTAATAGCGCGCTAGCGACTGGCAGTAACAACCTGACATTAACCAGCGGCGGCGCTGTAACTCAAACTGGCGCTATTACTGCTGCCGGAGCGACAGTCATAACTGCCGGCGGTTCGGATGCAAATGTGACACTTGATAACACGAGCAATGACTTCGGCGGGGTGGTATCCGTGTCGAACGCCAAAAATATAAGTTTACGGGATTTGAACGCCCTTGCGTTGGGCAATCTTGTCACGCTCAATAACGGTATTTTGACTTTGCAAGCCGGCGGTGCGATAACGCAGAGTGCCGGAACGGCGATTACAGTAAATGGCACGGGCACGACGACAGTAACCTGCGTCAGTACCTCTGATGTAACACTCGCCAATGCCGGTAATGACTTCGGCAGCGCGGTTGCGGTATCCAATGTCAAAAACATAAGTTTGAGAGATACAAACGCCATGGCGCTTGGCAACCTGACTACATTGAATAACGGCGGCGTGACTTTGCAGGCAGGCGGCGATATAACGCAGGCCGCCGGCACGGCAATAGTCACAAACGGCACCGGTACTACCAGCATTACGACAGCAGGCAACGCGGTGACGCTGGCGAATACCGGGAATAATTTTGCCGGAGCTGTCGCGGTTGACACGACTGCAGATTCACATCCGGCGGGCGCAAATATAACTATAAATGATATCAACAATATAACTACAGGCGATATTAAAGGCAATAATTTGACCATAACTGCTCCAGCCGGCGCTATTACATTGGGTAGCGGGAAAACGCTTACCGGCAATATCGTAAGTCTGACCCAGAACCTGCAATTCAATTTGGACGGCGGAATTGCCGCGCACAGTCTCGACCTTTCGGTCACCCGCGCAGGCCGTGCAATAACACAGAGTTCACCGCTGACGACAATAACGGGAAATTGTTCTTTCACGACCAATGGCGGGGCGATTACGTTGACCTCTGCCAACGATTTCACGGGCGCTGTATCGCTTAATTCTGCGAACGGAACAGCCGCAGGAGCAAATGTAAGCCTGACCGATATTAACGGGCTTTCGCTTGGAACGGTTAACACCGGGACGAGCGGGACTGCGACATTTTCCGCAGGCGGGGCGCTTACGCAGACCGGAATCATTACGGCCGGAGGCACCACAGTTGTAACGGCGGGCGGGGCGACTGCGGATGTAACGCTTGCCAATTCCGGCAATGACTTCGGCAGCGTGATTGCGGTATCGAATGTCAGAAACATCAGCTTGAGAGATACAAACGCCCTTGTGTTGGGCAACCTGGCTACATTGAATAATGGCGGCGTGATTTTGCAAGCCGGCGGTGACATAACTCAAGCCTCAGACACAGCAATAACGGCCTACGACACAACAATTACGACATCAGGCAATGCGGTGACGCTGGCGAATACGGGGAATAACTTTGGCGGAGCTGTCGGGGTTGACACGACCGCGGATACACATCCGTCGGGCGCAAATATAACTTTATATGGCTCCAGCAGTATTTCCACAGGCGATATTAAAGGCAACGATGTGACAATAACTGCAGGCAATGCAATTGCGTTGGGTATCGGAAAAACGATAACTGCCAATAATGTAAACCTGACGGCGAGCAGATTATTATCTAGCGTGAGAAGCGACAGTTTTGCCGCGAACAGTCTCAGTATTTTGCTCACAGGCGCAGGCAACGCAATAACGCAGAGTTCGAAGCTGACGACAATAACGGGAAATTGTTCTTTCACGACCAACGGCGGGTTGATCACGCTGAATCAAGCAACCAACGATTTCACTGGCAGCGTCTCGCTCAACTCTGCGAATGGGACAGCGGCGGGAGCGGCTGTAAGTCTGACCGATATTAATGGTCTTGTGCTGGGAACAGTTAATACGGGGACGGGAGGGGCTGCGACCTTTTCCGCAGGCGGGGCTCTGACTCAGACAGGAATCGTTACGGCCGGAGGAGCAACTACCATAACTGCCGGTGGCGTTATAACACTTGATAATGTGGCAAATGATTTCAACAGCCTCCGTTTCGTACACGGCGGCGTCGGCGTAGTTGACGATGATGTAACGATCAAAGACAAAAACGCTCTGACCATAACTGGCGCAAATAGCGGAAGAACAATCAACGTAATCGCCGTCGGCAACATGACCATCGCGACCGGCGCCTCTATAACCTCGGCAGCGACCGGCGATGCTTTGAAATTGGCAACCAGCGGCAATTTTATCAACAACAGCGTCGTCACCGCGCCGCTTACTGCTGCCAGCGGTCGCTGGCTGGTATATTCGACTAATCCGGCAGCTGATACACCAGCAGGCAGTGGCTTGCGCTACGACTTTAAGCAATATAATGCAACTCCGGGAACTGCTGTAAGCGGAACAGGCAATGGTGTGCTATACTCCATGACTGCACCGTTGAGTTTCACCGTCGGCGGTTCGACAACCAAAGAGTATGACGGTACGACGACTGTAATCAATCCGCAAACCTTATCAGCGGTATATTCTTCCGGTCAAATTGGAAATGACCAGATTAGCGCCGGAGCGGTAAGCTCGGCAACTTATGACAATAAGAACGCTGGTAGCGGCAAGACGGTTACCCTTTTAGGCGTAACTGTAACAGCAAACCAGCCAATATCCTGGGGAACAACTGTTCCGGTGTACGGATATACAGTCAACCCGGGTAGCACGGGAACCGTTGGCGAGATCACTACCAAAGCATTGACGATAACGCCGAACAGCGGACAGACGGGAGTATATAACGGCACGGTAATGCCGACGACCGCGATTACCTATGCCAATAGCGCATTGGCGACCGGCGACAGTACCTTCAGCGGAGTGTTGAACACCGCCAGCAAGAATGTCGGAGACCGGGCAATTAATCAAGGCACACTGGTTGTCGACGATGGCAACAGCGGCAATAACTACGCTTACACAATTGCGTCGCAGACTTATGCGATAACCGCGCGCGCAATAACGGCTTCCGGTGAAGTAGCAACGAACAAAGTTTATGACCGCAGCACAACTGCGGCATTAACCGGAACAACCAGCTTAACCGGAGTAATTAGCGGCGATACGG
>JBAXTZ010000044.1:0-23695 GCA_037129925.1 Bacillota bacterium
CATTCGAATCACCTCGATATTTTTTTGACAATCCTTCCGGTTGGAAGATCTGTCTGGTGATAATTATAGCAAAGCGGTTGGACGTACTTTGGGGAAAAACGAAACATAAGCAAATTGTTTTGTTAATGGCAACCTTGTATTAGCACTAGAATTTTTCGTTGAAATTCAATGCAACCAGAAGTCGACTGATGCAATCGGCTGTCTTCTTCTTACGTCCTCCAACCAAATCGTAGAACTGATGCTCGCAAATGTGACGCTCGATGATTGCAACCACCGCTTAGTCAAAATCTTTATCTGCTCGCAACTCCTCGCTAGCATATTTTAACGCACTACCATCTTTAGCAACAGCCGCCAGAACAACTTCTTTGTCCGCCCGGAGTTCTTCGCTGGCATATCCCAGCGCCATGCCAGTTTTAGCAATTGCAGCCAGAACAACTTCTTTGTTGGCCCTTAGCTTTTTGCTGGCATATCTCAATGTGCTACCATACATCATGTCATTAGCAACTGCCGTCAAGACAACGTCTTTATCCGCCCGGAGCTTTTCACTGGCATATTCCAATGCCCCACCATATTTAGCAATTGCCGCCAGAACAACATCTTTATCCGCTCGCAACTCCTCGCTGACATATTCCAACGCTCTGCCGTTTTTAGCAACTGCCGCCATAACAAAATGTTTGTCTGTTCGCAACTCCTCGCTGACATATTCCAACGCCCTGCCATTTTTAGCAACTGCCGCTATAACAACTTCTTTGTCTGTTCGTAGCTCTTCACTGGCATGTGTCAATGTTCTGCCGTACATCATGTCATTAGCAACTGCCGTCAAGACAACGTCTTTATCCGCCCGGAGCTTTTCACTGGCATATTCCAATGCCCCACCATATTTAGCAATTGCCGCCAGAACAACATCTTTATCCGCTCGCAACTCCTCGCTGACATATTCCAACGCCCAGCCAGTTTCAGCAACTGCCGCCGTTATAACATCTTTGTCCGCCTGTAGCTCTTTGCAGGCATATTTCAACGCCCTGCCATTTTTAGCAACAGCCGCCATAACAACTTCTTTGTCTGCGCGTAGCTCTTCGCTAGCACATTTCAATGGGCTGTCGTAACTCGTGTCATTAGCAACTGCTACCATAAAAACATCTTTGTCTGCGCGAAACTCTTCGTTGGCATATTGCAATGCCCCACCAATTTTAGCAACTGTCGCCAAAACGAAATCTTTGTCCGCACGTAGCTCTTCGCTGGCATATTTCAACGCCCCACCATATTTAGCAACAGCCGCCATAACAACATCTTTGTCTGCCCGAAAATCTTCGCTGACATGCATTAACGTATAGCCATTTTCAGCAACTGCCGACAGGACAATGTCTTTCTGTCTTTCTGTCTGAATTTCTCCTCGACGGTTCGACCTTCTAAACTGCCTCGCCGCAACCCCATTTGCAACTAATAACTCAATAACTTCTTCATAATCTCCATCGATGGCTCCACCCAGCGCAGTCTTGCCATTACAATCTTTTGCATTTACGTCCGCTCCGTGTTTAATCAAAAGACCGACAATTTCCTTATGCCCACGTTCAGCTGCTTCGATAAGCGCGGTATTGCCTCGCATACCTGCAAAGACATCGACTTCAGCACCATTCGCAAGCAGTAATTTAACCACTTCAGTGTACCCGCGCTCTGCAGAAACGAATAAAGCCGTAAAATCGCCCGAGACTCTCAAGTTCACATTAGCCCCTTTTTTCAGCAACAATTCGACTGTTTGCGCGTGGTTGTTTCTTGTTGCTATAAACAATGCGGATTCGCCATTGTGTTTGTAATTTACATCAGCCCCTTTTGTGAGCAATGTAGTGACAAGTTCAACATTCCCGCCTGCTGCTGCGGTTAGCAGCGAATCGTTCAAGTCGGATACTTTCTCAACAGAAACGCCGTATCGAGCAAGTTCATCTTTCACGGACACGTCCAAAATTTCGGTTTCTCCACTAAACATAAAAAGTCCTCCTGCAAATATTCGGTATTGTCTCGCGAGCACATGTAACTATCGGTGTAATTACGGACAATACGACTCATCGTGACATTTCAAATGATAAGGATGTTTCTCACTAGAAAACTGCCAAAGGCTTAGTGCCTCCATATTTTTCAATATCTCTAAATACAGAGGCCATAGAGGCCATATCTGACGGGTAACCAGTTTTACAATGGGCATTGCTTCTGAATTTATCTCGATAATTTCGATCAATCTTATTGTTTTCACGCTCTTCAATAAGTTTCAGACCACCCCATTGATCTTTTTTAACCAGCTTGACTACATCAGTTGAAACTTCCTCGACTGTTTCTGGTTCTACAGTAAGTTCTGGTTCCGAAACACTGATGTCCAATTGCTCGAAAATTTCACCCAAAAATTGGCGGATGTCGCCTAATGATTCTTCTATCGTTCCAATCTGCGCCGTAAGCTTAGCTATTTCCTTGACCGTGCGTTGTTGTTCAACACGTTCATGGATGTTTGTCAGCTGTCCTTTAATGGCAACAACCTCTTCTTCAAAATACTCAGGAGCCTTATCGCGCAAGCGATCCAGTGAGTCTTCCAGATTGTCCAGACTGTAACCGGTTTTTTGAATGGCTTTAATAATAAACTCAGTGTTTTGTGCAACTATCCCTGTTAATGCTTTCTGCGACAGCACAATATCGTTCTTGATAGTTTCTGATGACTGCAACAAAGTTCCATTAAAATCTTTCCGAGTATTTTGCAAAATATTAATCGTCGCAAGATTACTCTCAGCAAGCGCAATAATTCCGATTTCAGCGTTCCTGCAAACCGGCAGCAAATCTATTTCAATTTTTTCACTCAGGCATTCGTGTTTTTCATTCAGCACCTTAAATTCGACTTCCGTAAGTCGCAATGTTTCTTTGTTCGCTTTGCTGTTCTTGTATGACAGGAACGCAAACACTGCCGCAATCGCTGATGCTAACAAACTACCCAAAATAACAATCTGCATTTCCATCAATACCTCCAAACTATCGGGCTGATTTTCGTACTGCCCACATCAACATAAAACTACCTGACCCTATTTCTTCTGAATATGCCGTTTCTGTTTTCCAATTATGTTCAGTACAATAGCTCTCGAATACTTCGCGTGATTCTTCTACGCCAAACGACATAAATAGCAATTTCCCACCGGGCTTCATTATCCGGTTGCAAGCGTCCAGCATAATTGCTGAATCATGCCCGCTCTCTAGGACGGTTGAACCAATCATTGTTACAATATCGAATCGCGAATCGCAGCCGGTCATCTTGGTAATATCTGAACAAACCAAATTGACGTCATAAGGATGATTTTCGAACACCAAACACTCGCGCAACTGCTCCACGCAAAAATCGTCAATATCCACGCTTGTAAGTGCTCCGCCCTTGGCGCCAACAGAATAAGAAAGAAACCGATCCCAAACACCGGCGCCGATGCCGACATTGCAGACTTCAAAGCCTTCTTTACACTCTGGTAAAAAACAATTTTCGAAGAACTGAGTTGTCAAGTAATCTAACTTGAGCGCCCTGGCGCTCAGATTCCACGGTCCGCCTTCCGGACCATATAAGTTGGAATAGAATTGTAATGCAAGTTTGTTCATGGTGACTCCTTGGGTATCTCAAAATCATTTCGACATACCATTCGACAGACTATTTCTTCAAATTCGCCAGCACTGGCGAATTTGGTTAACAATACCTCTGTGCAACTTCCTGAAATCGTCTGTATCCATCCACCCAATCATAGTGTACATCAGGCGCGATAGCTGCGAAATGTTTGGTCGCGCACTCGATTTTGGCACGTTCTACCGCTGTTAGGTCAGCGGTTTTTTTATCACATTTGGTCTCGATGATGAAAAACAGTTTTGCTTCTTTGTCGTTGATTCGATAGACGATCGCCCAGTCCGGCGAATAGCCACCATAGGGTGTGTCGATTTGCAGTCCGCCTTTTTTCAGTTTTGTGTATAGCAGTACCCGGTTGTCATTATCAAGGTTTTTGGCAAAAACATATTCGCCGTCACTATCCACACGGATATATTTTTGCACCGACCGGCCGTGTGCTGCCAGCGCGCGCTTCTTGTCCAACATTTCTGAAAATATATCTTCAACAGCAAATATCGCGCTTTGGTCGTAGAAGTAGCCGTCGATTTTCTGGTACTCAATTTTCTTAACCTTGTACTCCGTCAATTGCTCGTTAATTATGCTCAATGCCAAATCCAGCAGAGTTTGTTTTTGTAGCAAGCCACTGTCCTGACACTCGCCGATAATCCGTGCCAATGCCCGACGCGGCAGCATTGTATGCTGCATGAGATAATTTACAATTTCAAAATCGCTCTTGCGCGGTTGTGTCTCATCGCCAAACTGGAGTTCATACTCTTCGTTACGAGCCTGTTCGCGAACGGAAGCGCCAACTACCGCATCGTGCTGCACCACTCCTGTTGTCACTTCAAATATTGTTGCTTTCAATTTTTCGTGCAAGCGGTTATCAATCGCTTTTGAGCATGACACCACAAATTCGTCAGTATCGATATTTACACAATATATTGTACGCTGCCGGATACGCTCGTTTAGTGCAGCGAGAATTTGGCAAAATTCATTTTCCGAAACGAAGGTGCTATCACCGTTGCGTAGCTCAACATCGTCACCATCAATTATTTCAATACGACGGCTGCCTTTATCCTGCATACATTCACCAAAATTGAGTTGGATATGCGTCGTCAACGCTTGTAACAATTCATTTTGGAACGAACAGGTGTTGGCGTTTGCGCCGGGGATAATAACTAGTTTATTATCTTTTTCGTTGTGTTTAATTATTTTGTTAGTTAGTAACTCCTGCTTAAGAATCTCGACCATACCCTCGTCGATTTTTTCCTTTGGAACACCGCTTTTTTCGAGAGTTCGATATAGGACATCAAAAGTCACTTCTTCTTCATAGTAGCCTGCTTCATTTTTGTAATCAGTCTGCAACTGCTCAGCAAATGTTTCATAATTTTCATTAGCAACAACTGTCAGAATGTTAATATCCGGGTCAAAACAGCGATTACCGTCGGAATCCACCGGCAGACGCAAGCCCCGGCCAATTTCCTGCTTTTTGGCAATTTCTGAACTGCCTTGCTTGAGCGTACATAGCTGAAATACGTTGGGATTATCCCAACCCTCGCGCAACGCCGAGTGCGCAAAAATAAACGCCAGCGATGAATCGAACGATATCAGCTCATCTTTTTTATCCAAAATCAAATCAATACCGCGCAACACATCTTCTTTGTCCTTAGCGTTAAGTGTATTTTCATCCCATCCGTCAACATCTACGGCTTGTTTGTTTTTATCACGAGCAAAGTAGCCCTCACGAACATTCAAAATATCGCGATAGTTCGGGAATTTGTCTGGATATTTATTAAACAGTACTTTGTATTGATCATTCTGAATTGCCGAAGAGTACTCCTCGTCAAAAATCCGCGCATATGCTCCGCGGTCATCTGGTTGGCTGCTGTCGCGAAAATTGCTAACTTTGTCGATAAAGAACAGCGATAACACTTTTATGTCACGACCTTTGTCGAGAATATCCAGCTGTTTTTGCAGATGGCGTCGAATAGTCAGCCGAATTTGAATCCGGATTATGTTTTCGTCATCGGTCCGATAATTGTCTTCAGCCGGAAACATTATCTTAACAATACCGCTATCGGCAATTTTCAAACCAAATTCTTTATGCGGGTTCTCGGCAACGTCTTTGCCTCGATACTGTTCAAGATTACCGGACAACTCAAACAAACTCATACCTTTTTGCACATCAAAGGTTTTCAGTTTCACTCCGACACCGGCTACGCTGGCAAATATCTTGATACGCGCTGTCAGGTTCTTGTTTAAAGCCATATAACGGATGTAAGGATAATTTTTGTCGATATTTCCTTCAACTGTAACCACTTCGATCTTTTTGACCAGATTCTGGCGGTAGGCATCATACGAATCCAGTTTATATAGCTGGTTATAGAGATTTTTGTGCGTGGCGGAATAGCGCAAAGCAAACAGTGGCTGCAAATCTTCTATCGCTTCCAGCGTCTTCGATTTACTTTTTTTAGTACCTTCAATTTTTTGCGGTTCATCAATAATCACCACCGGGCGGACCGCTTTTAGACCATCCCAGCGCACGCGACCGCTTTCACCGCCTTTTTTTATCAGATTCTGATCCTTATTGAACGCCTGGTTATTCATAATCAATATCTGCAAATCACGACTTTCCACAAACTCGTCAACCACGCCTAGTCGTTTGGAATCGTAAAGCTTGGCGTGTTTTACAATGTCTAACCCGTCATACAAAGTCTTGAAGTGGGTCTGTAACATTTCCAAACTCTTGTTTATGCCTTTCAATATGGCAATCGACGGTACGACGATGATAAACTTTTTAAAGTCATAGTTTTTATTCAGTTCCAGTATCGTACGCAAATAAACATAAGTTTTACCGGTACCAGTTTCCATCTCGATAGTAAAGTTATTGCCGCTCACCAGCCCGGCATCGGCAAACAGCCGATTACTGTTCTGAACTTGTTGTAGATTTTTCACCATCGTCGTTTGTCCGATGGACAGATGATTGGTATATGTCTGCTCGAAAAGTAATCCTTCGCGCCAAGACTTACGATATAGCGCGTCACTCAATTCGCGATTTTGCCCTTCGAACAAATCAACAACAGCAGTGATCGCTGCGTGTTGGTAATCCAGTTCAGAGTCAAATTTAAATGCAATCCTCTTACTCATAACTCAACCCCTAAATGAATTCGACACGCCAGGTTTTTTCGCGCTTGTTAGCAACGCTATGGCGCTCCATCTGCGCGTTCAGGCGGTGCATCGTGTTTAGTTTCAACGATATCTGCTCTTCAAAAGCGCTGTCCCGGAAAATAACTTTTACCGGCTGCGGCATTAAAGCCGCTATTATATCAACTACCCCGTCATCAATATTTTCTTCCAGACACACGACCACGGCATCAGCAAACATATAAGTCCGCTTGCCGATAGCCTTTAATTGCTCGATTTTAGAAGTAAGCGGAAAATCACGGTGCCGTAATAATATTTCATAGACAACATCAACATCGGTAAATTCCGGCATAAAATCCAGTTTATCTTTTTCGTTGCTATACGCCGCCAGCTCTTCGAGATCAAGATTGTTCATTTCCTTCGTCCAGCGGATATTGCTATCGGCAACACGAAAGACTTTGAAGCCGATATCGAGATCAGCGATACTAGGTTTGTCAGCGTTGTCTTTTTTGATTTTTTCCCCAGCACGTCGGATGCGCTCTTTGCCAAGCTCAGCAAGATTTAACTGCATCTCTCTACCAGATAATACTTCTATTGCATTTTCAATTATTACCCGTTTGCTTGCTTCAGTGTTATTAAGCATCTCGACTAAATTCTCTTCTATCTGTACTGCAATAAACTTTCTAGATGTTTGCTGTTCTGCATTTATTTTAAATACTGCGTCTCCTATTGTTCCTGAACCAGAAAAGAAATCAAGAACTATTTCATCATCAAGCAATGTGAAATAAAACAAACTCTCTAGTAACTCAACAGGTTTAGGATTAGAAAACACATCTTTACCAAACAATTCGAGGAGCCGCCGACTTCCAGAACTTGTCGTTCCATGTTTATCAAAAAGAGTATCTACGGAAAATATACTTCTTGGTTTTTTGCCTTTTGGGAGCCGTTGTTTAAAGTGCACAGTCCAATAACCCTTAACTTGGATAATTCGCACATCGCCTTTTATTAAATCTTCCTTAAATCTATTTTCCGATCTCAACCAGCTTATTGGATTTCCATCAACATCTACTCGCAATACTGACCCATCGGGGCAAACTATTGGGTAATATTGTTTTCCCGATTTTCTTTTAAAAGTATCCCAAAAATACTTACCATCCTCGTCTTCTAAATTATAACGAGTTAAATAATTATCAGTATACATTTCATAAAATTCATCTACCAACTCTTTGTTTTTTGCGTAGACTGTAATATATTCATGCTCAATCGCAACATGTATTGAATCATTTCCGCCACCTTTTTTATTCTGCCAAACAAAATCAACCAAATGGTTGTCACAACCAAATATTTCGTCGCAAATATTCCTCAGTCGAGGATGTTCATTTTCGTCGATACTAATGAAAATCAAACCCTCAACTTTGAGTAAATCCTTTGCAATTTTTAGGCGCGGATACATCATATTGAGCCAATTCGAATGATATTTTCCATCATCTTTAGTGTTTTTAACTAAACGATTATCTTCTCCGTCAATGCTGCCCAGTTTACGATCATATTCGTCAGTAGTCGACGCGAACTTGTCTTTATACACAAAATCCTTGCCAGTGTTATAAGGCGGATCAATGTAAATCATTTTGATTTGACCGTAATAGGAATTGCGCAGCAATTTCAACACTTCAAGGTTATCGCCTTCAATGTAGATATTCTCGGTGGTGTCAGCATTTTTGCTGTCTTCCGGAACATATTTCAGTGTCCTACCAGAAATATCCATAGACGCAATTTGTTTCGCCTGCGTCTTGCCGGGCCAGTTTAGTTCATATTTTTCCACTCCGGCTTTTTCAAATTGTCCAAGCTCCTGTTTTAATGCCTCGAAATCCAGTTGTCCGTCTTTTACTGCCTCTGGGAATAAATCAGCAAGTTTCTTGATGTTTTCATTTACCGGATTAAATATTTCTGTGGCTACTTTCGGAAATTCTTCGCTCATGCTTCCTCCATTTTTGTCACAAATTGCAGTTTCGTGTAAATTTTCTTTAGATTGCTGTTCAGTCGAGCTTTGCCGGCGGTCGTGAGTTCCTTTGTCTTTTGCTTTTCTGTCGCCTTTATTTCCGCTATCAATCCGGCTACGGTTAGCATGCTGTCATAATCATAGTAGTATTTCGCCTGTAACAGCCCATTTGCGTGTGGAATAATACCGGCCTGGGTAATTATTTCAGTTTTCAGCAAAATCTCAAAATTAAACGCTGGAATATGGGCATGGTTTAAGATTTTGTCAAAAATAATGTGTTTCTCGAACACCGCCTGTAAGTCACTGCACAGAATACTGGCCGTAAACACCGGCGAATGGGTAATATAGTCGGCTACTGTTTGTTCATTGTCGTTTTGGTTTAACCGCTTACGGGCAAAGCAATAAGCAGACTCCCTCTGAATCGTAACAAATTTTACTATCGCATGCTCCTTGATCTGTCGCTGCAATATTTCGCCACAAAACTGTCTTTGCCTTATATCTGTTAAGTTAACTTCTAAACATTGCAGCACCCGGCTGTTGTAGTGATTATTTATTAGCGGGGGAATTTCAGCTCCGGCAATTATGTATTTGAGCCTCAAGTTGGTTACAGCCGAGCTGAATTTCTTGCGCTCACTCGCTGTGAGCATCGTAGCCCGTTTGATAAAATCTTTTTTTGGCAATTCCGATTCCCGGCGGTATCGGTCAGGTATTCCCAGCATTTTCGCCTCCGACTACCAAAAACGATATCAATTCAAAATCATCGGCGTTGTTGTCGGCGAAGGGATTGTCAAATCCGCCAAAGTCAAACACTGACTGAATTGCCGACTCGGTCTCCACTCCCTTAATTGCCGTTACTGCCTTGTTAAGCAATGTAGAGTAATGTTTCATGTCTGTTGCATTGCCGGTAAGCGCGTTGAACCGTGCGAGCATTTCACGTTCCGCGTCAGCTTTGCCGTATGCTAATTTACGCCACTCTTGCAACGCTTCGCGAGTACTGCCCTGGTCATGCACAATTGCGCCGTCATCGCCAACATAAATGATATAGTAAGGATATATTGAGCTCTCGCTCTTGGGTTTGCTGTCATCACGCAAATGTTTGAAGCAAAATATGCATCCGGGTTGCTGGCCAAATACTGCCGAATATATTCCCCGCGGCGCGCGTCTGATATCCGGATTATTTTTTACATAGCTGGACAACTCAAACAAATAATCGTTCATGTTCATATCGGTCAACGACAGGTTGTCGTCGAAATCCTCAAGCTCCACAATCTCGTTTTGTAATCGCTCAAGTTGTGTCTTGCGAAACGACATGTCATTATTCTCCGGAGTAAGCAAATCTTCATCACCGGTGGCGGTTACATTGACTGCTGTCATTTTCCCTTTGATGCGCTGCTCAAGTTTCAAATAATCGTTTAGTTCCATGTGCGGAAAAAAGTTAATCATGGCAATTTTTTCGTTAATACTGCCAATCCGGTCAATTCGCCCAAATCTCTGAATAAGTACAACCGGATTCCAATGAATGTCATAATTTATCACGCAGTCGCAATCCTGTAAGTTCTGTCCTTCAGAAATACAATCCGTAGCAAACAAGACATCTATTTGCTGCTCACGCGGCATATCTGGCGCGCCCTTAGACCGCGGCGAAAAATGCTGAATCACGCGATTAAACTCGGCTTTGATGGTTTTGTTGGTCGTGCGCGGGCTGTCGGAACCGGTAATCATCGCACAGTGTACGCCTCGTTTAGTGACTGCACCTGATAGTTCATCAAATAAATACTTCGCAGTTTCAGCAAAGGCAGTAAAAACCAATACTTTACGATTGCCAGAGTTATACGGCTGATTGCTAATCTTCGTAGTAATTATTTCGCGCAACTCTTGAATTTTTTTGTCTCTTTTCTCTGATAGAATCTTCTCTGCATCTTGCAATATTCGCGCTAAAATAATCCTGTCTAACATCAAATCACGAAGATAGTCCTCAACCATAAGGTGCGCAGTGTTTATTTCGTATTTATAATCTAAATATTCATCCTCGTGTTCCTCGTCATTAGTTTCCAGTTCAACTTCAGAATTGACCCGACTCAACGCCGTTATGAATGTGTCGATTTTTCCCACTAGTCGCCGAATCGTTTCAGCAAAGGAATAAATGGAACTCTCCATTCGTTTAAATATATTAAACCTATGCAAAATTTTGGATATTTGTTCGCGATCCTCATGGTTGAACAAAACTTTGCCGTTGGATCGTGTTTGATATTTCTCTCGGTAATAAGCCTTATACTGCGGTTTGATGTACGATAGCGGCGAATATACCGCCAGTGATAATAATTCAAGGTCCTCGTTTGTTTTTCCGAATCGCAACAACTCTTCCTGTGTGTCTATATCAGGATTATAGGTTTGTGGTTTCAACTTTTGCGGAAATTTACCGACACTATCTTCACCGAAAAACTGCGTAACATGTTTGCGACTGCGTGATATTGTTACCATATCTAGCAACTTATAGAATTCCGACGGTAAAACGTTCAACAAATCCTCTTTGCGTTTATGACCTTGTTCATTCCAAACATTTATCTGTGTTTGAGTTTTGTTAAGCAGCCCGCGGACACTGTTGATTCCGGCATCAATAAACGCCTGATCATCATCAACTGTTATCAAACTTATTTGATTGCGCAGATCACGGAGCGAATTATTTACCGGTGTTGCCGACAGCAACAGCACTTTAGTTTTCACGCCTTTCAAAACTAATTCATTCATTAGTTTATCGTAACGATTAGCCGTATTCGGGTTCTCTATTCGGTTGCGGAAATTGTGCGACTCGTCAATTACAACCAAATCGTAGTTTCCCCAATTAACCCGCGACAAGTCAATGCCGCTGCGACTCAATCCAGCCGTGCGTGACAAATCAGTGTGACAGATAATATCATAGGCAAAGCGGTCTTTAGCCAGCGGATTGTCAACATAGTCATAACGATAAGTGTTCCAGTTTTCAAACAACTTCGCCGGAGTGAGTACAAGAACTTTATGCATCCGCAGTTCATAATACTTTATCACGGCGAGCGCTTCAAACGTTTTTCCCAAACCAACGCTGTCGGCGATAATGCAACCGTTATGTTTCTCGATTTTGATTACTGCAGCAACAACTGCCTCGCGTTGAAACTTGAACAGCATATTCCATACGCTAGTCTTTTTGAAGCCGATTTTGTCCGACTCAAAGCGCTCAACACTTTCGTCAATCTTATTGCCAAATAGCTCATAAAGAGTGAAATAGTACAGAAACTCCGGTCCATGTTCTTTGTAAATAAACTTCAAGCTTTCCAGCAATTCTTTTTTATAATCGGATGAATATCGGCTATCATTCCAAAGCATATCAAAACCACGAACAAATTGAGATATTTGCCCGCGGTCTGTTAATTCAATATTAAAATTCATCGCCGGTAGGGCATTGCGTCGTAACACGCCGGTATGCTCCAACGACGAGTCTCCAAAAACCGCATAATCATCATCCAACAACAGCATATTACTTTTGACCAAGCCACTACTAGAAATCCTACGAACCTTAACATAGCGTTCAATGAACTCGTACATTTTTCGTGCCTTGCTAAAATGACCAAGCTTATTCTTTTCGGTAATCTCATAGGCATTGACTAACATACTTGCAGCATGATTCCGGCTGATTTCGAACTCGCGCGCAACATCACGACCGGTTGGAAGATAATTTGTGTCTCGGATAATTATGTTTATGTCTTTGACCTTGGCAATGCTATCGTGTAATTCAGAAAACACCGAAAGCGTCAACTTGTCGTTGATAATTTTCACAGAACTATGCTGCTTATGCGTCAATTGCTCATTGACTCTTTCCACCAACTGTTCATTGGAACCGATAACGCTCATACGGCCTCCGCAAATCCCCGAAATAAATGTAAGTTGCTATAGAAATCATCCTTTCTTATCGTGTATTAAGATTACCACTCTGCTCCGGCAATGAAAACATCGCGCGTTTGACGTTCTGCTGTGTAACTAATATCGGCCACCAAAATTTAGAACCACTCCAACCATCTTCAACTTTTCCGTTCTGTTGAATTAAGATAAGCGCGGGGTGATCTGTTGCAACTTCCCGCGCAATTTTTAACTCGTCTTGAGTTGTATCAGGTGCATCCTGATACATGCCATTATCCCGACGCTTGGAAAGATTGCGATTTTTTCGAACTATAAGTTGAACAACCTTTTTCCCCTTTTTGTTATCACCAACTAAATACCGCAACATCGTAACAAATTTTTCATAATCAATAAATCTGGAGTAGTCTTCATCTTGATTTAATAATCCATAGACTTTATTAAGCATTGGAATAATCTCATCTACATTAACTACAATAGCAAGCTCTCTGGGTTCACCAGTTCGATATTTGGAAACCAACTGATCGATTTCGTGTAACAGTTTCTCATTATTTCTCGTTTTTGGCGAATCAAAACCAACCGGTAACACACGCCGCCCCGGTTTCATAATCTCCATATTGGACATCGCAGTTTTTGAAGGCGCACAGGGGATTATCTTACCGTCCTCGTTGTCGCATAGCCGTCTTCCGATGAAATATATCCCTTCGCCGTTTTTTCCTTGCTCAATATCATCTCTAAGTTCAATATCAATTTCGGCGATTTTCATCATGTTGCTATAAATTCTGTTGGTTGTATAGAAACGAGTGACCGACATCAACCGCTCATCACGATAACCAAACATTCTCGAATGCTGCAACACTGTATCCTGCTGCATTGTTTTCGGATTTCGCCCATAATAAAATCCAATCATGTTTGGAATAGTAACACCACGATCCAATACACTTCCACCAACGAATATACTCATTGGCGTTCTTTGCCTTAATTCTCCGGTATCTTCATCTAGTAATTGCTTCATCTGTGACTTGCTATTTACTAAAATGACTTTAACGTAACCATCCTTAAGCGATTTATAAAAAGCCTGTCTGATTATCTCGAAACTTGGCATACATTCAATATCAAAAGCGGATACTGATTTTTGAATATCAGCGTACGACTCTAGCATAAGTTTCTCTACATAATTCTTCTCAGCGCCTTCGTCAGAATCAGCTAGCTTCTTGATAATTTCTTGAACAATTCCGCCAACAGCTTTGTGTATATTAATTTGTGTAGCTGTATGGATGACAAAAGAATAATATCCACGGGTGTGTTCAATTCTCAAAACGCAAGATCCAACAATAAAATTTATCACTCCCCGAACCAAGACTTTAAGACGGTTTTTTTCATCAAGAAAATTGGCCGGTTTGATTCTCCTACCATCTTCAATCGCAGCTCTTCCATTTCTTCTCTGCTCAGAAACTAACTCGTGTTCCTCATCCGAGATTGGTTGAAATATAAAGCGACGTTTATCACCCGGCTTTTGCGAATCAACAAAATAGTAGTCTAATCCAACATACCCTTCACCTGATGGTACCAGCACTGTTTCCATTGGTCTTATCGGCTTTATGTCGGCAGCTTCATCAAACTCGGGCTGCAAATACAAAGAATATGGTGTTGCCGTGACTTGCACGAAAGAACATTTTGGCAGTTTTTCGCGCATCGTGTTAACTTTGTCGGCTACTGTTCTCAGACAAAATTCATCTGTTTCACGCTCTCTCTCGAAACCTATGCCGGTGGTGTCCGCTTCATCATCGATAATGATGACCTTTTTATGCAAATCTATCGAGTACTTTTCAATAAATTTCAGTATTCTATCAAGATTAGACTTCTCTTTTTTTGCGATTACTATCAGTTTCTTATTTTGCTCAAACCAACCAAGATCCTCGTCAAGATAGATAATATCGAAAATATCAACATCACCATCTTTTACAGATCTATGAAATTCTTTTTTCATCCTTTTACGGGTTTGTTCAACTAGCGCAGAACTGTTCTTGGTTAAGATAAACACCATGTCAAAATCATTGTCAAAAGCCAACGCCATCAAGCCAATAAAAGCGTTTGTTTTTCCGCTTTGTATTTTTCCGAGCATCATTAATGGCACTGAACTCTCATCATAAATACAATAGTTACATGCCTTTTCTATGCATTGTTTCAGATTGTCACTGTAATTCTTTTCTTGGATTTTTTCCTGATAATATACTCCGTCTAAGATCATAGCACTCACCTCTCAATTACTTTTCCGGATTGATTTTCCGATATTATTTACCAGCTCACTTTACCCGTTAGTTCCTGATTCTGTGTCCACCATCGCCGCAGGGAATGAAAATTACAGCACTCAACTCGCGTTCCACTATCTCTCCAACTACCTGTATTAAAATATCATATTAATATTGTTCGACACTAACAGTAAATTCCCTGCAACATAACCCGGAATAATGTGATCATTCCGTACTCACCAGCACCACCCCTCGTGCAAACCCGCCCCGCTCGGCGCGTTTCTGGTCGGCGGCGGCGAGCGAGCCGATTTGATTGTAGGCAATGTCAGCAAGTTCTGCCGCAGTTGGCATTAATTCCAGTATCCGGTCGCGGACTACTTTATTGTATATTTTCACGACTCAGTAAAAGCTTTCGCAACGCTTCGCCTTGTTGCGTAAGTCTGTATTTCTGAACCGGACTATTAGGCGACTCGGGTTTAGTCATTTCTATTAAACCGCTGCTCAACGCCGGTTCAAGATATGCTTTTCGGAAGTGGTCTGCACTTTTGAAACTCATTGCGCGTTGTATTTCAATACGTTTCATTTCTCCACGAATAATGAGAACTATCCGTTTTACTTCCCCTGTTACTTCTCCGGTAGCTTCCCCTGTTACTTCCCCAGTTACTTCCTCGCGCAAGTTCCTATTAGCCGGTATCTTTAATCCGGAATCCGGAACTCCGATAGTAATCTTGAAAATATCGCCCTCGACTAATTCCGGTTCCCGTCCGCCAAACACCTTGCCATATTTCATCAAATTGCTAAAGTTAACTTATCTAGTTTGTCCATGACTTCACCAGCGCCTTAATATCTTCTGGGGGCTCAAAGGATTTTAGCAATTCTTTTTTCCAGTCGGATTCACTTTTTTGCCCAAACTTTTTGTTCAGAAATGGCGCGATAACCTGTTCAAAATACTTCTTGCCATGAATATGCAACTGATACTGCTCTGTAGTTGAGGCGACTGCGGCATTAGCCAACCGCTTTTTAAATTCCATCATAATCGGTTCAGGATTCAGAAAGCTCCACCACTCGCTGAGCTTAGCTTCGATTGCAGCATCGTCTTGTATTGCATTAACATCTTGTATCAAAGCATCTTTAAAACCAAGCGCCTTAATGCCGCTCCAAAGCGGATTGATTACAGTCCACAACACACCATGCCGCACCCAGGCGCTTAGCGCTGTATCAAAGCCAAAAAACATTTGTACTTGATCGCCCTTGCTCTGAATGTTATTCGGCAGACTATTCCAAATATCATTTGGGTCAACAAAATAGTTTTCCACACAAAAGCGCGGTAGTACAGCAATACGCGCAGTGCTGTAGCTGGCAATCTCATCTATCGAAAGCTCGTCTCTGTCTACAACCCCTAATGCATCTGTATGTCTACTGGTATGTTTAATAACATTGGCTTTGCCGCCAGCATGTATCAAATAATAAGCGCTCGGCCAGTTTTCGCCAAACACTCTGTCAAATACACTTGAATAGAACAGCTCGTCGTCAGGCCCTTCAACAAATATTATTCTTCTGCTACCAGCCTTCTCTATCTCATTAGCATCATACTTGGGCATCATCCACCCCCATGCGTACGCGCTTGCCGAGGTTATCATACTTGTTCCACGCATCAGAGGAGTGCGACGCGATAATTAATTGTCCGTTGCGTTCATGCACCAATTTTTCCAAAGTTCCGAGTAAACTGGTTACTAATGACGGATGGAGAAATAGATCGGGTTCATCAATTAACACTACTGCGCCTAGATGCGCCTTGCAAAATACGAAATATAGAATAAGCAGAACTTGCCGCTCGCCAGAGCTTAAGTTGTCAATGTTGTGTTTTTTGCCGTTTGCTAAATCTACAACAAACCTGTTTCCGAAAGAGTCATCAATATTTTCTGATAGAACCTTACCTGAGAAAAAAGAATTAATATGAATACGCAGTTTGTCAAAATCAGCCTGATTACTAAGTTTCAAATCCTTTAGTCCGGCTTCGATGCTGTCCAACCAATCATTTGAAGGATTATATTTAACCAGCCAATTGTCGTCAGACTTGCTTCCATATTTGCCGATGTTCTTTGAAGGAGCTAGCCATTTTCTGTTTTCAGCATCAAAATACACAACATTGCCAACCATAGCGTCGTCCATAGCCGATCGATGCAGAACATAGCTTGCTGATTTGCTAATAACATTTGCTTTTTCATTTGACGGACTCTGCACTATTAGCTCTGATGAATTACCTTGCCTGGTTTCACCAAACCAAACAACCTTGCTATGTTTACTTTGAAGTTCTGCAAACTGAGTGTTCGCACCAAAAAACAATCCTATTGCGAAGCCTTCATCGACAACACCTTGCTCAAACATCCATTTGTCATTTTCAAATGAATCCAGAATTATCGCAGCGGAACTAGCGCTATTTAATATTGGAAACTTATCTGAAAGCGGCTTAATCTTAATGCGTTCCGAGCGCAACCACTCCGACCAAGCTGCCCATAATTCAGCTACAATCGCCAGCACTGTAGTTTTACCGCAACCATTAGGCCCGGATAACAGCACTCTATATTCTGTTTCATTAGTCCATGCGTCAAATAATGATAAATGATAGTTAACTAGCGGTCCGGCATTCCACGCATATATATCTCTTACTCTCATTTTCACCTCACTAGATGTTGTCAGGTATTGTCAACAAACCCCTCTGACTAATTCGTAAACCCGTTGCTAAATGGCAAGCGCGATTCTGCGGCGCCCCATCCGCACATTACGCAGACATTGTTTGTTTTAGGCAATATGCGCGTTAATATATCTTATTAATATTCGCCGCAAACGGTAAATAACCTGCAACTGTATTTGAAATAATAATGTGATCAACAGGGCGGATTGATTGTAGCAATGTCGGCAAGTTCTTCGAGCGACGGTTTATCGCAATATTCTTCGACGTACCCAACTGCGCATTACGCAGGACATTACTTATTCTAGGCGAAATGCGCGTTAAGCTGTCGGCTTGTTTGAGGGAGGCACTCAACGTTACGGTCTTGAGTGACTCCTGAGTTTGCCGACAGTAGCGCGTGAACCGTAGAATAAGTTTGTCCGAAGTACGGCGCTTACGGGAAGCACACAATGTAGCAGTCTTGAGTGCATCCTGATTTGTAACGAATGAGGGCGCACACAGAGGTGCGCCCCTACAATTTATAATTTGAGGCAAAAGAAGGCTAATGGCGCAGCCATACGCTGTAATTAAAGCTGAAAGTTTATGTATATAAATTCAAGGTGGATTTGCATAACACGTCCAATAAACACGTTCGCAAGGTTGCTGCAGTCAAATCAAAAATTAAGCCACTACCCTTTTTTTCGAATCGGTTTCTCTGCTTTCAAACAAATAACTGAATTCGCCTATTTGCGCAGCCGCTTGATAATATACCAATTGTTGTTCCAATGTCATATCGATAATTTCTTCGTAAATTTTTTCCTGAATCTGGTTTTTCATTTCCACACAATCAAACTGCTTATTCATCATCGAGATTCACTTCCTTTGGCGATATTATAGTATCCAACATTATCACCTACCTATACGCTATTTCTATATATAGCGGATTTTTTAGTGACAGATCGGCATGAACAGTCTGCCGTTTTTAAGAAACTACTTATCATCATACAAAGACTAAAATTCCGCCAGCCCGGCTCGTTTTTGCTCGACGGGTATAATAGATTGCTCTTTTCAAAAGATTGACTCTCATTAACCGCGACTGAGTTCAGCTTCAATTTCTTCAATGCTCGGCAGACTTGATTTGAGACGGTCAGGCAAAGCACGCGTCATTTCATACTCCGCCACCCCAATAGGTTTATGAATATCTCGCAATGCGTATTCGGCAAAAACTTTGTTTTTCGATTCACAAAGGATTAGTCCGATAGTCATCTGATCGCCGAGTTGCTTCAACGTATCATCAACAGCGGAACAATAAAAATTCATTTTTCCAGCGTATTCCGGCTTGAAATCACCTTTCTTTAACTCAACAACAATAAAGCATCGCAACTTAATATGATAAAACAGCAAATCGAGATAAAAATCCTTGTCAGCGATATTGAGTTTATATTGTCTTCCCAAAAAAGCAAAACCGGCGCCAAGTTCTACCAGAAATTTTTCGAGATGCTTAATCAGTTCTGTTTCCAACTCCCGCTCACGAAACGGTTCGCTTAATGTCAAAAAATCAAAAATATACGGATCTTTTAAAGTTTGCTGTGCAAGTTCTGATTGGAGTTGCGGCAACGTTTGAATAAAATTATGCACCAACCGCCCCTGCCTTAGATGCGCTTTGTTTTTCACCATAGAAGCGAGCGTTTCACGACTCCAACCGTTAGCCACAATCTGTTCCATATACCAGAAACGAACAGCGATGTCCTTGACTTTTTCCATAAGCAAAATATGTTGTCCCCAAGGTACTCCGAAAAATGATTCGGGTAATTTTGCAACAAGCTGTTGCAAAATTGAACGTTGATAGTCTTTGGAAAAACGAATCATGTAGCCAATATTTCTTTCAGAAAACCCTTTGATTTCCGGCAATTCGTTACGAATATCCTGAGCTAATTTAGGAATAACTCCCGCTCCCCATCCAGCCAATTTTTGTTTTTCTACGAGTATGTTGCCGATATCGCAGTACATAGAAATCAGCTCATTATTGACTGCCATTATTGCCGTCAACTGAGCTTTCTGTATCCTTGACTTAATATCGGTCAGTACATCATTGTAAAAAATCAGGTTGCTCATAAATTCACTCCTACCTGTTTTTCATACATTTATTTTGCCAGCGCCTGTTTATACGTCTAACTGATCGAATTCAACTAATTTCTTTTTGCCGCTTAACAAGTTCCAACCCTTTCTCAGTCAATCGATATTTTTGCAACCGACTTTTGGGCTTATGCGGAACGGTGTATTCCAAATATCCGGCTTCTCTCAAACGAGGAATTGTCTTGCGCAGATTTCCGCTCGACTGCTTATGCCCCATTGCTATAGCAATTTCCGCCGAAGACAGCGGCTCACTTATGCACGCGCTAAGAACACTAACGTCAACTTGTGCCTCGACTTGTGCCTCGACTTGTGCCTTTGTCATGGAGCTTTTTCCGTTAATACTATCTGCGCGGTCCTCGTAAATAGAAACTCCGATAGTAATCTTGAAAATATCGCCCTCGACTAATTCAGGTTCCCGTCCGCCAAACGTCTTGCCATATTTCATCAAATTGCGCACGCCTGATCCCAATTCATCCGCCCTGCCAATCTCGCGAAAAAATTTGGCGATAACCGGATTAATCACTCCAAACCCATGCGGTTTGTTACTGCTTTCCGTGCAAAAAGGTGCAAGTGCAAGTCTTCGGCGCATCCAGCCGCGCATTACGCAGGACATTACTTATTCTAGGGAGGCACTCAATTACATCACGGTGAGTGCCTTCCTGATTTGCAACGAATGAGGGCGCACACAAGGCGCGCCCCTACAATTCATAATTTGAGGCAAAAGAAGGCGAAGGCGCAGCCTGCCCCTGTGCATCACTACCACAGCTACTGCTCTTAGCTATTCACTGCGAAGATTGCTATGATTATCTATTTTCGCCTTTGCTAATTCAACCGCTTTGTGCAATTTTTGTTGCAATATTTCTCTGGGAGGTAATTTCAGCCAATACTCCGATATGTGAATATTGTCCTGTTCCAAATCCATCAGTTCGACCACATCATTATCTTTTCCTGAACACAGAATGATTGCAATAGGCGCTTCCTCGTTATCCTGTTTCTCATATTTTGAAAGATATTTTAAATACAACTCGACTTGCCCTTTGTATTCCGGCATAAAATCGCCGAGTTTCAACTCTACGACGATAAGCCTTCTTAATTTTCGATGATAGAACAAAAGGTCTATGTAATAATCGTTTCCGCCGATCTGGATTCTTTTCTGGCGTGATAAAAAGGCAAAATCGTTTCCAAATTCCAAAATAAACTTTTCAAGTTCCATAATTATAGCGTCTTCGATATCTTTTTCGCCATAATTGTCCTTCAATTCCAAGAAATCCAGAAAATACGGATCTTTCAAGAACAGTGATGTCGTCATCTTATGCTCGTTTTTCAGTAACGCGAGATCATTCCTTATGGTTTCGTCAGGTTTCCGGGAGATTGCAGTGCGTTCAAAAAGCAGGGAATTCATTCGCTCACGCAACGTCCGCACCGACCATCTTTCGTTTGCGCACATCGTAATATAGAAATCCCGTTTCAATTCGTCATCAACTTTAATAAACTCCACAAAATGCGACCAACTCAATTCTTGCGACAGTGTCTCAAGAATCTCTTTTTCGTAAAAACAGCTATATAATTTTGCCATTCGCGACAAATTGCCTTCACTAAAACCAGCGCCATAATCGATAGAAAGCCGCGCACCGAGTTGTTTCAGTGTTTCTTTGCCGTACCCGGCCCGGTCGCCTTCAACAACCGTTTCTTTTATAAGTTTACCAATATTCCAATATGCTATTACTAACGCGCGGTTGACCTGTAAAACGGCTTGCATCTTGGCATCTTCGATTATTGTTTTTATGTCACGATAAAGTATAGAAGCAATGTTTTTTTCGAGATTCATGATCTCAGTCACGCTATCGATATCCGCCATTATTTACACTCTCCAGCTGCTTATATTAATATATCTTCCAAATAATATTCGCCACAAACGGTAAATAACCTGCAACTGTATTTGAAATAATAATGTGATCAACAGGTCGGATTGATTGTAGCAATGTTGACAAGTTCTTCGAGCGACGGTTTATCGCAATATTCTTCGGCGTACCCAGCCGCGCATTACGCAGGACATTACTTATTCTAGGCGAAATGCGCGTTAAGCTGTCGGCTTGTTTGAGGGAGGCACTCAACGTTACGGTCTTGAGTGACTCCTGAGTTTGCCGACAGTAGCGCGTGAACCGTAGAATAAGTTTGTCCGAAGTACGGCGCTTACGGGAAGCACACAATGTAGCAGTCTTGAGTGCATCCTGATTTGTAACGAATGAGGGCTAATGGCGCAACCATAACGCTGTAATTCAAGTTGAATTAGAATATTAAACCAGCACTCCAGTCCGTTAACTCGCAGAGATCGGATTAATTCCGGCATCCGTCTGCGTCCAGCTCCGCTAATCCCACCAGGTGTATTTCTGCCCGTTCGGCAGCAAGGGCTGTCAATGATTGAGTAAACCCCGACTTTGAAAATAGATAATAGCCTTGAATTTGTGACTTCAATGCCAAGGTCTTTGTTTCGAGCGCATTAAACACAGCAAGAGGAATTTTTTCATTGCGCCATTTACATTCACCGACTATGCAGCAATTTTTGCCACCGGTCGCCACTATGTCGATTTCGGTGTTTTTGTCCCACCATCGGCCAATTTTTTTGAAGCGAAACGGCAACGCGCCGCTCAGATTTTGTTTCCTTAGATAATCAATGCAAATTTTCTCATATGTTTCAGAAATGAATTCGTTTAAATGTATTTTGATGTCATTTTCCCAAACAAATGCGGCGTTGTTGCTCTCTAAGTCGCTGAGATTAGGGAAAACAAATTTGTACCAGAATCGAAAATAGTTATCGCTCAACCGATATAACCCGCGTTGAACATTGGCAAGATCGCTGTTTGGCGCTGAAACCGGCAATTCTCGGCGGAGAATGTTCAATTCACAAAGATTTTTCAGATATACCGAGGCCGTAGCGCGGTCGAGCTGGGTAAATTGGTGGATCTCGTTGAGCCTGGTTTTGCCGGCTGCCACTGCCTGGATGATCGCGTTGTACAACGAAGTTTGTCGCAATTCCTGTTTTAAGAGAAATTCAGTTTCGCTATACAGGATACTGCCCCGGGACAATATCGCGCGCTCGATATTAGTTGCCAAATCTTCAGCGGGCGAGAATTGCTTTAGATAATGCGGAACGCCACCTAAAATCGAATATGCGCTAACCGCGTCAACGGAATTATAACCGGGTAGAAATTGCCGTGCTTCATCAAATTTAAATTCATTAATACACAAAATGCCTGTAGTTCGGCCATACAAGGGGTTTTTGCTGGCTAATAAATCTTTTTCGATAAAGCTCATAGCCGAGCCGCAAAGTATGAGCATTATGTTTCTATGCCGTAATGTCTCATCCCACAATTTCTGCAGGAGCGAGGGAATGGCTTTGTTGCCATAGGCCATATACTGAAATTCGTCAATTATGACTAATTTTTTCACCGAATTATCGCCGTCGATGCTTTCAAAGGCTGTAGCCCAGTCTCTGAAAGTGTCAATAAACTTTTGCAGCGGATTGTTTTTCAAAAGGCGTTGCGAAAATAATTGAAGTTGCTCGCTATCCGGGCATTCGATGCATGTGTAAAAAACATGCGGTTTATCAGCGGCGAAATGGTTGAGCATTTCGGTTTTGCCGATGCGTCTTCTGCCGTATACCACGATTAGCTGAGCGGCATTGTCCTGGTATTTACTTTGGAGAAAATCAAGTTCATAGCGGCGCCCGATAAATAGTTCTTTATTCATAAAATCCTCGTCTGTATAATCTCGATTTAACAAATCATGATTTTATTTTATAACTACTTATCCGCAATGTCAACCAGTTGCCCTCAGCGGCTCTGTAATCAGGCTTGTGGCTTTATTCTGCTAATGCACAAAATATTCTTCGTCACTGGCGGCCTCTGGCAGAACGGAGCCCCGGCGAGTAATCTTGCCATCGCCAAAGTTCCAATCCAAATTAAGCTGCCTTATGCTTTGTTCAACAT
>JBAXTZ010000045.1:0-23343 GCA_037129925.1 Bacillota bacterium
TGGTCTTGATCTAACGCACCAAGCCCTCGCAACGCCGGAGGTAGTTGAAAAAATTGCCGCCGTTGGTACGCAACCAGCGCAGTTTGTTTTGGAGCTGCTTGAATTCTTTGGTAAAACTTATAAAGATGCACAAGGATTTGATTATCCGCCAGTTCATGATCCGTGTGCTGTCGCTTATGTCATTGATCCAAAGGTTATGACTGTTAAAAAAGTTCCCGTTAACATTGAATTAACCGGCACCTTAACTTTAGAAATGACGGTCGCTGATTTCCGGGTGCCGCCATCTGTCGATTGCCATACGCAAGTTGCCGTTAAGCTGGATCATACTTATTTTTGGGATATGATCGTCGATGCATTGAAACGCATCGGTGAAGTGAAAATTTAATGAACTCATCTACTCAAACTCAAATTTGCAGGGGTATTCTTTTTTAAACAAGTCTCCAAGGGGGCGAGTGGTCAGTTCGGCATAGTCACTCCCTTCGCTTTGGGTACAAAAAAAGCCCGATGATTATTCGACAAGTAACCGTGATTTACAAGGCGAATATTGATGGCTGATATTAACGAGCAAACAGCAGAGCAAATTATACAAAAGCAACGATTGTTTATCAAGGTAACACGTGACAGCTTGCCGCAGGTAAAAGATAAATATCCGTTCATATATTTAGAGCGTGGCAGGCTTGAAGTTGATGATGCGAGCGTGAAGTGGATAGATTCTGATGGCGCTGTTGTTCGGCTGCCAATTGCAACAATTAACACTTTGTTACTAGGGCCGGGAACAAGTATCACTCACGAAGCGGTTAAAGTGATGGCTGCTGCTAATTGCAGCGTTTGTTGGGTTGGTGAGGACAGCTTGCTGTTTTATGCAGCTGGTCATATACCAACAGCAACTACCTGTAATATGCGGACGCAAATGCTATTGGCGGCAGATAATAAAAAAGCCGAGGAAGTTGCTAGAAGAATGTTTGCTTATCGTTTTCCAAAAGCTGAATTAGCTGGCAAAAATTTAAAAAGTATGATGGGTATGGAAGGTTATCGAGTTAAACAACTATACGCTGAAATGGCTGAAAAATATAAAGTTGGGTGGAAGGGCAGGGAGTATTTGCCGGGCAAAATGGTTTTATCCGACATAACCAACAAAATATTAACTTCTGCCAATGCGGCTTTATATGGAATTATAACGTCTGCAATTTATGCATTAGGATATTCGCCGCATATCGGCTTTGTACATTCCGGCAGTCCATTACCGTTCGTGTATGATATAGCAGACTTATATAAAGAAAATTTATGCATTGATCTAGCATTTAAAATGACGTTAGATATGGGCGGCGATTATAATAAATACAAAGTGGCGACTGCATTTAAAGACAGAGTGCTTAAAATAGATTTGCTCGGTAAAATCGCGACAGATATTGAACAGGTATTAGGGAGCAAAAATGTTAGTAGTAATTGCGAATGATTTGCCACCGGCAGTCAGAGGTAGACTGAAATTATGGTTTATTGAATCTAAACCCAACGTATTTGTATCCGGAATTAAAGATTCTGTATCGCAAAAAGTGGTTGATTATTTATTCAGCCATTGTCCGGTAAACTCCGGGCTAATCATTTTTCGTAGTACTAGACAAGCGCCGGGATATGAAATAAGAACGATAGGTGATAGCAGTAAAAATATGATTGATATTTCCGGGCTACAATTGATTATAGAAAAGGGGTGAGTGTTTACGACACATATAGTGGTGCGCCTTAAGTGGTCGCACTAGATGTTGGTGTTTTCCCCACGCGAGTGGGGGTGTTTCTAAAAAAAGAGCCTGTCATTCAAGCAGGCTCTTTTTGGTTTTATTAATCCACATTACATTGGCTTTATCACCCAAAACATAAACGGTCAAGTCAGCTTGGCTGGGAGTGTCAACAAATTTGATATTTTTCTTTGCCGAAAACGTAGAATCGGTGAAGTACCATATGAGCGTTCCTAGCGCCGCCCCTTGTTTAGAGGTTGTGACATATATGTTTGCGTCTGCTATTGATTTGTTCTTTGTTACACAAATATATAAATCGGGAGTTCCGCCTTTATGGAGCGAATATACTTCCAAAGTTGAACAATTCGCCGAGATGAATAATACTAATGCAATTATGGTTATGATTCGTTTCATATAGTTCTCCGGATGCTTATTCGTAATGCGTCCACATGCGCATTATTTTAACTTTTTTTGCTATTTCGTCAACGGTATATATTAAGCGATGTTGAATGTTAATGCGTCGTGAATAGTATCCGTCCAGGTTGCCGATTAGCTTTTCGTATGGCGGTGGGTTTTGAAAAGGATTATCGCTGATAATCTCGATTAACGATCTGGCTTTATCGGTGAGTTTTGCAGCCTTTAGTTTCGGTATGTCGGATAATGCTTTTTTGTGATACTCCAGAATATACATCACCATTTCACCTGATCGGCTGGAACAAATTCAGACGCTGGAGCATTCATAGCGGCTACTAACTCTTCGCGCATGCCGGGTATCGAGCAAAGATACAATGTTTCCATCAAACCGTTGTAATCATCTTCGCTGATAACAACAGCATTACCGTCTTTGGTGCTGATATTAACCGGTTCATTGTATTTTATAGTTTGTTCTAACAGGCTGAAAATGTTCTTTCTGAAATTCGTAGCGTTAGTATTCAACATTTCAAAATACCTCCTAAATATTATATGTACATTATAACGTACAATAGCATAAGCGTCAATGAAAATAATATCCCGAAAAGGAGTGCATTATGGCTGGACCCGGACGCAACAAGCAGATAACAATATTTGTTGGCGCAGATACTACTGGATTAGTGCGCGATTTAGATAAAGTCCAACGGAAACTCGAAAGAGGTTTCGGTAGCGATGCAATGGGTATGAGCCGGATGGCTAACGGTTTGTTTGCCGGGTTTACAGCAGCGATGGGCGCGGCTGGTATTGCCAGTATCAAGCTGGCGAGTGATTATCAAGTTAATGAAAAAGCTTTCTCGCATATGCCCGGCAGCGCGGAGAAGGGCAAAGCGTTCTTGGCGCAACTGGCACAATTTGCGGCGCAGACGCCGTTTGAACTCACCGGACTGATGGAATCCAGCAAGAAACTGCTGGCGTTCAAATTTCAGGCGCAGGATATTATTCCAATGATGTCGGCAATCGGTGACGCCATGGCTATGATGGGCGCCGGTGAAGAAGGAATTGAACGCACTACCCGCGCTCTCGGGCAGATGCAGGCAGTTTTCTCCACGCGAGTGGGGGTGTTTCCTTCAACGCTTATTTGTTCAATATTCAAATTAATAAACCAATACAGACTCGGCGGTTTAGACGTTGACAAGCCCATGAACAAGGCAGTATTATAGGCGAAATGAGTGATATCGACTTCGAAAAAATATGCTGAGGGGAAATAAGATGACTAAAAAAATTATACTTGATTGTGATCCGGGGCATGATGATGCTATAGCCATTTTACTAGCACATGGCAATCCAGAGATTGAGTTGTTGGCAGTTACCACGGTGGTGGGTAACCAAACACTGGAAAAAGTTACCCGTAATGCACTTGCGGTAGCCCGAATTGCCAATATTACTGGCGTTCCTTTTGCTGCTGGTTGCCCTCGCCCGTTGATTCGGCAAATTGAAGTTGCGCCCGCTATTCATGGTGAATCAGGGTTGGATGGTCCGGTTTTGCCAGAGCCTGCCATTAGCGTTGACCCGCGTCATGCCGTCGATTTGATTATTGATATTATCATGTCTTATCCTGCAAAAACGATTACTTTAGTTCCTACCGGAGGGTTGACCAATATTGCACTGGCAGCGCGCAAAGAGCCGCGTATTGTTGAAAGAGTGAAAGAAGTTGTGCTGATGGGCGGCGGTTACCATGTTGGTAATTGGAGTGCCGTTGCTGAATTCAATATTAAAATTGATCCAGAGGCTGCTCATATTGTCTTTAACGAAAAATGGCCGTTAACAATGGTTGGTCTTGATCTAACGCACCAAGCCCTCGCAACGCCGGAGGTAGTTGAAAAAATTACCGCCGTTGGGACCCAACCAGCGCAGTTTGTTTTAGAGCTGCTCGAATTCTTTGGCAAAACGTATAAAGATGCACAAGGATTTGATTATCCACCAGTTCATGATCCATGCGCTGTCGCTTATGTCATTGATCCAAAGGTTATGACGGTTAAAAAAGTTCCCATTGACATTGAATTAACCGGCACCCTAACTTTAGGAATGACGGTTGCTGATTTCCGGGTGCCGCCAGCAGCAGATTGTCATACACAAGTTGCCGTTAAGCTGGATCATACTTATTTTTGGGATATGATCGTCGATGCATTGAAACGCATCGGTGAAGTGAAAATTTAATGAACTCATCTACTCAAACTCAAATTTGCAGGGGTATTCTTTTTTAAACAAGTCTCCAAGGGGGCGAGTGGTCAGTTCGGCATAGTCACTCCCTTCGCTTTGGGTACAAAAAAAGCCCGATGATTATTCACCAGGCTTGTAGGTATTTGGTTTTAGGCGGCGAGCTTGGATGCAGCAGCGTGTGTCAATTGTTCCAAGGTATAAACTGCTACCTGCCGCATTTTTTCCAAAGACACGTAGTCTTTGTTTCCTTCTGGCATATCCGGATTATACAAGGCGCAAGTCCAACGCAAATCATCGATAACATTGAACAATTTCCTATCTCCAGCATATAGTTCTTCTTCGTGATCAAACACCAAATCCGGAAAATCAAATCCGAATTTTTCAGGCGTAACTCTCCCATTAAGAAAGTTTTGTATTTTTGTTTTTATTTTAGTAAGCGTTTTCATGTAGCAACACCCACCCTTCTTTTGGTTTTTTTGCGGGAACAACGGTTATTATTTCGCCAGTATCGCCTATTGTTACCGCAATCCCAAAACCCAATCGCGCGATTCTCCCGTTGGTTTGTCGATATTTCACACCCTCTTTTAGAGCTTTCAAGATGGTATCGTAATCTTCAATTCTTTTTCCGATTACCCAGCCGACTACTTGATGCAAAGCGTGATAAGAGAATATAAAACCATGTTCGCTAAAAAACGTATAAGCATCAACAAGTTTAAGCTTGTAGGAATCTGTACCTTTGGCACTGTCCAAAATAGATCTTATCATAACTTCCTTTGGCATTACCGCAGATTTTTTAATAGCTTCCTATTGTTTGGTAATTATACCACTTTCCCCGCTGTTTCTTCAACGTGTCGTTATTGAAACCAATAAAAAAACTCCGCATTGCTGCGGAGCGAATTTAAGAGGAGAGAATCTATATTGAGAGGTTATTTGAGGAGAAAGCTATATGAAAAACTATCTTGTATTATCATAATCCAGACCGAGGGGCTTAGGGGTGTTTGCTGTCTGAACCTTATGGACTAATTATATACTATTGGTCTGACCAGGTGCTGACCGGAAGCACTATTTTTTTGTTGGCATATTTGGCAAATTAAGTTATATTAATCAAGATATGATTGTTGGTTGTTCAGGAAGGGAGGTTGCTGTGATTAAATTTGCTGCGGCTATTTTTGCTTTTATGACGCTCGGGGAGGCGATCGCGGTGCTGGGAAAAACTATTGTGCCTGGTGCGGTCTGGGGGTTGCTGTTGCTGCTCATCGTGTTAATTATCCGTGGCAAACCGGCGGGGGAATACGGGCGGAATTCGGAGCGCTTTCTCGCTTATTTGAGTTTCTTTTTCGTGCCGGCGGGTGCGGGCATTGTCACGCAACTGGATGTTATTTCGCGCCATTGGCTGGCGTTGATTGTGATAACGATCGCGGGAACTTTTATTGCGCAACTGTGTATTTGCTATTTAATTAAAATATTATTTCGCAGGAGTTGTCAGGCATGATGGAATTGCAGCCGCTGTTCGCTGATTTATTGAAATATCTTGGTACCAGTCAGTTTTTTTGGTTGTCTTTGACCTGTGTCGTGTTTGTTCTTGCCGAAAAACTGTGGTTGCGGTCGGGGAAAAAAGGCTATTTAAATCCGGCAGTAGTGTCACTGGTGATAGTATCGATAATATTGTTATCAGTGCATGAAAGCTATGAAAACTACAAGCAGGCCACCCGGCCGATAACCTTTATGCTGACCATTTCCACGGTGGCGTTGGCATTTCCGATATTTAAGCAGTGGGAACGGCTGCGCAAGCATTTATTGCCGATAGCGGTCATTTTATTAATCGGTTCACTGATCGCCAGCATGAGCGCCTATTTGTTGGCGGCGCTGTTTTCCGGCGACAAGGGAATTATGGCGGTCGCGCTGATAAAGTCGATTACTACGCCGATTGCGATGGCGGTTGCCGAAAAAATCGGCGCCAGCATCCCGCTGGTCGCGGTAGTGGTTTTTGTAGTCGGAGTGATTGGCGGGATTACCGCACCCCTGGCGTTACGCATTGCCGGAATAAATAACGCGATGCTCCGCGGATTGGTGTACGGCATCACCGCCCATGGTTTGGGTACGGCGATTGCCATGCAAGAAAGTGAAGAGTGTGGCGCTTTTTCGGGATTGGCGATGGGGTTAACTGGTATCGTTACCGCAATTATGGTACCGGTGCTGATTGTCACTTTCAATTTATTGTAAATAATGAATGGGGGAAGTATGGACAAAGTTTTAGAAATTATCGAGCAGCGGCGTAGCGTGCGCAAATATTCGCCGCAACCGCTGGAGCGAGAGAAAATTGAGCTGCTACTAGCGGCGGCGGTGCAAGCGCCGAGCGGACACAATGCTCAACCGTGGCATTTTACGGTGATATCAAACGTCGCGTTGTTAGACAGCTTGGCTGGTGAATGTAAAAAATATATGGCTGCAAGCGGTATCGACTGGGCGGTCAAGATGGCGGCGCTTGAGCAGTTGCATATTTTTTATCATGCTCCGGCGGTGATAATTGTTTCTGCAGTTGCGGACGCGCCAACGCCTGAGGAAGATACAGCGGCTGCTACGCAAAACATAATGTTGCAGGCGGCAAGTATGGGTTTGGGTAGTTGCTGGATTGGCTTGGCATGGTTTTACTTTAAGGACAAAGCCAATTACGCGCAATGGGGGATACCGGAGAACTGTACTGTACAGCAAATTATGACGGTTGGTTATCCACAGGGAGCCAGTACCAAGCCGTTGCGCAAACCATTTTCGGTTAATTGGGTCAACTAATTGCGGAACTAAAGGAAGCATAGTTATGAAACATAATAGATTGTCTGTAGCGGCGGCTGAATATTTGTTTGAGCTGGCAAACAATAATAATAAGCAGTGGTTTGCAGACAACCGCCCGCGCTACGAAACGCTGTTGCTAGAACCGTTTCGCCAACTGGTGACCAGTCTTGCGCCGACGATGCTGGCGATTGATGATCAAATCGAAGTTCGGCCAGCGATTGGCAAAACGCTGTCACGAATGCATCGGGATACCCGCTTTAGCAATAATAAAGAACCCTATAAAACAGCGATGTGGTTGTCGTTTTCGCGCAAAGACAAAGATTATCCAGATTTGCCCGGGTTCTTTTTTGAGTTCACGCCGATGATATATCGATTTGGCATGGGTTGCTACATGGCAACAAAGCCATTTATGGATAGTTATCGAAAAATACTGTTACGGGACGAAAAAAGTTTTCTGAAAATGGTGCAACTGTTGGATGACCCGCAGCAACCGCTCGAAGTCTGCGGTGAAACGTATAAGCGACTGCTGAAAAATGACGGCTCGCTGGCGTTGCAATCATGGTATCAGCGTAAAGAAATATATTTGATGTGTGAGCGTCCGCTGGATGAATTAGTTTTCAGTGCGCAATTGCCAGATTATCTGGCGAGTTCCTTTAAGACGGCTGAACCGCTATATCAGTTGTTGCTGACGGCGGCACAAGGAATGGTCTGACGGGAGGAAAAAGTGAATAGTATTTACGTTGTAATCACCGCGGCTTGCGTATTCGCATTAGGGTATCGCTATTATGCGGCGTTTATCGCGACAAAAGTTTTGATGTTGGACGACAAAAACATTACTCCGGCGCATCGCTTGAGCGACGGCCGGGAATATGTGCCGACGAAAAAATGGATATTGTTTGGCCATCATTTTGCCGCGATTGCCGGCTCCGGACCACTAGTCGGGCCGGTGCTCGCTGCTCAGTACGGTTGGGGACCGGGGTTCGTCTGGATTTTGCTTGGCGCAGTATTTGCCGGTGGCTTGCATGATTTCATCGTGTTGTTTATTTCCACTCGGCATAATGGCAAGTCGCTGGCGGTGATTGCCCGCAAAGAGCTTGGTCCACTGGCTGGATTTGCGACATCGTTGGCTACTTTTTTTATCGTTATTCTGGCATTGGCCGGGTTTGCGGTTATCGTGGTTAATGCACTGTTCAGCAATCCCTGGGGAACTTATACGCTGTTTATGACGGTGCCAATAGCGATGTTGACTGGCATGTATATGTTCAAATGGTCGCCTGGTTCGATAATTTCCGGTTCAATAATCGGTTTTATTCTTGTATTAGGCGCGGTTTTTAGCGGTCATTTGATACCAGGGTCAGCTATTGCCGGAATTTTCACCTGGTCGGATAAGCAGCTCTGTGTCATTTTACCAATATACGGATTTATTGCAGCAACTTTACCAGTGTGGTTGCTCCTTGCGCCGCGCGATTACTTGAGCTCTTATATGAAAATCGGTACAATTCTGGCACTGGCAATCGGAATCATCTGCATTCAGCCACAAATGAATCTGCCATTTACAACCCAATTTATTCACGGCGGCGGGCCAATTGTGCCAGGTCCGGTGTGGCCATATGTCTTTATCACAATCGCCTGCGGTGCAATTTCTGGATTCCACTCGCTTGTCGGTTCGGGAACCACACCAAAGATGATCGACAAAGAAAAACAGATAAAAACTATCGCCTATGGCAGTATGATGGTGGAAGGCTTTGTCTCGGTTATGGCGCTGGTTGCGGTCGGAGCGCTGAGCGCCGGCGATTACTTCGCGATTAATGCGCCGGCGGCAGCCTACGCGAAAATTAGCGCGATTTTTCCGGCTCATGATATTCAACGGTTATCGGCGATGGTAGGTATCGATGTGGCTAACCGCCCGGGCGGAGCGGTATCCCTGGCGGTCGGGATGGCGGAAATTTTCTCGAATATTGGTGGCTTGAAGAAGTTTATGGACTACTGGTATCAGTTTGCGATAATGTTCGAGGCGCTATTTATCCTATCGGCAATCGACGCCGGTACCCGGGTCGCGCGGTATTTGTTGCAGGATGTTGCCGGGGAATATATTTATGCGAAAGCCAAAGAGCCAAAATGGCTGCCCGGACTTATTATTAGTAGCGCAATTGTTAGTTTTCTTTGGGGGTATCTCGTTTACAACGGAAATATCGCGACAATCTGGCCAATGTTTGGCGTTGCTAATCAGCTGTTGGGTACGATCGCGCTGGCCATTGGTATTGTAGTTATTCTGAAAATCAACCCAAAGCGAAAATATGCGCTGGTCGCCGCCTTCCCGTTTTGCTTTATGGCAGTTACGGTAGTCGCCGCCGGGATTAGCAATATCAGTATGTTCTGGGAGCAAAAAACGGCGATCGGCGATATTAACGCGGTCATGAGCGCGCTTCTGATTGTGTTGGCGCTCTTAATTATTTTTGAAGCATTGCGGATAATTATGCGACTATTGCGACAGAACACTCCTGAAGGGTTGAATAATAAGTAATTACGTCGATAAACTAATGCAAAAAAACGCTGAACTCGTACGAGCCGGCGTTATTTTTTTTGTAATGCATTGACAAACTGGCAATTTGGTATTACAATACCAAATAAGGAGATTGATATGAACAGTTGTGTGAAAATATCAGAGATGACGTTGATGGCATATCATGCTATTGCGTTAATCGCCCGTTCGAAAACGGGTGCTATGGGGGCTGCGGAAATCGCCCAGATAACGCAGAAATCGCAGAATACTTTGCATAAGGTTATGCAACGGCTGGCGAAGGCTGAAATCATTGAATCGAGCCGCGGACGTGGTGGCGGATTCATGCTAAAGGCGCAGCCGCGGGAGGTGCTGCTGCTCACTATTTATGAAATGTTTGAAGGCAAACTAACCAGTGGGGATTGTTTAGCGGGAGTCAGTGAATGCATTTTTGGTGGTTGTTTGTTTGGAAAAATAATCAGTGATATCGACAGACAGTTTTACGATTTTTTATCCGCGAATACGATAGCCGATTTGATGAAAGAATAAGGGAGGAACAAAAAAGTGAAACAACAACGACAGATTATTAAAATCGACCGGGATAAATGCAACGGTTGCGGTCAGTGCATTACTGCCTGTCATGAAGGTGCGCTGGCCATAGTTAATGGTAAGGCGGAAATTGTCGCCGATCATTTCTGTGACGGATTAGGCGCATGTATCGGTGATTGCCCGCAGGGAGCGTTAACTTTTGAAACTCGCGATGCCGATGCTTTTGATGAAACGGCCGTTGCCGCTCATCTCGCTAACCAGCCGCCAGCCGCCAGCCACCAGCAGCCGGAGCCACTAGCCTGCGGTTGCCCGGGAACGATGGCGAAGAAACTGCCTGCAGCTGGATTCCAGCCGCTAGCCGCTAGCCACCAGCAATCGGAGCACTGCGGATGCGGTTGTTCAGACACGACGGCGCAAAGCGCTGCTAAACCGGTAACGGGCGGTTGTGGTTGTAACGATCTCGAATCACGGCTGCAAAACTGGCCGGTGCAGTTGCAACTTATTCCAGTTAATGCACCGTATTTGGATGATGCCAATTTGGTATTGGCGGCACACTGTGCCGGCTTTGCCGATCCGAATTTTCATGGAAAGTTTTTGCATCAGCATAGCGTTTTGACAATTGCTTGCCCGAAACTAGATGATGCCGAGAAGCACACTGCAAAATTAGCAGAACTGATTGCTATGAACGACTTACGCAGTATTACGATTGTGCGAATGGAAGTGCCGTGCTGTGGCGGGCTAGAACGTATTGTTGCCGATGCCGTAAAGTTGGCGAAAAAACCGATATTTATTAAAACGATAGAAATAGCTGTATAAAAACGGCGCAGTTTTAGACAAATAGAATTAAAAAAATCTAGGAGGATCAAAATGTTTTGTTATCAATGTGAACAGACAATGCAAGGTAAAGGGTGCAACATGGCTCAGGGAGTCTGTGGCAAGAGCGCGGCAGTTTCTGATCAGCAGGATTTGTTGCTGTATGCTACTCAGGCGGTTTCGATGTATGCGCATGCATTGCGCGGCTTAGGAAAAACTTATCCGGATGCCGACAAATTTGTTATCGAGGCGTTATTTACAACAATCACAAATGTCAACTTTGATGAAGTTCGCTTGGATTTGTTGTTGCAAAAAGCCAATGATATTCGTAACTTTCTACGGTCTGAATTAGCCGCCAACAGCGGTCAGGCGCTAACGACCGGAGCGGCAACCTGGGTATATGATGCCAACCGCAGTGTGCAAATGGCGCAAGCTTTAGAAGTCGGTATTCAGGCCCGGGAATTGACTTGGGGCGAGGAAGCGGCCGGGGTCTACTATCTGATCGTATTCGGTCTTAAAGGCATGGCGGCATACGCCGATCACGCTTTGGTGCTGGGACAACAAGATGATTCAGTATTTGCATTTTTCCATGAAGCTCTGGACTTCTTAGCTCAGGAAAAATTTGATTTAAATGATTTGGTCGGTTTGGCGCTACGCACCGGTGCGGTAAATATCCGGGTAATGGAGCTACTCGATGCCGGTAACACTGGAACTTATGGACATCAAGTCCCGACAAAAGTTCCGGTAACAACTATCGCCGGAAAGGCCATTGTAGTTTCCGGTCATGATTTGCTGGATTTGCAATTGTTGCTGGAGCAAACTGCCGGTAAAGGTATTAATATCTATACCCACGGTGAAATGTTGACCACCCATGCTTATCCGGAACTGAAAAAGCATCCGCATTTCTATGGTAACTATGGTTCGGCTTGGCAAAATCAACAAAAAGAATTTGACGCCTTTCCAGGCGCAATTCTGATGACTACCAACTGTATCCAAAAACCGCGTCCGAGCTATAACGAGCGGATTTTCACTACCGGTCTGGTAGCTTTTCCGGGTGTGAAACATATTGGCGCGGATAAAGATTTTAGTCCGGTTATAGCTGCGGCGCTGGCAGCTGACGGATTTACCACCGATGAAGAGAAAAAAGAAATATTGATTGGTTTTGGTCGCAACGCGGTATTGGGTGCTGCTGCAACGGTAGTTGATTTGGTGCAACGTGGAAAAATCAAACACTTCTTTCTGGTCGGTGGTTGTGATGGTGCGAAACCCGGACGCAATTACTATACTGACCTCGCACAGAGCATACCACAAGATTGTGTAATATTAACCTTGGCCTGTGGAAAATACCGCTTCAACAAGTTGGAATTTGGCGATATCGAAGGGTTGCCGCGGTTATTGGATGTCGGACAGTGTAATGATGCCTACTCAGCGGTAAAAATTGCCATGGCGCTGGCTGATGCCTTCAAGACCGACGTAAATGGATTGCCACTATCAATGATTTTGTCCTGGTATGAGCAGAAGGCAGTTGTGATATTGTTGTCGCTATTGAATTTAGGCATCAAGAACATCAAGCTTGGACCAAGTTTGCCGGCGTTTATCAAACCAGCTGTGTTGAATGTGTTGGTAGAAAAATTTGGTATTGCTCCGACAACTACAGTTGAAGCTGATTTGAAATCAATACTTGGATAATTATTCCAGCCAATTCGAAAATATTTTCCAATTCCTTCACAGCTTTTTCACATCTGAAGACTACAATGAGGTTATATCCAATTTGTTAAGGAGGATGCGAAAATGTTGACTCTAAAGAAAATGCTAATCTCACTTTCAATAGTAGCGATACTTGGGTTGGCGGTTGTGGCTTATGCTGCAACTCCTGCTGATAGTAGCTGCTGTGCAGCGAAAGCGCCGTGCTGCCAAAACGGCGGCAGTGCCTGCTGTGGAAAATAGTTGCACGTAAAACAAAAGCAGAGAAAGCCGATATTATGTCGGCTTTTTCTGCGTAATGACACACTATACAGCGGGCAAGTATAGTTTTGAGCCTTGATGAAAATATTGTATAATGAGGGAACACAAAGGTTCGGTTAGTTTGAAAAGGCGGATGGATGAGCGAAAAAATTCTCATTGTTGACGATGATAAAAAGATAATTGAATTGTTGAAAAAATATTTTACTGCCGAGGGTTATCAAGTTAGTACGGCTTATGACGGAGAACAAGCACTAGAACAACACGCTCTACGCCGGCCAGATTTAGTGGTGCTTGATTACTTGCTGCCAAAGCTGAATGGCCGGGAAGTATGCAAGCGGCTGCGGGAAACATCCAATACGCCGATATTGATGTTGTCGGCGCGTGACGATGAAACTGACCGATTGATTGGATTGGAGCTGGGCGCGGATGATTACGTCGGCAAACCGTTTAGTCCGCGCGAAGTTATTGCCCGCGCCAAAGCTATTTTGCGGCGGGGCGTGATCCGGAATAATGATATTGGCTGGATGGTTGTGGCAGGCAGCGTGAGGATTAATACGGTGGCGCATGAAGTTCATTTTGCTGGTCAGTCATTGGAATTGACGCCGACGGAGTTTAAAATACTAGCGCTATTGGCAGCTTCGCCGGGCAGGGTTTTTAGTCGTTTGCAAATTGCTGATCAGTTTCAGGATTTTGCCTACGAGGGTTATGAACGGACGATTGACGCCCACGTCAAGAACTTGCGCAAAAAAATACCCGCGGGCCCTAAACGGATAATTACAGTCTTTGGCGTGGGTTACAAGTGGGTGGACGATGAATAAGTTTTTTAATAGCATTACATTAAAAATAGCCGGCGCGACTTTCTTGTTGCTAACGTTGGTTGTTATTACTATCAATATTATTACCAACTATCAGATGGATAGTCATTTTCAAATGTACTTACTTATGAGCGGCAACAATAATGAAAATGGCATTATTGGTTCAAACGAAAAAGCTTTTTTCGATCATTTCCATCATTCAATTCATTGGTTGAGCGCCGTAATTGTCGTTCTTGGTACGATAGTGAGCTATTTTATCGCACGCGGGATTACTATTCCGCTTTGTAAGCTGACTGTTTCGGCAAAAGCCATTGCAGCTGGAAATTTCGTTGCACGCGCTGATGTCAAAACTATTGATGAAGTGGGCGAGCTGGCAACCAGTTTTAATGACATGGCGGCTTCGTTACAAGCGTCTGAAGCCCGGCAGAAGCAGTTGCTCGCAGATATCGCTCACGAACTAAAAACGCCGCTTACGATTATCCAAGGCAATCTTGAGGGAATTCTGGACGGCGTAGTCGACAATTCTCCTAATACCATAAAATCATTGTTGCAGGAAACCGCTCAGCTTAAATATCTGGTAAATGATTTGCGCGACCTGCTGCTGCTGGAAAATGATACTTTACTGGCTGATAAAAAAACCGTTGATATCGGACAATTGCTGGAGCGTGTCGCCCGGTCGTTTAAGCCGTTAGCGGATGAAAAGAAGCTCGTCATCGTCTGCAAACTACCGCTTGGTTTAGGAATAGCCGCTGACGACCGCCGACTGACGCAGGTTGTTGGCAATCTGCTGACTAATGCTATCCGGCACAGCGCTGTTGGTGATAAAATTGAAGTTTGCGCCGAGGAACGGTATGAAGGAGATTGTCCGATCATCGAAATTAGCCTGCGCGATTATGGCGATGGTATTGAAGCGGTCGATCTGCCGTTTATTTTCGACTGTTACTTTCGCACCGATCGTTCCCGGGCTAAAGCCACCGGCGGTTCAGGTGTCGGTCTGGCGATAGTCAAGCGGCTGGTCGAGGCTCATGGTGGGACGGTTAGCGTCAAAAGCAAAATCGGCAACGGCACAACTTTTTTTGTGCGGTTGCCGAAACAAGTTTCCTCTTGAAGCCTATGCTATAATAGTAAATATTCTTGAAATATGAGGAGGAGAAATGTTTGAAATCAGATTTGCCACGGTTGAAGATGTGCCGACGGTGTTACGGTTTGTAAAAAGTCTGGCGGAACATGAGCTTTCATTAGACAGTGTTAGCGCCACTGAGCAGTTGTTGAGAGCTAACTTGTTTGGAACACGAAAGTCCGCCGAGGTTATTATTGCTTCATTCGACGGAGTTCCCGCAGGCTTCGCGCTGTTTTTCCACAACTTTTCGACTTTTTTGGGCAAGCAGGGAATGTACCTGGAGGACTTGTACGTAGTTCCGGAAATGCGCGGACGCGGTTGTGGCAAAAAACTACTTGGGTGGTTGGCGAAATTAGCAATAGAACGCGATTGCGGTCGTCTGGAATGGGGCGTGGTCGATTGGAATCCGACCGCGATTGAGTTCTACAAAAGCATCCGCGCACGCGCAATGGATGAATGGACAATCTACCGGGTAAGCGGTTCGGATTTGCGAGAATTGGCAACCAGAAATAGATTAAACTAAAAATCAACGCATCTACTCTGGCAGTACACCATACGCAGCTAAATCTTTGCGCAATTGTTCCGGATTTTGGTAACGGATGGCGTTTAAGCCAACTTCTTTGGCGGTTGCTACGTTCGCGGCAGAATCATCGATGAATAATGTGGTTTCCGGTGTTAATTTAAAATGGTTGATCGTATATTCGAAGATCTCGCGGTCGGGCTTGGCCATAAAGATGTCGCCGGAGACCACTACGCCCTCAAAACAATCTCTTAGAAACATAAACCGCTTTTGCGCGTAAGGAAATGTTTCGGCAGACCAGTTGGTGAGCGCCAACAGCCGAAAGTTCTTTTCTTCGTGAAATTTGCGAAGTAAGTCGGCGGTTGTGGTTATCTCGTCGCCAAGCATTTCTTCCCAGCGGTCGCGCCACATATCGATAAACTCGTGCCATTCCTCGGAGTGCAGCGTTTGGCATTCCGCAATCGCTTCATCCATTGGCTTGCCGGAGTCCATCTGGACATTCCAATCGCCATGGCAGATATTCTCCAAGAAATACTCGATTTTCTTGTCATCTTCCGGCCAAACTTTGCGGTACAAATAGCGCGGATTCCAGTCAATCAGTACGCCTCCAAGGTCAAAGAGAATAGTGTCGATTTTTTTGCTCATGATGCTCTCCTTTTCAATCGGCGAAATTAATTAGCCGGTTGTTTTACTTTGATGAGTTGAGTGGTTTCAAATCCTAGCGCCGCGGCCTTAGCGACGAGGGATGAATATAGGGTATCATTCATTTGCGGTGTGCGGCTCAAAATCCACAAATAGCCGCGATTGCCGGAAGTGATCATCGCATAGTCGTAATTAGTTTGGTCAAGATCGAAGATTAGGTAATCAGCTCCAAACCAGAGAAAAAAACTGACACTCAACCGCGCAGGCACTGCCGCGTCGATTATGGTTGCCGTACCAGTTATTTTTTTTGGACGGCCATTTTGTTTAATGCCTTGGTTAAGCACTGCCACTTTCCCGTCTGGGCGTAACGAGTAAGTGGCAGTGACATAGTCTAGTCCATATTCGAAATTGTTCGGCAACCGGGCGACTTCATACCATTTCCCTAGATAGCGATTGACATCGAACGGGCTAACCGGTGCAATATCTTCGGTAGATTTTGCAGCTAATGCCAACGTGGAAAAACTCGCTATTATTAGTATGACACCCAAGAGCATATACTTGGTCTTCATTATAAATTTTCGCCGCGATTTTGGATAACGTCTTTGTACCAATAGAACGACAGCTTTTTTTTGCGTGCCAGTCCGTTCTTGTGATCAACAAAGATGAAACCGTATTGTTTTTTGTAGCCGTTTAACCAACTGAGCAAGTCGATGACCGACCAGGCATAGTAGCCTTTGAGATTAATTCCTTCCATAATCGCCAATTTTACGGCTTTTAGATGTTCTTCGATGTACTTTATCCGCGGAACATCGCAAATTTCGCCATCGATGATCGGGTCTTCGTCGCCTAAACCGTTTTCGGTAATATACATTTTTATATCGCCGTAGCGGTCTTTGAGCATCCGCAATCCATCGAGAAATCCTTCGGGCGAGATTTCCCAGCCCCATTTAGTGTATTTTTTATCGGTCATCGCGACCGAGCGATACACACCGTCAAAGGAGGCATTGCCCGGGGCGCCGGTAGAATTTTCCCGAGTCGGCGCGATTTTACCACCCGCGTTATTTTTCGCAACGCGTTGCGGTTGATAATAGTTTAGCCCGATAAAATCATTTTTATCGGCAGCATTACGAATAATTGCGAGTTCATCTTCGTTCCAATCCGGCAACCAGCCGCCAGCCACCAGATGCTTCACCACATACTCCGGATACTCGCCGAGCAAAATTGGGTCGTAAAACCAGTGTGTGTTGTAAGCGTTAGCATGGGTTGCCGCGAATAGATTGTCGTTAGTGCTGTCGATTGAGAATGCCGGCGCAAAAACGTGAGTGATGCCGATTTCACCGAATTGTTTTAAGCGTTTGTAATTTTCTACACAGATAGCGTGAGTCAAAAACACATTATGAGTGACTTGGAAGTATTTTTTGATATCGTTTACGATTCCTGGCGGGTGAGCGCCGGCCAGATATGCCAGACCGGCAAAGATGACTGTTTCATTAAAAGTAATCCAATGTTTTACCCGGTCGCCAAACGCTTCAAAGCAAATTTGCGCGTACCGTTCAAACGCCGGGATTATTGTTTTATTTGTCCAACCGCCAGCGGCTTCGAGCGGCTCGGGCATATCCCAATGATATAGAGTTACGAACGGAACGATACCGTAGTGCAGGCATTCATCAATGAGATTGTTGTAGAATTCTATTCCCTTTTCATTAATAGCGCCGGTGCCGTCCGGAATGATGCGCGCCCAAGAAATTGAAAAACGGTAGGATTCCAGCCCCATTTCATGCATCAAGCGGATGTCTTCTTTGTAGCGGTGATAGTGATCGACGGCAACGTCGCCATTGGTGTTTTCAAAAGTCTTTCCGGGAATTTTTGAAAACACATCCCAATTTGTTAAACCTTTACCATCTTCGTTCCAAGCGCCTTCGACTTGATAAGAAGCCGATGCTGCGCCAAATAAAAAATCTTTCGGGAATCTCATTGATTTGCCCTCCTGTTATTTGTCGTTAATAAATATTCGGCAAAATACTTCAATATTCCTGCAAGCAATGCAGGAATATTGAAGTATTTTGTAGAATTAACAGTAGCGAAATATAATATATGAATTTTGTGGAGTTGGAATGAATAAAGAAACATTAAAGCGTGAAGCGTTAAGTTGGGCTAAAAGCATTGCTATTGCGGTGGTTTTGGCAATGGTTATTCGCTATTTTGTAATCGAGTCTTATCAAGTTGAGGGAACATCGATGGTGCCAACTTTGCAAAATTCGGAGCGATTGTTTGTGAATAAATTTATCTACCGGTTTCGTGAGCCCAAGACCGGTGATATTATCGTGTTGAAATATCCCAGCGATACCAGCAAGGATTTTATTAAACGGGTGATTGCCAAGTCCGGGGACACGCTGGAAATTATCGATGGGCGGGTGCTGGTTAATGGTACCGCGATTAATGAGCCATATATTAATGAACCGATGCGTATTGCCAACAACTACCCCAAAATTGAGATACCTAAGGGCTATGTTTTTGTCATGGGCGATAATCGCAATCACTCTAAGGACAGCCGTTATTCTGATGTAGACTTGGTAAGTTACGATTTGATAAAAGGCGAAGCGTTATTTGCCTATTGGCCGCTAAGTCAAATGCGGTTGTTTTAACGTAGGGGCGACCTATTAAAGGGAAATTGTGTTGAAAGGGAAAGAGTATGAGAAAAACATTGTTTTGGATAATATTGCTGACGTTGCAGTGCCTTACAGTCAACGCTTTTGCCGCGAGCAGCGGGACATTTATGGTTTTTGATACGACCTTTTCGGATGCGCTGGTTAATTATCGAAGCAGCGAGATGATAAATGATTACTTAAACAATAAGCAAGCGCGGATGAATCCGGATAATACGATTTCGACCAAGGGATTAACGGAATTGCATATCTCGGGTAGCGCTCCGTTTGACCGAACGCAATTTGGGAAAATCATTCGCGATACTGCCGGATATAAGCTCTATGTTGTCGATTTGCGGCAGGAAGCGCATGCCTATCTAAATAGTGCGCCGATGACTTGGTATGCAGAAAATGATTGGATAAACAAGGGCCTTACTGATCAGCAGGCTGAAGCTGCCGATCAAAAACGGATCGATTGGTTGGCGCTGCAAAATAACGTGACCGTGTATACTGATAAAAAGCAGACCAAAGCTCTGCATGTCGAAGTAATATCGGCAACGGATGAAGAATTTTTCGTTCGTTCGTTCCAAATCGCCTATAAGCGGTTTTTTGTAGCTGATCACCTGGCACCAAGTGACGAGACGATTGATGCGTTCGTGAAATATTGTGATGATTTGCCGAATAATTCCTGGCTACATTTCCACTGTCGCGGCGGCACCGGTCGGACGACCACTTTTATGGTGCTATATGACACCTTGAAAAACGCCGACAAGGTTGCCTTGTATGATATTATTGAGCGCCAGGCAGCGGTACCGCCAAATGATAATATTTTGACGGCAGCTGATTTGGAAGCCGGAACGGAAAAAGAAGCGCTATTCAAGCTGCGGTCTGCCGCAGTGAAAAAATTCTACGATTTTGCCCGCGCCCGACTTGCAACCGGCTATAAAGGCGGGTGGTTGGACTGGGTAGCAGGAAAGCGAGGTTGATATGAGCATCGACAGCTTGAGGCGAACGCTACAGCGAATGCACGACCAATATAATCACAAATGCGATTTGCCGCGCGAATTGATAAGTCATCTGGCGATTAGAAAAAATGCGCTTGTAATGCGCATTACTGCACCGAGCGAACAGGAAGTGTTGCGACCGGAGATTTACTTGCGTCGTAATGCAAATGGGTTAAAGTTCATTCAAGAAATTGCAAACTCAAGGTACGAGTTAACCGTTGTCGATATATTGTTTACACCTAGGCGAATCGGACGCAAAGGTGTGATTTTTGAACTGGCGCTGCTGTTTGATAAAAATATTGAGACTATTTCGCGTTACGAGCAGTTAGAAAACGATTCGTTAGCAGCTGTTACTGAGCAGATTCACAAATTCTCCAATCGTGTGCCGCAAGCTACCGAAGTATATGTCTTTGACAGTCGGTTTTCGTTGCTGGTGTTTAATGGTTTTTATTCAAGCTACGAGCTGGAGTGGTTGAAAAGCAAAGTTTGGCGTGAAGAGAACGCCGAGATGATGGTGGCGGTTATGAAAAATGCGGTTGTCGAACTCGGTTATGGCGACCGCGTGAAAACAATTACGCCCTGGTTCAGCTTTGACAGTAACCGGGGGTTAGTGCTGGTAGAATTTAAGGCAAAGGAAATAAAGTAATGATCAAAAACGTGACGAAGAGCAAGATCGGTTTGTTTACGCTTATCCTGACTCCGCTAGCAATAATTGTTATGTTAGTTGTATTGTTGGTGAAACGCGGCGTCGTGGCGCTGGTTGTTAAACAATTAAAAAATTATCGTAACAAAAACCGTTAAATCATTGCTCCAAAAGCTAAAATAGGAAAACTAAAAGATACCAGCCGCCAGCGGCTTGTATCTATTTGTTTATTGAGGAAAGATGTTAATACAACTAAAAAATGTTTCCAAATATTTTGTTACTAACTGCGTTTTTGTAAATGCGGATATTATGGTCAATGACGCCGCTCGCATTGGGGTAGTTGGAATGAATGGCGCTGGTAAAACTACGCTGTTAAAAATAATTAACGGTGTGGAAAAATACGATGATGGCGAAATATTCAAAAAAAAGAATCTGACAATTGGCACGCTCACTCAGCAACATGATTTTGACGGGGAACAGACGATTTTCGAAACGGTGTTGGCGCATTTTACCGATATCATTCGCATCGAAAAGAAAATGCGTGAGCTAGAAACCAAGATGGCGGTCGATTTTGCGGCTGAAGCAGAGTATGCGCGGTTATTGGCGGAATTCGAGCGGCTCGATGGCTACACGGTTGATGCCCGGGCAAATGCCGTGTTAAACGGCTTGGGCTTTGCCAGTACCAAGGACAAGCAGGTCAAAGTGCTATCCGGCGGCGAAAAGACCCGGTTGGGTTTGGCGCTACTGCTGGTTGATGAGCCGGAATTGTTGCTATTAGATGAACCGACAAACCATTTGGATATGGACATGATTGAATGGTTGGAAAAATACCTGCGCAATTATCGCGGCGGTGTGCTGATAGTAACGCATGACCGCTATTTTCTCGATCGCACCTGTACGGAAATTGTCGAAGTTGAGAACAAAAAAATTACTACCTATACCGGTAACTACAGCAGTTACATTGTTGCCAAAACAGTTGAACGCGAAGCGGCCGAGAAAGCCTATTTGGCACAAAAAGAAGAAATGGAAGATATGCGCGATTTTGTCGCGCGAAATATGGCGCGGGCTTCAACCTCCACGCGAGCCAAAAGCAAGTTAAAGGCGTTAGAAAAAATCCAGCCGCTTGACCGACCGGTCAGTCAAAAGAAAATAAAATTCAGGATGATTGCCGGCTTGCCAAGTGGAAACGATGTCTTGACGTTGCGTGATCTCAGCGTTTCGGTCGGCAATGGCAGCCGCGAGCTGATTAGCGATTTACAGTTGCTGGTGAAACGCGGTGAGCGAATCGCGATCATCGGGCCAAACGGCGCGGGTAAAACTACTTTATTGAAAACGCTAGCCGGTAAACATCGCGAGCATCGCGGGCGAATTCGCTGGGGCGAAAATGTCAAAACTTATTATTACGACCAAGAGCAGACTTGTCTAAGTCCCGACAAAACTGTCCTAAACGAATTGTGGGATGAATATCCGCGACTGGATGAAGTGCGGGTTCGTTCACTGCTCGGGCGGTTACTGTTTAGCGGTGACGATGTCTATAAACAGATTGAAGTGCTGTCCGGCGGCGAAAAAGCGCGAATAGCAATCGCCAAGTTGCTGCTGACAGATACCAACACTTTGGTACTCGATGAGCCGACCAATCATATTGACATATTTTGTCGGGAAGTACTTGAAGATACCCTCGAAGATTACGCTGGTACGTTGATTTTTGTTTCGCATGACCGCTATTTTATTGACAAGTTGGCTACGCGGATAATTGAGATTTCTGACGGAATAGCGACTATATATTCCGGCGGATTTTCTGAATATCAAGAACGCAAGGAATGGGAACGAGCGCAACCCAAAGCCGAAAAAACCGAGCTGGCTACCGCGCCGAAGCAGTCGCTCACAACCAGCGTTAGCGGCTCAAAAACCAAAAGCGCCGAGCAGAAAATCGTCCAGCTGGAAGAACGGATAAATCAACTGGAAACTGAAACTGCGGTGTTAGAACGCGAATTGACGCGTGTCAGCGCCCTGGGTGATCAGGAACGCATCGGCGAATTATACACGATGTTGGAAAACTATCGCGCCGAGACGCTGCTGAAAATGACAGAATGGGAACGGCTGTCTGAATAAAAATATAGTTCGGCAGAATGATTATTTATCCTGCAAAGCATTTAACGTAATTAGTAATGTTCTGAAATATCGTTCGATAACTTCCGGCATTATCCAATAATCCGCATTAATTAACTTGACGAATAAAAGTCTTTACGCTATTATAGTCACGAAGTAAAATTTTGGACGAAGTGTTGAATATGTCCGTTTTCAAAACGAAACGTGTTCGCGTAGCCTTGCTGGCGTTATTTGCGTTCTTGCTGTGCGTAGCAGTTGCGGCAGTCGATGTAGTCGATATTACCGAAATGCTCGATGATGCGTTAGAGGGCCAGTCTGGTTTTCAATTTGATATAACCGGGTTTGTCAGCTTGCTTGTTTTGAGCTGGTTGGTGTTTCTTTGTTTCGTGAAAGCGAATGCGGATATTCTGGCTTCAATCGGCATTGACTCACGCGTTCGTCCGTTCGTACACGGTGTTCACGGCAGCGGTAAGTGCGCATTAGTATCCGTCCAGAAATTCAACAACTAAATATTTAAGCTCCGTCATTAGACTGAGCTCATTAGAAGCAGCGTGCGGCATTGTGCCGGGCGTTGTTTTGCGTTAATGAGCGTGGTCGTTGGCGGAGTTTTTCGTTTAAATCGCAGGCGCTACGGGGTAGTCAAAGGCAAAGTATCCTTCGTCAGCCCGGACGCTATTGAAGACGAAAAGCTCGGGCCGGTGTACAAAATCAAGGTGGCGCTGGATTTGAAGACAATACCCAGAGCGATTGAAATCTATCCCGGTATGGCGGGAACGGTGGAAATCAAGACCAACGAAAAACTGGTAATTGACTTCTTCCTCGATCCGCTGATCAAGTATGCGGATGAGAGCCTCGGGTTACGCT
>JBAXTZ010000046.1:0-23144 GCA_037129925.1 Bacillota bacterium
ATTATCCGCATCGATTTCCAAAACCGCCTTGTTGACGCTCAGTGTGCCGGGATTGTAGGAAAATACATAGTTTTTCGCAGCTGCATTGCTCGCGGTAATCGGATAGTCGCCAACGTTGCTCTGCTTAGTCGCAGTTGTGGCTATTGTCGGTTTGGTCGTCAACACACTCTCGGTCTGGCCGTTTTTCCAGCCGCTGTAACTCGCAGTCAAGAGCGGGTTGATGTCGCCATATACCCGGCTATTGATATTGTCAGGTGTGACGGTTACTGTAGCCGGATTAACTTGCAGAGTTCCGTTAACATATGTTAACGCATAATTAGTTGCGGTGGCACCGCTCGGCACTATCGAATAATCGCCGACATCGTTGGTTTTGTCGGCTGAAGAATAAAATTGCACCGGTTTTGTCAGGACAGTTGCTGTTTGACCGTTTTTGAATCCGTTATAACTGGCAGTGAAATTCGGATTAGCGTCACCATATAATCGGTTGGCATCATTTGCAGTTATCGTCAACGGCGCTTTCCCGACCGTCAATGTTCCGTTGGTGTAAGTCATATTGTAATTTGCGACATTAAAGCTCCCGCCAGTTGCTGCTGATGGCGTGATTGCATAATCCGCGACATCCGCGGCGGCTGCTGTACCGCCACTCGCCAGTGTTACGCCGCCGACTGTTTGATTCAACTTTAATCCGACCGAAGTAAACGCAGTTGTCCCTAATGTATATACATCGCCATATGCTTTATTGGCATTGTTGGCAGTGATTGTTAACGGAGCTTGAGTTGCAACTAATGTTCCGTTGGTATAAGTCATATTGTAATTTGCGATATTGAATGTCCCACCTGTCGCTGCTGACGGCGCAATTGCGTAATTCGCGACATCCGCATCCGCTACCGCGCCGCTGCTCGTCAGTGTTACTTCGCCGACTGTTTGGTTAAGTTTTAATCCTGTCGGCGTGAATGCTGTCGTTCCTAATGTATAGACATCACCATAGACTTTGTTGGCATTGTTTGCGGTGATTGTTAACGGAGCTTGGGCAACTGCTAATGTTCCGTTTGTGTAGGTCACAGCGTAATTCGCAATATTAAATGTCCCACCGGTCGCTACCGACGGTGTTATTGCATAATCCGCGACATCCGCGACCGCTGCCGCGCCACTGCTTGTCAGTGCTACTCCACCGACTGTTTGAGCCAGTTTCAAGCCGGTTGGTGTGAATGCCGTTGTTCCCAAAGTATATATATCACCATAGACTTTATTCGCATTGTTCGCGGTGATTGTTAGTGGAGCTTGAGCTACCGTCATTGTTCCGTCGGTGTAGGTTACAGCGTAATTCGCAATATTAAACGTTCCGCCGGTCGCTACCGATGGTGTTATAGTATAGTTCTTCGCATCCGCATCCGCTACAGCACCGCCACTCACTAGTGTTACTCCGCCGATTGTTTGACTAAGTTTTAGTCCTATCGGTGTGAACGCTGATGTTCCTAATGTATAGACATCGCCATAGACTTTGTTGGCATTGTTTGCGGTGATTGTTAGTGGCGCTTGGGTAACAGCATAAGCAGTTTCAACACCATTAATGGAATAGTATGTTGCTTCTAATCCACTACCGTAGTTAGTGCTATAGTTTCCGGCATCTGTATTTTGACTAATCTGATCGTATGTCGCACTGTCTCTGGTTACAGTGTATATCGGCGAACCAGTTGCTGTTATTGTTGCCAGCGTTACTGGATCTTTCACATAATAACCCTTGTTTGCACCTTGCTCGTGCATTCGATCAAATACTGTAGCGTCACCGTATTCCGAGCTGATAATGTTCTGGGTAAACACTGCATTTTCATAGGCGCTACTGTCATACAAGTAGTTGCCGAGGTTGCCGCCGGTATTGGCTACATAAGTATTCATATCGGTAATAGCCGATCCGAGTGTACGCGCGCCGGTTTTAAAGTACGAATCAATCCCAAACGTTGAAGCACTGTTGTCTTCAAAGTAAAAAAACATTGTTCCACTGTGCCATTCGATGCTACCTTCATCAAGAATAAGCCTACCTGTAGCAACGCCGCTATCTTGGGTAGTAGTCGCCAGCAGTGTATTAGCCGCGCCTTCGACAGTAAGTTTTGCTCCAGTCGCATTAATAATGGTAATGTCTTTATCGGCCAGTATCTTTACATCACCGGCTGCAGTCACCGCGCCTGTCAGCGTGACATTTCCGGTTGCGGTGATATTGAGCTTGCTTGCGGCATTCAAATTGTTCACTACGACATCATTCCCGGCCGTCACTGATATCACTCCGGCTGAGACTACGTTGCCGGTATTCACGTTATCATTTATTGATGAAAGTTCAATGTCATACCTTCCCGCTGGGAAAGTCGCCTGTAACCCAGCCGGAGCCGCGGTTAGTGTTCCGGTAACCGAAAGAGCCTGAATTGCATTAATGTCGATATATCCGCCAGTCGTAGTAACACTGTCCACATTTACGGTTCCTGTCAACGCATCCAACAAAACATTGCCAGTAACCGCAAACGGCTTGGCAACAGAAATATCACCCGCAGTGATATTAATTCTGGCACCCGGATTAATTTCATCAAATTCTACGCTTCCGTTACGCGCAGTTACCTGCATGTATCCCGTGGTAGTGATTTTGCTTCCGATATTTCCGGTAATATTACCATTGGATGTACTCAACACGATTCCCTGGCTACCAACATTGATATTGCCGTCTAAAATAATATTCCCCTTGGTGGAGGCGCTCAGATCTTCTCCTTTAGAAACACCAACATTTAGGTCGTCAAGATGAATTGTGCCGCTATTACCCGCGCTCAACATTAAGTAGCCATTATATGTGTGGTTGCTCAAGTCACTATTATCCGAAATGAGCTGAAAATTATCACTGATAATGAGGTTGTTTTGATTGCTTATGGTTTTACCGTTGACATAAGCATCTAAGGAATTTATTGTACTGCTGCCCGTATTAATATTCCCCGAAGAAGCATTTAATTCAAGATGTCCGGCGGATGATATTGAGGGAGATCCGGTTCCGGTATTAATGGTAATGTTGCCGTTGCTAGCCAGCAAATTCATAGTGCCAGCGGGATTAGTATTGCTGACCAAGCCGTTCAGATTCAGATCGGTTTTAGCGGTTACTTTGATGTTGTTAGCAGCCGAAAGGCCTGACAGGCTTATCGCGCCAACTTTGCTTTTCAAAGTAACCGAGTCCGAAAAAATGCGATTTAGCAGCCCCCAGTTTGCAGTGTTAATTGTATCAGTGGTGAGGTTTAGATTGTTGCTCACGCCGCTAAACTCTATACCATCGGCAAAATGCGTAGCAGAAATGGTGGCATCCTGTGCAGATAGTGAACCTGCAGTTAGAGTCCCACTTTCAGCGGTTATTGAAACACTACCTGTTGTGCCAGTGTCGATAGAACCAACAGAAACATCCCCTGTAGTACCGTGAATACTCAGATTTCCGTTGACCAGTGAAATGTCCGCCGGTTCAGCGATTCCGATTTTTACCGAACTGCCTTCACTATCGACCCCGTTGGCGGTTAGCGATACTCCGTAAGTAGTAGCTGATGTTTCTTCGTTTGGTGTCGGAACAGTAATCCCGCTAATATTAATATATCCGCTGGCGTTGACGATGGTTTGCCTGTCGTTTCTAATTACCAGATCGCCGAGTTCTAGCGAACCAACAGCAGTATCGCCAATACTGCTGCCGATGTACATACTATCACCGCTAAGACTGATGTCACCGACAATTACTGAATTGCCAGTCGATGGAATGACAGCTCCGGCGCTTAATGAAACGTCGTATTCAAATTCAGATACACTATTTCCAACAGCCGGACGAAAGATATTGCCATTAATCTGAATACTACCGGTCGTATTGATTTTCAGTCCGTTGTAGTAACTAATTGACCCAGTGACAACATTCCCAGAATTACTTGCGACCAAACCACTAGCGTCAATCATGCCGGTAGTAAGCGGCCCATTAGAGTTAACAATATTGATATCACCTGCTTTAGTCGAACCGATAACGACATTCCCTTGAGTGTTGATGCTCAAATCCTTGTAACCAAGATAAACATCACCAACGCTGAGCTCTTTTGCTTTGATTGACAAATAACCATCGGTAGCCGACGATTCGTTCGGACTCGAGGGTGGCATAGTAATACTGCCCTTAATCCGGATTGTTCCGTCAGAAACAATGTTTGTTTGTGCAGAATAATTATTATTAACTACCAATCCGCCAACATCTAGCGAACCGGCAGTAAAAGCACCGGAAAAATCGCCAATATCCAAAGTTCCGCTGGTACCGGTGGTGACTGCGCCATTGATTGTTATTGCAGCGTCAGAAACAAGAGATATCGACCCGCCGACTGATAACGATGGTAGTTTAATCGATTCGCCGCTTAGAACTACATCGCCGGGATAGAAAGTTTTTATTTTCCAGGGATTTGAAACAGTTGTGTCAATAGCATCGTTAGTGTCTAGACTAAGGCTATGGGTTACTCCGTCCAGATCAACGTTCTCAATATGGTTTGCCCGAATTTCTACATTCGGAGCATTTATTTCTACTGCATCCAATATTCCGGTGTCGCTATTCGGAGCAGCTACGATTGTTATCTTTCCCGACTCCGAAGTAATCTTTCCCAGAGTAATCTTCCCTCCGAATGCAACTGACTGATTCATGCTACCGTTGTTATATACGGCATATTCGCTGATCAGGTTTACATTGCCAGTAAACCTGTCGTTAATTTTCCATGGGTTAGTCACGGTGTTGATCGGATAATAAGTAGTCAGACTGAGGCTGCCGCTTACACCGGATAGGTCAAGTTCGGTGATTTGATCTGCATCTATCGCTACATTTGGCGCGGTAATCTTATCCATGCTCAAGGCGCTTGTTGTGGTTAGACTCAGGTTGCCAGAATAAGTGAACGGCAATTTCCAGCGATTGCTTGAACTCGTAGCTACTATCTGATCGTCAGTTGAAATACAGAGATTAGTGTTCGCCTCTGACAGATCTGCGGCGATAATTTGGTCAGCATAAATGCTCACGTCCGGAGCACTGATTAAACCGGCGTTCAACGTACCCCGCTGATATGTGTCTCGATTAATACTAATTTTTCTTTGCGCGGAAATCGGCGCCAAAGTAATGTTATCGCTACTAATCAAATTTACAGAATCAGTAAACTCAGACCGAACCTGCCATGCATTGGAACCCGTAGTGTCTATCGGACCATCAGTTTCAATACTCAACGCTTTAGTAACCTTTGATAAATCGATGTGATTAATTGTCGGAGCATAAATACTCACATCAGCTGCATCCATCTGGCCAGCCTCTAAAAAAGTTCCAGCCGATATTGACACCGTTCCTGAATCTGATTTTATTGTATCAACTGTAATTGAGCCGTTAGTACTGGTCAGGCTTACATCACCGGGATAGCTCGTCTTGATACTCCATGGTAATGTCGATGTTGTGTCAATTGAATCGTCAGTGGTCAAACTAAGACTATTACCGACACCACTAAGATTAATATTATCAGAAATGTGTCGAGCAACTACGACGGCATCTGGAGCGTTTATGGCGCTTGTGGCTGAAGATTGCGCATCAACAGTCCCTTTGGTGGCGCTAATCGTCACTCTTCCGGCCTCGGTAATCGGCGCCAAAAGCATTGCAGCTTTGTCCGTCGGGTCATATGCAGTAGTTGCCAATGTTACATCGCCGGTAAAACTATTTTTAATTTTCCAAACATTAACCACCGTGTCAATCGGGTCGCGCGTGGCAAGACTCAGGTTGTTTGTTATGCCGCTCAGGTTGACGATTTTATCCGGATCCGTATCGGTGTCTGATCCTCCATATATATGCTCCGCGCTGATTTCGGCATTTGGCGCGGTGAGCGTACCGTTGCCTTCAAAACCTGTAATGTTGACAATTTTCACAACGCCGTTATTTGATGTAATAGCGTTAGCAGTAATTACTCCGGTATTGCTGATGATATCATTGTTCCAAGAGCCGCCTGCTTCGGTGCTGGAACTGCTAGATTTTCCTGCATCCAGATATATCGACCCGTCGTCAGCCGTCAGTGTTCCGGTGTTGCTGAAATCTGCGGAAGCATCATGACCATCGGCTGAATAATTTGTCAACTGCTGGCCATTATTGAAGTCAAAAGTCAAATCCGAACCGTTGACCCAGAGAATTCGACCACCGGCTTCTTTTACAGTAATACTTCCGGTATTAGCAATTTTGTTTCCTATAAAAATCGCATAGTTGTTTGCAACAATATCTCCATTCATTTCGACACCGAAGCCACTATTCACGGCATTGCGCAGCTCATAGTGTCCGTTGCTGGTCATGAATTTTGCTATCTGAGCCGCGTTCATCGTATTCCGTCCGCTCGCAATAATCCCGCCAACGTTAACCTGCGAACCCGTCGCAAAAAACAATCCATTAGGGTTACACAAAAACACCTGTCCGTTAGCGTTGATCCTACCGGCTATCGTCGACAGACTGCTACTCAGAACATTGTTGAGCGTTATTGAATTAACCGACGGCTGGGCGAAATTAACCGTGTGATTAGCAGCCACATCAAAACTAGCCCAGTTAATCGCGGCTTTTTCAGTAGCCTGATTGATTGTCAGGGTATTGGCAACCGCTCGATCAAAAGTGGCGGTTCCGCCGACTACCGCTTCACCGGTAGGTAAAACATCAGCTAGCGCCGCCATCGGAAGCACGCCGAGTAACGCCGCAACCATTCCTAGCCTGAATAATGTTTTCCAAAACGCCATTGATTTTTGCTTTTTCATACAATTCACCTCTAAGTGTTTTGTGTTTTTTAAAAATACTTCGCCACCTTAATCAGGAACATGCCGTTCTGGTCGGGGTTGCTTGGCGATTTCAAATCTCCCAGTTGCCAGGCATAATCGGCGCGGGCGTACCAAGTGCGGGTGGTGTCTTGCCATTGGACACCCAGACCGGCTCCGGCCAGCGAAATACCGTTCAAGCCTTGATTCGGGTATGGCGTTTGGTTCATTAGCCCTGCGCCTAAGTCCAGGAACGGAATAACCATCCAACTGTTGCTGCTCCACGGCGCGACGTTGCAGCGCAACTCGGCGCTTGCCAATATCCCTTCATCCACCGCGTAATCACCGGCGGCGTAGGCGCGTACCGCGTAGGGGCCGCTGAGCAACAACTCGTTACTCGATGCCAGATTTTTGTTACACACCTGACCATTGGCGCTGACATGCAAATTCATGAAACTATTGAGATATTGTTCACGGGCAAAATTCCCTTCGCCGACTACAAAACTGCCACCCAAATTCAAATAATCCGTAACGGGTTGCGCTCCGCTCATCGCAACTGAACCGCCACCCAACTCGATCCCCCAATTGTTGTAGCCGCCATCCAACCAATTATCGTAAAAGTTTCCGTTAATTCCCAGCATCACTGAATTAACCATAGTTGTATCGGTTGCATTAACTACGGCGATAACCGAGGTGTTTTGCGCGAAACTATAACCGGCCTGCCAATACAAATTGCTGCGTGTGCCGCGAATCAGCGGTTGGCTCCAGCCGAGATTGGCTTGCTGTGACTTTCCGGTATAGCCCATGACATCAAACGGCGACCCGAGTGTGTACTGGGTATAGTTGTACGCCGCGTTGATTTTCGCGCCGGGACCACCGAGCGGCAGCGAATAACTCACCCCGCCATTATATAGCTGACCGAGCGTTCCGAGCGCTGAAATTGACAGCGTATCGCCATAATTACTCAAGCCGCTACAACTCGCCGCGCCGTTTAATTCGTATGGCCCGGTATATTTTCCGCCGTAGTTATCCACGCTCAAAAACGCTGTCCACCGCCGCGGATCGGTCGTGGCAGTAATCGTAAGATCGACTGTATTCTCAGCCATGCCGGGCGCTAAGTTTATCTGCCCGTCGACTCCGGCCAGATCATTTAGCAACAATCCGGCGCGTTCCAGCGAACTAGTAGTGATATAGGCGCCGCTGTGCAGATCGCGAGTTTGCCTGGAAACAAGATTTTCTGATGTTAACGATTGGTTATCCAGTTTGATTTTGCCAATTTTTCCGGCCTGAATTACAAAACGCACCTGACCATCCCGTACTTCTTGCTCCGGTAAATAAGCCCGGGCAACGGGATAGTCATGTGCGCGATAATATGCCGCAATTACGCTGGCAAGTTTATATAAAGTTGTGATGTCCAGATTTTTATCATAGTACGGCGCGATAACCGCCTGGAGTTCGGTTTCCGGAAACAGCACGTCACCTTCAAAAACAGCGCTACTAAACAGCAACGTAGCCGCTCCGCTGGCTGCTTCAGGTTGCTGGTCGCTATTCCTGATATTAGCGCCTTTTTGCTGATTGTTTGCAAAAATGTCGGCGGTCTGTTGAATGTTCTGGTCGGTCTGTTGACTGACTGCACCCGGACCTAGCGCTTGGGGAAGCGGCGGTTCAGCAGCTCGCAGGGATATTGTAGCAAAAAGTGCTATAAGCGCGACAATAACTATAATTCTAGCCAAGTTTGTCCTTACCTTTCTAGTAATTTTGACTTGCGATCTCATTATAGCACACCAATACTCAACAGATTCTCAACAATTTGAAATTTAGGAATTAATTTTAGGTTTTGTCTTCCGGAATGGTAAATCCCAGCGTCGTCCCTTCAGGTGTTCCTTGCACTTGCAACGTTTGACCGTAAATCATTTTTATACGTTTAATGACATTTGACATGCCTACGCCGCCTTTATAATTGCCGCTAATCATCTTCGCGGCAATTTCCATTGGTATGCCCGGTCCGTTATCTTTGATTTGTACGGATATTCCGCCTTCAACTTCGCGCATCGTTATCTTAACTACGCCACCATCCGGGTTCTTGCGCGCTCCGTGTAGTACCGCGTTTTCTACCAAGGGTTGCAGACTATAATGAATTATTTTCCTTTGTAACAATTCTTCCGGAATATCAAATTCTGCGTAAAAAGCATTACCAAAGCGCGTCTCCTCGATTGATACATAGAGTTTAGTCAAATCCAGCTCTTTAGCAATCGTGGTGAACATTTCGTTGCTTTCGACGCTGAGCGATTGGCGCAGAAAACCGCTAAAATCAGTGAGCAACTTACCGGCCCGCTCACCATCCATGTAACAGAGCGCGATAAGCGCGTTCAGCGTATTGTAGAGAAAATGCGGCTTAATCTGGGTGTGTAAAAATGCAGTTTCGGCAGCGAGGTTTTTCGCCTCCAGCGTATCGCCGCGCTTATATTCTGCCGCCATGCGGTAGGCGAAATAAAACACCATGACCAAAACCATTACTGCGTCGGTATACTCTGACAATGGAATTATATAGCTAGAGCCAAAAACGTCCAACAGGCAATCCGCCGGATTCACCGCAAAAAGCACTGTCACCAACAACAGTATTCCCGTCCGTTGCCGCTCGGTGCGATCGCCTTTGCGCTGACACAAGCGAATCAATCCGACAATCAGCGCGATTTGCCAGACAAACAACATAGTCATTTCATAACGTAAATAATATAAGTGTCCCTGAAAGTTTAAGAACAAATAGCCCAATCCAAAAGCCGCGGCAATGATGTCGGTGGCATATAGCCAGCGCGATGGCATCAATCGCGGTGACTCATTACAAATAAAATGGTTATAGAAAATAACCGCCAGCGAAATTATCATGTAACTTAAACGATAATATAGAAAGTTTGACCAGCCGCTCAAAATCCCTTCAAAATCCGGTGAATTCATAACGACCGCGATACACATTGACGCGCAATATAATGCCGCCCACAGCAAACCACGGCGATTTGGCGTAAACAGATAAGTGCAGAACATAAACAATGCAATAGTAAAATAAAACAAGATGACTGCAGTGGATGCCAACACGCCGAGCGCCAGTTCCGAAGATACCATTTCATCAGCAAGCGCTATTGCTGCCGGAAACATCGTTGCCACTGCTATAACCATGACTATTAAATAATTTTTTTTGTTCAAAATAGCGCTCCTTGCTACAATGCTCTCATCGCTAATTTTTGAAAGTCACACCCAGATAATAACCGCTTTTCTCGACGTATTGCGCCGGATTATTAAACTCAAAGCAAAGATTGCGATAGCCGATACTTAAATCAAAATTATCGGTCGGCGAATACGCGATACCGGAGTCCGACACAAATTGCATATGAGTACCCATGGAAAGTTCGCTATAGATTGACAGAACCGGCAAAAATCGCAAACTGCATAAATAGCCAATTTCGACTGAGGTCTGGTTAATTCCAGCGCTCCCGTAGTTGACATTGCTAACGCCGACGAACGTCCCGAACAAATTGTCATTGGTCATTTCTTGAAGTATTTTCGCGGCTTCTACCTGCACTTCCTGGTTTTTCGAATTTTCAGCCATCGCCTTGCCGAAGTATTTGTCAAACAACATCGTTACAAAGTTGATTTTGTAAACCGCGCAAATATCTTGAAAGCACATCGCGCCGGTTCCGAATGCCAACTGGTCATAGCGATAGCGCACTGCGGTCTGATACGGCGCGGCCACTGTTATCGCGCCATTTAGTCCGATTTGCGACAAATCAAACAATTGCGGGTTGTTCTGCACAAAAGCGTTTCCTTGCCAAACAGCCGTTTCAATCGAAAATTTGCCGAGGTCATAATTGGTGAGTGGCGTTGCTGCGGCTTGGCTCGTGAACAGCCAGCAACAGGTCAGGAATAATAATGTTTTTTTAAGATAGCTATTTATCATCATGTTCTCACTTGTCTTCTTTGGCATACTTGATCTTGTTTTCCGCAGCAAATTTCTGCAAATCAAAGCCAGGCGGCGAAAATAACAATTTTATGGGCAAATTTGAAGCGCCGGGTGGTGAGAACAATAATTGCGTCACCAACTCATTGTTTATCTGCATTACCTTTTCAACATGATACATCGTCTGTTCGGCAAAAACTGTCCGACCGCTGGGCGTGTCGATATTAGCCCATAGCAATGTTTGCCCGGGGCGATAACCGAGAGCGCCACCGTAAGTACCGCCCCGCGGATTGAGATACAAATTGAACGGTTGGTTTTCGGCAGTCATTAGAAATAGCCGGTACACCACGCCATAATTTCCATAATTTACAACCTGCTCACCGGTAATGCCATCGACACCAACAAGAAATTTGTCGACTTCATTATCCGCCAACGTTACCGCTGCCAATCCGTCGGCAGTCGGCTGATATTCTTTTTGAAAAAATAGTGCCCGGTCACTTGTCGAAAAAGTGCCACGCGGATGCATGTTTTCTTTGGGGAGGATAGCAGCAATTCCTGAATATTGCACAAGCTCACGGTTACGCGGCGCCATAACGGTTTTCAGCAACAATTTGCCGTCTATATAGCAATCATACATTCCGGTAATCAGCTGATTGCGATAGACCATTTTCTTCACCATATCGGCATCAAGCAATCGCGATTGATGCGCCGGTACGACAAAGCTATACGGCATGTTAAACGCAAAGTATTCAGTGTTGGTCAGCTTGCCAATCAAGCTGTAGTCGAAATCCGGTCCCAAGTACGCGTGTTTAGTAACCTCAACTTTAACGTCCGTTTCGCCGTCATTTTGCAATATCGCGCCAATCCAAGCCGGCGTACTCGTCCCATTGACATGATGCATAAATAACCGGGTCGCGCCGAAAACAACATCCTGATACAATATCCCGAATTCATCAGCAGTCTCGGGATTATCCGACAGCAGTAGCCGCGGACCGTAGTCATGTCTATCGACGGCGAGTTCCGGCAAATGACCGAGCATATCCCAAGTCCAAACTTCATAGGCGTTACCGACTGAGCTATACCCAAATAGCGCCAGCGCCGCCAATAATATCATTAGTTTTTTCACAACATTCCTCCAATATAATAAAAAACAAACCGGCTTTTGCTGTCAATTTTAGCACAAAAGCCGGTTTGCGTATAGTTTAGTCAAATTATTCCTCGTCGCTAAAGCCGCGGTCATGTAGCGCCGCGTACTCACCATTTTGCCGCAATAATTGCTCGTGGCTGCCGCTTTCGGCAATTACGCCATCTTTTATTACCATGATAATGTCGGCATTCTTTATCGTCGATAACCGATGGGCAATTACAAACGCCGTCCGCCCTTCGAGCATCGTTTCCAGCGCGGTTTGAATTTTTTGTTCAGCCTGACTGTCGATATTGGCGGTTGCCTCGTCGAGTATCAATATCTGCGGCCGACGAATCAACGCCCGTGCAAACGCCAGCAATTGCTTTTGACCTGTGGATAGATTCGAACCGTTTTCATAAACCTCAGTTAGGTATTTTTCTGGAAGCGTATTAATATAATCATGTAGTCCGACCATTTTTGCAACATCAATAACAGCTTCCAGGTCGGCGTGCGGATTGCCGTAACGAATGTTTTCCAGAACATTTCCGGCAAAAACAAATACATCCTGCAACACTACCGCGATATTCCCCCGCAAACTGCGTTGATTATATTCGCGTATATCTACTCCGTCAATCTTAACCGCTCCGTCCACCGCATCATAAAAGCGGCATAGCAGATTAATTATTGTGGTTTTACCCGCACCAGTCGGTCCGACCAAAGCGACAGTTTGTCCGGCAGCAACCAAGAAATTGATATCCCGCAACACCGGTTCGTCCGGATTGTAAGCGAAATTCACTTGTTTAAATTCAACATTCCCTAGTATCGAGCTGACTTTAATTGCGTTTGCGCGGTCAGCCACTTCCGGCTGGATGTCCATGATTTCAAAAATGCGCTCACAGGATGCCATTACCCGGCTAATGACATTTAACAACTCGCAGATGTGCCGGAGCGGATGAGTAATAAAGGTGCCGTAAGCGTAGAACGCCGCGACTGTACCGAGTGTCGTCGCGCCAAACACCATCAATGCTCCGCCGCACAGCAGCAACGCTACATTATAAGAATCCTCAAGCAAGCCCATGACCACCCAAAATAGCGCGTTCAAGCGCACGAACCGCCTTGATGATTGGTAATTGTGTTCGTTAATTTCACCAAACAGTTCACAGTTCAGCGTTTCCCGATTAAAGGCCTGAGTAACTTTTATGCCAAGTAGCGCTTCGTTTAGATTGGCGTTGACTGCCGACAATTGTTTGCGCATCGACCGCGATACATACAACATCGCCCGGCGCATATAGTTAATCACCAAGAAAAACAGCGGTATCAGGGTAAACATTAGCAACATCAACCGCCAGTCGACAAAGAACATTATCGCAATAACACTGACTAACGATAAAATGTCAACAAACAGCGTCATAATTCCATTAGTTAACAAATCGTCTAACGCGTCAACATCATTGGTCAGCCGCAAGATTATTCGTCCGGCTTTTTGCTTATCAAAAAAACTTAAACTGAGCCGCTGAATGTGTTCAAATAGTTGCACGCGAATATCTAGTATTGCCGACTGCGCTGTTTTTACCAGTAACCGTCCCTGCCAAACCAATAAAAAATATTGACTTACCGCGATAGCCGTCATGGCAATACCAATATACAAAAGCTGCTGCACATCTTTGCTCTTTACGCAGCCGTCGATTGCTACTTTCAAAAAATACGGAAAGGAGATTCCTAATAGCGCTGCAGTGACACTGACCAGTATTGCCACAATTACCAGCTGGCGATAGGGTCGCAAATAGCTCAACAGTCGCAGTACCATAATATAGTTAAAAGGTTTGAGTTCATCATCCTTGTCTTCGCTCAACGCCAGTAACCCAATCCGCTGTTTTCTTACTTCGGTCGTTCGGCTTACACCTGACTTTTTTTCTTTTTTTCTTTTCACAACTCACCTGCTTGCAAATTAACTTTCGGTTAATTGCATTCGATAAATTTCACCAAACAGCCCTGGCTGTTTAAGTAGTTCGTTCATAGTACCAATGGCAGTTATTTTACCGTCCTCTAAAACCACTATTCGGTCAGCAATCGCGGCGGTTGATATCCGCTGAGTAACAATAATCACTGTGCGTCCAGCCAGAGCATCTGTCAGATTTTGCTGAATCGCCCGTTCAGTAACATTATCAACTGCGGTTGTCGCGTCATCTAATATCAAAATTTTTGGATTGTTTAGCAATGCCCGTGCCAGCGCTATCCGTTGTTTTTGACCACCGGATAAACCAACGCCTTTTTCGCCAATGACGGTATCGTACCCTTGTGGCAACGACAAGATAAAATCGTGGATGTGCGCGGTTTTTGCCGCTTGTTCTATTTGTTGTTCAGAAGCTTCCAAATTTCCAAAGGAAATATTGTCCCCGATGCTCATTGAAAACAAGAACGTCTCCTGAAGTGAATAGCCAATATTTTTTCGCCACCAATCCAGATCCAATTCGCGTAAATCAACACCGTCAATGAGCACCCGACCGGCTACCGGATCAAAAAAACGTGGCACCATCGACACCAGAGTGGTTTTCCCACTACCCCCCGTCCCAAACAAGGCGATTTTTTCACCGGCTTTAATAGTTAAATTCACGTCCTGCAATACGTTTTTGTCGGCATAAGTAAATTGTAATCCGACAAAGTCTATATCACCTTGTAAATTTGCCAACTTTTTACCGTGCTCAGGCGAACAAGGGTTGATGACCACCGAAAATATTTTTTCCACTTGCTCTACTGAATATTGCGTCGCACTAATTTGGCGGCTGTTCATAGCGATCAAAATCAGCGGCCACTGAAGAAAATACAAACAACCCAGAACTGAAATGAGATTGCCGACACTTTTCGCAGCGGTTATTACCTGCCAGCCACCAAAGCAAACTACAAGAATATTACAAGCCGCCGAAAACAACATAAACACCGGATAGGTATTAAAATACAAACTAATCAGCCGGCAAACTGCGCAGTAAGACTCCCGGGCCTTGGTTAGAAATTTTTCGTGTTCTTGCTCTTCCATTGCGAAAGCTTTTACCACTCGTACTCCGTTGATGTTTTCTTGGATTATCGTACTCAGCTCACCATAGCGGTCCCGTGATTCTTTTACTGCACCGGCTATTTTTTTGCTATACCGGTACAACACTAGCCCTACTAGCGGGAATACCGTTAAAGCCAACAATAACAGTTGCCAGTCGATAACGCCTAGCAGAATTACGCCAAATATGAAATATACTACTAATTGCACACGTTGCTCAGCGCCGTAGGCAAAAAAATTCCGCACATTCATAAGATCATTCGTCAAACAATACATAGTATCACCGATGCGGTTTTGTCCATGATACGCCAACGACAATCGCTGTAGATGTTCGAATAATTTCAAGCGCAAATCTCTTTCGACACTTATAGCCGTTGACCAGCAACCCCGCACCATCAAATAATTGCAACCATTATAAGCGAGCGAAAAAAACGCCAGCCAACCACAGTAACCGAGTAACCGCCGGTATCCGCCCGGCAACTGAACAACTGGAAAAACTTCATCCCAGACCCGCCCCAAAATTAGCGGAATCATATATATCAGCGCCGCCGAAACCAAGTTTATCAATAATGCCGCAATAAACTTGGTTCGATATGGCTTCCAAATAAAATGTAAATCTCTAAGTATTCTAAACATAACAATCCCCTCCAGCTGATATACAAAAAAAGAAGCCCTTTCGAGTGACCCGCTGTCAACTCGAAAAGAGCTTGCCAAACCATGTACAAAAAAGTACCGTCAGCGAATGTCGGAATCAGACATCAAGGCTCGATATCGAGTAGGCGCTTTGTAATTTGCATTAATAAATATTGCGTACATGCTGATTCCTCCTTTGTTTTTATTGTTGTCAAGTAGAATATCCGATTTTCAACAACTTGTCAATAGAGTTTGATATAGAATTTGATATAGAATTGATTATTAAATTTTGATATTTTAAAACCAGTCTATTGCGAAGGAAATACGCTGTCGGCCAATATTGAGCCGACCACGATGCTAAGACCGGTAATAATCATCATCACCCCGGCTTCGATTCCCGCCATCGGGTTGGCTGCCAATATTGTCACCATGGCATTAAAGCCGACACTTCCGGGAACGAGCACCATGAAACACGGCACCTTGATAACCACCGAGGAACATTTTTTCCAGCGGGCATAGCCGTTGGCAAGAATGCCGACAGCGAAAGCGCCCATACCGCAGCCGACAGCGCCGCCCAGCCAAAATCCGCCATAAATCATAATAAATACCACGAAAATATCGACCAACACTACCGCCGTCATATAGCGCCAATGCACATGAAAACTCAAACAAAGCGATATTGATTGAGGAATGCAAATTAGCGCCAACGCCAGCGGATGTGGCGGAATGATGGTGAAAGCTTGAATAGATACAGGCAAGAAAAACTTTATCAACGCAAAGCCGACAAAAGTTCCAGCACACAAAAACATCAGTGTAAGTGTTGCGCTCACAAATCGCGCAGTACCGCTGACCAGATGCCCCATCGCTATTTCACTCATAGCCCGGGTAAACGCAAATCCCGGCATCAAAATTATCAGACCGCAAACCAACACTATTGGCATCGAATAATGAATCGAATAATGAGTTGAAATCACCATTCCGAAAACCGCTACAAACGAAGCCAGAAAAGCCGAAATCGGTTCAATTAACCGAGATAGATTGCCACGCTTTGTGAAAACATTGGTTATACTGACAGATAACAAACCAATGATTCCTGCTACAAGCGCGTCAAACCACATTCCTCCAAACAAAAATGCAATACTGGTTGAAGCCAGCCACCAACTAAAGATAATAACCCAGTTCCCGTATATCGGCGGTTGTTCGTCGATGGCAATTAACCGGCTTTCAGCATCAGGCCCGGACATCTCACCGGCAATTACTGCGGCGGCTACCGCTTTGGTGGCATTGAGCTTTTCGACGTTGAATCCGGCAATCGGCAAGCGCGACAAGGCAATTTTCTGCTGTAAATATTTTCCGCAAGCCGAAAACAACGCGCCGAAAATTATTATATATTCACCTTCCGCCATCAGCTTTTTAGCAGTTCTCTGGACAGTATCCTCAATCGAGTATATCGGCGCGCCATATTTGGTCATCGCCTCCGCCAACCGCTCCAATAGCGACATCGTCTGATCTTGTTTGGTATCGACATCCTGCATATTCTGCTGCCTCCAAGAAAAACTGCGTTTCGACTTATTACTCTCCATTATAGTGCCAAACCGCTCTATCCTCAAACATTTTTCGGCAAAAAAAGAGACTGCAACTAATGCAGCCTCTAAAAATTCAACCATTACCGCCTTGCGGCATGTATTGCTTGGACGATTTTCGCTTTTTCGGGAATTATCGAAATAAACTCGACTTTTCCATTGATACAAATCGTTGGTAAATTGGCAACGCCAAGCGCCAGCATCATTGCAATGCCTTCGACATTTTTGATTTTATGCTCATGCCATTCAACCGGAACAGTACAGTCGGCGACCGCGGCAGTTACCGCTTCGACCATATACTGGCAGGGCGCGCAAGCCTCGGAATCCAACGTGATAATATCGACGACAACTTTGTCGAGCGCGGCATAATCCGGTAAAGTAATTTTCGGAAGATCGGCATTCAAACTGCCTTCAAAAATAGTCGCTTTGGCGATTTCGCGTTGATACACATCGTGCACCATCGTTGCTACCGCTTCAAGGTTTTTCACCGGTACTGCATATGGCAAATCGCAACCGGGCGAAAGAATAAAACCTTTATTGCCTGATGCCTCGATGACACTTATCGCTTCAAGTTTAGCGGAATTTTCATCACCAAGTAACAGTACTGTTGTAAGTTTCATGTTGCCGCCGAAAGCAATGTTGTGTTTTTCGCTAATTTCCGCCAATTGCGCCATATTGATTTGCTCGTCAACGGAAATACTATCTGCGGTACATTGGCACATATTGTCCAGATTGCGGGTGACATCGCCGCAGACAAACAACGAGGAATAGCCACCGGCCACACGGATTGCATCAAAGACTTTATTACAATACGGAGCGGCAAACGACTTGAAATGCCGCGGCGAAATCTGGCTGACCATCGGATCGACAACAGCAATTACATCGGCGCCGTTCTCTAAATAGATTTTGGCAGCAATGATTGCGATGTCGGCAGCATAGTCAATGACCGCGTGAACTTTTTCGGGCGCTTCAAACATCTCGGTGAAAATATCACTGCCCATCAGATGCAATGCCAGCGTAAACGGACCGCAAATCAGACCATATAGCGCTATATCGACGCCACAGGCAACTTTCATTTTCCGTAACGCGTCGATAGCGATTGGCATCCGCCCGCTTTCGGCAGTGAATTCCGGCAAATCACCGATGTTTTTTTGCCAACCGGCCAGCGGATGAGTGGCTACCGCCGGCGGCACCTCGTCCGCCCATTGCAAACCACAGCCCAACGCTTCGGCTTCAATTTGTAAATCAAACAAAATCGGCAACCCGTCCGGACGATACAATTCTTTGGCTTTCAACAGCCCTTCTACAATCAAATCACTCGACTGAAGATATTCAGTAGCAGTCTTGCCGATGAGAAATCCGCCATGCACGCCAACATACGGCACCCAACCCGGACGCGGCGTAACCTCGCGGCGCAATGCTGAAAATAGCAGTTCTTTACCTGTCATTTTGTTCCTCCTGTTGTTGGCCACCAGCGGCTGGCGGCTGGCGGCTCGTAAACTTAAATCCCCTCACTCGTATCTAAAATTCGATACTGTTCTTGGCGCGAATATTGAATTACTTTACCGTTTTTTACAAACAAGACAATTTTTCCGTAAACCATCCCGCGCAATAATTTGGTTAGTTTTTTTGCCAACAAACCGGTCTGTTCGTCATTACTGGTTGACGCAAAAATTTCCGCCTTCCCGTCCTGAAAGCGGATTTTTTCAGTCACTTCCATGCTGATTATTTTTTCATCTTGAAATATGACGGTAATACTGCCATGTAAAACTAGTAACGCCCGTTCGGCAATGGCTGTGATTTCAGTATTCAGAACGGCACCTCGCAATGAAAGTTGAAGACGATTAACTGCTGATAGTTTAGCCATATCCTGTAAAAAAGTCAATCGCCTTTTTAGCTTTAGATTCCATCAAATAAGGCTGACGACAAATAGCGTTCACCGGTATCCGGAAGGAGCACGACAATTTTTTTGCCACTATTTTCCGGACGCTGGGCAATAACGGTCGCGGCATACAGCGCAGCGCCGCTGCTGATGCCGACAACCAATCCTTCGTCACGGGCAATTCCCCGTGATGTTGCGATGGCTTCGTCATTGGTGACGGTGATTATTTCATCAATAACATTGCGTTTTAGTATATCCGGAACAAATCCGGCGCCGATTCCCTGAATTTTGTGCGGTCCGGCCACGCCACAGGACAACATCGGTGAATCAAACGGCTCGACGGCGACGATTTTTACGTTTGGATTGTGCTGTTTTAGAATATCGCCCACGCCGGTTATCGTGCCGCCGGTACCGACCCCGGCAACGAAGAAGTCCACAGCGCCGTCAGTATCGCGCCAAATTTCCTGCGCTGTTGTCTGGCGGTGTACTTCCGGATTGGCAAGATTTTTGAACTGTTGCGGCATAAAAGCATTGGGGGTGGCGGCAACAATTTCTTCAGCGCGTTTAATCGCGCCTTTCATACCCTCGGATCCCGGAGTAAGCACCAATTCAGCGCCAAGAAAAGCGACCAGCTTTCGCCGTTCAATACTCATGGTTTCCGGCATGGTCAAAATCAATCGATAACCGCGTGCCGCCGCGACAAACGCCAGACCAATACCGGTATTGCCGCTGGTTGGTTCAACAATGACTGAACCGGCTTTTAGCAATCCGGCTTGTTCAGCGGCAATTACCATAGCATAGGCAATGCGGTCTTTAACGCTGGCCATCGGATTGAAGAATTCAAGTTTGGCGAATATTTCCGCCGGATATCCGATATTTTTCTTGTGGTTGTTTAATTGCAATAACGGGGTATTACCAATCAAATCAGTTAAATTTTGAGCAATTTTCATGCATCCTCCTAAAAATTCAAAAAAAGACTAAGGGCGTTGCCCTTAGTCTTCAGTAAGTCTGATCAACTATAGCTGTATTTTATACCAACGGTCAGGCTATGTCAATCTAAAATATTCCCATAGCGCTGGTTTGGTTGCAGGAATAATAGGTTTTTCGGCGAATACTAGTAATGATAATTTTTGAATAGTAAAAAAAGCGAGGTCATTATGAACCGTGACAAAATATTCGGCGCCTTGTTTGGCGTAGCCGTCGGCGATGCGCTCGGCGCCCCGGTGGAATTTTTGAGCGCCAATGAAATCATTAGTCAGTACGGTCGGGTTACGACGATGCTGGGTGGCGGCTGGCTAAATCTCAATCCGGGCGAAATTACCGACGACACCGAAATGTCGCTCTGCGTTGCCGAGGGAATAATAATTGCGCCGGAAACACCGGTTGGCGAAATCGGCAGCCGCTTTATCGACTGGTATAATACCCGTCCCAAAGACATCGTGCGGGCTTGCGAGTATCCGATTAGAAACGTACTCCGCAATTCACGAATAAGCGGCAAAATCGCCAACACCAAAGCCTGGTTTGACGCGGCAATTGAAGCTGACGGTTCGGTAGTCGGGCTGTCGGCAGGAAACGGCGCGTTGATGCGAACCGTTTATACCGGTTTGTATTATGGCGCCGAACACGCGCCAATGACTGCCGATATCGCCAAAATGACCCACTGGAATAGTGATAGCACCGAAGCCTGCCTGTTATACTCGCAAATTATCGCGTTATTAACCGCTGATGCCGATATCAAAATAATCGCTGATGTCCTCCGCGGCACGCGCTATGCCGACCATCGCCAAACCTATTCGCCCAGTGTTAACGTTGTTGACAGTATGTGTTGCGCGCTCGACAGCTTGCTTGCCACTAACAGTTTTGAAAACGCGGTCGTTGCCGCCGTGAATTTGGGCGGCGATGCCGACACTATCGGCGCAATTACCGGCGGATTGGCCGGGGCGCTCTATGGCTTTTCGGCAATCCCAAAAATTTGGCTGGAGCAGCTGTCTCGGGAAGTTACTGAGCAGATTAACCGCTTGGCAGAAATAGCTTATAAAAAGCGAGCCGGTCAACTATAACGATTACCTTACTCCGGCCTTGTCGCTGATTATCTCGCGCAACCCGGCATCATCGATATAACCCTCATGTTTCCACAACAATTTACCGTCGGCGGCAATCAGTAATTGCACCGGTATCACCCTCAATTGAACATATTTTGCATAAGAATTGACTTTTTCGGTTTCCATATCTACGTTAACCAAATCGACAATCAACTTACCGTTAAAATCCGTTCTTATTTGCTGCAAAATCGGCTTCATCTGTTTGCACGGCTCACACCATTCCGCGCCTAATTCGGTCAGCACCGGCAACTTATGCGCGAACACCTGTTGAAAAGTTTCAACGGCTTGCGGCGGTGATGTTGGCGTAGTAACGCCATTGTCAATATTTGGACGATTAGCGAACTGCTTATAGATAAACAATCCTGCAACAACCACAATGAACACCACAATAACAACAATTTTTTTATTCATCCTGCCTCCAATTTATCCAATAATACCACAGCTTGGGTGCAGACACAAACCTCTTTTGCGTCTGCGCCCAAGCCGGAGCATCAGCAAATCAATTCTTGACAAACGTTTTATGGCAGTGTACAATTTCGTCAAATAAGTCGAGGTAGCCTAAGCAGGTCGCGGACACAATCCGCACGACGCAAAGCGCCCGACGCGAGCGAGCGAGCGAAAAAGCCGCAAACAGCAAACAAATAATGAACCGCCTAACCAGCGAACCAAAACGAAAACTCAGACACTATGCTAATCGCAAATAGTCTAGAGCTTTTTTTATTTGTATCCTCACTTGCTTGTGAATAGTTAATGGTGAAATTGCGTGTAGTGAAAGGTTGCAGTAGTAAAATACTAGGGTAGTTAAATTCCGTAGTTGTCAAATTTTCACTACCCGCGTTTTTTACTACAAGATTTTCACTATTCGCAATTTCACTACTGCGTCCTTTCACTACTGCAACCTTTCACCCTTCACACTAAACCAACAGGAGGTCCCTATGCTCGAAATGCTTGGTCAAAACTTTTCCGTAAATGAAACCGATTACCTTATCAGCGAATTCCTCGGTCGGGGTAAATCCGCCTATTCTTTTCTCGCCGAAAACGCGGCTGGCGAAAAAATCACCCTGAAAATGCTCCACGATGAACCATTCGAATTTTACCAGTGCGACGACAAATTTCAAGCAGAAATTGATGCATATAACGCGCTGCACGGAAAATTAGCCCTGCCGGAATTGGTCGCGGTCGATGACGAGCGCGGCTGGCTGGCAAAGGAATATGTCGATGGCGAAAATCTCACCCAGCTGATTGCCGAGAACCGCGTCACCCCGGAAATCTGGCGCCAGATATTCGCGATCTCCGAAAGCCTCGAACCGCAACTAATAAACATCGACTATTTTCCGGCAAACTTTCTCTGGGACGGCGAAACATTGATTTACGTCGATTATGAGGTTAATCCCTATAACGCTGAATACGACTGGTTGCACTGGGGTATTTATTTCTGGGTAAACTGCGAGGGAATGCACAAATATCTGGCAACAGGCGATGCGTTGGCGATAAATGACGCCAAGGCCGGCGGTAAACCAATCAAAAAACCGTTCCGCAGCAAAGTGCATCAGTTAAAGAAGCGCTACGCGGGCAAATAGCTGGTAAACACACAATCCAACAATCCGCCGGTCGAACGACATTTTCGTTCGGTCGGCGGATTGTCGTTTAAACAGCCAAGCGCAGTTTTTTTTATTTCTTCTCAGTCCAGAACTGATTGTCAATTGCAGCCGTACCGCGAAGAGCGGAAAAACCAACGTTTTTGTGAAAACAGAAACCGTTTTCTGCTTTCGCAGTGTACTTTTGGCTTGACCCAAAAGTAGCCAAAAGGTCAAGCGCCGTACTCCAGGCAAACTTGTTCTACCAACTCCTGCGCGGCAAAAGCCAAACTCAGGCTACGCCTTCAAACATGGGGCTCTTTGCCATCGCGCAGTTCGTCAAGAACAAGTAATTGCCTTGCGCAATGCGCGGTCGGGAACGAAGTGCATTCTAGGAAGCACGCGCTTCGCGCTAAAATATAAAACGCTTCGCTAGAATATTGCGCGC
>JBAXTZ010000047.1:0-21292 GCA_037129925.1 Bacillota bacterium
AACCCGGAGAGATTAGCCCGGCCAAAATTATGGAAGGTGTCAACAACGACCTTTGCGCTGATAACAGCGCCAGGTTGTTCATAACTGCGATTTGTGCGATTCTGAATGTGCAGACCGGTGTACTGGTTTATTGCAATGTCGGACACCCCAAAGCCTATATTAAACCGGACAAGGGGCAGGCAACAAGCTTGCCGGTTACCGACAAGGGGCTTTTGGGATATTTTCGCAATAAGACTTTTCGTGACAATACAGCACAGCTTAACAGTGGCGACTATTTCCTGCTCTATACCGACGGCGTTACCGAAGCGCAAAACAAGCAAAAAGAGTTGTTTGGCAGTCAGCGGCTGGAAACACTGCTCGCTGCAGCTGTCGATAAACCGGCGGACCTGTGTGCAACTATTGTTGGCGCGCTGAACCGCTACTCTGCGGGTATTGAACAAAGTGATGACATCACTGTATTGGTGGCACGATATCAAACTGATGGTGAAGCAAAATGACGAATCATTCATTTGTCGCTATAATTATTAACAGTATTACCAGCGCTTTGTTTGCTTATGTCGCTTTCAAATTCTTTTTCAGCAAAAAATTGACAATAAGTTGGGGCGGCGAACTGGTGCTGAAAAACAAACTATGGTTTGCGGCCTGGTATGGAATATTCACGTTTCATTCAGCCTGGATGGTTACCCATACCGGAGCCTCGGTCGTGATACTCGGGCCATTGTTTGTCGGAGCGATGGCCGGTTGGCGCTGCGGGCTTCTAACCAGCGTTTTTGGTGTCGCCGGTATTGCAGCCAAGGCTGGGCTTGATTATCATTCCGGGTTGCAATATGTTGGTCATTATTATTTTCCAACGGCAATTTCAGCGGTGTTGGCAGGTTGCCTCGCTGGTATCTGGCATTGGCGGTTGCATAACCGGTTACCGAAAATATGGCAGGCGACAGGTGTTTGCACCGGTTTTATTTTGGGGATCGAATTGCCGCTGGTGCTGTTGTTTCCCCGGCCGGCTATCGTTTGGTATATTTCTATACAATATTTCATTGATTTGATAATTGCGTCTTCCGCCGGTATGGCAATGATGATTATTGTTATCCGGAATCTGTTGCAAGACCGGCTGGCAATTCAGGAAAGCTGGCGGATCAATGGAGAATTATCCGCCGTAAAGGCTGTGCAACAGGGATTCAAGAACAAGGAACACACCGGCCTGTGCGGTGCACCTAATGTTGATTTTGCCACCAGCGGTGCCGGGCAAACTGACAAGTCTTTTTTTGAATATTACTATTGCGAAAGTGCGCGCCGGGTGTATTTTGCGGTCTTTACCGTATCAGAGTTAAGCACCTCCGCGACCATGGCGGTGCTGGTGTGCAAGACACTGTTTAGGGCGAAAGCCAAACGCGCGGCATTGCTGTCGGACATAGTAAACGATCTGCAATACGAACTCGCCGTTGTACAGGCGGACAGAGGGCAAAGCCGTTGGTTAGCCGGGGTGCTTGCCGTTGACAGTGGTGAATTGGTTGATATCGCTGCAAATAATGTTTTTGCTTATATTCGTAATGAAGACAGCGATTGTTGTGAGCTGGCAAACTGCGACACGGTAAAGCCAACGCTGCGGGCGGGTGCCAGCCTGGTTATTACAAATAACCGTAGTGCCTCAAGTGTCAGTTTGTCGGACAACGATGTGCTGATGACAATTAATTTTCGGGGAACAAAAGAAGAGTTGACATTATCGATCGATTTACAGGAAACGGAGCGGCTGCAACCGTGGGTAGAAAACTATGCGAGGCAGCAGGCGTTGTCCGGGAAACTCGCGGTCGCCGCGCGGCTGGTGCTGGAAGAGTTGACGGTGAATATTATTAAGTACGGCTTTCCTCAGGGAAGTTGCGGGCAAGATAAAATAGAAATCAGCCTGCAGCTGGCAGGCGGACAGTTATTGATTACAGTCGCGGATACCGGCAAGGCGTTCAATCCGTTAACCGACAAGATTGAAACACTGCGGCAGAAAAACACCGTCGGCGGTTGGGGAATAAAGCTGGTGCAACGATTTGCCGCAAAGGTTGAGTATGAATATTGCGACGGCAAAAACGTGATCTCGATGGCACTAATTACCAAATAATGATCGAAAATAATAAACGGAGGTAATGCAAGTGGAAAACAGAAAAATTGGTGAAATCACAATTGTTAAGATACCTGAGTCGGTGGATAATGCTAATGCCGGAGTCGTTGAAACCGAACTGGTTGAACTTATTAAAGGTGGGATTGGCAAATTGGCCTGCGATCTATCCGGCAACACTTATGTGTCCAGCGCCGGGTTGCGGGCGTTCATGGAAGCTTATAACGCCATCGAAGAAAAGGGTGGTAAAATGGCGATCTTCGGGCTGACCGAAATCGTCTACGAAGTTTTTGACATTACCGGATTCACCGACGTGTTTCCCATCGTAGAAGATGAGCAAGCCGCGCTGGCTGCGTTAAAATAGCGCGGTGTGTAGAACCTGATACTTAATCAGTACAGTCCAGTTTACGGGACAGTGGCAACGCTTAGGCGAGAAGGCTGGCAAAGCGTTTATTTCGTGACCAACAATAAGGAGTGGGTAATATGAAAAATCTAAAGCGGATTATGTCCAATTTGTTGCTGGCTTTTCTAGTACTGTCGTTGTTATTAATAGGTAACGTCTCATTTCCTGCCAGCGCCGCATCTGTACCGACAGCCAGCAATGGCGCTCGCGAATACAGTCTGACATTCAATCCTGACAACTATGTGGTTAAGACGTTTACTTTGAACAACAAAACTATCAGCTGTCGCGCATATGAGAACATTGTCTATGTAAAAAAACCTGTGGATATTAAATATGAAGTAATGAATATTTACGTCCCTGAGGAATACTATCAGGGAAAATCTGTCGGTGCATACAGCGCCGGGACCGCGCCGATATTTTTGCCGAATGAGGTTGGCGGCTATATGCCGGGCGAACCGGGCGGACCCGGAATGGATCGCATGAACAAAGATAAGCCGAATGCGGCGCTGGTAGCGCTGTCCAAGGGTTACGTTGTCGCTGCGCCAGGCGCGCGCGGCAGGACTACGCAAAATGATGTTGGCATATATACCGGCAAAGCCCCGGCTTGCATTGTCGATTTGAAGGCGGCGGTGCGGTATTTGCGCTATAACGCCAAGCGGCTGCCCGGCGACACTGAGAAAATCATTTCCAATGGCACGAGCGCCGGTGGCGCACTCTCGGCGTTGCTCGGCGCGACCGGTAACAACAAAGATTATGAACCGTACTTGCAGGCCATCGGAGCAGCAGCTGCCCGCGATGATGTCTATGCCGCTTCTTGCTATTGCCCGATTACCAATCTGGACAACGCTGACATCGCCTATGAGTGGTATTTTAACGGCATTAACAATTTCAGTCGAATGGCAATGACTATGACTCCGGGCGGAATGCAGCGTTCCATGGAAAACGGCACGATGACGGCTAATCAGATTGAATGCTCAAATGAGCTAAAAAAAATGTTTCCCAAGTATCTGAACAGCCTAGATTTAAAAACCAGCGCCGGCAACAGCTTGACACTTGCCAATAACGGAACCGGCAGTTTCACTGAGTACATCAAATCCTTCGTGCTGGCATCGGCGCAACAAGCGCTGGAGCGCGGTGCCGATCTGTCCGGGTTGTCTTGGCTGACAATCAAAGACGGAATTGTCAAAAATATCGACTTTGACCAATATGTTCGCTATGTAAAACGTATGAAACCGACAACGGCTTTTGACGGATTAGATTTGAACAATGGCGAGAATGACTTGTTTGGTACAAAAACCATTCCGGCACAGCACTTCACCCAGTTCGGAAAAGACCACAGCACGGTCAAAGGCTCGCTCGCCAAAGCCGCGGTCATCAAGTTAATGAATCCGATGAATTATATTGCGACCCAAGGAACGGCTACCGCCCGCTACTGGCGGATCCGCCACGGCGCCATTGACAGCGACACCACGCTGGCCGTTCCGGTAATTTTGGCCACCAAACTTAAGAATAGCGGCTATGTTGTCGATTTTGCAGTACCGTGGCAACAAGGTCACGGCGGAGACTATGACCTGGATGAACTGTTTGCCTGGATTGCCAGCGTCGCAACGGTAAAATAAATAAAACACACAATTTGCACATAATTGTATGATAAAATACAGATGTAGGCAGAACAAAAAACATTGGAGGTATTTATGAGCAAGAAACCAGAACTTAATTTAGACGAGGTAATTGGCGGCTCGGCAAGCGAAGAGTTTGTCGATTGGCACAAAGAAAATCCTAATGCTGAAACACAACCCGTATCGAAACCGGTTGGAATGCCGATTTTTCCGCCGGCTGACCCGTCACCGGTAAGGTGACGGCTTGCCTCTGGCGTCGAATTAGAATAATAAATAACCTGCGCAGCCGGTGGATGTTGCAGGTTATTTTTGTTTTGTGGCGAATATATCTTTAGCGGATTTCCAAAAACAATGAAATCGGTAGAATAAATGGTTAAGAGGATTGTCGTATGAAAAACACCAAAACAACTGCTTTATTGTTAATCGGGTTCATGCTCTGTATTCTTTGTTATTTGCCGGCAGCACAAGCCGAAACCCGCTCGCCGTTTAATTATGCGATTGTAATGAACGAGGAAACTGCAAAGGACAAGAATTGGCTGGAAGTTGCCAATGTTTTAGCGGCGAAATATCCGGTAACAAAAATTTTCACTTATACGGAGTTAGACAATTTGATTGAGCCGCTGACAGCGTTTTCTCCGGATTACATTGCTTTTGTTTGCAATCCGCAGCAGGCCACTCCGGAATTTGTTAAGGCAGCGAGTAAATTGAACCGCGAATTAGAAAACAAGCCGTATGGTACAGCTGTTTGGGGGATTGTCACCGGCTATGATTATGCTGATGCCTTAAGAATTGCCCGTCAATCCAAACCGGTCAGCATAAACTTTGGGTTGGGCGGAATGTTGGGGTTTATCGATGCGCTGCCAACCGGAGTGGCGTATATGGAATTCTATGACCAGAGAAATAAATGGCAGGAAAAGCTAAAAGGCAAAAGTGTTCAGGAGCGGTCTGATGCTCCGGATGACCATTTGTTGCCGATGATAAAATTAATTAACAGTAACAAGGTGGACGGAATTTGGACAAGCGGTCATGGCCAAATTGATAGCTGGCTGACCTATTTTCCGGATGGACCGGCGCAAATCGTGGCAGATGAGGGCAAGCTCTACGGATTAATAAACGGCGATACCAAAGACACAATTAATTCAAATAATCCGAAAATATATCTAGGTATCGGGAATTGTTTGACGGCGCGAATCGAAAACGTTGATAAATCTTATGCGCTGGCCTGGATACATTCCGGTGGCGTAGATCAATATTTTGGTTATACAGTAGAAACCTATTATGGCATGATGGGCTGGGGCATGGCCGATAATTTTTTCTACCGCGGCGGCAATTATAATGTAGCCGAGAGTATGTTTGCTGCCAATCAGGCGTTGTTGTTAGCTATCGATAAGAAACTGGTAACGGATGAACGAAAAGACATGGAATATGACCGGGATGTCTGTGTAGTTTATGGCGATCCGGCGTGGCTGGCGAAAGTTCCCGCCTCGTCCGCTAAAGCGGTAGCTCATTGGGATTGTCAGCTGGATCGGCGAATCGTGGGCAATAAAATTCAATGGGAGTTGACGGTCAAATTTAATCGAGATATTGATTTCTCCGGGCAAAGCGGGAAAGACATCCGGCCGGTGTTTATGTTTTTGCCGCAAAAAATTAGTAACCCAAGCGCTGAAGTCGATTTAACTACTATTGCTGCCTACCATATCGCCAGCAACTTTGTCATTATGCAATTTGCCGGTCAGGTGGCAGCCGGGGAGACGCGGAAGTTTAGTTTTGTTAGCGAGAATTGATTTAGCATTAATCTGCTGGCTGCAGATTGAAAAGGATTCAGGAGTTCTCCGTTGGCAATAATCGAAATAGTCATGCAGGCAGGTGAAGTGAGCAATGAGTCAGACAGCTATACAACGATTGATAAAAATAGCGGCCTTTGGATTATTAGTTGTGGCAACAGTTTGCATCGAGCTTTTTATGCCGCTGTTTTTTTCGGAGCTGTATACCTTGCTAAAAACCGGTCATGTTCAAAAAGTCGCGGATTACCTCGCGTCTTATGAAATGCTTGCGGTATTTTTGAGTATCTACGCGAACACGCTGATTAATATTCTTGGTTTTCCACCTTCGATAGTAATGTCGGCGGCCAACGGGGTGACTTTTGGTGTTATCGCCGGCACAATTATTACCTGGATTGCCGAGTGTCTTGGCACGATTCTCGGCTTTATTATCATGAAAACTTTTTTGCGGCCTACGGCGCAGAAACTGGTGAAAAAAAGCCGTCATCTGCGAAAAGCAGTTGAAGATAGTGGGAGTAACGGCTTTAAAATAGTATTATTTTTGCGGATGATGCCCTATTTTCCGGCGGTGGTTACTACGGCGCTCGCGGCGGTTAGTAATATCAGCCTGCGCAACTATATTAGCGCCACCATTATTGGAAAGTTTCCCGCGACTGCCATCGAAGTGCTGGTCGGCCATGACCTGATCGATTATCGCATTCACGGCTTACGGCTGACACTAGTCAGCGTGTCAGTTGTGATTTTTTATGTCGCCGGTATTTTGGCAATTCACCGCAGCAGGAAGAGTCGCGGCGATTAGAATAGAAAGCCATCACGTTACAATTTCCAAAGGTGAAAAACTTTCAATATTTTAAAATGTAGCTTATAAAATACAATGGCAACAGGTTAAGAGCATTTCGGTGCAGGGCGATTTTAGCGATAATTGGTGATGGCGGTCCAATGGTTGAACCGAATAAAGACAGGATAGTGATTGTAATGAAAATGATGATCAAGATTTATTTCATTTTGCTACTGACTTCAACGTTGATTGTCGGCTGCGATATTAACAAGGTTACTGCAGAGATTCAATGCGCGCCTAAAATTATTATTGACAGCGATTTCAACAGCATTGGAGACGATGGTCAATTGCTGGTGATGGCAGTACAGTTGATGGCGGTCAACCAAGTTGATTTGTTGGGTTTGACTGTAGTCACCGGTAACGGTTGGTTGCTGCAGGAACAAGCCGAAGCCCTTAAGGCAGTAGAGCGTTTGGGTGTGGAAACAACGGTTGGCGTTTATGCCGGAGCAAATTATCCACTCCACTACGATGAACCAGGCATAAGATCTCAACAAAAGTCGAATCCGAATGGTTATTTCGGGGCATGGATGTACAAACAGCCTATGAGCAGTGCCGAACTACAATCTCCCAGCGATGGTTTTTCTACGCATACCGTGTTGCAAAAACAATCGGCTGTTGATTTTATTATCACCATGGCAAAAAAATATCCGCACGAGGTTTCCGTGCTAGAGGTAGGACCGCCGACTAATTTGGCGCTTGCTTTGCAAAAAGCTCCGGAAATTTCCAAACTACTTAAGCAAGTGATATACATGGGTGGCGCAATGGAGGTAGCTGGTAATGCCAATGCGGTTGCTGAACTGAACTGGTGGTTTGATCCATTAGCAACACGCCAGTTGTTGCACTCTGATATTCCGCAAGTAATAATACCGTTGGATGTCACTAACAAGGTGCCGCTGGATAAAAAATCTTTTGAGCGGATCACGGCTGACCCGGGTAAGCAGACTGCAGTGACAAGGTTGTATGCCTCGGAAAACGCGCAAGCACTCGGTCAAAACACCCACATCTACGATACTTTGACGATAGCTTGGCTAATTGATGCGTCTTTTGCAATAGTAATCGAGGAAGCTTGGTTAGATATCGACACCAGTGACGGTGAGACGCAAGGCAAGGTACTGGTTAACAAAACAGGACCGACAGAAACGAGTAGTAAGAATAAGATTCGTTATGTGACGGAATTCGACAATTCACGTTTCATGGATTTGTATATCGATTTGCTGACCAGACCGGTTCCGGTAGTCTTAACTGATAACTGTAACACTACTACTCGTGTTAATTTGTCGGGCAAATTATACACGGAATGACTTTGCAAATCATTATTCGCTAAGTTTTCGGAGCCGGGCAAGCCCCTTGTCGGTTATGCGGGTATTGTTGCGCTAGGAGTTGGGTTTGGCGGGGACTCACATGTTATAGTTGGTTAAATTTGCCGCTATCCCATTCGCATTCTAATATTGCATAGCAGTATTCGCTGCCCCAGTTGCCCTTAAACCAGATGTTTTTGAGAAAGTGTCCTTCTCGTCGCATCTTCAACCGCTCCAACAGCTTGACACAGGCGCGGTTTTCGCAATCGGTTATGGCGAAAATCCTGTGCACATTCAACTCGTTAAAAGCGTAGTCGAATAGGCCACGCAAGGCTTCGCTGGCAAATCCCTGGTTCTGATAATCGTGCGAAAGGCTGAAACCAACCTCGGCAATTCGTTGGTCACAGGAATCAAGCTTTATTGAACAATCACCGATTAGGCGGCTGGTTATTTTATCAACAATTCCCAGTTGAAACCATTCGCCCGGAACACCCGGCTTTGAGTGCGCGTATTTATCAAGATACTCAATAGCCTGTTGACGGCTAAACGGCTCCCAAAACTGATATCTGGCAACTTCGGCACTAGACCTGTAATGCAAAAAGTCATCAAGATCGGTTTTGGTGATAGTTCGCAGAATTATTCTTTCGGTCTCCAATTTGTCAAAATCCATTAGTTGCACGTTCTTTCTCGTTATCTTTCACATACCACTTGGCTTGCGCGGAGTACATTTCGGCATACTTGCCATTACGGGCGATTAGTTCGTCATGTGTTCCGGTCTCAATGACGCGGCCGCCGTCCAGTACGATTATCCGGTCGGCGATTTTGGCGGAGCCGAGACGGTGAGTGACGATGATGGCTGTTTTACCGGCGGCAATCGCGGCGAATTGCCGGTAAAGATTGGCTTCCTCCACCGGGTCAATGGCTGCGGTCGGTTCGTCCAGTACGATGATATCATGTGCGCGGTACAACCCACGAGCGATTGCAACCCGCTGCCACTGGCCGCCGGATAGTTCTACACCGTCGAATTCCCGCGACAACATCGTGGCGTTGCCGGAAGGAAACACATTGTCATCGGCAGACAAACCGGTTTTCCCGAGCAGCGGCTCAATAGCGCGGTCAGCCGCTTGCGGTGAGCTTACGGTAACGTTTTCCTGCAACGTCATCTTGTAGCGCTGAAAATTCTGGAACACTGCCGACACGCCGGTAAACAGCGAGGACATATCCGCAACGCGGGTGTCCAGTCCGGCTTGTTCCACCACACCTGCCGTCGGCTCATAGAGGCCGAGCGCCAATTTAACCAGCGTGGACTTACCGGCACCATTTTCGCCGACTACGGCGATGATTTCCCCGCGCGCAATCTCAAGATCGACATTCTGTAGCGAATCAATCGCAGCATTCGGATAACTGAAGGAAACATTTTTCAGCCTGATGCCGCTGGTATCTTTAGTTTGACATATACCGCCGCGTTCCTGCAAATCGAGAAACTTCATGAAATTGCGCGCCGGACCGAAACAACGAGCGAGACCGCCAATGCGGCCACATACAACTTCATGCATAATCGCAAACATTAAATCGATCGATGCAAACACTGCGGCAAAAGCGCCGACACTAATGCGTCCCTTTAGCAAGGCATCCACAAACAGCCATATCACGCTGATATAACCGCACAAGGTAAGCGTTTGCATCGCGAGTTCTGCCAAGCCGGACTGCTTTTCAGCCCGCCAGGTCGCAGCATTAAGCAACTGCAGTGATTGTGAAAACAAACTGCGAAAATAGCCAAACGCGCCAAGCAGGCGTGTTTCCTTGTTGCCGATACAGGTGCGCCAATACTCGTTTTCCCGGCGCAGAGGTGCGATTTCATCCTCTAATTGTGCAAAGGCAAAATGCCGAACGAGCTGTGAAAGCGCCAGCGGAACAAAAATCAGCAATAGCGATGCCGCAAGCACCGGCTCCAAAAGATACAGGTAAATGAACATGAAAACAAAATACGGAAGATAAAAGACAGTAAGACTGAGTGACGCGTCGAAAATGTCGATGGCGTAATTAGCGCCTTCGTTTGCCTGATTGATCAAATTCAGCGTATCCGGATTTTCGTACAATATGGGTGACAAGCGCGCCGCTTTGCAGTTGATTCGGCCACGCATACTGCCACTGAGGAGCAAGCGATAAGCGTTCCCTAGAAAATTATGGAAACCATTAAGCACTTGACACAATATTATTGTAAGCACCATCATGAAAGCTGCCAGCACGACTCCGGACACGCCACTACCGCTTATAACAGCTTGTTCCACAGAGTCAAACAACCGTTGCATTAGTGGTGTTGTAACCGCAAAAGACAGTCCGTGCACAATTCCCACGGATAGAAATATGATCGAAAAAAGTACCGGTGCATCAGCAAGTACAATTTTGATAAGTGTAAGAAACGTTCCTGTCGCAGATCGCCGGGCTTCATTGCTATTTCTTTCCATCACTGATACCAGCCTCTCTGGCTTTCGTACAGCCCATAATAGATGCCCGCTTGTTCCATGAGCTGGTCGTGGCTGCCTTCTTCAGCGATTGAGCCGTTATCAATAACGAAGATATGATCGGCAAGTTTTGTCGAGCCGAGACGGTGACTAATAAAAATTGTCGAACGACCGCGGGAAATGTGTTCGAACTTTTCGTACAGATTACTCTCACTAACCGGATCGAGCGCTGCCGTCGGTTCATCGAGGATGCGCAATGATGCCGGGTTGAGCATAAATCGTGCCAGCGCCAGGCGTTGCCATTGTCCGCCGGAAAGATCAACGCCTTTTTCCCGGATTTTTCCCAGTTGCGTTTGCATTCCGTCCGGAAGCGTCGCGACAACATCCTGCAAATCCAGCGTGGCAAGCGCTTGCGCAACCGAGTCAGTTTCACTGCTTAGCGCCGTGTTGACATTACCAAGATAAAGGTTGTCGGCGAAGGAAATCTGGTAACGCGCAAAATCCTGCCAGGCAACTGCGCATAAGGCCTTCAACTGTCGTTGGTCGTACTCACGAATCGGGCGCCCGTTCAGCAGAATTTGCCCGTCAAAATCATTATACAGTCCGGTAATGAGTTTCGTGATCGTCGTCTTGCCGGCGCCGTTCAGCCCGACAAAAGCGTAGTGTTTGCCGCGTTCGATGGCAAAAGAAAGCTGGTGGAGAATTTGCCGCTCAGTGCCGGGATAGCTGAATGAAACATTCAAGAACTCCAGTTTTTCGAAAGCGGGCACATTGGTCGCAGGCGGCGCCGCCGCACCCGCAGTCTCCTCAAGTTTGTAGAATGCCATCATATCCGTGATGTATTCTCTGCCGCGGATTATCTCATCAACATACCAGGTCAGTTCCCATGTCAGCCGTTGCACGAGCGAAAAAACCGCGTTCACCAGCGCGATAAACATCCCGACGGAAATTTCTTTGTCCACGACTGCCGGTAATAGTGCGAAAATGATCAATAGTAATACCACGGAGGCGATCAGTCCGCCGGTCTTCATCTTGGCAAACCAAATCAGCTGCGCCCGGAAAATGATTTTGCGCGCTATTTCGAAGTTTTCCTTCCAGACTTTGTTGAGTGCGCCGCTATAGCCAAACAACGTCCGTTCGTCCACGGCATCACGCCCGGCGAGCACTTCGCCGAGATATTCATAGCGGCGGCGGTATTTCGTCGTGATGCGGTCGGCTTCATAGTTTGCCTTGCCGCTTTTGATCGCCAGCCAGAATAACGGCGTAGATACTGCCACGATTATTAGCCCTGCCCACCACGCCTGCGCAATTATAATCGACACCAGGCTGACAATCGTGATCACCAACGCAATTGCGCCGGTTAGTTGTTCAAACAGGCTGATCAGCCGTTGTTCCGGCTCTTTCATTACCCGGGCAATCAAATCCGCTGTTTCCGTGTTTTCTAAATTCTTCCATGCCAACTCCGCATATTTTTCCAGCAGACGTTCGCCGAGCCGGGCTCTGAGCCGGTTGACGAGCCGGACGCGCGCAAAATATACCAACTTTTCCGCAAGCTGCGAATAAAGCATAATCGCGCCGATCGCGCCCAGCGGCCACAAGACAGCTTGCACCGGCGCAGTCTTTGCGGCTACCGCCAGGGCGCTGTCAATAAATTTCGCTACCGCCAGCACCTGCAGCATCGGCATCAAGCCCGACAACAGCTTCTGGGCAATTATTAGCAGCGGCTGCAGCCGGGAAATCGAAAAAATCAATTTCAAAGCATAAAATACTGGTAAACGGCCTAAAGCCGCGCACTTGGCTGTAATTCCCATAACTCTCTCCCGATTAACTCTTGCAAACAAGCAGTCTTGTTAAAATCGCCTGGCAGCGATGGGGTTTATTCACTGCGTCGCTACGCCAAATCAAGTTCCATGACGTCATTAATACTGCTATAACCTAAGCGCTCATAGAACACAACGGAGCGCTCACCGGGCCAGAGGAACAGCAATTCGACAGAATTATCCCGCGCCCAGGCGGCAACGTGTTTCATTAACGTAGTACCGACACCGTGGTTGCGATATTCAATTTTGGTATGCACGTTGGTCAGATATCCGATTTCGGCAACCAGTTTTTGCGGTTTGGGAACTTTTCTTACCCGGTTGATAAAGACGTTGGCGATAATAACGTCCTTATCTTCGGCAACCCAGAATGCCCAGTTGCCGGAGGCGATAGCCTCTTTTGCAAAACGGCTGAACGCTTTCTCAAACTCAACAATCGATTGGTTGGCTACTGTATCGTCAACTTCGGATTCATGTTCCCAGCGCAACGCGCATAATTCGGGAATATCATTTTCTGTTGCCAGACGAAAGTTCATGAGCACCGCCTTTTAAATAAAACTAACATTGCACAATAATCCGCAAACGATTTGTTCGTCAGCAGCTCAAGATTGCGGCAGCCGCACATCGATGCGATTTGCAAAAAATCCTGGATTGAGTGGTTGCTATCGGCGCTTGATCATCGGTAAACTCAATAAATATTTGAGTAATTCAGGCTTGTTGTTTAGCAGATAGTAGGACTGAGGCGCAACAAAGCCGGGGAACAGTTTACGCAGAGAAAACAAGTCTACTGTTTCAATTAGTCGTACGCTTTTCACTGGAATTGCATAGCCAATTCCGTTCTTGAAATACGCCATCAGGTTAGCAGAGGACCCTGGTTGGTGTTTTTCAGCGAGTGCACATATTTCTTCGCTCGTTCCAATTATCGGAGAGTCAAAATCAACTATCCCGCATATTTGCCGAAGCGTTCTTGATACATAAATAAATGCGGTTGTTGGTACTTTAGAGTATCTTGTTCGGTACTCGAAAATTTTCTTGCCAGATACGATATCTTTGAATGGTTGTTCGAGCAAGCTAATGAGAATATAGTTTTGGTTGAGGTCGCAGGTTTCTGATAAGTCGCTGAACAAACTGGTCACGGTATATGATTTATTCATAATCAAACCTTTCTGTATGTCTTCAACCCGTTTTGTATCAGCATATCAATAAACTCGCTGTATTTAATTCCGACAGCGTTAGCTTCTTTGGGCAGCAGGCTGGTTTTGGTCAATCCCGGGAGGGTGTTTATCTCGAGAACGACCATGCGGTCATTGTTGCAGATAATATCGGTGCGGGAATAGCCTTTGCAACCGAGCGCGGTGTGTACAGCGAGGGCGATTTTTTTCATTGCACGCGACCATTCGTCGCTGATGTCAGCGGGAACAATTTCTTGTGAAGCGTTTTCGGTATATTTGGCATCATAATCGAAAAATTCATTGCCGGGAATTATTTCGATAACCGGCAGCGCCATGAGCTCGCCGTTGTCCGGATTTTCCAGTACGCCGACGCTGAATTCACGGCCACTGATAAATTCTTCCACGAGTACGGTTTCGTCTTCTGCTAATGCGGCTGCGAGTGCTGCGGTTACTGTCCCGCGTTCCTTAACGATGGATACGCCGACGCTTGAACCGGAACGATTGGGCTTTATTACGCAGGGGTAGCCGATTTCGCGTTCGATAAACTCAGCCGCGTATTCGCTGTTGGAGCGCGAGAGCAGGAGTTCTTTGGCTACATCGAATCCGAACTTGGCACAAAGCACTTTGCTGAAACTCTTGTCCATACCGACGGCGCTGGCGAAAACGCCGCTGCCGGTGTAGGGAATGGACAGCATTTCGAAGAAACCCTGAATTTTCCCGTCCTCGCCGTTAACGCCATGCAATGCGCTGAACACAATATCCGGACAAATTATCAAAAAACATTCCGCAACGTTGGCGTATTCGCAATCAATTTCGGTGATGGAATTGGTTTTGTATGAAGCCCAAGAATTATCCTTGCGCCATTGCACGCAGACTATGGAATATTTTATTTTATCAATATTGTTGAATACTTCTTTGGCTGAGTTGAGCGATACTTCGTGTTCAGACGAAGTGCCACCCATTAACAGGGCAATTTTGAGCCTTTTCATAAGCGCCTTTCCTGCGACATCCATCGCCGCCTCTTTCTTTTTGTTGAGTACGTGACTGTAGATGACAAGTGTCAGTTGATATTATTTCATAACCACATCCGCGCAGACCGGGAAATGGTCGGACGGGTAAATTCCGGCGTTGTTGTTCGTTATAACTGCGATACTCTCAACCGCGAAATCGTTTTTGCTCAGCATGATCCAGTCGATCATTTCCGGCGGTGCGGGCGGGTGGGGGGCGAAATAACCGTGGAAAGAATAATCCGGGCCGCTCACGGTGGCTACACTATCTGCGGCATCTTCAAAAACGGTCTTGGTTAAGGCGTTCCAGGCTGAATTGCGCGGCGCCTCATTAAAGTCGCCGCAGAGAATTAGTGGCAGATTTTGCGGTAGCCGCGCTAGTATAACCTCCGACCCAAAGGCGCGGGCGGCGGCGCTTTCATGGTCGAGGTGGGTATTGATTACCGCGAAGGACTGCCGGGTTTTCCGGTCGAACAGCTTCGCAACGACGGCAATGCGGGTGCAACCGGCATAAGCAAGGCTGCTGCCGGGTACGTCCGGACTGGCTGACAACCAGAAAACTTCGCTGGCTAGCAACAAAAATTTCGACCGATTATAGAATATTGCCATCATCTCGCTGTCTTCATCATCGTCGCGTTCGCAGGTCAGCAGTTGATAATTCAGTCCGGCGGCGAGGATGCTGTCGGACTGTATTCGCACGCATTCTTGGGCGCAGATAATATCCGGCTGGTGTTCGCGCAAGATGCCGAGCAACACCGGCTCGCGATTAACCCAGCTATTTACGCCGTCATCAAAATTGCCGTTGCGGAAATTCATGGTCATTATCTTCATGGTTCACCCCGATTAATAATTATTATTCACAAAAGCGGTTTTTGCACAGGCAACTCCACAACAAATTCGACACCGCCAGCCTCCGGACAACTGACGTTGATTTTTCCGCCCAGCAGATCGATGATTTGTTTGACTAATGCCAGTCCGATGCCGGAACCTTTGAATTTTCCCGCCAGCGTTTTCTCCGCCCGGTAAAACCGTTCGAAAATATGGGATTGGTCATTGGTGGCAATGGTAACCGAAATCGTCTGCAACAAACAATATTTTTGCCATAACAAATTACCGCATTTTATTCTGTAGTTAATCAATAATATACTATTCGCCGGACATTGGATAAATCCTGCAACATTTCTGCCGAAAATTGGCAATCCGTTTGTGAAGAAAGTTTCACAAAGCGGTAAAAAAGCTACGCGCCAACATCATCAACCACTGCGACCAGCACCGTATTGTTAACTCAGGAAACATTCCTGCGGCGCGAACAAAGCGTTGTGCGACAAGAAGGAAACGCAAGCAGATTTTGGATTGCGACGGCTGCATGGTATAATGGCAACGGATTCGAGAAGTAAGGGGAGAGAGTTTGTATGAAACGCATATTAGTCTTATGTCTGGCGGGAGTTGTTCTGCTGACAGGGTTGTCCGGCGCCGCGTCAGCCACGACAAATTATGACAAGGCGATCGATATCGCCCGCGAGCAAGCGAATAACGCGATCAGCAACGGCGCGTCCTCGGCATCGATCGCGATAATGGACGGTGACAATGTCGTATATGCCGAGGCCTTTGGGCTAACGGACCGCGACAGCAATATTCCGGCCAACACCGCGACGCAGTACAACATCGGGTCGGTCAGCAAAATATTCACCGCGGCAGCGATCTTGCTGTTGTGCGAAGATGGCAAGGTGGACTTGGATAAGCCGGTCACGGATTATTTGCCGCAGTTTAAGCTGGCTGATCCGCGCTACCGGCAGATCAGCGTGCGGATGCTGCTCAACCACAGTTCGGGGATGCCAGGTACCAACTACAAGGATATGGATGATAGTGTCAGAAATTCCGGATATGTTAATCAAACACTGGCGGTGTTGGCGAATAGCGGGCTTAAAGCAAACCCCGGCGACGTGAGCGTATATTGCAATGACGGCTTTACAGTAGCGCAAGCCATCGTTGAAAAAATGTCGGGCATGAGCTATGCCGCTTTTGTAAATAAGCGGATAGTTGGCATGAGCGATATGAATAATTCAAGTTGCTATTTCAGGCAAGACAGCAACAATATTGCGGTCAGTTTTGCGGGAAACGAAGGTCGGGTATTGCCTGTTGAATACGTCAACGCGCTGGGCGCAAACGGACTAGCGTCTACGCCGGTTGACTTGTGTCGTTTTGCGCATGCCATATGGACTGGAAAAACTTTGAGCGAGAAATCGTTGGCTGAATATTCCCGGCCACAGTACGGACCAGATACGGTTCCGCCGTTAGTGGGGGCAAAAATAACCGGGGGATTTGGGTTAGGCTGGGATTCTGTTGCTCGACAGGAATACATTGACCGGGGAATAACCGTGTTGTCGGTTGCGAGCAAAACAGTCCAGTTCAACTCGCAACTGCTTACGGCGCCGCTGGAATGGCTGACCGTTGCTGTAACTGTGTGCGGTTCGGCGGATTCGGGCGCAATTTGCCAACAGCTGTTACAGACACTACTGGATGCCAAGGGAATCAAGCACGCTCCACTATCGGATGCGTCCGAACCAAAACTTGTCGCTGTCGCTATTCCGAAATCAGCTTATGGCTATGAAGGAATATATGTTAGTGACGGTCTGGCACTAAGGCGTTCTTTCACTGATGACAACACCATCGTGCGCAATTATAATTTGTCTTATGGATATAATCAAATGCAGTATCCGGATAAATATCTGTCGGACGGTTATATGCATTATGGCCTTACTCGCTTTGGCTTCGGCGAGAATATGTATGGCAAGTTCACGATTTTCATCGACCAAAATAATTCGCCAGTCTACGTTTCCAAAAAAATCGAATCTGGCGCGAAAGTCTTCGATGCGGCTCCGTTTGATAATCGGCTCTGGTTACAACGAAATCTCTCCTGCAGTGATTTTGTGTGTAATCCGCTAATCCGAACCAAGGCGTTGAAAAAACTGCCGGGATATATGCGGTTTGGTGACGAAATTGTCTGGCTGACCAGCGAAACTTCGGCCACTAATGCTATGCCATACTGGCGGGATACTGTGGAATTGTCACTGTCTCGAGATAAAGGGCAGGATTGGTTGAAGCAGTACGCCAACCTCTATACTGATGCTAAAATTGTAGCTATATTGCAACCGCAGGAAACGATAATAATTGGTCGTGCAGGGTACAGTGAATGGCGGCTGGCTGACAAAGAAACAGTGTTCGACGGCATTATTCCGGCACGGTCGCGAGTAATAGTAGCCGCAGCGGATGGAAGGATAGTTTTTGACGGTCTAACCAATACTGTCAAGCCGCTTACCGTCACCGCCGGGAGCTATGTAAATTTTATCGGCAATCCGGGTACGCGATTTGTGCTTGGACAGAGCCAGGAGCGATAAATGAAAAATAAGATACTTTTGGTTATTATTATCGTGTTGATGAGCGCTATTAATGCCTGTCTTGCAGCCGGTACTGGGGAATTTACCCAAGTCACTCCTACCGTCAGGATTTATTCCGAATATTATCCGAATGAGAACGGTGCTTTTAAAGGAACAATAATATTTGAAAACGGCATGGGCTGTGATATTGACGAGTGGAAATATACCCCGGACAAGCAGCTTTCGCTGATGGATTATGCGAAAAGTCTCGGTTCAGTATTCGCGTATGACAGACCGGGCGAGGAGACCGGCAGTCCGCCGGATTACAGCATTTCCATTACTAATCCGATTACGGCAGAATATGTTGCCGACAATCTTATGCAGTTGTTGAAACAGCGCAACGTCAAACCGCCGTACATTCTCGTAGGACATTCGTACGGAGGATTGTTTGCGCAGTATTTTGCGCGCAAATATCCGGAAATCGTCGCGGGAGTGCTGTATGTCGACGCTTCGACTCAAGGCCAAGCATTTAGCTTGAACAGTATGACCGAATATTTAGAAATGGCTAAAACGCACAACTCAGAATATATGTATAAAAATTATCCGCAAATCGCTGTGAGCCTGTATATGCTTTCGGGATATTTGCTTTCGGTACAGCAAATTGATTCATTACCGCCTATTAGTCCGAAAATTCCGGTAATTGTATTGGAAGCATCCGATGATAGTCTGTATCTTCCGGAATGGCACAAAAACCACCAGATGTTAGCCGCGCAATCGTTAAATGGCAAGTTAATCGTCGTTGACAGCGGACACTTTATAATGTTCGACGACCCCGCTCTTTGTCGGGAGCAGTTGCGGGAACTGATTCAGCAAGTCAAATGATTTTCGTTAAAAATCAGCTTTTTCAAAGAACTTGACAAATACGCTGAATGTTGTGCCGCGCCTGGAGTAATAGTCAAGCTCAAATGCGGGCATCCCTGCCGCAACGGCGGCGGCAATCCGTTTTGCGCGATTCGCGAGTGCTGCAAAAAGCAACAATTAGACGGATGCTGGGAATGTGCTGCTTTGCCGGATTGCAAAAAACATTGGAGGGCAACCACAGGGAGTTGCCCCTACCTGCGGTGGCGCGATCTAAGGGCCGACGGAAATATGACGCGGCGGACTAGTTTTTTTGCACTGTGCAGGATTATTTTGTTTTGCGGCGAAAATATTGGCTTGATCATATATTACAGATATGTCCGATGTGAGAAGCTTAATGAGTGCATTTAAGCAACAAGTACTCGATGGTGTGGAAATTTGGCGGGTGCTTTTTTCCAATTTAATAAAGTTACACGGCAACTTCAGGAGTAGGGTCTCTTAAGGTTGCCGTTTGCTTTTTGTGACAAAAGTGGAGGTGTATGATGGAAAAAAACAATAGTTCCGAGCGGTTGCGTAAGCTCGCCGAGGAAAGGCTACGTAGAAGAGCAGGGACATCAGCGAACGCAAGCAGAAGGAAGAAAAATATTCAGTGCTGTTTAATAATTAAGCCGATGCCGTTGTCGTCGCCGACCCCGCAACTAGGCAGCTTTTAGATTGCAACAGGCTGCGCGACAAACTTTCCGGATGCCCGGGGTTTACTGAGTCGCTCGTTTCGGTTCGCGGCAGCGGCTACTGCCTCAAAGGCAACCAGCGGTTGCTGTCTGTGGATAACGCCACAAGCGAAACCGAAGCCGGCAGTTGAATCGAAAAATATTTTAAAAAATTGCAAAAACCGCCGACAGTGATATAATTTAGTTAAATATATCAAGTTATGTTTATATAATCACGATATGATACATTTTAAATCTAGTGTTTTTTGGAGTGCGCTATGAGAGGAATTGACATTGCTGGCGTTAAAAATTCCGGGCAGCGGTTGCGTAAGCTAGCCGAAGAAAGGCTGCGGAGAAAAGCGGCACTCGCACGGGAAGACGCGGCTAATATGACTCCGGAAAAAGTTGAGCAGACACTCTATGAACTTCGTGTGCATCAGATTGAGCTGGAGCTGCAAAACGAAGAACTGCGCCGTGTACAAACGGAACTCGAAGCAAGCCGGGCGCAATATTTCGATTTTTACAATCTGGCGCCAGTCGGTTACTGCACTATCTCTGCAGCTGGATTGCTGTTGGAAGTCAACCTGACTTTCGCCGCGATGCTGGCGATGGTCAGCAACAAGTTGATCCATAAACCATTTAGCCGATTCATCTGGGGCGCTGATCTGGAGCGCTATTATCTGTTCATAAAAAGCCTGTTTGCGACCAGCGAACCGCAGTCCTGTGAACTGCGGCTGGTTAAAGTCGACCAAACGACTTTCTGCGCCCAGTTGGTCGGCAGCCGCACCACAGGCGCAGAGGGCGCGGCAGAATGTCGCTTGGTGGTGAGCGATATCAGCGAGCGCAAACAGATCGAAGAAAAATACTCGGCGCTGTTTAATAATTCAGCCGATGCCATTTTCGTCGCCGATCCGGTGTCCAGAAAGCTTGTGGACTGCAACAAAGCCGCCGAACTGCTGACCGGCTATTCCCGAGTCGAGCTGTTAATGATGAAAGCCGATGATTTGCACCCCGAAGACCGTCGGGTTGAAACAATGGCCGGATTCCAAAAACAGGCCGAATGTAGCAATATAGTACTGGGCAGCGAAGTTTTGACTAAGGCCGGCGACCGGATTCCAATCGAGATAACCACATCAGCCATTGCTGTCGAACGAGGCAACTATGTGATTGGAGTATTCAGGAACATCAGCGAACGGATTAAAATCGAACGAGAACTTGTCGCCAGTGACTTGTATAACAAATCGCTGATTAGAGCCATTCCCTATTTAATGTTTGTGCTGGATAAGGATGGAGTTTTTCTCGATTACTCCGCCGGTGCTGACGAAAATCTGGCAATGCCCAAAGAGGCGTTTATGGGCAAAAGCGTTTTCGAAATGCTACCGGAGTCTATGGCAAACCAGATTAAAACAACTATTGATGAAGCGTTGTCAGGGCAACCGGTTAAACCTTTTGAATATTCGTTGCCAGTACCAAGAGGCGCGGCTCATTTTGAATGTAAAATTTCAACCTTCGGCGAGACAAAAGTCATTGCCATGATTTCAAACATCACTGACCGTAAAATAGCCGAAGCACAGCAAAAGCATTATCTGTCGCTTGTTGATGCAACACTGGAATCAACAGCGGACGGAATACTGGTTGTTGATAAGGACTGGCGCGTGCTACGCTATAATCAAAAATTTTCCGATTTGTGGCGACTTCCGCCGGATATTGCTGATCGCACCGGATCGGACGAATCGGTTATTGAGCACTTTGTGGCGCAGGCGGCTGATACGGATCAGTTCATGGCGACAATCATGGATATTTACAATAAACCGGAAGAAACAAGTTTGGATATAGTCGA
>JBAXTZ010000048.1:0-19830 GCA_037129925.1 Bacillota bacterium
CTGCAGCAGGCTATGTCAGCCACCTGTCTGCCGTTCCGGGGCGTTAATCTCTCTCTGGGGTATAGGGTATCGGATTTGGGATATGGGGTTTTCCCATTCCCTAAGCCCTGAATCCTAATCCCTGATCTAAGATTGTCGCAACACTCTTATTCCACACAACCCGACCACTTTCGTAGCCCAGCTTTTTCTGTAGAACCAAGGCGCACGCCGCTCTCGCGGTCCGTGTCAGCCTTCGACGTTACTATCTCAAGTCTCGTCGGTGTTGCCGCCTCGCTTTGTTTTGTAAACTTGCGTCAACTCAACCGAGGTCTTTACCTGTCGCTGCACTCCGGTTTCTTTACCCGAACTGCGCTTCGCACCTTCAGCCTACGTTTCTCGTCTGCCGGTGGTTGCAGGCTCCCTTCCCCGTTCGCTGCCGTTCTCGCTTTGGTAGAATCGGCGCTACTGTTAATCGATGCCGTTGCTTAGGTCATCTTAAACCGTTGCGCTTAACCAAGCTCTTCAACGGTAACAGTTGCGGGGCGGATACTTCCAGCGAACAGCTCACAAACACAAGGTTCATAAGGCTTCAACCCGCTGGTCGGCTCTCTGGTTTTCAGTTACTGTTAGCAACCTGTCCCTGAGGGCGAAGAGTATTGTATCATGGCAATCAATATCCGTCAAGGGGGTAAGCGCAAATAATTGGAATTATTTTTCGAAGGCACTGGATAATCCTTGTGTGTACGCGTGTGCTACAATAATATATTCTGCGTTCCACAATCTGCACATTCTTACACTTTTGTTAACTTATTCGCAGGATTAACTCGCACTTTCGTCAACTTATTGTCGTTTCAGTGTGCCAATCACATTTTACAAACGAGTTTCGTGATTATTTACACATTTTACAAACGAGTTTTGTGATTGACAGCAATTTTCAACAGCGATTAGCTTCGGGTAATATTGACATTACTCAGCGATGCGTAATTTGAAAACTCTTGAAAATTGTCATAAACCTGCTAGCATATTGTTTCATTGGTGAAACATTGCATGGTTCCGTCGTTAATTACCGCAACTGACGCTCCGTCCGAATAATCCGCCTCCAGGCTTTTTAATACATCCTCCCAGCTTTCGATTATTTCCGCATCGTGGCGGTGACAAATCATACCGCAGGTCATATTGTCCGGGTAAGCCATATTTAATATCAACCGGCGCACAAAGTTTTTGGTTTCGCCGGCTTTGTGTTCATGATACATATTTCCGCCGTAATCCGTTCCCCAGGCGCCGAGCAGATAATGATAGACTTGACCTTCGGGTGCGTCTAGTAACAGTACGATAACGCCGTCTTTTTTTACAATCTGCGTGGCTAGCACATAGGATATTGCCGATTCACTGGCTTTGGCATAAGAATTGGCGATTACAATATCGTATTTGTCGGTTACGTTCAGGGCGTAGTGCGCCGGGGCATGTTTTACCCCTTCTGCATAAGTATCCTGAGGGCTACCACAGAACAGGTCGGCTATTCCGCCGCGGTCGTTGATCAAGCAGTCAAACTTGTAGTCTAATTTGCTCAATTCTGCCGCTTGGTTAAACACCGATACCATCGGATTGTGTTTCCAACGACCAAAACCGGTCTGCTCGATATCCCTAAACTGGCTTTTGTGAAAATTTTCGATGGTCTCAATTGAGGCGATGCCCGGAACAATCAGCTTTCCGCCGCCCGACCAGCCGGCCTGAATGTGGGGAAACATTGATTCAATTCCGATTTTTAAATCACATTGCATGTATTCCCGATTGAGAAATATTTCCACGCCCTCCCGGGAAACTCCGGCTTTGAGATTGTTATTCTTATTGAAGGCATCGTGATTGTACACGCTAAACCTTCGGACAATATCCGCGCCAAGCTTTTTTCGGGCGTGTGACATATCATAGGTCCCGTGGCTGCCTAATGCCCAAACGAATCGGATATGCTCATCAGTGATTCCGGCGTTGTTCAGCACTTCAATTACGCCGGGCACTATTTCATAGGTTGGTGTAGCTCTGGTCATATCATCAAAAACAATGACTGCTTCTTTTTTTTCGGCAGCCAGCGCTGCCAGCGTCGGACCCTGCTGCGGATTGTTTATCAGGTTAGTAATTTTTTCAAGGGACAGTCCGGGTTTCAGATGTCCGGCCGGAATGAGTTTTTCAACATTCCACCGGTTGGGAAAACAAAGCTCCCTCGGCGTGTTTTCATACCAGCGTCTGCTGGGTACACAAACTTTTTTCACAATCACACCACTCTTCCACACAAATCATTTCAAAGACTGGGCATATAGCGCCGCACCGATCGCGCCAAATAATTGCGGATAGGACGGCAGCAGCACTTCGCAACTGCCCATCTCCCGGAGCATCTCCACTAAATAGGGATTGTTGGCGACTACCCCGCCGGTCAGGACAACTGTTCCCTGCAACTGAGCCATGGCGGTCACGCGCTTTAATATCGAATAAAACACGCCTTTGACAAGATTATTAAGCGAAGCGCCATTTCTGATATAGCCCAGCAACTCGGTACCGGCAAAAACCGTGCAAAAACTGCCCAATTCGATTATTTGATCGGCGGTACGAGCGTATTTATCCATCTCGTCAACCCTTATCCCCAGGCGCTGCGCCATGTCCTCGACAAAGGCACCCGTCCCGGCAGCACACTTGCGATTCATAACAAAATTGACCCGCTTGCCGTTGGAGTCCAGCACAATCACTTTGTTATCCTGTCCGCCAATATCGACAATCGTAACCGCGCTGTGATATTTTTCAAATACGGCTTTGGAATGACAACTGATTTCGCTCACAGTATTATTACTGAACGAAACGTTATCTCTGCCGTAACCAGTCGATGTACAACGGATAACATCATCCATGCTGCACTCGGACATATTCAGGGCAGAACGAGTCGCCGCTTGGGCGGCCTGTTCAAAATCAGTACCGGTACGCACAATATGATACCCGAGCAGTTGTTTGTCTTCCGACAAAACAGCACTTTTGCAATATGTCGAACCTACATCAACGCCCAAATATACTTTCCCCACAGCTTAAATTCCTTCCATATCTTCAACAAGCGCTTCGATCTTGGTGCGGGTCTGCTCCTCAGAATAACAGCGCAAATCATTCAAATCCCCGTCAATTACGATATAAGGAATTTTGTTTTGCTGGTTTAGCCTGATTGGCAATCCATAGCGATTTTCGCTGGAATACGGGCAAGTCCAGGCATCGTGATAAATTATTCCGGTAACACCAAACTGGTCAAAAAATCGTTGCAGCACCCGTCCTTTACGTTCAGCGCTACCGCCGATATATAATTCAGAATATACCTTACCCAAGCTCTCAAAAGGCTGCTCACCGTCAAGGTCGTTAAACATCCAGGAACTGCAATATGTTGATGCTACGACATTTGTTTTCAGGTTGCCAAATATTTTTGACAGCGCGCCGATTTTGCCCCATACCGGAATTCCCGTCCAGAACAAGCGATGTTTTTCACCCTCAACTGCCGCCGTTTTGTTTGCAACCAACCCTTCCAGTTCCTTGAGCAATTCCACATAATAATCATTGGCGGCAGCCATGCCGCGCATAACAACTGCCGGTCCCATATGAATACAGGAATCAAAAAAAGTCCAGGGAGCAGGGGTGTTGCTATTGATACCAAGGCATTTACTCCATAATTCCGAAGTGCGTTTGGAGTTGGCAACCACCTGTTGAAATGCCGACATGTCAAGTTTGCGTCCGGCGATTTTTTCCAGTTGTTCGGCGATTACCCGCAATTGGCGACAAGCCTCTTTGTGCAGATAAGGATTATCGTCATCAGTTAGATCGCGGGGAATATGCATCCCCAATACCGGTACTGCAAACTGCTTGCCGTACCACTCGAACCAATCCTGTACATCACGGCATTGACCAGTGTTGTAAACCAAAACATCCGGTTTCGGCACAGCTTTGAAGCCGTAAGCTTCGGTAAGTGGTGTGGTTTTGTTGACGAAGGCGCCGACATCACTGGTCATATATGAGCAATCAGTCGGTTTGTAGCCCAACGCCGTCGCCGAATCGATAAGATTAGTCGATAGCCGTTTCGCGCCCAGCATCGCTCCATGGTTTTCCGGGAAAAATACCAAAAATCCCATTCCCCGCAGCAATTCCGCAGGTCCGACGCTGGTACACCAGGCTACTTTTTTCGTCTTGCTTTCCTCGTTTTCCTTCAATTCCCGGAAATAGTCTTCCATAATCTTGTTCATAAGACCGGATGACTTTATATCTTTACGTTTAAAATTATCAGCCATATTTACCTCCAAAGTTATCGAACGCCTTTATTTATTGCCGCCAAATTCTGCAGCGATATTGGCATTATGCTCACCTAGATAGGGCGGACGCGGGCGCTGTTCAAGAACCGGATAGCCGCTTAATTTAACCGGATTCCCGACAAATGTACCATTACCGGACGGAATTAACATTTTTCTAAACCAAACCTGTTCATAGTTTGTCATGTCGGCAATCGAGTTTACTTTTGAACAGGGAATGCCGGCAGTATGCATTTTTTCCACCCAGAAATCAGCGCTGTATTCACCAAGCAATGCTTCAAATTCCTGTCGGAACTGGTCTTTGTTTTTATTTAGTTCGCCGGGAAACTTAAATTCCGGCCGTTCCAGCCATTCAAGCTTTCCGATAACCGTCAGCAATTCCTGATAGAGTTTGGGCGAGGCCACACATAAGGCAATTTCGGTATCTTGACACATAAAGGTGCCAAACGGCTGAATTGACGGATTATCATTCCCGTGCTTAATTGGCGTTTGCTTGGTAATAAAATACTCGCCAATCGGCTCCGGAAGCAACGTCAGCATACAGTCGAGCATCGCGGTGTCGATATGACAGCCGGCACCGCTACGCTCGCGGTTATACAAGGCCAGCATGATGCTGGCAAAACTGTAAACCCCGGCTTCAATATCGGCGATGGATGTTCCGGCGCGGGTGGAACGTCCGCCCGGAAAGCCGGTGACACTCATAAACCCGGAATCCGCCTGAACTATCGTGTCATACGCAGGCGCCTGGCTGATCGGGCCGTTCTGACCAAAACCGGAAATTGACGCATATACCAGCCGCGGATTAAGCAGTTGCACAGCGTCGTAGCCGATTCCCAGTTTTTCGGCCACTCCCGGCCGGTAGTTTTCAACTAAAATATCGGCTTTCCGGATAATGTTTCGTACAAATTCCAAGTCGGCAGTATTTTTTAGATTAGCTGTTATGCTTTCCTTGCCGCCATTAAAAGCTGAAAAATCTTTGCTGAATTCCTTGTCAACAAACATTCCTGCCATGCGTGTCGGATCCCCAGCCGGAGTTTCAACCTTGATAACCCTGGCACCGTTATCTCTTAACAGCTGTGTGCAGCTCGGACCACTGACAAACATGGTAAAGTCAACAACCAGCAGCCCGCTCAACGGGCCATTTTTGTGTTCAGTCATAACATTGCTCCTTTTGCTGGTCGCTGTAGCTTACCAGTTAAGCAGAATTGTTGTGTTGGCATAGCGCCCGCATAAATCCTGTTGATAGTATTCGACGCGAAACTGAATAATCCTGCAAATGGTCAAATGTTAATTGCAACTTCAGGTATTCGATAGATAGTAGTCATCTGGATTCCACAAGCTGCACAGCCTTAATATTGAAGTCAAACGGAATTCTATTGGCAAAGAAAAAACCGCCCGGCAATTAAGCAAGCGGTTCTGTTATTTATTTACTCGATTACTTGTTAACTTGACTACTAAGTGCTAGCAGGCGGCGATTACATCGATTTCGACGAATACGTCACGCGGCAGACGGGCCACTTCTACGCAGAAGCGAGCCGGTGGGTTTTCCGGGAAATACTCGGCATAGATCGCGTTGATTTTGGCGAAGTCGTTCATATCTTTAATGAACACACCGCATTTTACTACGTTTGCAAAAGTACAACCGGCTTCGGTCAGAATGGCTTTCAGGCTATCCATAACCCGGCGGGTTTGTGCTTCAACGCCTTCGACGATTTGCATTGTAGCCGGGTCAAACGGCACCTGACCGCTGACGAATAAGAAACCGTTGGCTTTTACTGCTTGCGAATAAGGTCCGATTGCTGCCGGAGCTCCGGTAGTGTTGATGATTTGTTTCATGTTTTTTACTCCTTTTTGCCTTTCAAGGCTATTTGTCAGTATTTTCTTCATAACTGACGGCTGTTTTAAAAGTGCTAATCTGTTGCGCTCTTTCAACCGCCTTCGTATTATACTACAAACCGTCGGCTTCTTTCAATAGCTCGAGCAAGCCGCCAAGATTATCCACGATAATGTCCGGTTTTATTACTGACTGTTCTACGACCGGCATTTTTGTTTCACCGCTCAACACCAGCACGCCGGTTATTCCGGCATTTTTCGCCATCGCGACATCGGTGTATATCCGGTCGCCAACCATCGCCATTTCAGTTTGCGGCCGGCCTTTTTTCAACATCAGCGCGTCGATTATTTCCCGGTTCGGTTTGCCGATTATTTTCGGTGTTTTGCCACCAGTTGACGCTTTGATTAGTTCGATCATCGCGCCGACATCCGGAACATAGCCGGTGCGTTCTGAAACTGGACAGGTAATATCCGGATGGGTGGCGATATATTCCACCCCCTCGCCAATCAAATGACAGGCCTCGGCCAGTTTGGCATAAGTCAGCGTTAAATCAAATCCCAATACCACATAATCTGGTTTGTCCGCGGTTAATACAAATCCGGCTTTCGCAAACTCCCGCTCGAGATTTTCGGTGCCGAGCAGAAATATCCGCGCTCCAGGTTTCTGTTTTTTCAAATAGATTGCAGTCGCCTCACCGCTGGTCAATACATCCGCCGCTACCGCCGAAATTCCGATGCGAGTAAGTTTTTCGACGTAGGCCTGACTATCTTTGGATGAATTATTGGTCAAGAAAATATATTCACGTCCAGTATCACGGAGATATTGCAAAAAGTCCAGCGCTCCCGGCAGCAAATTGTCACCTAGATAGATTGTTCCGTCCATATCTAAAGCAAAACAGCGGATAGCTCGTACTTGTTGCAAACTACAATCGCAAATTCTCATCAATTCTCCTTAGCAAATACTTCAACCCGGTTCCTGCCGTTTTGTTTAGCCTGGTACATGGCAGCATCTGAATCGCGCAACAATGAATCCAGGTTAATTGCTCCAACGCCGCCTGCCAAGCCAATGCTGGCGGTAAATTTTATCTTATGCTCTTCATAATAAACTGCCCGGTCTTGCAACCGCGCTTTTATTCGCTCGGCAATCTGGCGGGCGTTTTCTACCGTTGTTTCGGGCAAAAGGATCGCGAACTCCTCACCGCCTAATCTGCCAAGCACATCGACATCGCGAACAGTATTCATACATAACTGGGCAAACGATTTCAAAACCTCGTCGCCCGCCTCGTGTCCATAGCTATCGTTTATTTTCTTAAAGTAATCCAAATCCATCATTATTGCTGCTATGGGTTTAAGCGTAGTCGAATGCTCGGCAACTAATCGTTCAGCTTTTTCAATAAAGCTGCGGCGGTTCGGCATGCCTGTTAATAAATCGGTTGTTGCCAAAATCACCAGTTGGCGGCGGTCTTCGGCGATACCGGCGACCATTTTATTGAACGCCTGGGAAAACTCGCCCATAAAATCGACGTGCTGCGTTAAATCACCATCGGCAATTGCCTTGGTCTGCCAAGTCAAATGTCGCAAATTCGCCTGAATGCCTTTGAGCGCTCCGGCAAATCGGCCTTTTTGACGAACTTCAAAACTCAAATCGCCTTTGGCAAGTTCCATTACTAATTTCTTGAGTTCATAGATATTCTTAATTAGTCCGATAAGTTTATGGTCATTATCAGCTTCGCGCTCCAATTCAGCGGGAAATTCGACCTTAGCATCATTGAGCGCGTTGTATAGCAACTCATAGTGCAGCTCACAACTCATCATTTTTGCTCCATAATAAGCTCAGCTACGAAGCGGCAGGTGCGATCACCGGTACACCAGCAGTCCACTTCTTTGACACGATATTTTTTGCCAGTAAACTGTTCAAGCAACGCCGCAATGAACCCTTCGTCGTAGATGCAAATTTCATATTCCAGTTCCGGCAAACCTGAACAATCCATATCTTCAGAAACTGTAATTGTTATGGCGCCGGTCAGCGCATCATGCTTTTCAACACGCATAATACCGATTCCAAGCTCTTTAAATACCTCTTGCGTGGTACTGATAAATTTGGGAAAATCCTCAATAGTGCCAATTAAGTTTTTGTAAACTTCCACTCCGGACATATAGCCGGCTTGATAAAATATCTCGTTAGCAACTTCGGTGCCAAACTTTTTCTCGAGAATATCGCGAAATGTAAATTGCATCAACCGATAAACCTCAAGCCGGCAGTACTTGCCGAGGTTGGGTCGGCCCAACTCGAGGTCGCCAATCAAATCCCAGCTAAACTCGTATTTTCTATCAGTCATAACTACCTCTATTTATAATATTACCCGTTCCGGTTTTCGCTCGGCTGCTGAGAGAAAGCTGTAGTGCAGATAACCCTGAATAGCACAGCCGTTGGCAAAATCGTTGCCATCTTCAGCCGGCTTACCGGTCTTAATGGCTTTGACAAACCGCTCGTAATTATTTAGCGTCTTTTTGCACTTTACGGTCTTCCAGATGTTTTTATCAGTATTTTTACCAGTACAAATACGATACTCGTCATAGGCCTTATCCAAATCGATTTCAATAGCCGCTTTACTTCCATAAACCCTGCAGCGCAAGCTGTTCCCCTGTCCGATGCAACCGTGCGAAACGTGTATAACGCCAACACCGCCGCCGCTAAATTCGACATGGCTGGCAAAACTATTATTGCAATCCAAGTTGTACTTTTTGCCGCAAGCTTCATAACCCGGCTCCCGATCTTTCGGATGGGTATATAACCGCGCTGAAATATCAACAATTTTTTCATTAGTCAACAGACAGGTCAAATCAAATATATGACAGCCAATATCACCAAGCGCGCCAGCTCCGCCCTGATTTTCCGACAACCGCCAAAGCATCCAGTCAGCATCATGCCAATCACCCCAAGCTTTACTCGCCAGCCAGGATTGCATATAACTGGCTTCAACGTGCAAAACCTGACCAATCTTGCCGCTGCGGATAACTTCGGCAGCCTTTTGCAAACCGCAAGAATTACGGTAGGAAAAGTTAACCATGTTGATAACGCCGGACTTGATCGCTAAATCGCGCATCTCAACTGCTTGCGCCAAAGTTTCCGCAAGGGGCTTTTCACTCAACAGATTGATTTTGCGTTTTAATATTTCCATTGCCACCGGATAATGAGCGCGGTCACTGGTAACGTTTGTCACACCGTCGAGCTTTTCTTTATCCAGCATCTCTTTGTAGTCGCCATAGAATTTATTAATGCCAAATTTCTTGGCAAACGCCTCAGCCCGACAGATGTCCATATCGGCGCAAGCCGTGATTTTAACGCCGCGAATTTTCTGTAAATGTTCGGCGTGTGATCCCGCCATTCCGCCAGTGCCAATTATCGCAATTTTTATCATGTTACCTCTCCTAAAAGAATTATCTATATTTAACAATAACAAGCTGTTTTTTTCAAGAAAAACCCGATTGTTTTTGTAACTACTTGCAAATTTTTTGGTAGCCGTCTATTATGTAAAATCAAAGTAGTTAATGTTAGAAAGTGAGTAGCTATGAAAAACAAGTTCAATCTATCGATAGTTGTGTTGTTAGGGGCGATAGTTTTTTGGGCATCGGCCTTTGCCGCCATCCGCGCCGGTTTACAACATTTTTCGCCGACCAGTGTCGCGCTCGGTCGATTTATCGTCGCATCGCTGATTTTCGTAGCCGTGGCATTTGTCCGCGGCATCAAGTTTCCTAAAGGTCGGGATTTGTTGACGGTTGCCTTTTGGGGCGGATTTTTGAGCATTTCTGTTTATCATTTTTGTTTGAATACCGGCGAAGAAACTGTCCAAGCTGGCGTTGCCAGCGTTATTGTTTCATTATCGCCAATTTTGATCGCGATTTCGGCACGTTTCCTGCTCGGCGAGAGACTGCGCTGGATCCAACGCGTCGGCATTGGCATTTCCTTCGTTGGTGTTATTTTACTCTCGGCCGGCGGTTACCGGTTCGACATCGGCATACTGTACATTTTCATCGCCACCATCGCCGCCTCTTGCTACACCGTTATCCAAAAACAATTGCTGGCAAAATATCGGGCAATTGATCTGACCGCTTGCTGTATGTGGTTTGGCACGTTGTTTTTGCTGCCCTACACGCCACTGCTCGTCCGGGAATTAGAAACCAATACCGTAATGGCGTTTCTACCGATTATTTGGCTGGGCATCTTTCCGTCAGCGCTGGCTTATACAATGTGGGCATACTCTTTGCGCCGGTTTACCGCTAATCAATGCGCCTCAACTTTGTATTTATCGCCGATTTTAGCTTTTGTAATCGCCTGGCTGTGGTTAGGCGAACTGCCAACATACCAAAATCTCATCGGCGGCGCCGTTATTCTCGTCGGAATCGCGTTGGTTAACAAAAAACAAAGCCGGCTCAAACCCACACCTTAGTCTGCGGTTCTAACCGGCTTTCAACTCAATTATTCAGGATGTTCATTATTATCTGGCGGCTGTTCGGAACGATGTTCAGGGCTGGCCGCTTTTTTTTTGTTGCTGCCACCAACTTTTTTGACTGCTACAAATAGTACCGGCACCAAGAATATTCCGATAATCGTCGCCGTCAAAATGCCGCCGACCACCGTATTACCCATCGCCGAGCGGGCGCCAGCGCCGGCGCCAGATGCCAGCATCAACGGCAGACAACCGATTACGAAAGCTAATGAAGTCATTATTATCGGTCGCAACCGGACTTTTGCCGCGGCGATGGTTGCCGGAATAACTTCCTCACCGAGGTCGGTACGCGCCTTGGCAAATTCAACGATCAAAATCGCGTTTTTTGCGGCAAGACCAATAAGCATTACGATTCCAATCTGCATATAGACATCATTTTCGAAATGCCGCAACATTTGAAAACTGATCGCCCCGAGTATTCCTGCCGGAACCGATAGTAGCACGGCAAAGGGTACACTCCAGCTCTCATATAGCGCTGCCAGACACAAGAACACAAACAAAATCGCAAATCCAAAAATGTAGAATACTTTACCGCCGGACGACTTTTCTTCGCGGCTTAAATCCGACCATTCATAAGAGTAAGTCTTTGGCAAGGTGTCGGCGGCTATTTTTTCCAGCACTGCCATCGTCTGTCCGGTACTATAACCCGGAGTTGGATCGCCACCGATCTGGATCGTCGGATAACCGTTGTAACGTTTGATCATCGGCGAGCCGTATTCTTCGACCGGCGTTACCAAAGTATTGAGCGGAACAAATATCCCCGCCTTACTTCGAACGTAGAAATAACGGATGGCTTCAGCGCTCGACCGGAATTCCGGCAACGCCTGCATGACAACTTTGTAGGTGCGCCCAAACAGCGAAATGTCATTTACCTGCACGCCGCCTAAGAAAGCTTGCAGCGATTGAAATACATTACTTATCGGCACGCCCAGTGTTTCGGTTTTGTTTCGATCGACATCGAAGCGAATTCCCGGAGTATTACTGCGGAAAGTAGTGTACAGATGGGCTGTTTCCGGGTGTTTGCGCAGTTCAGCAGAGAAGTTTGTCGCCACTTCCTGCATCTGAGCAATACTGTCGCCCGCGCGATTTTGTAACATTAAGGAAATCTTGCCGGAGCCGCCGATTCCCGGCAATGCCGCGCCGTTAAATGCCATGCAGTTGGCTTCAGGAATGCTCATCGCGCCCGCCATCGCTGCGAATATGCAATTGTCCAGGCTTTCGGCTTTGCCGCGTTCCTCCCAAGGTTTTAAGGAAACTACCGCGAGCGCGCAGTTCGGTTTGCCAGCGCCCGACAGCATATCAATCCCGGTTATGACGATGACATCTTTAACACCGGGGATTTTTCGGAGCATAGCATCAACTTTGTAACCGACTTCCCGGGTGCGAATAATCGAGGAAGCCTCCGGCAAGTTGATCGCGGTCACAAAATACCCCTGATCTTCTTCCGGGACAAAACCGCCCGGCAGTTTGCCGAAGCCATAGCCGACTACTACACATAAAACCGCAAGCATCACCAACACCAGCTTGAACTTGCGAATCGACAATCCGACTTTGGCACCATACCACTCGATAAAACTATCAAATCTCTTGTTAAACCAGACAAAAAATTTGCCCAGATAATTGTGTTTGCTGATTTCGCCGCCTGTATCCGGTTTTAACAGCAATACGCATAACGCCGGGGTTAGTGACAACGCCACAACCGCCGATAGCGCCATCGAAACCGCGATTGTCAAGGCAAATTGCTTGTACAGCACGCCGACAACGCCGCCGAAGAATGCTACCGGAATGAAAACCGATGCCAGCACAAAGGCAATCGCCACGACCGGACCAGAAACTTCCTCCATCGCAAGAACCGTCGCATCTTTGGGTGACATATGCTTGTGGCGCATGTTATGCTCAACGGCTTCAACGACAACTATCGCATCGTCAACAACCAATCCGATTGCCAGAATCATCGCAAACAGCGTTATCGTGTTTATTGTGAACCCAAACAAGACGAACGCGATAAACGTGCCGATCAATGATACCGGAATTGCCAGCATTGGCACCAGTGTCGCCCGCCAGCTTTGCAAGAATAAAAATACAATAATGAGTACCAAAAACAGCGCTTCCACGAAAGTTTTTGCCACTTCATCGAGTGACGCGTTAACAAATAATGTGCTGTCATAGACGATTTTTTGGTTCATGTCAGCCGGAAACCGGCTTTCAGCGTCTTCAATTGCTTTTCGTACCGCGCCGACGGTCTGCAACGCGTTTGCGTCCGGCGTTAGCATAACCGCGAACGATACTGCCTCTTTGCCGTTATAGTCGCTAAAAAAGCTGTAGTCCTTTGCTGCCAGTTCAATCTTGGCAACATCTTTCAATCGTACCATCGAGCCGTCGTTTTCGGCGCGGATGATAATATCACCGAATTGCTCCGGAGTCTGAAGCCGCCCTTCGACTCGCGCCGTGTACTGAAATTCCTGTCCGGGCACGCAGGGGTACTCGCCGATCCGCCCGGCTGGCGACTGCACGTTTTGTGCCAGCAACGCTTGTTGAATGTCAGTGACCGTGACATTCATCTTCGCCATCATGTCGGCTCGAAGCCATACCCGCATTGCAAAATCCGAACCATATTCGCCGACTGATGCCACGCCTTTAATTCGTTTGATATTATCAATAATCTGCAAGCTGGCATAGTTTTTCAGGAAGGTGGCATCGAAGGTCTTTTTCGGTGAGTACAGCGCAAAATACATTGCCGCGTCCGGCGATTTTTTCGCCGTCGTAATACCCGCCTGATTGACGGATTCCGGCAATAACGGCGCAGCCTGGGCAACTTTGTTCTGCACCTGAACTGCAGCGATATCGACATTGCGTCCGGAGTCAAAAATCACGTCTAATGAATAGGTGCCGTCACTGGCGCTGGTTGAGGTCATATATTCCATGCCTTCAACGCCGTTGACCTGTTGTTCAATAATCTGTGCAACCGAATTTTGCACCGCATCAGCGCCAGCGCCAAGATAGAACGCCGACACACTGACCCGTGGCGGTGATATTTCCGGATACTGGGCAATCGGCAATCCAAATGCCGCGATCAAACCACCAATAATTAAAAACAGCGAAAGAACGATGGCAAATACCGGACGGTTAATAAAAAACTTAGCCATTGCTTACGCCCCCTTAGCGGGCGGCTTGAGACGTGAATGCCTCAAGCGTCAGCATTTCGGCATTTACAGTCTGATCAGGAGCAACTTTCTGACCGCCTTCAACCACCAAAACATCACCGGCTTTCAAGCCGGATTCAATTAATGCCAAATTGTTTAGTTGAGCGCCGATTTTCACTACCTGCTGCTCAGTGGTTTTGTCCGCGAGCATTACTGTAACCATTTTTTTACCCAACAAATCGGTTATCGCCCGTTGCGGTATCAAGATTGCATTTTTCTTAACAGCCACTACGACACGAATTTTCGCAAACATTCCCGGTAATAGCATCCCATCCGGATTGCGAAATTCGGCTTTAAAATTTAACGCCCCGGTTCCTTGCGTCAAACCTGACTCCATTTGTGTGACTACGCCTTCTTGCGGATAAATTGTTCCGTCTTCCAAAACCAATTTTACTTTATTTTGTTCATTATCTAAGTTTTCTGAAGGATTGGCGAATAATTTGAGATATTCGCTTTCGCTCAGGCTAAAACTTGCCAGCATTGGGTCGTAGGCCGATACTTTTGCCAAAACCGTCTGCCCGAGCGATACATAACTACCCGGTTGTAAAACTTTTGTGTCCAAATGACCTTCGATTGGCGAGCGGATGTCCGTAAACTTCAAGTCAATCCGCGCAATCTCCACCCGGCTTTTGGCAACATCTACACTGGCCTTTAATTGCTCCAGACGCGTTGAAGTATTTTGAAACTCCTGAATCGATATCGCTGATGCCTCATACAGTGCTTTAGAGCGCTGATAATTAGCTTGTCCGTTTGCCAGCGCCGCTGTGCTGTCGGCAAGCCCGGCTTGAGCCGTCAACAAGTTTAAGTCATATTGCCGGGCATCAATACGATACAGCAATTGATCTTTCGAAACAGTTTGACCACCGTCGACAAATTTTTCAACGATAAATCCGGCAACTTGCGGTCGGATTTCCACTTCGTGAAACGCCTGTATCTGTCCAATAAAATCCAATGTTAGTGGTGTGTCTTGCGTTTTTACCACCATCGTTTTGACCGCAACCGCTGGCAAATTAGCTCTAGACATCAAAACTTCTTTGTTGCCAAATATATAGCCGCCTATCACTACTACCACGACCACTATCACTGCCCAAATCCAACGCTTTTTGTTCATAAACCAGCCTCCAATATTTTTATATAATAATGTCATCACATTTATACCCTATTCAAAATGCGCTTCGCGTAACAACACCAATTCTGTCGGGTCATATATAAGCCCTTTTAAGCGCGGTGAACATAATGTTCCGGACTCGGAAAAGTAAATCGGCGCAACTGGCATATCTTTTATGAGCATTGCTTCGGCTTGTTTCATTGCCGTAAACCGGGTTTCCGGTACAGTTGAATTCATCGCCAGGCTAATCAACTTGTCGTAATTTGGATTGCTGTAGCGGGGGCGGTTTTGCCCGTTGCCGGTTACGAAGATATTCAAAAATGTCAACGGGTCGTTATAATCGCCCTGCCAGCCGCAGCGGGCAATTTGATAATCCATTTTCTGTACGGTTTGCACATAAACTTTGAATTCCTGATTAATCATTTCTATATCGATTCCCAGATTCTTCTTCCACATTTCCTGCATGATTTCCGCTATCTGCTTATTGGTTTCCGTCGTATGATACAAATACTGCAACTTTGGAAATCCCTTGCCGTCCGGATAGCCGGCTGCCGCCAAAAGCGCCTTGGCTTTTTCCACGCTCTCAGAAAATAGCGGTCCATCCTCGGTTCGAAAGTCTTTGCCGGTTACTGTATCCATACAGCCATACGAAACCATTGCAAATGCCGGTTTCATCGCGCCCGTCGCGCTGATGGCGCAGATTTTCGTTCGATCCAACGCCAATGCCAGCGCTTCGCGCACCCGTACATCATCTAGCGGCTTTACCGCGCTGTTGAAAGAAATATAATAGGTATATAATGATGGATACTTTATGTACTCTCCGCTCGCTAATAATTTTTTCGCCTCACTAGACGGAAATCCGGCTTCAGAGGCATCAAGTTTTCCACTCTGAAACATCGCCAGCGCCGTCTGCTTGTTGTCGATAATCGCCGTATCGATTTTATTTATTTTCACGACACTTTGATTCCAATAATTCGGATTTTTCTGAAAACTAATCTTTGAGTTGTGTTTCCATTCAGTAAGTAAAAAAGGCCCGTTACTATCGAAATTGCCAATGTCTTCCGTCCATTTTGAATTGCCCTGCACAAGTAAACTGTTTACTGGCAGATATTTACTGTTGGTTCCGGCGATATATAACCAAAATGGAGTTGCCACATTTAACGTCACAACGAGCGTGCGGTCATCTACCGCTTTTACCCCAACCTTATCAGCGGTGCCTTTGCCTTTATTATAATCTTCGGCACCTTTCAAAAAATACAGCATTTCTGTGAAGTTACTACCGGTTGCCGGATCGAGTGTTGATTTCCAGGTCCATTCAAAATCTTGCGCGGTCAACGGCATCCCACTGCCCCATTTCAGACCGGGACGCAAATGAAAAGTATAGGTAGTTCCGTCGGCGGAGACTTCCCATTTTTCAGCCGCTGCCGGCACAATATCGCCTTTGCTGTTTTCCGTTACCAACCCTTCGAACAACTGAAATAAAATCAACCCTTCCGGTGAACCCTCCGATTTTCGCGGATCGAGCGTGCCTGGCTCGGTGCTTACTGCCCAGCGTAATAATGTATCATCATTTTGTTTGCCACAACCGCCAGCAAACAATACCGCCAGTATCAAGGCGACCACTAGCAAAAATATACCGGCTCGTCTATTCATCTGTCCTCCATAACTAAAAAGCAGACACAATCAACTCATTGCGCCGCTCATCTATAGCATATTCTGCTATGTAATATTCTACACGCTAGCCAATATCTCCTGCCCGCGCAGCGAATTTTTATTACTTTTGCCAAAATGCTGCAAAAAGATTATAATTGTGAGGCAAAATTATAGATAAGGATGGACTATTTTGAAAAAAGAAGACATTAGTGCTCTGATCGCAAAAGAGCTGGCAATTCGGGTTAATCAAGTCGACGCGGTTATCGGGCTGCTTGATGAAGGCAATACGATGCCGTTTATCGCCCGTTATCGTAAAGAGGTAACCGGTGAATTAGATGAAACCCAGATTCGCACTTGTGAAGAGCGGTTACAATACTTGCGCAGTTTTATCAAACGTCAGGAAGAAATAATTGCCTCGATCGAAGAGCAAGGAAAAATGACCGATGAGTTGCTAGCGCAAATAAATGCCTGCAGCAAGCTAAATGCACTCGAAGACCTCTATCTGCCCTACAAGCAGAAAAAGCGCACCCGGGCAATGATTGCCCGCGAACGTGGCTTAGAGCAACTCGCGATAACTATGTTGGCGCAAGAAATAACCGATGGCGACATTATTGCTGTTGCAACGCCATACATCAATGCCGAACTCGGTGTAAACACTGCCGAAGAAGCTATTCAAGGCGCAATGGACATCATTGCCGAAACAACTTCAGACAACGCTGCATTTCGCGCGCTATTACGCGACTATTTATGGCAACATGGTCTGATTACCGCAGAAATGATTGTAGCCGAAGAACTTGGCAAAGATTTTCTCAACTACAAAGAATTCAGCGAGCCGCTTAAACAAATTCCCTCACATCGGATTTTGGCGATTAATCGCGGTGAAACCAAAGAAATGCTCAAACTGAAAATTTCTACCGCCCATGCCGGCTTAGTGGAGTTGCTCTGCGACAAGTCAATAACCCGCCCCTCAATATTCGAGCCGACCATTCGTGAAGCAATTGCCGATGCTTATAAACGGTTAATCTTTCCGGCACTGGAGCGGGAGATTCGTAGCGCCCTTACGGAAAAGGCTGAAGCCCAGGCAATCAATGTATTTTCCCGCAATTTGCGCCAACTACTATTACAAGCGCCACTCGCCGGACATTCCATAATCGGTCTAGACCCCGGCTACCGCACCGGCTGCAAAGTTGCCGTCATCAATCAGCAAGGTGCCGTGCAGGCTTACGATACCATTTATGTAACCATGAGCGCTGATGCGAAGAATTCGGCCAAAGCCAAAGTCCTCAAACTAATCGCCCAATTCGGAGTCAGCTTAATTACTATCGGTAATGGCACGGCTTCTTTTGAGACCGAACAATTCGTGGCTGAATGTATCAGTGAATGTCCGACCCCGCTACACTATTTAATTGTCAACGAAGCCGGTGCCTCGGTCTATTCAGCATCGGTGCTTGCAAAAGAAGAGTTACCGGATCTGGATGTATCCATTCGCGGCGCGGTTTCGATTGCGAGACGAATCCAAGACCCGCTCGCCGAATTGGTTAAAATCGATCCAAAATCGATTGGTGTCGGACAGTACCAGCATGATGTCAACCAAAAAGAGTTAGCGCAGAGTTTGCAGGCCGTTGTTGAGTCGAGCGTTAACCACGTCGGCGTTGAATTAAACACCGCTTCTTCGGCGCTCCTCTCCTATGTATCTGGAATCAATTCAGCAGTCGCCAAGAATATCGTCAAATTTCGCACCGAAAACGGTTCGTTTTCTGACCGCAAACAACTGTTGAAAGTTGCCCGGCTCGGTCCGGCGGCGTTCGTACAATGCGCCGGATTCCTCCGGGTTGCCTCGTCGGCTAATCCACTCGACAACACCTCGGTACATCCCGAATCCTACAAACTTGCCGAAACCGTACTGGCAGAACTGGGCTACAGCTTGAGCGATTTGAAAAACCGCGAAAAAATCAGCGCCATTCAACACGCTGCGACTGCTGCTGATGCCAAAACTATTGCAACAAAATTGGCTGCCGGTGAGCCGACAGTGCGGGATATTTTGCAATCGTTTTCCAAGCCTGGCCGCGATCCACGTGAAGATATGCCAGCACCGCAACCCCGCAAAAACATTACAAATTTATCGGACATTCAAACTGGTTCACTAGTAACCGGCACCGTCCACAACATCACCGATTTTGGAGTTTTCGTGGATATCGGCGTGAAAATAAATGGTCTGATTCACAAGAGTGAATTGTCCTATAAGCGCTTCAACCACGCGCTGGACATCGTCAGTATCGGCGACATCATCGAGTGTTTGGTGCTAAGTGTTGACGAAGACCGCAAGCGCATCGCACTCAGCCTGAAACAAGCCAGGGAGACTAAACCGCAACAGTCAACCGCCAATCGCGACAACCGCAATTTTTCGCCCCGACCGGCTAACAATCAACAACCCGTCAAGCCTCCCGTTCCTAAACAAACTGACTTTGGCGCACTTTTAAGTAAATTCGGCAAAAAATAGTAACGCCATAAAAACATCAATAGCCCAGATTGAGTTTTTTGCTCAGTCTGGGCTATTGTTATGTATCGCCTAAATATTATATTGTCGTATTCTGCGCTATTGTAACAGTAAATTGCGTTCCGGCTTTAACCGTAGCCTCGTCGCCGTTAATAAACCAACCCCAGATCAAGCCAAACGGCAAGATTACAATACTGACTATCGACAGCACCATGTTACTCGAGCCTTGAACATAGTTGTTGTATTGTATCGGAATTGTCTTATCACCCATTAATATATAGGCTCCGGAATACTGAATTTCACCCGGACGGCCAATACTCGTTGCGTGCTGGGCTTGTACAATATTCAAGGTGCCAGCGGTACCTCTAGGGATCAGAACAGCGCCATTGACACTGACATCCTGGCTGGTAGTAAATCTGATTTGCATACCGGTCTTGTCATTTGGTCCGTATGACGACACATCAGTACTAAGTGTACAATACACCGGTGTGCCTGCATTTAAAGTAGCCGCCGCGTCAACTGTAGCGGTGTAACCGGACATGACAGCAATGAAAGTAAATAAAATCGCGAACGCTCCCATAGTTAACTTTTTCATATTCTCTGTTCCTCCTGTTGATTTTATTCGATTATACCATAGGTTCAATACAAACACTCAACAAAACTATACACAACAAACAAAAAAACACCTCACGGAGTGAGATGTTAGATTGAAACCGGCGGC
>JBAXTZ010000049.1:0-19365 GCA_037129925.1 Bacillota bacterium
ATGATATCGTGGATATGAACGCGTAAAAGATAAAGCAGACTCGCAAGAGTCTGCTCGCTTTTTGGGGTGATAGTCTAGCGCTAGCAAAGCCAAGTCACAGAAAGGCTTTTGAATATTCGGTGCAAGTACAAAATATTTTTAGGATTTCTTCGTTCGTGCGACATAAGCGGTTGTTTATGGTAAAATAAACGCAAATAATGTTAGGTGGAGCGTTTTTATATGAATACTAATTTGAAAGGTTATTTATTTGCTCTGGCTGCGGCGTTGTTTTGGGGTGTGGGCGGTGTGGTCGCCAAGTTTGCTCTGAATGCCGGTATTGAACCAATTGTGTTGATGAAATTGCGTATGGGCGGGGCGGCGCTGCTGGCGCTGCCGGTTTTGCTGATTTTTGCCCGACCGCTGTTGATAATTGAAAAGAAAGATATTTTCCCGTTGATTTTGCTTGGCGCGTTAGGAGTGCAGCTTACCCAGCTGGCTTATTTTTTTGCGATGAATTTTGCCGGAGTTGCAACCGCAGCATTTTTGCTGTATCTGGCGCCGGTGTATGTAGCAGTTTTTGCCGTATTGTCTGGTTCGGAGCGGTTGGGGCGGCTGAAAATTATTGTGTTACTCATTTCGATTGTCGGTGGCGGTTGTATTGCCTTTGCCGGCGGCGGCGGTAATGTTGGTTTCATTGGTGTAATATTCGGTGCGGTATCCGGTCTTAGTTATGCCTTTGGAACGGTCTTTGGCGGACGATTTTCTCGAAAATACAGTCCTTACACCGTTGTTTTCTATTCAACAGCTGTCGCCGGAATTTGTTCCCTGTTAACCCCGCCCTATGACCTGATGATCGACACCTGGTTGACTTTGCCGTGGTGGATTCCTTTTTATATTGCTGTGCTATTTTGTATTGTTCCATATTCCTTGTTTTATACGGCGATGCGATTTTTACCGGTAACAAGTGTCAGTATTGTCTGCAATCTGGAACCGGTGCTGGCCTCGGTAGGCGCATTTGTTATTTTGGGTGAGCCATTGTTGTTTTTTCAAATAGTAGGCGGGGCATTGATAATCGGCGCGGTGCTGCTGTTGCAGACAGCGGGCAAGGTGGCGGTGAGAAAGTTTAGTGCAAAGTCTAAAAATTGAAAGACGGTTTGAGACGAATCATTTTATTATTATAAAGAAAAGGTGGGGATATGCACTTAACGGAGTTGCTTTCAAGAGACCGAATATTGGCTAATTGCACTGCTAACGACTGGGGCGAGGCGCTCGGCATCGGTGTCGGGTTGCTAATGACCGACGGATATGTTGATGGGCGCTATCTTCAAGCGATAATTGATAATCACCAAAAGCTTGGTCCGTACATGGTTATTGCGCCGGGGATTTGTCTGGGCCATGCCCGCCCGGAAGACGGAGCGCTTAAAACCGGGGCTAGTTTATTGACGTTAAATCCGGAAATCGCTTTTGGCAACGCCACTAACGACCCGGTTTGGTTTTTGCTTTGTTTGGCCGCGCAGGACAGTGACGGACATTTACAGGCGCTAACCGAATTGATGGAATTGTTAATGGATGAAGAAAAGATGGCGGGTATTCGCCTGGCAGATTCCAGTGAGAGTATTTGGGGTATTATTAATCAATAATAAAAGGAGCAGATTATTATGAAAATTATGGTTGTGTGCGGAAGCGGGTTGGGTAGTAGTTTTATGCTGGAACTCAATGTCAAAAAAGTGTTGAAGGAACTGCAAATTACGGCTGAAGTTGACCATTGTGACTTATCGTCGGCAAGCGGTGAACGGGCTGATTTGTTTGTAGCCACTCGGGACATTGCCGGTCAGTTGTCGGGAAAAACAGTTGTTTCGTTAAATAACATGATTGACTTAAAAGAGTTGAAAGAAAAATTAGGTGCAGCGTTGGGTTCGGTGTTATGAAAATAATTATTGACGTTCTCAGCTCGCCGGCGATTCTTGTCGGCCTTATTGCCTTGATTGGTTTGGTTCTGCAAAAGAAGCCGCTGTCGGACGTGCTCAAGGGCACGATTAAGACGATAATGGGGTTTATGGTGCTGAGCGCGGGCGCAGCGCTGGCGGTAACTACGCTGACTAGTTTTGGCATTATGTTTCAACAGGGGTTCGGTATTCAGGGGGTCGTGCCGAATAACGAGGCAATTGTCGCGCTGAGTTTGAAACAACTTGGCTCGTCAACGGCGCTGATAATGGCTGGCGCTATGGTATTTAATATTATATTGGCTCGGCTGACTCCGCTTAAGTATATATTTCTCACCGGTCATCACACGCTGTATATGGCTTGTATGCTGGCGGCGTTGATGACGGCGGTCGGAATCGGCGGTTGGAAATTGGTAGTCGGCGGCTCGGTAGTGCTGGGGTTTTTCATGGCGCTGATGCCGGCGCTGGCTCAACCGATTATGCGGCGGATTACCGGCACCGATGACGTGGCGTTTGGACATTTTGGCACTGTCGGGTATCTGGTCGCGGCAGGTATCGGCGCATTATTCGGGAACAAGGGCAAATCGACCGAAGATATTAAGTTTCCGCAAGGCATGGCATTTCTTCGGGATACATCAGTGGCGATCGCACTGGTTATGGCAATTCTCTTTGTGATTGTCGCAGTAGCCTGTGGGCAAGCTTTTGTGGAAAGCACGCTGAGCGGCGGTCAGAACTTTATTCTCTATTCATTACTACAGGCAATCGGGTTTGCCGGCGGTGTGTTTATTATTCTGGCCGGGGTGCGGCTGATTTTGGCGGAAATAGTGCCGGCATTTACCGGTATCGCTACGCGGTTGGTGCCAAATGCTAAACCGGCGCTGGATTGTCCGGTTGTTTATCCCTATGCTCCGAACGCTGTATTGATTGGCTTTTTATCTAGTTTCGCAGGCGGGATTCTCGGGATGGGAATTTTATTGTGGATAAATTCCCGGGGGATTGCTGTACCAATTATCCTGCCCGGTGTTGTGCCGCATTTTTTCTGCGGCGCCACTGCCGGAGTATTTGGTAACGCTACCGGCGGTATTAAGGGGTCGATATTCGGCGCGCTGGCGCATGGCTTACTGATTACGTTTTTACCGGTGCTGTTAATGCCGCTACTGGGGACGTTGGGATTTGCCAATACCACTTATAGCGACTCGGATTTTTGCGTTATCGGAATATTGTTTGGCAATTTCCTGCATTTCGTTTTTTGATAACTTATTGATGAAGCAATTCTGATTATCGGGGTTTCCAAAATATAAATATTGGAGAGAAATTATGCGAATATTTGAAACAGTGAAAGGGTCGTCGGAGCAGTTTTGTGAGCGCGAGCCGGTAGCTTTCGCGCCAGACACCAGCGAAGTTGAAATGCAACTGCTGATGATATACAAGGATATTGAATATCAGGAGATCAAGGGGTTTGGCGGCGCATTTACTGAGGCTGCGGCTGACAGTTATTATAAAATGAACGCCAATGCCCGTGAGGAAATATTGCAGGCGTATTTTTCGGAGACTGGTTTGAACTACAGCTGTGGTCGGACACACATTGGCAGCTGTGATTTTTCTTTTGGCAACTACAACTATTGCGAGCAGGCTGACCGAACGTTGAATAGCTTTAGTATCGATTGTGACCGGGACCTGCTACTGCCGTTTATCAAAGAATGTCAGACCGCCGCGACCAGCAGAATTAAACTGATGTCATCACCTTGGAGCCCACCGGCGTGGATGAAGGATAATAACCAGTTGTTGGGCGGCGGAAAATTGAAGGTCGATTGCTATCAGGTTTGGGCCGATTATTTTGTCCGCTATATCAATGCCTATAAAGCCGAAGGCATAATTGTCGATATGGTATCGGTGCAAAATGAACCCAAAGCAGTTCAGCGCTGGGAGTCTTGTATCTATACCGCTGAAGAAGAAAAAGTGTTTATTCGCGATTTCCTTTATCCGACGCTAGTTGCTGCCGGTCTTGGCGCGGTTAAAATTATCATTTGGGATCACAACAAAGAGCGGACTTTTGAACGCGCCCGTCACATCATGGCTGACGACAAAGCTCGCGCCGCGGTGTATGGCATCGGCTTTCACTGGTATTCCGGTGATCATTTTGAAAATTTGCGGTTGTGTAAACAATTTTTCCCGGAAAAAGAGCTGGTGTTCACCGAGGGCTGTGTAGAGCTGTCAGCCGGATCGCCGACCAATGAAGGTGGCAATGAAAATGTGGTGGTTAGCGAATCGCCGTGGGAATTTGGCGAAAAATACGCCTATGATATGATTGGCAATATTAATGCCGGATTATCCACCTATTTCGATTGGAATTTGCTGTTGAACGAGCAGGGCGGTCCAAATCATTTAAACAACTATTGTAGCGCACCGATTATTTGTGACACGATAAACCAAAAAGTAATTTATCAGCCTTCCTATTACTTTCTCGGCCATTTCACAAAATACGTGCCGGTCGGTTCAAAACGCGTTGCTCATAGCAAATATACCAATAAACTGAGCGTGTCGACTTTTATCACCCCGGCGGGTGAGGTCGTTGCAGTAATACTCAATCAAACTAATCAGGATGTACCGGTCTGTATCAAGGATGTAGCAACAACGAGTATTGCCTATGTTAATATCAAGGCGCAGTCGATAATGACCGCGAAATATTAAGTGAAAAAACTCGCGGAGCGCCGGTTGGACGCTCGCGAGTTTTTTTGTTTATAGCGCTTACTGTTTGGTCTTTTTTTTTAATAACCTGAGTATGAATCGACGATTTTTTGAAATGTACCGTCGGCTTTCATCGCGAGGATCGCGTTGTTAAAATTCTGCACGAGTTCCGGAGTTACAGCAGCGCTTTTCTTGCTGAATACGGTATATTCTTTAACAGAATCTACCAGCGGTGGTTGCAACTCGATAATGGCAGTCGGGCTGATCTGTAATTTTTTGATGTTGTTGACAAAGGCGCCGCTGTATTCTACAAGATAATCCACGCGTGGGTCGTTCAATAATTTGTTGTAACACGCAGCGACATTTTCGCTCGGATCAATGACGATAATATTGTCTTTTACGGCGTTATCGAAATTTGCGCCATAAGAATATTTTTGGATTGTCGCGATGCGGGCACCGCTAATGGAATTAATGCTGCCGTCATAGGTTACGCGTTTTCCCGCCAACGCGTATAAACAGATTTTAACGTCGCTGATTGGCTCGTCCGGATAATAAAACCAGTCGGTACGATTAATTTTCTTTTGGACATCTAAAAGAACATCGGCTTGACCGGATTTACCAAGTTCCAACATTTCAGCGAAAGAGTAGCCTGTAAACTGACAACCGACACCGATGCGCCGGAGCGCTTCGCTGGTAATATCGTGCGAAATTCCTCTTAGTTGGTGATTTTCTTCAAAAGCCGACGGAGCATAGTCCGTTAGCATCACGACCTGTAATTTTGTCGGACCGGCGGCAAATGCTAAGTTGCTAATTGTCAACCCAATAACTAGAACCGTAGCTAGTAATCGCTGGATCATTTTCGCTCACCTCCAAAAATATAATATAGTCTACTAAGTCAATTCTATCAACAACAACAAACTAGTTCAAGCTAAATACCAATGTTGAGATAGCACTCGCAAAAGAATTTTTGACAGTAGCTGCTCGTGTAGTTTGCTAATAATCGGTTAATTTGAGAATGTTTGCAGGATAAAAAATGTTTTTGGAGAATATATATTGTAGACAATAATTATTTCCAGGCTCAATAAAAAATTATTTAAGGTTGGTAAGGGCAATGAGAAAAAGTTTATTTTCGGTAATGTTTTCAAGCGCGCTGGTGATTGCGTTGCTATGCACCGTTTGTGGCGCGGGACGGATTAGCGCTGCCAATAATGAGCAACCACAACAACAGCCGGAAAGTTTTGAAATCCAGAGCACTCCGGACGAAGGCGCTGCACAATATATTATAACAAAACAGATTTATAGCGAAAAAAACATTACGATAAACTACCCAAAAATTGCCGGACTTAGCAGTCAGAAACTACAGGAAAGCATTAATAAATTGATAAAAAACGATGCCTTAAACTGCTTAGTAAACAATCCAGAAGGAGCTGACAGTCTCAATGATTATAGTTTGAAAATTGATTACTTAATTAAATGGCAAGGTGCTAATTTATTAAGTATCGAATATATGGGATATGGCTATGCACCGGGCTACGCCGGCAATCGCAAATTATATACGACCAATATCAATATGACCGGCGGCGAAAAGTTGCGGCTAAAAGATATGGTTGTTATCGATAACAACTTTGTCAAAAAACTAAAAAACGGCAAATTTATCGCGGTCGATCCGGCAGCCAAGGAAATAATGGCGACGGATGAATTTACCGATGCCAATTTAATCAACAAACTAAATGGTGCCGACGCGACCAGCGAAGGTAGCACCTTTAGTTATTTTACTAAGGATGCTCTTGGAATAAGCTTAGAAGTACCCCACGTGATTGGTGACCAGATAATATTTGAAGTGCAGTATCAGGATATTATCGATAATATCAAAACAAACAATACTGCATGGCTCTACTAATCAGACATAAAAACAACCCCGTGACGAGCGCTGGATTTCGTCACGGGGTTTTATTATACTATTATTGCTTGCTTTCCAGTTACTTACAAGCCGTTGTCGTCATAGGCACGCTCGCCGTGTACTGATACATCTAGTCCTAAACGTTCTTCTTCGGCAGTAACTTTTACCGGTGTGATGCGGTTGATTATCGCCAGCATCGCGTAGGTAAAAATGAAACCATAGATTGAAGCAGCAACTACCGCGACTATTTGCTTAAAGAAAAACAGATAACCACCGTAAATCAAGCCGTCAGCGCCGTTAGCGTTGACATATTTCGTGGCAAATACGCCTAGCAATATCGAGCCGAGGATACCGCCGACACCGTGTACGCCCCAGACATCCAGCGCGTCATCGACTTTGAGTTTGTTCTTGAACTGAACGGCATAAAAACAAACGAGACCGGCAGCGATACCAATGAGTGGTGAAGCCCAGACCGGAACGAATCCGGCGCAAGGGGTGATCGCGGCCAAACCGGCAATAGAACCGGTCAGCACGCCGACCAGTTTCGGTCGTCCTTCGTGAATCCACTCCACTACCAGCCAGGCAATTGTCGCAAAAGATGCGGAAATATCGGTGTTGATAAATGCCAGCGAAGTTACAAAATCGACCTTGCACTCGCTACCGGCATTAAAACCGTACCAGCCAAACCAGAGCAGTCCGGTTCCGATTGCCACCAAAGGAATGCTGTTGGGTGTAGCGTTTTTATCCGAACGAGCGCCGACGTAAAGTACTGAAGCCAGCGCCGCAAAACCGGCAGTTGCGTGAACAACTATGCCGCCGGCAAAATCCAGCACGCCCCATACTGCAAGCAGACCGCCGCCCCAAATCATATGCACAAACGGATAATAAACCAGTATTTGCCAAACCGTAAGAAAAATCAGATAAGCCGGGAAGCGCACCCGGTTGACAAAAGCGCCGGTAATAAGTGCCGGGGTGATGATCGCAAACATCATCTGGTAAGAAACAAAGACTAGTTCAGGAATTTTTCCGTTGCCAGCCCACAGTGTATTAAAGTTGATGCCGTTTAGAAAGGCTTTGTCAAAGTTGCCGATAATGCCGCCGACGCCACCGCTGAAACACAGCGAATAACCAAAGCACACCCACAGCACCGTTGTCCAACTAAGCGAAACGAAACTTTGAATCATAATTCCCAAGATGTTTCGCCGTGAGGCTAGTCCTCCGTAAAAAATTGCCAAACCCGGAGTCATTAGCATTACCAAGCTGGATGCCAGCATCATAAAGGCTGTTGAACCAATATCCATATAATAACCTCCTCCGATAATGAAAGTACTTTATCACATTGTCAAAGCATTTTCAACAAAATCAAAACAACTATAGTTCAGTGTTTTGCAGGAATGTAGCGCCACTGCGGCGAATATTACGGAAGTGAACAAATTGTGCATAGTATTCAACATAGCAACTATCGCTGTGAATTATGCTTTGTTTCAAAAAAATAGCGGAGCGCGGGTAAGCAAATGAACATCAAAGCTGAAATTCTTGCTAAAGATTCGATAATAATTGCTGACTATGTTGTAATGGTCAGCCGCTATAATGACAAGTGGTTGATGGTTCGGCATCAAGACCGCGAAACTTGGGAATTCCCCGGCGGTCATGTTGAAGCAGGTGAGACAATTTTTGCGGCGGCGCGCCGGGAAATGTTTGAAGAAACCGGCGTTCAGCAATTTGAATTGCTGGAATTATTTCCGTATCGGGTGACGATTGATGGATTAATTAGCCACGGCTGGCTGTTTTTTGCCGATGTGGATGGGCTGGCTGAAAAGCCGGCTTCGGAAATTGCCGAGTATTGCTTATTTGACGACATGCCGGATAATTTAACTTATCCGGTAGTTTATCAAGCGATTATGAGCGCTGCAATGCAGTTGATTTCAACAAAAATAGCGAGGTAGGTAATGACTAATCGTAAGGCAGTGGTGTTTGCCGGTCTATGTGTGGCAATTAATATTGTACTGGGTTTGAGCGCCAAATATCTCAGCGTGCCGTTTGTCTTTCTTGACGCACTTGGCACCATTCTTGGCGCAGTGGTTTATGGTCCTTGGATTGGCGGGCTGATCGGCTTGCTCACGAATGTTATTATTGGTATTGTTTTCAGCCCCAAGGAAATTCCTTTTGCGCTGGTTAATTTTTGGATTGGGATGTTGGTTGGTCTGGTGGCGCGGCGGTTTCGGTTTACTAGTACTACTGCGGTGCTAACTGGTATAGTGATTTCAATTACAGCGCCGTTGATTGGCACGCCAATTGCCATTTATTTGTTCGGTGGTCTGGCGGGCGGCACGCTGGATATTTTTTTTCTGACGCTCAAACAAAGTGGTCAAAGCGTTTTTTCGGCGGCGTTCTTTCCACGGGTGGGTGAAAATTTGATTGATAAAATCATTTGTTGCGTACTGGCGGTGGAAATTGTCCGGCGGGCGGGATTGAAGAGCTGCTATCGGGGGTATCGTGAACAGAAATAAAAAAATTGCAGTAGTCAGTCATTGCATACTCAATCAAAATAGCGTGGTGTACGATTTGGCACGCTGCGGCGGCGCTATGAAAGAGTTGGTTAAATATTTACTGGATAACGACTATGCCATTTACCAGTTACCTTGCCCAGAGTTGATGTATGGCGGCATGACGCGTCCGCAACAATCTTATACCGAGTATGCCACGCCGCAGTTTGTCGAAGTTTGTGAAAAAGCGGCGGCAACTGTTGCCAAAGACTTACGAGATTTTATTGCCGATGGTTGTGTTATCGAAAAAATCATCGGAATTAACGGTAGCCCGTCTTGCTCAGTTAATGACACTCAGGGGCATTTTATCACCGCGCTAAAAAGCGATTTGCCAGAATTGGCAAGCGCCGAGTGGAGCGATGTGCCGAAGGATTATAATGGCGGGCAACCGCCGCTCTGGCTAAAATGAGCATCAGCTGTCAACAAAAAGAAAAACGACTTGTAAAACAAGTCGTTTTCTTTTTGTGCTATAATAGTTTAGTAACCGAGATTCTCGCCGATAATTATTACATGATATTCAATAGCGTAAGGGCGTTGGTGTAATATCTGAAACGCCCGGCAGATGCGCTCGGGCGAGTTGCAATCACTACACTTTCCGGTGATCGCACACGGCGTTTTTTTGTTAAGTCGTTTGGCATTCATTGGAGCGGCGACGTTACGGGCGCGGAAAATTGCTGACGGTAGATCAGCGGCAATCTTGTTGACTCCGGCGACGATAATTACTTTTTTTGGTCCAAAACTCAATGCTGCCACGCGGTTGCATCGACCATCAATATTTACAATTTTTCCATCTAAACTAATGGCGTTTGCGCTGCTCATAAATACATCGGCAGTAAGTTGTTGGCGGCAGATAGCCATCGATTCATTGATTGTTTCGGCAGTCGAATGATCGAGCAGTTTGTTGCCACGCTGCGTCAGCATATCGTGGATGCCTAGTTCAGTCAAGGTCATTGATCCACCGGTGCCGACTGAATCATTCGGATCAATCAACGATAAAATATGTTTGACTGCATCGTTGCGCTCGGAAAAAAATTCGGCTTCAAATTGATTGCCGTTCAGCGCTTTGCAGGCGTTAACGGCTAGAGTTGAAATATGCCAGTTTTTAACATCCATGGTTTCACCTCAAAATTTATTTAACTCATTATACACTAAAATTGCTAATAGTGAATAGTGAAAACCGAGTAGTGAAACTACTATTTACCGTAACTACTGCGACCTTGTACTACTGCGACCTTTCACTACTCGACATTTCACTACTGCGACCTTGTACTACTGCGATCTTTCACTACTCGACATTTAACCATTAACATAAGGGGAGCCACTTATGAATCGAACGCTAAATATCAGCATTCAGGGAATGCATTGTGCCGGTTGTTCGGGAAAAGTCGAACGGGCGCTCAAATCTCACAGCGGTGTGATTAACGCTATCGTCATACTGGCGCTGGGGCGGGCGAAGATTGTGTTTGACGATAAATTGACTACAGTTGCGGATTTGATTAAACTGGTAAGTGAATTTGGCTATACAGTTGCAGAAATTCCCGCCGACATTTCGCTGGTTGAGCAAGCCGAGGATATGCAAAAACGGGCGTTTGCCGAGAAACGAAAATATAAAATAACTTTTCAATTATCGGCGCTGTTAACTTTGCCGTTAATAATGTATCTGGGGCTGGCGGCGGGCGGGCAGATTGACATGCACAACAAGGCAGCGTTATATGTGCAGATGTTGTTTTCCGGATTGGTGCAAATAATTGGCGGGCGAATTTTTTATTTTGGCGCTTGGAATGATTTGCGCAATCGGACTATCGGCATGGATATGTTAGTTGCTGCCGGTACTTCGATTGTTTATGTATTTAGTGTGTACGCGGCGCTATTCTCTCACCATCAGCACGCATTTTTTGAAACTTCGGCGTTGCTCATTGCTTTTATTTTGTTTGGCAAATGGCTGGAAGTACGGGCTAGGGGTGATGCTACAGCGGCATTGCGACAGCTGATGCAAAATTCGGCGCGGACGGCGACGGTAGTGTTAGCCGGCGTTCAGCAAGAGATTGCCGCAACCGCGTTATTGCCGGGTGATGTATTTGTGCTGCGAGCCGGTGACGTGGCGCCGGCGGATGGAACACTGCTAACCGGTGAGGCGTTGTTTGATGAAGCGATGTTGACTGGTGAAGCGCTGCCGGTATTGAAAAACTTTGATAGCAAAATATTTTCCGGAACGGTAAATTTAGACGGGGCAATTACTGTCGCGGTCGAAAAAGTTGCCGCTGACAGCGTGCTTGCGAAAATAGTTGAAGCGTTGATGAACGCCCAGCAGAAGCGGCCGAAGCTGCAGCGCATTGCGGACCGAATCGCGGCCAAATTTTCGCTAGTGGTATTTATTTTGGCAATCGTGACGTTTTTGCTGTGGCTGATTATTTTTGCGCCCGGCGACTTTGGCGCGGCGCTGTGGCGGGCGGCAGCGGTTTTGGTTGCGGCTTGTCCTTGTGCTATCGGTTTGGCAACGCCGTTGGCAATCATGGCGGCGACTGGACGAGCGCTGCAATTGGGACTGGTTTTTCGGGACGGCGAGGCGTTAGAGCGGGCGGCCGCAGTAAACTGTCTGGTATTTGACAAGACTGGAACGCTGACTACTAATCAGCCAATGGTCGAGGCGATGCGGACGTTCAATAAGTTCACTGACAGAGATTGTAGCAGATTGGCGGCTTCACTGGGGGAGCTGTCAAAACACCCGTTTTCCAAGGCGCTGGCGCTGGCAACAACTGAGCGGCTGGAGTTATCCGAACCAAGAGAAGTTATTGGCAAAGGAATGACAGCGCGCGCAGCCGGACAAACAGTAGCTATGGGTTCGGCACAATTTATGCGCGACCAAGGCGTGGAAATAGACAAGAGTGCGGTGCAGTTTGACTGGAATGTTTATTTAGCGGTCGCCGGACAATTAGCAGCCGGGTTTAAGTTGGTTGACCAACTGCGTGATAATGCCCGGCAGATTATCGAAACGTTAGTCAGTCAAGGAATAAGGCCGATAATCGCCAGCGGCGATACCAAAGCCAGTGTTCAGCGAATTGCGATGGCTACAGGTATTTCTGAATACTATTTCGCGCTGACACCGCTAGCCAAAAGCGAATTGGTGAAAAAACTTCAGCTTCGAGGAGCGGTTGTCGCAATGTGCGGCGACGGCATAAATGACTCAGTTGCGCTGGCCGGAGCTGATGTCGGAATAGCCGTTGCCAACGGCGCTGATGTTGCCCAGTTGTCAGCGGCGGTAAATCTGTTGCGGGATGATTTGGCATTGATAGCGGAAATATTTGTTATCAGCCGGGCAACTATCCGCAATATTAAGCAGAATTTTGCCTGGGCGATGGTATATAATATAATTATGTTGCCGTTAGCAATGTTTTCGTCGATTAGTCCGGCGCTTTGCGGCTTGGCAATGTCGCTCAGTTCGGTTTCGGTTGCGCTAAACGCTTTACGGCTGCGGCGTATAAAATAGCCATGCGGATGCAGGAGGCGGAGTATGCTAAAACGCGTTAGATATGCTTTGGCGGCGATGGGCGCGGTAATGTTTTTTGGCAGCATTGGTGCGCATTATTTTGAAGACTTGAACTGGGTGGATGCGATTTATTTTACATTTGTTACCATCGGTACGGTAGGTTATGGCGATATCGTACCGCAAACACCGGAAGGGAAAATTTACGTTTGCCTGTTGATAATCGTCGGAGTTGGTACCGCTTACTACACCATCGGTATTTTGATTAAGATGATTATCGAAGGGGAAATCGGGAATTTGTTTGGGAGGCAAGGGATGGAGCGACATATTAGCGGTCTGAAAAATCATATTATTGTCTGTGGTTGCGGCAGGGTTGGCAGGAACGTCGTCAAACGACTTAAAGAAGAAAAAGAAAAATTCGTGGTTATTGAATCACAAGAAAAGACCTACAAGTGGCTGGTAAGTCAGCAGGTTATCGCTATCCTTGGCGATGCCACTACTGACGAACAATTAACAATCGCCGGTATCGGACGCGCCAAGGGAATTATTACGACGATGTCGAGTGATGCGGATAATGTTTATGTGGCATTGGCCGCTAAGTCGCTTAATCCGAAAATATATATCGTTTCCCGCGCCGAACGCGATGGTTCGGAAGATAAGTTGCGAAAAGCCGGAGCCGATACCGTCATTTTCCCATCGGAGATGAGCGGGCGGCAGATGGTGCGATCGATGACTAAGCCGATAATCACTGATCTACTGGAGAATGTATTTTTCAATGAACAATTGCACTTGGATATGGCGCAAGTCAAAGTTTGCGAGAACTCCAGCATCGTTGGCAAGACGATTCGCGCTAGTGATATTAAACATCGCTATAATACAATTATTGTGGCGATTAAGCGTGGCGAAGACTTGATAACCAATCCAATATCGGCAGAAATTCTCGAGAGCGGAGATGTGTTGATAGTTATTGGTCATCGCAGTGAGTTAGAGGAGCTGAGCGCGGCGGCGTGTGTTGTTTGAGATTAGCTACCCATGACCAAAGATTATCTGGCATGAACGGCAGTTATGCTATAAAATATACATAAACTAGTTACAGGAGAGTGCTATGGGAAAAGATGATGTTCGGAACGTCGATAATAATGAAAAAAGCAAAAGCGGTTCAGCGCTTACAATAGTCTTAATTATTCTGGCGGTAATTATTGTAAGCGCGGTGGCCGGTTTTTTTCTTTCCGGCCCGATTTTGGATCGTTTTCCCGAATTAAAAAACGGTTTTAATCCTAATGCCGCAACCCAGTTGTTGTATGCAGATGGCACAGTACTCGCCACTTGCGATGGCGGTGAAGACCGTAAACCGGTGTCGATAAATGTCGTGCCCAAGGATTTGCAAAATGCGTTCGTCGCCACTGAAGATGTGCGGTTTTATAAACATTTCGGAATTGATCCGATATCGATGGTGCGCGCGCTCTGGGTGGATTTGAAAGCCCGGGCGTTTGTTGAGGGCGGCAGCACAATTACTCAGCAGTTGGTGCGAAACGCTTTTTTGACGCAAAATCAAAATATGGTGCGCAAAGTCGAAGAACAATTCCTCGCGGTTATGATGGAACGGCGCTATTCCAAACCGGAAATATTGGAAATGTACATGAATCAGATATATTTTGGCGCCGGAGCTTACGGCGTTGAAAGCGCTGCTGAAACCTATTTCAACAAAAAGGTTTCGCAGTTAAGTTTGGCAGAGTGCGCGATTATTGCCGGTGTTACCAATAATCCGACGGCGTACTCGCCGTTCATCCATTTTGAAAACGCCAAAAAACGCCAAGCGTTGGTGCTGGAGCGGATGGTGGAGGCGGAATACATTACCCAGGCGCAAGCCGATGCGGCAAAAAAAGAGCCGCTTAAGTTAGACAAGGACAACGTCAAGCGCAATAAGTCCGGTTCATATTTTATCGATTATATCGTCCAGAAGCTGGTCGATCAATATGGCGCTCAACGAGTGTATCGTACGAATATGAAAGTATATACGACACTCGATCCCGATATGCAACTGGCTGCCGAGAGCGCGGTCAGTGGTTCGTTGCCGACTTATTTCAAAGACGAAAACGGCTTGTTACAGCCGCAAGCGGCATTGATTGCCATAGATCCGCAAACCGGTTATATCCGGGCAATGGTTGGCGGTCGCGGCACGGATAGTTTCAATCGCGCTGTCATGGCTGAACGGCAACCGGGATCGGCATTTAAGCCCTTTGTGTACTTGGCGGCGCTTGAAAGCGGAATTTCCCCCAATATGCAGGTTGAAGACCGTCCGACTAAATTCGGCGATTATGAACCGCGCAACTATGATTATAAATTTCACGGTGTAGTAACCATTCGTCAAGCGTTGGTGAATTCGTTGAATGTAATCGCCACGCGGCTGTGCTATAGCGTTGGACCGGACAAAGTCATTGACGATGCTGAAAAGCTGGGAATAACGACATTGGTTCGCGACGGTGCCGCAAACGATATGAATCTGTCGATGGCGCTGGGGGGATTGACCAAAGGCGCCACAGTCATTGATATGGCGACTGCCTATGCCACGCTTGCCAATGATGGGTTGCGGATGAAAACAATTGGGATTCTGAAAGTTGAAGATGAGACCGGAAAAGTTATCGAGCAATATCGCCCTGAAGGCACTCAAGTTGCCGATGCCCAAGTGGTCAGAGTGCTGGATAATATGATGCAAGATGTTATTAAATATGGCACCGGCGCCAACGCGCAAATCGGGCGGCCGGCGGCGGGAAAAACCGGAACGACCAGCGACTGGAAAGATGCCTGGTTCATTGGCTTTACACCTAATCTTTGCGCGGCGGTGTGGATCGGCTGTGATGTGCCTACAACAATGAGTGGCGTAACAGGCGGTGATTTGCCGGCGGTTATCTGGCGAAAATTCATGTTGAAAGCCACGGCAAAGTTACCGGTGGAAAACTTTATCGCCCCACCGGCGAATTTTGGTTCCAATCAAAATCTGCGGGACGGTGTGCCGCTGACATCATCTGTTAAAACCAAAGATGTCACAGATGAAGTATTGATGAATGGTCCGGATGGTAAACCGATCGATGCCGCGAAAGCTAATCAAACCGGTCAAACGCCAACGAACAGTTTGCCTGATGCTGGAACAAATGCGAATCAACCAGCAGTCATTCCACAACCAGCGCCGACTGTTGGGCAGGATCAGACGGATAAACCGCGCTAACGATTAAAGCTGAAAGCTGAGATATGAAAGCTGAAATATGAAGATAGTGAGAAAAGCTGAAATGCGAAATCAGAGTTAACTATAAGTTGCGATTGGAAAGCGGCTGGAAGCAGGAGAGTATGAAAAGAACTATTGTTAGTTTGCTGGTTACGGTATTGATTATGGTAGCCTGCCTGCCGGTTTATGCCGATGATAGCTTGCGGACAAATGTCGGCTATCCGATCGGGTTTGCCGAAAACTTTGATCAATCAGTGGATAAGGCCAAGTTGACTGCGATATTATCGTTACTTCCTGATGCTAAACGCAATGTCTACCTGAAACTTGGTTTAGCTGCCGGCGCCTACTCTGACAAAGATATTGCAGCTTTGGCGCTCGGTTCAATAAAAATTTTCAACATTGATGTGTCCACTATTGTTGACACAACTATTACCGTTTCGATTATTGGCGAAACAAAACAAGACAATTATGTTGTGTTAAAGAGTGATAATCGGTTGTTAGTTGCCGACCGCCAACTGCTCGACGATATTAAGCAGGCGCTCATGAATAGTGATCGATTGAATCGAAGTTATGTTGGCACTGATGCTACTGAAAAGACTGAGCTGGAGAAAGCACTCAATGCCAACCGGCTCGATGTCAAGCGGCAATACGCGCTGTTAAATACATTTTGGAATTTGGCTGCCAACGATAACGCTGATGCGCTGCGAGACTTGAACACAATCATTGACGCAAATAGCGCCGACGGCTACGCGCTGTTATGGCGCGGAGTTGCGAATTACTACCTGGATAAATATGCTGCGGCAATACTCGATCTAAATAACGCCGGAATTAACGGCGCTTCGGCAGACGATGTCGGCTACTATTTAGGCAACTGCTATTATATGCAAAATGATTTCACGGCGGCGATTGCGGCTTATACCAAAGCCATTGCTGTCGGCTTACCGGATGCCAAAGAATATTATTATCGCGGCAACTGTTATCGTAAGCTAAAGCAATATGATTTGGCCATTATCGATTACAGTAGAACTATTAGTATTGATGCCAGTTTGATAAACGCTTTCGCCTATCGGGGTGAGTGCTATCAATACAGCAATAGACTTGCTGAGGCAGCCAAGGATTATGACGTAGTTATCGCCGCGCAAAAAGCCGACGGTTATTTATATTTTAATCGCGGCGCGATTTATCTTAAAAGTGGCGCTGTCGATAACGCGATTAGTTGCTTTGAGCAGACGACAACCCTGTTACCGAGTTATGCCGATGGTTATTATAACAAAGCCGTCGCGTTTGACCAAAAATTGTATTTGATCAAAAATAACAAAAGTAGCGGTGACCCCAGCAAAATAATTGACCAGACGGTAGCGGCCTACAAAAAGTTCATTGCCCTTGCTGATCCAACTCGTCCCGAAGTTGCGAAAGCGCAAAAACGGATAAAAGAGTTGACGGTGGTAACGGTGCTGAATATTTAAATGGTGAACTAACAAAAAGGATTGTGGAGAAAACGAAAAAATGAATATAGCCAAAACTAGAAACTTTTCAATAATCGCGCATATCGACCATGGAAAATCAACGCTTGCCGATCGGATATTGGAGATGACCGGGGCGCTGTCAGCGCGAGAAATGACCCATGGTCAGATGCTTGATCAGTTGGAACTGGAGCAAGAGCGCGGAATTACGATTAAATTACAGGCAGTCGCCCTGAACTACACCGCCAAAGACGGCGAACAATATAAACTCCATCTTATTGACACTCCCGGCCATGTCGATTTTACTTACGAGGTTTCACGAAGTTTGGCAGCCTGCGAGGGGGCAATACTGGTAGTAGACGCATCTCAGGGTATTGAAGCTCAGACTTTGGCAAACGTCTATTTGGCGCTAGATAATAATCTGGAAATTATTCCGGTAATCAATAAAATTGATTTGCCCAGCGCCGACCCGGAGCGCTGCAAGCATGAGATCGAGGAAATTATCGGCATACCGGCGGATGACGCGCTATTAATCAGCGCCAAAACCGGACAAGGAGTTGAAGAATTACTGGAGCGGGTGGTAGCGTTAGTGCCGCCGCCGCAGGGTGATATTGATGCGCCGCTGACGGCGTTGATATTTGATTCGCATTTTGATTCTTATCGCGGTGTGGTAGTCTATATCCGGGTAGTTGACGGTCGCATTGCTCAGGGAACGCGAGTGCGGATGATGGCTACGGATAAAGTGTTCGAAGTAAACGAGGTCGGCGTATTTCGACCGACACCGACATTAGTGCCGGAACTAGGACCGGGTGATGTCGGTTATTTTACTGCCAGCATCAAGACGGTCGGCGATACCAGCGTAGGCGATACGGTTACTTACGCAGAAAAAGGCGTGACCAAACCGCTGCCGGGCTACAAGAAAGCCAATCCAATGGTATTTTGCGGTTTGTATCCGGTCGAGACCAAAGACTATGATAATTTGCGCGACGCGCTGGAAAAACTCCAGCTCAATGATGCCGCGCTAGTCTTCGAGCCGGAAACATCAATGGCGCTAGGCTTTGGCTTCCGCGCCGGATTTCTCGGCTTGCTGCATATGGATGTGGTGCAAGAGCGGCTGGAGCGCGAGTACAATTTGTCTTTAATCACGACTGCCCCAAACGTTATCTACCGGGTTTTCAAAACCGATGGCGAGACATTTGACATTGACAACCCGTCACATTTACCGGATGTGCAGTATCTGGAGCATATTGAGGAACCATACGTTAAGGCGACAATTATCGTTCCCAATGAATATGTCGGGTCGGTAATGGAATTGTCCCAAGAAAAACGCGGTATCTTTGGCGAAATAAAATACATTGACCAGACCCGGGTCATGGTGCTGTACGAATTGCCGTTGTCAGAAATAATTTTCGATTATTTTGATAAATTAAAGACTGTCACTCGCGGCTACGCCTCGCTCGATTACGAAATGATTGGCTACCGCGAGTCGAAGCTTGCGAAACTGGATGTGTTGTTAAACGGCGAAGCGGTAGACGCGCTTTCGGCAATCGTCCATCGGGACCGCGCCCAGGTGCGTGGACGGCAACTGGTCGACAAATTGCGCGGCATTATCCCCAGACAGAACTTCGAAATCCCCATCCAAGCCGCAATCGGCAGCAAAGTAATCGCCCGCGAAACAGTAAAGGCGCTGCGCAAAGACGTACTAGCCAAATGTTACGGCGGCGATATCTCCCGTAAACGCAAACTACTGGAAAAGCAAAAAGAAGGCAAAAAACGGATGAAACAAGTCGGCAGCGTCGAACTGCCGCAAGAAGCGTTCATGGCAATATTAAAGATGGATTAACGGAAAAAAAGCGTTACTCGCAGACGATTTGTTTGCGGGTATCGCTTTTTGTGTGAAACATTTCGGCAAATGGCAGGATAAATATTTTGTCCCTTTTTAGTCTCTATGACCGCTGAAGCAGGGATTGGTGTATTGCCGAATCATTTACAGCAGTATACTTCGCGTTATGCTATAATAAGTGGCAAATAAGCATTTTTTAGAGGTGATGATGCCTGGATTGACAGAAGAAGATATTAAGTATCGCTATATCACACCGGCTATCGAGCGATCTGGCTGGAAAAAAGAGCAGGTACTCA
>JBAXTZ010000005.1:0-94577 GCA_037129925.1 Bacillota bacterium
TGTTCACTCATTTTGTAACGAAGATGCTGGAGACTTCTTGCTCGTGTAGGTTAAACTATCGCTTTACCTAATGTTTCCAATAATCTTGGATTTATCGTCAGTCACTTTTCTCAGTTGTTCACGGGCGTCGCTTTGAGCAGAATCGACGATGCCGAACATCAGCATAAGCATCGCCTCTTCCAACGGGGGCTGTATCGCGTCAAGTTTCGGCGTGAAATTAGTGCCACCGCTTACCATTTCCAGTGATTCGGAATCTAATTCGGCTTTGGTTTCTTTGGCGTTCATAGCAACCTCCGTTCAGGCTAAATAATGCGCGTCGTATTCTTGTATTGAGCTACAGAGCTGATAATATCTTCGGCTTTTCTGATCATTTCCTCGTCTATTTGTATTGATACTGAATTTTCAGCGCGTTGTCCACGAAAGAGCTCGGCAGTTGCTTGATTTTGCTGTATAGGGGCTTCGCCTGCCGCAATGTTACTGTTGAGCTGATTTCCGGCAAAGTCGACAATACCGCCGCTAACTTCTTCCAGTTCTTCGGGATTTAAGTCGGTTTTGTTTTCTTTGGTGTTCATAGCAGCCTCCTATTATTCTTTATGCCCTGAGTATAACATGCAATCGTGGATTAATTATGGAGATACTATTTTATGCGGTTGCGCAGAAAAAAATCGCTTTCTGTTAATTTGCCGATAAGGAATTCAATCATTTTTTCGTTGCCCGGCGTATTGCGGCTGTAGATGAGGTTTATCGGCAACACCGCCTGGTACTTGCCGTTTTGCAAGTTTTCATGGTACGGCAGTACTCCGTCGATTGACACTATCTCGATTGAATAGTTGTTTCCATACATTTTATCAAGCGCGATAACGTCCTGATAAGCAATGGCGCCGTGCGTCCGTTCCACTCGTTCCGGCAGATCGGCAGATTCGTCGGAATGAAGCGGCAGACCGGGGAATTGGGCGTTGTTGAGAAACTGGGCACGCACCGCTTGTGGCAAGGCCGTGTTGTAATTGGGATGAAGCACAACGATTTCTTCGTCGGTACCGCATATTTCGCGCCAGTTGGTTATTTTTTCGCTCAGGATTCCGGCTATTTGGGCGCTGGTGAGATTTTTCACACCAATTGTGCTGTTGACAAAAAAGACATAGGGCATGACACCAACCTGGCGAGATAGCAGTCCGAAGCTGCTGTCATTATTGTAATAAGTTAGCGCCGCGTCTACGGACTTATCGGCGACCATTTGTAGCGCGTACCGGCTGCTGACATCTTTGATTATAAATCGCGAATCGCTGTTTTGGCTTTCATAGATTGCCGAGAACCGCTCGATTAACGGTTTGAGCGAACCGGGAACACAGATTATCAAGTCGGTCTGGGTATGCTTAAAAAACGGCCAGGCACAGCCGCCCAATAGTGCTGTCAACAGAACAACCAGCGCTGCAATAGCAGCAATCCGGCTGAAAAAATCGTTAAAAATCGGGAGCTTTGGCATGGTTCGATTTCCTTTCTGCAACTAGTGTACATTACCGACATTTTTGTCATTAATAACTCTGATTTTACGACCCTGCGCCATCAGTTCATTTCCGACAGTAATTATCTGGTCGCCGATCTTTATGCCGCCGGCTTCAACAAAATCATCGCCGAAATTAACCCCCAACTGGATAAAACATTGTTCGGCAATCCCGTTTTTTGCAATATATACATAAGGTTCGCCGTTTTTGTACATAACGGCATAGCGCGGCACGACAGTTGACTTGTGCGGTACCTGCAGATGTATGATGAAACCGGAGGAAAAAGCCGATTGGATTGCATCCAGCACATCGGACTGCCCGGCATCAAACGCGGTATTGCCGTGGAAAAGTTTCGCGATGTCATCCAGCCGGATGAACAGGTGCATATAATCACCCTGGACGTGCACCGATTTTTGCAGGCGAATAAGTTCGCCGGACCAAGTTTGTTTGCCGCTCAAGCCCCTGACCGTCTCAATCCGGCCTTTTCGACCAATTTTCAAAAACGAGGCTTGATTATCCGGTATTTCACACTGTAAGACAATTCGTGACGGATCGACAATGTTGCACAGCACCTGACCGCGGGTCACCTGCATACCTTCACGCATAAAAACCGAGGTGACAAATCCGGCAGCTGGAGCCAATACATCCTGTTTTGCAAGATTCTGATCAACAAGACCGGCGCCGGCGCGTTCGTTTGCCAGGTTTTGCCGTTCAATGGTTGCCAATTCGCCAGCCTTATTCATCTTATCGCGGGAGGTCGCATCTTTGGAGAACAATTCACGCTCTTGCGCATATTCACGTTCGGCCTGGCTGAGTTTCGCTGTCGCGGCGCCGACCCGAGCCGTCGCCTGATTTTTCTGTACTGCCAGTTCACTGACATCATAGCGGGCGACAATAGCGCCTTTTTCGACAAATCTGCCAATGGTTTTTTCTGCGAAAATAATTCGCCCGTCCAGCGGCGCAAATGTTTTTATTATCGCATCCGGTTCCGGCGCAATCTCAATCCGTGAATTTACCGGTACAGTGATAGTGATATAATCCTCCATTTGCATGGCGGTTGCCACACGAACAGCGGTTACATCATTTAACGCGTTGGTTATTCGTTCGCTATTCAGGAGGTTATTGGCCACAGCGGCGACAGCTGCCGTAGCCAATACAATCGCTATTACCAAAGCAATTATCGTCGGGCGATTCTTCATACAACACCTTCCCTCGTATCAACGGTCAATTCAGCAAGACGTTCAACCAATCAAATACCAGCTCAATCGGGCGGCGCTGATCAGTGACACAAAATGCCGTTAACGGTGTACCGCCACTAAGTTTGTTCGGACCGCCATCGACGGTTGACCAGACATAACCGCTGTGGCTCTGCGCATCGGGAATAAGTTCTACGGCAACTTCGAAAACCGGCTGGGGTTGTTGCATATTTACCAACCAGTTCGTTAACGCCTCGTTGCCGACATTATCGACTATTTGCTGAATGTTAACCGGGTATTGCGATATTCGGTCGACTTTCCCAAGCAGATAGCCGTATTTGTCGGCGCGGACATTGCCCAACTCCATCCGGACGTTCATGCCGGGGGTAATCCGCTTGGCGACAGCGCCGGAAACATATACCAGGGCGTTCAGGTTTTGCTGGGAGCTACCGGCCGCGATGTTGGCGATCGATTCACCTTCTTTTACGTACTCATAAATATTTTTGCTGATATTGTGAATAGTGCCGTCAAGCGGCGCGGTAATGGTTGCCGCAACATTTAGCCGGTTAACCATGGCGTCAAGCTCGTTTTTTAACTGCTGATAACGCTGCGCGTCCTGGGCGCTGTTTTCCATTTCAGTTTTTATTTTTGTAATCTGCATATCAGTGTCTAGTGAATATATTTCGGCCATTATGTCACCGTATTTGACCCGATCGCCTTCTTTTACATTCCAGAACTGGAGAACGCCGCTGATTGGAGCGCTGATCCGGCTTATGCCGCCACCGGTCATCAGCAATCCATTGCCATTTATCGTCAGCGATACCCGTCCCCACAACGCCCACACCAGCAAGGCGGACAGCAGTACAAAAACGGTTAATAAGCTGATCCAGCCGACCGGGGTAGTAACCCGTGGCAATGAATCAGTGTCGTCCGGGATAAACATTTTGTTCATAACTTTTTCACGAAACTGCATAATTACCTCGATCCTTATATACAATAGGGGATGGGGCATAGGGGATGGGGCATAGGGGATGGGGCATAGGGGATGGGGGATGGGGGATAGAGGACAGGGGAGAGACGGAGTGTAGGAGATTTTGCATCGTTCCCCCAACCCCCAACCCCCAACCCCTAACCCCTAATCCCTAATCCCTAATCCCAATATTTAACGTCAGGTTTGTAGGGCAGCGAATCTGGCAAACAGTCCGTCTAGCGCCATCAACTCTTGATAGTTGCCGCTTTCGGCAATTCTGCCGCCGTCGAGAACGATAATCCGGTCGGCATTCTTGACGGTGCTCAGGCGATGGGCGATAACTATTCGCGTTGCCGCGAGTTGCTCCAGAGAACGCATTACAATTGCCTGGGAGATATTATCAAGCGCGCTTGTCGCCTCGTCGAAGAAAACGTAGCGCGGCTGCTTGATTAACGCCCTAGCGATCAGCAACCGCTGGCGTTGTCCGCCGGAAATCGTCGCCGCACCTTCAGGGATCATCGTGTGCATTTTCATCGGCATCTGGCGAATATCCGCAGCGATACCCGCAGCTTCGGCGGCTCGCCAGGCATCCTCGATTGAATAATTATAAACTCCGACAATGTTTTGGAAAATCGAACCGGGTAGCAGCTGACCGGTTTGGAGTACTGTGCCGCATTGCCGGCGCACCGCCCGGATATCCAGTGTGGAGAGTTCGCTGGTATCGTAAAACAGCGCACCGCCGGACGGCTTGACAAAACCGAGCAACATTCTGAGTAACGTGGTTTTTCCACAGCCAGAACTGCCGACAATCGCTACAAACTCGCCGGGGGCGATATCGACGCTGATGTCTTCGAGCACGTTCTTGCCGTCTTCATAGGCAAAAGAAACTTTGTCAATCTTTAACCCGCCGCGCAACGCGATGTTTTTGCCGCCGGCGGTTGTCTCTGGCAGGGTTTCTAAGAGCGGTGTTACGCGCTTATACACCGGGATGATGTGCAGTAGCCCGCTAAGGGAGCCAACAATCGATGTAAAACTCGCCGAAAAAATCCCGTAAGCCGATATAAATGCGATAAAAGCCGGAAATGGCAACGCTTCCTTGCCGCCGACCCGTTCCGCGATAAACCAATACATTAGCACTGACGAAGTGACCTGAACCGCGGTCAGGATCAATCCCGCCCAGGTACCCCAGTTGGTTTCGCGACGGTCAATATTCAGCTGGCGGGTCAGCACCTCTGCCCACATCGCGAACGCCCGTTTTTCGGCACGCAGCACCTTCAGCTTGGAGATGCCGCCGATAATCTGCAGTACTTTTGATGACAATTCGCTGCCGAGCGTTAAATGTTGCTTGTAAAAATACATTTGCCGCCAGGAAATCAACGCCAGCAGCACGCTATATAGTAACGTGCTGACAACTACTATCCAGGCCAGGCTGCCGCCGTAATAAAACATCAGATAGCCGTTCAAAAATACCGTAAACAGCGCGGTTGCGATTCCGATGGCGGTATTGGCGAGCGTGGAGCGGATTGAATTGATATCGCTCAGTCGCGACAAGATATCGCCGGTGGTCATTTTTTTGAAAAAATCTTCCGGCATACTAAATAACCGTTCAATAACCGCGGCATGGATTGACATATCGATGTTGATTTCAATATTACTCATCGCAAAGCCCTTGACGATAGCGGTAAAGGCACCGCCCAGCGCTAGTAAAAACAATGTACAGCCCACCACCACCAGCAACGACGCATCACTTGAGGGGACGATGTCACCGAAGATTTTACCGCTGATGACCGGCGTGACCGAACTTAACAGCGCGCTGATGATGATTGCCGCAGCAAATGTCAGCGCGTTTTTCCAGGTATAAAACACCGCGCTGAATTCTAAAATATCGCGGATTCCCAAGCGTTTTTTCGGAAAGAGCCGGTAAATGGCCACTGCTTTGGTATTGAGCGTGGCGGCAACGGCGGCATCTACCGGTTTACCGGACAACTCGCCGGCAAAATACGCTAAATATGCCTGATCGCCGCTGGGTACGAGTGCGCAAGGTGAACCGTCGCCCGCAAATGCCAGTAACGGACCGCTGTTGAGCTTATACCAGTCGTCTTTAAGGGCGACGGTGCGGATGCCGATGTGCGAGCATTCACAAACTTGGGCAACATAGCTTAGCATACTGGTAAAAGAGAAGTGTTCCCAGTCGATGCCATAAAAATGTTCCGGCTCCTTGACCGCTTCCGGGGCAATGCCGATGCCGCCCGCTAGTTTTCTGAGCGCCAGCGTTATCTGACCTTCAGGCGCGGACAAAATCCCGGCCGCCACGGTCGTCCGGCCAAGTAGCCCGTCCATCGCCGCGCCGAGAATATTATCGTCATTTTGTTTTCTTATTTCCCAATCCCGCAATTCGGTTTGTTCCATATCCACCTGCTGTTCATTATCGTGCTGTAGGCGGCTGGTTGCTAGCCGCTGGTAGCTGGTAATCTTCCAACCGCCAGCCGCCAACCGCCAACTGCCAACTGGCTACTGGCTGCTAGCTGCTAGCCGCTGGTAGAGCTGGCCGCTGGTAGCTGGTAATCTTCCAGCCGCCAACCGCCGCTAGCCGCCAGATGTCAGTTGCCGGTAAAAACCGTCTTGTTGCATCAGCTGTTCATGGGTGCCGCGTTCGGCGATGGTTCCATCGCGCATGACGATGATTTCGTCACAATTGCGGATAGTACTCAAGCGGTGGGCAATCACCAGCATGGTACGCCCAAGGTTCTTGATATTCGCGATGATCTTCTCTTCGGTCAGCGTGTCGAGGGCGCTGGTTGCCTCGTCGAGGAGTAACAGCCGGACATCCCGGCAGAGTGCCCGGGCAATCTCCAGGCGTTGGCGCTGACCGCCGCTCAAATTAGCTCCGCCTTCCAGTACCTGAGTATGGTAGCCTTCGGGCATCGACAGGATGTGTTCATGGATACAGGCCAGTTCGGCGGCGCGCACTACCTGTTCAAAACTTGTCGTCTTATCAAACATCGTGATGTTTTCGGTAATCGTGCCGCTAAAAAAACAGCTGTCTTGATCGACGGTGCCGATTCGCGCAAACAACTGATCGCGATTCCAGTCGTCGAACGGGCGATCGTCAAATGCGATTACGCCGCGCCACGGTTGGTACAGACCACTGCATAATTTGAGCAGTGTTGATTTGCCGCAGCCAGTCACGCCGACGAGCGCGACACTTTTGCCCGCGTCAATCGCAAAATCGATTTGCTGTAACAGCGGTTTCTCAACCGGACTGTAGCCAAATTCCACGCCGGTAAATGACAACGACCCGGTGTATTCGGTTGTGGCTGGCTCAATGTAGCGGTCATCGCGCATCGGATAATACATGACATCATCTACCCGGTTGAGGTTGGCGGTAATCTGCTGAAAACTGCCGGCATAGCCGGCGAGCGCCGATACCGGACCATAAAAACTGCCGACCAGCGCCTGAAACGCCATGAATGAACCGAGTGAAAAACCGTCATACATGACCATCCAGGCTCCGACAACCAGCACGGTAGATGAGATTAGCGACTGTAGCACTGTTGGTACCATGTTGATGAAAACATTATTCAGTTCGTTGGTGCGGAGCGTAGTTGCCAGTAACGCGTACTGTCCGGTAACCCGGTTGAAAACCTCGCTCTCGCCGCCCTCGGCCTTGACTGTCTCGGCAGTCTTAATGCTGCTGGCCATAATCGCGGAAAACTTGCCGGTGTCTTTTTGCAAGCTCATGCTGATGTTTTTATTGCGTTTGGACATCAAAAAAATAAATAACACATTCAACGCCGCGCTGACAATTGCCAGCAGCGTGAGCGGAATATTATAAAAAAACAATAGAGCCAAAAAAAACACCGCGGTGAAAACGCTGAGGATTAAGGACACAATTTGTCCGGCAAATAAATGCGCGACACTCGCGGCGATACCCACCCGTCCGGCAATCTCCCCGGCATAACGCTGGTAGAAAAACTCAATTGGCAGCCTCAGTACTTTCCAGAAAAACTTGCCGCTGTTGGCTGCCGCCAAATTGCGTTCCCAAATTGTCAGATACCATTTTTGCCAGCCGGATATCAGCAACTGCATAACGGTCATGCCGACCATCAAGAACAGGAAGAACGTTATCCAGTCTTTGCGACCGTTTTGCAAAATTTGATCGACAAATATTTGCTGTAGCGATGGCATAACCATGCCCGGCAACACCAGCAGCAATCCTGATAGCAACAAAAAGAAAAAAACATCTTTGGGTGGATGGAAATATTTTTTGAACAATTGCCGATAACCGGCTTTCTCGGCTAATTCCAGGGCAGGTTGTTCGTCTGCCAATTCAAAGGTTAGCGCGATGCCGGTAAATGATTCATCTAGTTCCTGCCAGGTTATTTCACGCGGTCCGGTCGCCGGGTCGTTAATATAGACCCGGTCACCCTTTCTGTTAAATCCTTCGAGTACGACGAAGTGATTCATATTCCAGTGCATAATCAGCGGGCAGCGTTTACCCGGTAAATCTTCCGGTTCAGCCTGGATGCCCTGTCCGATTAAACCATACTTTTTGGCAGCGCGGACGACATTTCCGGCGTTTGTACCGTTACGCGACACGCCGCAATCGATGCGGAGCCGCTCGAGCGGCACATAGCGTTTAAAATAATCCAAGACGATGGCGAGCGACGCCGCGCCGCACTCCACCGCCTCTAGTTGTAAGATTGTCGAGGTTTTTATTCTGCTCATATCAGCCTCGATACTTTGTTTTAGTAGATATTCGCCAGTGAATTACAAAACTCCTGCCCGCAATAGCGTTCGGCAGGAGTTTTATTTTAAAACTCAAATTCGCGCACGAACTCGCGCCATTCCGGGGCGATGGCGATTTCTACGGCTACACCGTCATCAACGTATTCCACACTTTTTACCAGGGAGATTTCATACAAGCGATTCAAAAAGGCGGTTTTGTCGTAGGGGAGCAACAATTTTACCGTTACTGCCCGGCGTTCGCAGAACTGCTCGATGGCTCTGGTCAGGTCGTCGATGTTGGTGCCGGTCAGCGCCGAGATTGCCACTGAATCTGGTTGCGCTTGCAGGCGTTCAATATATTCAGGACTCAAATTCTTGTCGATTTTGTTATACACAGTTATTATCGACTTGTCGGCGATTTTCAAATCCTGCAAAGTCTTGATGACGGCATTGCATTGCGCCTCGCGTTCGGCGCTTGCGCTGTCGACGATATGCAACAGCAGGTCGGCGTGGATGGTTTCTTCGAGGGTGGCGCGAAATGCCTTGATTAGGCCGGTCGGCAACTTGGTGATAAAACCAACGGTGTCGGTCACTAATATCGGCGTGCTGTTGGGCAGGATATACTTACGGGTGGTCGGGTCTAATGTTGCAAACAGCTTGTCTTCGGCGAGCACTCCGGCCTGGGTTAGTTTATTCATCAATGTCGATTTACCGGCATTAGTATAGCCGATAAGCGCCACTGTAGTGATATTGGTTTCCGTCCGCCGAGAGCGCAACAGGTCGCGGCGCTCGACAAATTGCTTGGTTTCATTTTCTAAATCGCTAATCCGGCCGCGGATTTTACGGCGGTCAACTTCGAGCTTGGTTTCACCCGGGCCTCTGGTGCCGATGCCGCCGCCTAAGCGCGACATCGCTAAACCCATGCCGGTCAGCCTGGTCAAACGATAGCGTAGCTGTGCCAGCTCAACCTGAATCTTGCCCTCGTGCGAGCGGGCGTGCTGGGCGAAAATATCGAGAATGAGCGCGGTACGGTCAACTACCTTTACGCCGAGTACTTCTTCGAGGTTGCGTTGCTGAGCCGGGGATAATTCATCGTCGAAAATTGCTGTCGTTGCCCGCAGGTTTTGACAAAGCGCCCGCAATTCTTCGGCTTTGCCAAGACCAATATATAGACCGGAATCGATTTTGACGCGTTTCTGCACCAGCCGCCCGACTACTTCGGCACCGGCGGTGTCGGTTAGCAATGCCAGTTCGTCGAGTGACGCTTCGGTGTCGCGCCCGGACGTGTCCACCGCCACCAACATCGCCCGTTCGCTGTCGAGCGCTTCGTTGCTATAGGTGTGTTTTTGGAACTGACCATCCAAAGTTTGCGCTAAGCGTGGCATATTAAGCTCGCAAAAATCCTCGAGCGTGAGCTGACCGGCCTCGGTTGGCACAAAATCGCCGTCGAGATAGGCGAAAGCAACAATCGGTTTGGTTTCATAAAGCGCAATCGCTGCCATCAAATCATAACGATTGGCGGCAAGCGAGCTAAAGTCCTGCGGGCTGAGCAGCGCCGAACCGGCCGGATGGGTGTGGATGCAGCGCACACCGCTCAAACTCTGTTCACTACGACGGCCGCTGATGTCCGGCAAACTGACCTTGGCGTTGTCGCCGATAGCGATGGCTTTGATAATGCCGCCGCGATTGATGATTAAGGCAATCTCTTTATTGATTTCCAAACTTATTTCCAATATTCGCCGAGCAATGGTATAGTCGCACGGACTGTCTTTGGGCATCGCAACATCTAGTAGATTATTTAACTCTTCCAAGAGATATTTCTTAATTCCCTGGGTTTCTCCAAATAAGTTCATAGGGCCTCCTGTCGTTGATTGTTAAAGGGTGAAGGTGAATTGTTAAAGGTGAAAGGTGAAGGGTGAAAATGCGGGTAGTGAATGGTTGCAGGTGAGTGTGGGTGGAGGTGTCCGGTGCTTGCCGCTTTTAACTTTTAACCTTTAACTTTTCACCATTATCCATTAACCTCTCCATCATATCCCGCGGCATCCGGCAGTAAAATTCGCCGAGTGCACCGGGGTAACGGTCGGATTTTCCGTGGCAGTCTGAACCGCCGCTATAGACGAGGTTGTATTTTTTGCATAAGGACAGATATTGTTCGGTCTGGGCTTTGCTGTGTTTTGGATAATAGGCTTCCAGTCCGCGAATTCCGGATTCGATAGCGGTTATTACTACCCGGTCATCGAAGCAAAGCGCCGGATGTGCCATTATTGGCGTGCCGCCAGCTTTAATAATCACTGCTACGGCTTGCTCGATTGTCAGTTTGTAGCGTTTGACATACGCCGGATTAGTAACGCCGATAAGTTTCTGAAAGGCGAAGGTAATGCTCGGGATAAGCTGTTTTTCCAGCAGTGCCTCGGCAATATGCCGTCGGCCAATGGTCGTAGTTGCCGGAACCCGGCGAAAGACTTCAGCGGCGGCGAGCGGGTAACCGATATCGGTCAGTCGCTTGCACATTTCGCCGATGCGGTTGACTCGGGCGTTTTTTAGATTGGTTATCAAATCGCCGTCTGACCAGGATGAGTGGTGCGGGTCGATTCCTAAGCCGAGAATGTGAACTTCGTTTTTTGGAACGTCGATGCTCAACTCGATGCCATTGATCACTTTAATATTGTTGCTGTAATTGATAGCAAACAACCCGTCGAGTGTATCATGGTCGGTTATCGCGATAACATCCAGTCCGGCGGCAACGGCATCAGTAATTAGTTCATTCGCCGGTTTGCTGCCATCTGAGGCGGTGCTGTGGATGTGCAAATCCGCGCGCCAATAATTGTTCATAGAACCTCTTTTGAAAAATAATTATCCTAACAAATATAGCACAACTGCCCCCAGAAGTGAAAGAAAAACAAAAAAGCCCCGCAATTGCTTGCGAGGCGTTTTTTGAGGAGAGAGTCTATATTGTATGCAAGTTTGTAATTTAATCGGCTAAGTTAGCTTAACCTGTCTCAATTATAGCATAGCATAGGTTCAATTTGTGTCTAAAATGTGTCAAAATGACAAATTATTTGTGAAATTGCCGCCTATATTTTCGAATCAAGCGGCGGTCACTTGACTGCAATTGGTTTTGGGAAGATAATTAGCGAGGATTATGAAGCTGCGAAGCCGCAAAGCTATAAAGCTATAAAGTTACAAAGCTATAAAGTTACAAAGCTCTAAAGCTACTAAGCCTCAAAGCCATCAGGATATGGAGCTATAAAGCGGAAATGGATGTGAAGGGGAAAAAGTATGAAACTGCTTTCGCGAATTTCTGGCGGCAAAAACTATTTCGATGAATTGTTTGAAAAAGTAACTGCTGTGGCGGATACGGTGCTGGCGGCAGTATTTTCCGACTGCCGGTTTAGCGGTTGTGATTTTAGCGGGTCGCTGTTCGGTGACTGTCAATTCCGAAACTGCCTGTTTGAAAACTGCCGCTTAAATTTGTGGCGGCTGTCCGGCAGTGAATTTGCCGGTTGCGAATTTGTCAGTTGCGATATGTCCGGAATTGATTGGACGGCGGCCAGTTTGCCAAAGTTACGACTGTGCTGTCCGCTGGAATTTACTGACTGCCGCTTGAATCACAGCTCGTTTATCGGCTTGGATATGCAAGAGCTGCGGGCAACGGATTGTCAGCTCCAAGAAACCGATCTGCGAAATGCCGTGATAAATAACGCGCGATTCGCGGGTTGCGATTTTTATAATAGCCTGTTTGGCAATACCGATTTGCGCAAAGCGGATTTTTCCGGCGCGCGTAATTATTTGATTAGCATTGCCGAAAACAAATGTCAGAACGCTAAGTTTTCTATGCCGGAAGCACTAAATTTGCTTACATCAAGCGGCGTTCAGATTGTATAGTTGTAAGTATCAGCCGATTTAGCAATTTTTTCACAAAATTAGCGAAAAATGATTTTCTAAGTATGATATAATTGTAGAAATTTTAACTAACTGAATTGAAGAAAGAAAATATATATGAAACATGAAATGAGCGAAAAAGAAAACAACATCAGACGCGATGTTCAATATCGGGCGCTATTCGAGCAGGCTCCGGTTGCAATATTTGAATTCGCGCTTCGCGATATGTGGCGGGCGGTTGAGGACATTCCCAACCAAAATCGCGCCAATATGGTAAATTTCTGTAAAGACCAACCAGGATTTGTCGAGCGGCTGAGTAATGGATGCCGGATAATTCGCGCCAACAAAAAAGCGGTTGAATTGTTTGAAGCGGTTAGCGAAAGTCAGTTGATTACCAAGTTCACTCCTACTGCCAGCAGCAAGAGCTCGGGTCAATTTTTGGCTAATTTGATGCGGATAATCAACGGCGAAGTTGATTTCACATTTTCCGGACGGGAGCTGTTCACGCTTAACCATAAGCGGTTGATTGTCGATATTTCTTATGCCTTAAATACCGAAAATCGCAATTATTTGTATGTCACGATGCAAGATGTTACGGCCCGGGTCGAGGTGGCAAAGAAGCTCAAAAAAAGCGAAACCTTATATCGCCGATTATTTGAGCATTCACCGGTTGCGCTTTGGCAACTGGACGTGAGCGCCGTTTTCGAGCGATTAGGCGAGCTACAGGCGGGCGGAATTAAAGATGTTGTAAAATATCTGACCAAAAATAAGTTACAGTTGAGCGAGACGATATTTCCGAAAATCAAGATAATCGATGTTAATGCCGCGGCGATTGCGTTATACAAAGCCGAAAGCCGGCAACAGTTGATTGACAATTTCGCGCATGTTTTTCTTGATTCCGAATATGCCGAGTTTGTTTTCTATAAATTGATTGCGCCATTTTGGTTGGGTGGTTCTCCGAATGTTGCGCTAGATGCTCATACTGTCAATCTAAAAGGGGAAAAAATCGCTGTTCTTATCGAGGGCAGTGTTACGGATTTGCAAAATCGGATTATTTTAATCGGCTTTGTCAATATCAATGAACAAGAATTGTTGCGCAACGAACTTCAAATTGCCAACGCCGCGCTACAACAAAGCGTAAGTGAGCGGGAAGAGCAGTTGGCGCGATCGCTGAATAATTATAAAAACTTGGCGCAAGAGCTTGACGCGGTGTTAGACGCTTTACCGGTAGCGTTGCTAGTGAAAAATCGTCAGAGTATTATTAATCGGGCGAATAAATTCTATTTGGAATTATACGGTCAGAAAAAAGACGAAGTGTTGGGTAAAACCGGTTATGAAGCCAGTGACGCAACCACTATTGCCAATAGTATGTCGCAAGATCAGTTGATATTGAGCGATGATTTGGCGGTGCAGAACTACGAAATTACTGCGCTCACGCCAACCGGCGAACGATCGCTCCAGTTGAGTAAGTTGCCGTTTTATGACAGCAACGGGCAGGCGCGGGGAATAATTTCCATCGGTAGTGATGTGACAGACTTGTTAAAAACCAAGCGAGCGCTATTAGAAGGTGAACGGCGGTTTCGTGCGATTTTTGAGCAGGCGGCATTTGGGATGGCGGTTTGCGAAACCGAAACCGGAAAATTCGTCGAAGTAAACAAATTTTATTGTGATATGCTCGGGTACAGCGCTAGTGAATTGCTGGGGATGAGTTGGCGTGATGTCACCCGCGCTGATGAGCGCCATGTTGACGATGCTAAAAGCAAACTGCTGATTGAGGGCAAACTGGATAAGTTTGAAATTGAAAAACATTACCTATGCAAGAATGGGCAAGAAATATTGACCCGCTTGACTTGCTCACCGCTTTGGGACGTCACGGACAGAAACGATCGCCATTTTCACATTTCGTTTGTCGAAGACATTACCGAGCGCAAAAAAGCCGAGCAGCGGATAACCTTTCTTAGCTATAATGACGCGCTTACCGGCTTATATAATCGTAATTTTTTTGAAATAGAATTTCAGCGCTTGAACACGCCGCGCCAGTTGCCGTTGTCGATAATCATGACCGATATCAACAATCTAAAATTGGTAAATGACGTTTTTGGTCACGCAGTTGGCGACCAGTTACTTGTGGCAGGCGCCAAAATTATCAAAAAATGTTGCCGCTCCGAAGATATTGTTGTCCGTTATGGCGGCGATGAAGTTGTAGTGCTGTTACCAAACTGTTCCAAGGTCGAGGCAGAAAAAATCGTGACCCGGATTAAGGAAAACTTTGAAGCGACAGAAATCAGCGGGTTGCCGCTCAGTGTTTCAGTAGGACTTGCCGTAAAAACCGAACCGGAGCAGGATGAAAATTATATTCTCACAGTCGCTGAGGACCGGATGTATCAGGACAAAATGGACCGCGCCGAAGTCGTTCTCGACCAGACTATTCAAGGGCTAGAGAGCATTCTTTATGCCCGGGATTACCAAACCCAGCAGCATGTAACGCGAACCAAGAACACCTGTGAAGCCTTTGGTAAATATTTGGAGCTGGCTCCGGATGTTACATTAGAATTGGTCAATTTGGCGCGGTTGCATGACATCGGCAAGATTGCCGTGCCGGAAGCAGTTTTGAAAAAAGCGCAAAAACTGACGGCATCCGAATGGGAGACAATATCCCGTCATTCCGAGGTTGGCTACAAGATAATATCGGCGTTGCGCGGACAGCGCTACAAGAACGCCGAGGCGGTGTTGTTGCATCATGAACACTGGGATGGATCAGGCTACCCCAAAGGACTCAAAGGCATCGAGATTCCGTTCGTTTGCCGGACGCTGGCAATCATTGACGCGTATGATGCCATGACCAATGACCGTCCCTACCGCGCGACAATCAGCAAAGAGATGGCGGTGTCCGAACTGAAGCTATGCTCCGGAACGCAGTTTGATCCTGAACTGGTTGAAAAATATATTGCCTTTCTTGACTCCAAGGATTATCCGTATAATTAGGGAATAGGAACTAGGGTATGGGGTATAGGGTATAGGGGAACCCCGTCGTTTCCCTAGTCCCTAACCCCTAACCCCTAACCCCTAAAAAAGTAAATAATCTTGTCGTAAAGCAATTTGCGGCAGGATTATTTTTGTTTTTGGCGAATTATGATTGCTGATGAATTTAGTATGGGCTATTTGCAGGAGGAAACTTGAAGAAAATTTGTTTATTGGCAATTATCGGATTATTTATTAGCGCTTTGTTGATTAGCGGCTGTGGCAGCCAACCGGCGGCGAAAGCACCGGTCGCGGTACCGGTGAAGACAGGGCTTGCTGTCAACAAGGACATTCCTATCGAAGTGAAAACCATTGGCCACGTTGAGGCGTTGAATACTGTCAATATCACTCCGCGCGTGACCGGGAAAATAATTTCGCTAAAGTTCAAATCCGGCGATATGGTTAACAGTAACGATCTGATTGCTGTGATTGACCCGCAGCCGTTTGAGATAGCGGTCGCTCAGGCGCAAGGCAATATCGACAAAATTTATGCCCAACAGCAGTTTGCCCAGTTAGAGTATGACCGAAAAAAACCCTTACTCGAATCCGGCGCGATTACCAGTGAAGAATTATCGCAGTTAAAGTCCCAAGCCGATTTCTCAATAGCTGATTTGGTGACTGCTAAAATGCAAATGGCGCAGGCACAAGTTAATTTGGAATACTGTTATCTGCGCTCGCCGATTTCTGGTAAAATGGGCAACCGGTTGATTGATGTCGGCAATATCGTGACTGCCAACAGCTCGATATTAACGACGGTAAACCAGTTCCAGCCGCTCCACGTCACGTTTTTTGCACCGGAACGCTATATCAATCAAATCACTGAATCATTCCAAAAAGGTACAGTGCCGGTGAGCGCCAATGATGACCAGGAGCGGGAGCTGGCGCTTGGCAAACTGGTGTTTATTGATAATGTTATTAATCAAACTGCGGGAACCATTCAATTGAAGGCTGAGTTTGAAAATAAACCGGAAAAGCTCTTTCCCGGACAATATGTTACTGCGATTGCCACGGTCGGAATGTTGAAAGCCGCGTTGACCGTTCCGTCAGCGGCATTACAACCACTAAATGATGGCGGTGTAGTGTTCACCGTCGAAGCTGACGGCAAGGCAAAAATGCACACGGTCAAAATTGTGCAGTATTATGGCACTGATGTAGTAATAACCGGTGATATTAAATCCGGACAAACGGTTGTAACGGATGGGCAGTTAAATTTACGCGACGGCGTGACGGTTAAAGTGCAAGGGTAGATAAAAGTTAAGGTTAAAAGTGAATAGCTAAAAGTGGATAGTATGACTCGTAGCGCGCAGCTAGCTTTTAACTACCCGTTTTTTCACTGCTGCAACCATTAACTTTCAACTATTCAACATTCTATAAATTCGAGGAGTGCTTGATGTCAGAAATATTTATCCGCAGACCGGTCGCGACCGTATTGTTGATGTTGTGTTTATTGTTATTTGGACTTATGAGCGCCTTTCAGATGCCCATCAACAATTTGCCAAACGTTGAATATCCAACTATTCGGATTTCAGCCTCGCTACCGGGCGCCAATTCGGAAACGATGGCAGCATCGGTAGCGTTGCCGTTAGAAAAACAGTTTTCACAAATCGACGGTGTGGATTCGATGCTATCGAGCAGTACTCAAGGCAGTACAACAATAACAATAGTATTTGATTTGTCCCGGGACATTGACGCGGCCGCTCAGGATGTCAACGCCGCGATATCGGCCGCCGCAAAGCAGTTGCCGCCGGGGATGACCTCACCGCCCTCGCTAAAGAAAATTAATCCGTCCGAACAGCCGATAATGTATTTGTCGTTTTCATCGGAGTCCATTCCACTACCGGACATCTATAAATATATCGATACCTATGTGGCCGGCACGGTCGCTTCGATGCCGGGAGTATCCGAAGTCAACGTTTATGGTGGCAAAAAACCGGCGGTACGGGTAAAAATAAACCCGTTTAAGACTGCAGGACTTGGCATCGGCACTGCCGATATTACCACCGCAACTGCCGGAACCAATGTAAACTCGCCGGCCGGCACCCAAAATGGCGCCAATTATATTTTTGCAATCGATGCCAATGATTCCTTGCAAAATGCTAAACAATTCGGGAATATTATTGTTGCGTCAAGCGATGCCGGTAATACCAAATTATCAGATGTTGCCACGGTAAAAGATAGTGTCGAAAACGAAAATTCAGTTATCCGGTTTGCGACCAAAAACAGTGTTACGCCGGGAATAATGGTGGCCATTTCCAAGCAGCCGGGCGCAAATATCGTTCAGGTAGCCGACGAGGTCAATGCCAAGTTGCCGGAAATTCGCCGCAACATTCCCCAAGCCATTACGATTGATACCTTAAACGACCAATCGCTTTTTGTTCGCGATTCGGTGCGCGATGTCTTTAACACATTGATTTTGGCATTGGTTCTCGTTGTCGCGGTAGTGTTTGTGTTTTTGGGTCAGCTACGGGCAACCTTGATTCCGGCGATTGCCGCTCCGCTGTCGCTCATCGGCACCTTTTCGGTGATGTATGCTTGCGGTTTCAGTTTGAATAATTTGTCGCTGATGGCGCTGACACTGGCGGTCGGATTTGTTGTTGATGACGCGATTGTCGTTATGGAAAATATTTATCGGCGAATTGAATTGGGAGAAAACGTCCTCGATGCTTCAATTCGTGGTTCAAAAGAGATATTTGCGACTGTCGTAACGATGACGGTATCATTAGTGGTGGTGTTCTTGCCGATTATGCTGATGAGCGGAATTGTCGGACGGTTGTTTCGCGAATTTGCCATCAGTATCGGTGTTGCGATTTTGATTTCTGGCGCGCTGTCGCTGATATTGACACCGATGATGTGCAATCGGATTTTAAAAAGTGGGCATCAACAACCGAGCGCACTCCAAAAATGGTTTGACAATATTTTTGACAAGACGGTGGCATTTTATGGGCGGATGTTGACATTAACCCTCAACCGCAAGCGCAGTGTGCTGGTTTTTGTAGTGTTGATTTGTATTGGCACTGGACTGATTGCCACGTTCATCGGCAAAGGTTTTATTCCGACGCAGGATCAGAGCTTTTTTATGATTAATATTAAAGCGCCGGAGTGGACATCCTACGATTATATCGATAAACACGTGCAGGCCGTCGCCGACATTGTCCGCAAAAACGACGACGTCGATAAAATTTCGATGGTGTCCGGTAACGGTGATCCGACCAGTGGACAGGTTATGGTGCGCTTAAAACCGCTTGGCGAGCGCAAAAACAGCGTGGATGATATTGTCAGGCAGCTTCGTCCACAACTGGCAAAAGTTGCCGGCGTGCGCGCCATCCCGATTAACCCGCCGTCAATACCGACCGGTGGTCGCAGCGCCCCGACTACCGGACAGTTTACGCTATACTGTCCGGATTTGACGCAGCTTTACAAGGCAACAACGGATATGCAACAAGCTATGGGCGAATTGGCATCAGTCACTGATATTGATTCCGATTTGCAATTGCGCCAGCCCAAGTTGCAGGTGCAGATTGATTACGAAAAGGCCGCCGCGGTTAAACTGACAGTCAAGCAAATAATGGATGCGCTCTACTCTGCTTTTGGACCGAAATATCTCACACAAATATATGCACCGAGTGATGAGTATAACGTCTATCTCGAGGCGGATAACTCTTTGCAAAATGATCCCCGGCTGTTGGAAAACATTTACATTAAAAACAGCAATAATGATATGATTCCGATATTGGCGGTCGCCACTGTCAAGAATGTGACCTCGGCAATCAGCGTCAACCACGTCGGGCAATTACCGTCCTGTACGATATTTTTTAACGCGACCAAAGGTCAGGATGTTAGCGGCGCTTTGAACGATATTAGCGCCTTGGCAACCAAAACCATTCCATCTGCTGTCGGTTGGCGGTTTGAGGGAGACTCGGGTAGTTTTCTGTCATCATTTTCAAATTTGGGGATACTGCTGTTGATAACGATTTTTATTATCTATGTAGTTTTGGGAATTCTCTATGAAAGCTATATCCACCCGTTGACAATTTTGACCGCGCTACCGCTCGCCGGTTTTGGCGCGTTGCTCAGTCTCTGGATTTGTGGCAAGGCCCTGGACATTTACGCTTATGTCGGAATAATAATGTTGGTCGGCTTGGTTAAGAAAAACGGTATTATGATGGTGGACTTTGCGGTGCAGCTGGAGAACGAACAACATTTAGCGCCGCGTGAATCGATATATCAAGCCTGTCTGATCCGTTTCCGCCCGATTATGATGACAACGATGGCGGCATTGCTAGGCTCGCTACCACTGGCATTCGGTCTCGGCGCCGGCGGTGATGCCCGGCAGACGATGGGTATTGCCGTAGTCGGCGGGTTGTTGTTTTCACAAGTTTTTACACTATTGATAACGCCGGTTTTCTATCTGGTATTTGACCGGTTGCAGCAGCGGTTGAAAGGTGAACATCAGCCGCCAGCCGCTAGCCGCCAATAGGCGCTTAAACTGTTTGCTAGTTTGAGTGTCATAAGCTATAATGAACTATCTTTACCCTCAAAGGAGTAACACTGTGCCAAAAATATCACAACGAGCTATAGATATACCGCAATCTGACATCCGCAAATTTGTGCCGCTGGCCGATGCCGCCCGCAAGCGCGGTCTTAAAGTTTTTCCGCTCAATATCGGGCAACCGGATATAAAATCACCGAAGCTGTTTTTGGATGAATTGAAGAACTTGGAACTGGATATTGTCGCTTACGATAAATCGCGCGGTAACGACCGGCTGGTCGAAGCCTGCCGCGGTTATTACAAGCGCACGCTGGATGTCGATTTGATAACCGAAAACATCCAAATTACCGCCGGGGGCAGCGAAGGCATCTTGTTTTCATTACTTACTGTTTGCAATCCCGGTGACGAGATTATTACTTTTGAACCATTTTTCGTTAATAACATCGGCAATGCCTATAAGTCTTCAATCAAATTTGTGCCGGTGCCAACCGTTGCCGAAAATGGCTTTCAGATTCCGTTGCCAGCAGAAATTGAACAATATATTACCCCAAAAACCAAAGCCATTTTGATTTGCAATCCAAATAACCCTACTGGTACGGCATATCCGATAAGCGTTATGGAAGCCTATATTAAATTCGCCGAGGAGCGCAAGCTGTTTTTACTGGTGGACGAAGTCTATCGGGATTTTATCTATGATGAAGATGAGCTGTACACCGTGTTAAAATATCGCTCGAATAACGTAGTAGTTATCGACAGTTTTTCCAAACGCTTTAGTTTGTGCGGCGCCCGGCTGGGAGTGTTGCTATCCTATAATCTGACATTTATGGACGCGGTTTTTCGCTTTGCCCAAACCCGGCAGTGTTCGGCGACGATTGAGCAGTTAGCGCTAATACCGGTGCTCGAACGCATCGACGAAAGTTACTTAAAAACGGTGAAGGCCGAATATAAATGCCGCCGTGATGTTGTTGTCGGCGCTTTGCGCGAGATGCCAGGGGTGGTTTCCTATGAGCCGGAAGGCGCATTTTACGCGGTGGTGAAGTTGCCGATAGGGAACGCCAATCACTTTATTACCTGGATGCTCAATGAGTATTCCTATAATGGCAGCACGGTCTTTGTATCGCCGGCAAGCGGCTTTTATATCACGCCGAATACCGGACTAAACGAAATCCGCATAGCCTATGTAATCAATTGCGCGGAATTGGAGCAGGCTATGGAAGTACTTAAACATGCTTTGGTGGAATATAAACGACTGGGCAACTAACTTAAATGGAGCTGATTTTTCAAGATTAGGAGGAGCGAAATTATGCAAATAGCATGGGAAGTTTGGGATAAAATATCAGGCTATGTTATTCAATACGGAATGTCAATTATCTATGCGTTGCTTATATTTTTCATTGGAAAAAAGATCGCGAAAATCTTGGCATCACTCTTTGAAATGGCAATGGGCAAGGCCAAAATTGACAAAACGCTCACCTCTTTTGCAAAAAACCTTGTGTATTATGTAATTATGTTGTTCGTTTGTATCGCCGCTCTTAATAAAATCGGCATTGACACGAACTCATTCGTCGCCCTGCTCGGAGCAGCCGGGCTTGCGATAGGCTTTGCCTTGCAAGGTTCGCTGGCGAATTTTGCCGCCGGTGTGATGATTATCTTGTTTCAGACGTTTAGAGTGGGCGATACTATCGAGACAACCGGCGTTCAAGGAGTGGTTGAGGAAATTCAAATGTTCAATACGATACTTAGCGCTGTCGATAATAAGCGGGTAATCATTCCGAACGCCAAAATCACCTCGGACAAGGTGGTTGTGCACCTGAAACCAAAAGTCTAAAGCTAGCGCTGATATTAATAACTTCAAAATGAATATCATATCGCTTAGGAGTTTGTTGAGCATATGAACGCGCAGGAACTGCATCCATGAGTTCTTGAGGGTTGCAGGTGCATAGCAAAATAATTTGCATTGTGCTAAAATGGCGGTAACGAAAGTTGCCGCTATTTTACTTGTAATTATCAGATTTGGCGAAAACAAAAATGAAAACATTTTTGAACTGCATAGATTACTGGAGGGATGTTTGGATATCGATGTAAAAACTCTGGCATTTGTTTTGAGTATCAGCTTGGTTTTGCAAGTGGTTGCGCTATATGCTCAATATCGGATGAACAAAATGCGCAAGGGGCTTGTTTGCTGGTTGCTGGGGTCGGGGATGCTGGCGTTGGGGTTTCTGACTTTACTACTTAGAGATGTTGAAACCATTGAACACTTGGCATCGTTTGTCGCGAATACGTTGATATTGCTTGGTCAAATTTGCCTGTACCTGGGGGTACTTCGCTTTTTGGGACGCAAAGAAAACCGTTGGATTATTGGCTTGGTGCTGGTAGTTTTTGTCTCAATATTTTATGACTACGCGTTTATCCATCACAATTCGACAGCGCGAGTTGCGGCAATTTATATTGCACTCGCCCTGGTTTCATTGTTGACCGCCGAAAAGTTGTTTAGCAGAGCCGACCCACGCATTTCCTTTTCGGCAAATTTCACAGCAGTGGTCTTTTTGTGCTACGGCGCTATGTCGCTACTGCGAGCGGTGTTAATGCTAGTTGATTATTCAACCGCCGGCTTTTTTAAGCCGTTGCTGATTGAAGAGTTGGTCTTTTTATTTCCGATAATTACCAGTTCGTTATGGACATCCGGATTGATTCTTATGGTCAACCAGCGACTCAGTGTCGAGAGTGCTGAAGCCCAGGCGAAAATAGCCATGGTTCTGGAAGAACGGCAGCTATTGGTCGAGCAGCTGGAGATTGAAAAGCGTTACGAACAAATGACTGCTATGACCGATAGCTTGACCGGGCTTGCCAACCGTCGGAGTTTCGATGAGAAGTTGAGCAATGAGTTCTACCGGTTGCGCCGGTCTGGGGCGGTGTTGTCGCTAATAATGTTGGATGTGGATCATTTCAAGATGTTTAACGACGAATACGGACATTTGGCCGGCGACGACTGCCTGCAAAAAATAGCGGAAGTTATTAAAGCCAACGCCAAGCGGGCTTATGATACAGCGGCTCGCTATGGTGGCGAGGAGTTTGTAGTTATTTTGCCCGAAGTTTCAAAAGCCGGCGCTATCACAGTTGCGGATAATATCCGGCGACAAGTTGAAGCATTGCATATTCCGCACGCGGAATCGCGGACTTCTAAGAATGTTACTGTTAGTCTGGGGGTTATTAGCGTCTCGACAGAACTGCTTATTTCACCAGAAAAAATTGTGGCGTTGGCTGATGAAGCGCTATATGATGCAAAACAGAGTGGTCGTAACCGGGTCAAGGAGATTACTTATAACCCGCAAACAGTCGATGAGCTGAATATGCACAACAGTTTTGTTCGACTAATATGGCACGCCAATAATGAAAGCGGGCACAAGACTATCGACCGTCAGCATCGAAAACTGTTTGAAGTTATCAACGAGTTGTTGTCGGCAGTAATTGAACAGCGCGAAAAAACTGAATGTTATTCGCTAATTGACATGTTGCTTTTAGATGTTATTAATCATTTTAATGACGAAGAAGAAATTCTCGCAGCCGCAGACTATCCGTTTATCGATGAACATCGTGCCGCACACGAGCAATTAGTTAACAAACTTGCTGAATTGTCGGAAATGTTTATGAACGATCGACTGACACTCGGCGAGCTGTTCAGTTTCCTGGCATATGATGTCGTTGCCCAGCATCTGATGTTGGAAGATAAAAAGTACTTTCCAAATATTCACAATTATGTCAGCGGTGGAGGTTGAAAGTTATAGAGTTTATAGAGTGAGAAAGTTGTAAAGTTGTAGAGCTATAGAGTTGTAGAGTGAGAAAGTTTAAGAAAGATTTAACGTTTTTTTATTAAAACTGTTGACAACCAAAAAACGGCGTGATACAATACATCTCACCTCAGCAAACAAGCGATGAAAATTGCCGGTTTACTTTGGGCAAGCCGAGTAGGTGCGAGCAATCGCACAGACCGACAGGCGGTAATCGTCGGCAATAATTTGGCAACAAATTGGCGTCGAATGCATCAAGCGAGATCCGTAGATGTTAGGCAGATGTTGGGAAAAAGTTTGGCGATAGTCAAATTGCCAGCGTCGGACGATTGCGACAACCATTATGGTTAACGCCCTGCAACGACAGATATACGGCTCACATAGTTATCTGTTGAAGGAGCGCCGTGAAGTAAGCAATCACGGAAGGGCCACGGGGGACTGAGTCCGAAACCAGCTTGTGGTGAGCAGCGAAACCACAAGGAAGTGTAGCGCCGAAATGAGAGCAAAACAACTCAACGGTTGCAACGGACGAGCGCGTTGAAGGCGCCGGGCGCAAGCCGGGACATGCCGAGTGCGGGATACAAGCGTAATCATCGGTCAACTAAGCAACACAGTTTTGGAAAACAATAACAAATTGTCCAAACTGCTACGATGTTGAAGATGAAACTGAGCTAAAGACTGGAATTAAATCAAAATGAGAAAGTTGACGTTTACGTTAATCGGAACAGCTTGATTAAAGAAAAGTACTAAGTAAGGTTTTGTTCGAAACAAAATAGCGGCAGAGTACAACGAGCTATTGCGAGAATAAACTGAATGAAGCAAGAAAGATAGTTGACCAGCCGACAGCAAAGTCGGCTCAGCTTTCGCAATCGATAACGGTGGCAGGAAAAGTCGTTATCCGGTAGAGTAAACCGTCCTAAGCAACGGTTACGGCAACGAAAGCTACGCAACCACTGTAAACGCGAGCTAATAAAGCGATCAGTGAGTAGTTTTGGTCGGGAGATGCGCCCGACTGAATGCGCCGGATGTTCGGATGAACAACCATCCGACAGATGAACGAGATGTATCAAGACAGTTCGCAGTAGGCAGTTTACGGTGTGCAGTGGCAACACGGTACACGTAAACTGAGACTACGACTGGAAGCGAAAACCCGCACAGCGCGATGAGCGTTGGGGCGGTTTTTTGTATTGAACACAAACATGGTATAATAGATGCAAGCGAGCTGGAGGGCTGATTGTGGTTTTATCTAAACAAGATATTCTAAAAAAATTCTACGGATTTAACGATTTTCGTTATACCCAAGAAGCGATAATTGACAGCATCCTTGCGACTAAAGATACTTTGGCAATAATGCCGACTGGCGCCGGTAAATCGTTGTGCTTTCAAATATCTGCGCAGTTGTTACCGGGAGTTACTTTGGTTATTTCGCCGTTAATATCGCTGATGAAAGACCAGGTTGATGATTTGCTGCAACGAGGAATTAGTGCAGCCTTTATTAATAGTTCACTCAGTTATGAAGATTTGTGTTTGACGCTAAACAAAGCAGAAAAAGGTAGTTATAAAATAATCTACATTGCGCCGGAGCGGTTGGCCTCGGCGCGATTTATGCAAATGTTGGCGCGGTTATCGGTTTCACAAGTGGCAGTGGATGAGGCGCACTGTATTTCCCAGTGGGGGCATGATTTTCGTCCGAGCTATCAAAACATAACCGAGGCGCTTCGGATGCTACCCAACCGCCCGGTGATTTCCGCTTATACAGCAACAGCCACCCAGGCAGTGCGTCAGGATATTGTCCGGTTACTAAAGCTGGATGCGCCTAGAATTTTCGTTTCGGGATTGGATCGGCCAAATCTTACTTTTTCGATGCGGCGATTCGCGGTTGCCAAGTCAAAACGCGAAGCCATACTGGCTTACTTAAAAAACCATTATCAAAAAAGCGGGATTATCTACGCGACCACCCGCAAGGAAGTCGAAGAAGTCGCTGAATTTTTGCAACGGCATGGTCACGCGGTTGGCAAGTATCATGCCGGATTAGCCGATGTCGAGCGAACGGCTACCCAAGAAGCTTTCATTAACGACCAGTTGGATATTATCGTGGCGACTAACGCCTTTGGTATGGGTATCGACAAACCGGATATTCGTTTTGTGTTGCATAATAGTATGCCGAAAAATCTCGAGGCCTATTATCAGGAAGCCGGTCGCGCCGGACGGGACGGCGAGCCGGCTGATTGTATGTTGTTTTTTTGCAGCGGCGACCAGGCAATGTTACGTTTTTTTATTGAAAACGGTGAAGCTGCCGAGGAGCGCAAGCTTGATGAATATCGCAGTTTAGCCGAAATGATCAATTATTGCAGTACGACTAGTTGTCTGCGAAAGACGGTACTGGATTATTTGGGTGACGACCATACTCAAACCAGCTGTAACAATTGCAGCAACTGTACTGATGTTTTTGTGAAAACCGATGATAGCGATAGCGGGCGTTTGGTTGTTGGCGCGGTGTTGGAAATCGAGCAATCTCTTGGCTATAATTTTGGCAAGAAGATGATCGCCGATGTTCTCTATGGCGCAGACACCGAGACGATTCGCGAGCGGCGGTTGAATAAGTTGAACGGCTATGGCAGTTTGCGTGGCAAGGGTCAGGCAGCCATAAAAAACTTGATTGAGCAATTAATCGCTGACCGCAGTTTAGCGGTTACCGACGGGCAGTTTCCGACGGTTTTTGTCGCGGCAAATGGCCGGGCGCTGCTCGAAGGCGAGCGAATGTTTATGTTGCGTGAGCAAATTGGCAAACCGGTTGAGCGCAGCAGTTCACCGTTGACGCGTTTGCCTGAATACAGCAATGCGTTATTCGAGCAACTGCGTGCCGTTCGCAGTCAACTGGCGGCACGGGACAATGTCCGCCCCTATATGGTTTTTGGTGACAAGACACTGGCAGAGTTTTGTCGTCAGCTCCCGACCGATCAAATTGCACTGACCGGTATTTACGGGGTTGGTGAAGCCAAGAGTGTGAAATACGGTTGCTATTTTGTTGATATTATAAAAAAACACTGCGAAGTCAATAATATTCCCCTTGCCAAGCCAGTTGCAGTTTTACCCAAAATCAAAACTTCTACCAGCGCTGACAGTGTTAGTGACCAGCAGTTATTTGAAAAATTGCGCGCATTGCGTCTGAAAATTGCCAAGTCCGAAGGCGTACCGGCATTTCGGGTTTTCACCGATAAGACGTTAACGGACATGACATATAAGCGTCCAACCACCCGCGAGGCGATGTTAGTTGTAACCGGAGTCGGCGCGGCAAAATACGCCAGTTACGGTGAGCGGTTTGTAGCGGTGATTATTGGCCGCTAAAAAACACCGAAACATCGCCGTTACTGGAGAAATGGAAAAACTGTGTAACACAAAATATGTTGCACAGTTTTTTTTTGTTACGTTATTTACTTGAGCCAGAGAAATTGATAACCGGCGATAACGTGATTTTTGCCGCAGTAGGCGCCGCTGATGATGTCGTAACCACGGATACCGGCGGGAATTTGCTGTGGTTCGGCGCCGACGTTGACTATACAAGTAACGATTTCATCCGCGTTTATCCGTTTCAACACGAAAAATTCTTTACCGCAATCCAGGACAGTTTGGTTGCCGTATGGCGAGAAAGCCGGTTGCTTGCCGCGGATGTTCAAAAGCTGTTTCAGAGTTTCGAAAACAGTTTTTCGGACGTAATCGGATTGCAATTGCTCCAGTAGTGTCGAATATTCCAGCTTTTCGCGGTTAATCCGTCGGTTGATGCCTGACTGCGCCAAGCCCTCGTAGTCGTTACGCGATCCGAGCAAGGAATGAATATAGATAGCTGGCACGCCCAGCATCGACAGCAAAATAAACTGGGCGGCAAGGAATTTTTGACATTGTTGCTCGATGTTTTTGTCTTCGGCTTGGTTGATGAGTGCATCAAAGTAATTGATATTGAGCTCGTAAACCGTCTGACTGCCGTCCGGGTTGCTTTTGTATGAAATCTTGCCGCCATTTTCAATTACTTTGTTTACCAAATTCTGCCGTTCGCTATCGTCGAGGATTCCTTCACTCGGGCGCATACCGATGCCGTCGTGGCTGGCGAGAAAATTAAACCAGGTGGCGCTTTCGGATACGCAGTTGATGGTTTTGGCCCAGTCACTCAGCTTTGAAGCGTCATGGCTGGTTAAGGTATGCAGTACCAGCGGCGGTAGAGCGAACTGATAAACCATGTGTGCTTCATCGCTACCAGAACCGTAGTAGCTGATGTTTTCAGCGTGCGGTACGTTGGTTTCGGTTATTAACTGGGCGCCAGGGTTAAATTGTTCAGCAATAACGCGCCAGAGCTTAACGATTGTGTGCGCTTCGGGCAGGTGCAGGCAAGTTGTGCCGGACTGTTTCCAAATAAAACCAATAGCATCCAAACGAATACTCGTACCGCCCCGGCTGAGGTAGTCCAGCAGAATATCGCACATCTCCAGCAACAAAGAAAAGCACTTAAAATTTACGTCCACCTGGTCTTCGCTAAAGGTTGTCCAGGCAGTTTTGACATCGGCGTTATTTTGGTATTCATGAAACAACGGCGAGGTGCGCGGTCGAACCACGGCGCTTATATCAAAAGCCGGGTCGCGGGCAATGAAGAATTCTGAATGATTTTGGTCACCGGACAGATACTTTTGAAACCAAACACTAGACTTTGATACATGATTAGCAACAAAATCGAACATTAACCGATAATCAGCAGCTAATGCGGCGATGTCGCTCCAGTTTCCCAATTCCGGATCGATTGCCCGGTAATCGGTTACCGAAAATCCGTCATCCGAGGTATAGGGAAACATCGGCAGTAAATGAACGTCGGTTATCGCTGTTCCTACCTGTCGCAGTAAAAATTTTCGTAAAGTCGCGAGCGGGGTGGTTTGGTCGCCGCTAATGCTGTCACCATAGCTGATAAGATAGGCAGTTCGCTCGTTAGGTGGTTTTGCGGTCTTAGGTTTAGCTTGTTGATAAGAGTTGACCAAGTTGATAATTGCCGTGGTCCGGCTGGCGTTATAATTAGCGCCGTACAGCGCTTTCAGGTAGAATTCTACTTTTTGCTTAAACATACTTACCTTTCTACTTGCTTTTTTGTGGACAATCGTAATGTCGAATAACCGTGTGCCGGAATTGTGCCATCAGTTGGCAGGGTTTGTTCCTCGGTTAGATTGGTTCGGGAAACGGAAAACAGCGGCGCCTGCAATTCGTGATTTTGAACAGCGCCAGTAGGATTGTACAAGCGCAAGATTATATCATTGTTATCATAACCACATTTCAACGCGCTTACAAGAACATTATCGTTGCCATGTTCAAATAGTGAAAAACATTGCGGCGCCTGATCGATCGGCTGGGGCAGCATAAATCGGTCGAGCCGCTCTTCAAAACTGTTTAGAGTTTGGGTTTGGTAGGTCAAAGCGCCGCATATATATTGGTCGCGCTCGGTAAATAACCGGGTATCAGAAACGCCGCTGTCGAAAAACACCGCGTATGCGAAATCTAGCGGCTTTAGCAATTGAGCATCTGGGGTTTCTACGACCTTGTTGTTAATGCCCGATGCCCGCCCCGGACGCCAAAGCAGGTCGTCGCGACCTAACAGACCGACCGAGCGGAACAACGTGAGCGCCAACCGGTTTTCCTCGCCCAGTAACTGATATTCTTTTAAGCCATTGGCAAATAACGCCAATGTTTCAGTTTCATTACGCGTTCCGCAAATCGATTGAAAAGGGTAAATTGCGACCGGTGCTTCAGCAAACTTTTTCTCCCGCCAATTGCTCACGCGGGCATTGTCCGCAGCCCGGTTAATCAGCGAAAATCCCTGGTCGGCAAACGAGGCAGTATTACTCATAGCCGGGAGCAGCACGCGCAAACGGTGATCGCAAGCGCCATTAGTAAGACGATGGGTTGCGCGCAAAAAGTTTTCGTCGGCCCGCAGTTCGAACGAGCTGATGATTTCAATGGTTGAAATATGCGCTGCGGAAAGTCGGTTGGACAAATTTGCCGGAACCGACAAATGATGCTTGACGGTCAGTTTTTGTGAATGTTCAAAAATTGCTTGCGAAAGCAATTTGCCTTGTTCAAATCGCAGCGGTAGCGAATTTTCCAACGGTGAGTAATCGTAGGAATCGCCGGCATCGGCGCTGTCTTCGAAGATTATCAGGTTGTCGAAAACTTTTCCGGATATTTTGTGTTCAAGCTGCAATCGACCGTCCACAAGCTTGAGTAGCAAATTTTGGTTTTCGATTTTCTTGCCCGACGACTCCACTTTTCGTGGCTCGGTGGCATTGAAGCTTTGCAGCTCCTTTTCCACAACTTCCAGCGCCACATAGCCAATAGCCGGCAAGTCGAGCTTGATTAGTAGTTCGCTACGGAAATAATCCGGAGCCGCCGTTACTTGCTCGCCCGCAGCAGTTACCGAAACCACCGTTCCGCCACTTAACCGCTGTTGGCTGATTGTTGAGAATTCTATTATGTTTCCAGCGAAATCCTTTAGTTCAATCTGCGGAGTATTGCTGAAAACCACTGCCTCATGCATGGAGGAGAGTTTTGTCGCTGCCAAACTAAACAACGTCAGAATATTAGTTTGCCCGTGGGCGCTTGCGATGGCGCGGCTGATTTGTTTTTTCTGTACATTTAACAAACTGTCGGCGATGCTGTTTAGCTTGTCTAGTCGGTCGATGATCGTTTTATTAGTTTCATCCGAATTGCAACCGCCAATACTGTCGTGAGCGTGAACATCGAATAGTTGCGTCCAAATTGAATCAAGCCAGGTATGCGGATATTTGAGTCCGAGTTGGCTCGCGATTACTGCTAGTGGCTCGAGCTCGCGGGTCAGTTTATGTTCCAATGCGCAATTTTTTTGTTTGATGTCTACGCGTTGACTGCCGATCGTGTGATGGATACGCGATTTTTCCTCGGCGATTAGCTCACCAGTTATCGTTGTAGCGGTAGTTTTTTCAGTCCATACCTGTTCCAGATATTGTTCATAAGTTGACAGCTGGAAATTATAATCAGTTGCTTGGGCGTTCAAGGCGTTTATAACCATTGGCAGTTCAGGGCGCACCAGCATTTGGTCGCCGCCGGACGGCAACAGTAACGGTGCATTGGCTGGTTCAAACGAGGCCAGTTTTACTAATAAGGGTCGAAGCTTTTCATCCAGGTATTGTTTGTCCGATTGAATAAATTTACCCGGACCGTAGCCTAAAAATATATTATTGGTTTTGATGCTTTGTCCGTCCGGCGACTGCCAGATAAAATTCAAACCAGTTTCAATTTGGTCGTTATACACGCCGCGTTGAAATAGTGAATACTTAAGTTGGCAGTCGGAAAACAGCGACGGCAGATAAGCGTTCTGCCCGAAAACGTCCGGCAGGTAGCCGATGTTCATACAATGACCGTAGCGCTTTGCCCGGCGAATTCCGTGTTGCAAGTTACGTATGATTGATTCGATGTTGACGAGTAGCGTGTCGGTCTGAGTGTACCAGGGGCCGATCAGCAAACGTTGGTTCTTTATTAAGGTTTCCAGCCGTTGCCGATTTTCCGGACGAATTTTCAAATATTCATCAATAACCGATACTTGACCGTCGAAAGTGTAAGCCGGAAATTCCAAGTCGGTTTCGAGCAAATCTAACAGAAAATCCATATTTTCAACTAACAGCACATTAGAATCTTCAATAGTAAAATACCACTCGCGATCCCAGTGTGAATGAGGGACGACGTGAACTGATCTCGCCATTATTCAAGTTCTCCGTTCGGATTTTTTTTGATCAGGTAGTAGCGCACAAAAATGTTGCCAAAAGCGACGACCAGCACGCCAGCGATCATCCCGGTCGCGTATGCCGGGAAGTTTTGCACCAGCGGCCAACCCCAGACCGCCGGCAGCGGAAACCACTGTACAGCGCCAAGCGCGACGGCGACGTTAGCGCCGACGATGGCGCCGATAACGTTAATCGGAATGGTAATCAGCGGATTGGCGAGCATGAAGGGAATACCACCTTCGCTAATTGCCAGGAAACCAAGCAATAATGAAGTGTTGCCGACAACACGGAGATCTTGGTTGAAAACCCGGCGACGAACAATATATTTATCGATGACCGTCGCCAGACCAAGACCAATTGGCGGAATGACGATTGCCAGCACCCGGGCAGTTAGCGGATAGATTTTGTCCGCCGCAAGTCCGATTGCAATAGCGCCGGCGGCTTTGTTTACCGGTCCACCCAAGTCAAAAGCTGTAGCTGCGGCAATAACGGTCGGCAGAATATAGCCGCCCGCGCCTTTGGTGGACATAATCAGTTCGCGCAGCCAGAGATTAATCGCGCCGAATACCGGATCGACGAAATACATATTAACGAGAAAGACCGAAATAATACTGAGCGCCGGAATAATTAACATCGGTTTCATCGGTAGCAAATTTTTGCTCAGCTTAACATTGCGGTTGAGCCAGCGGGCGCCATAGCCGGCAACCATTGCCAAAATCAACGCGCCGAGAAAACCAGACGGTATGCCGCCCTTGATGCCCCAAAAGGTGTAATGCAGACCGGCGGCAAATGCGCCGCCGGCAAAACCGGCGATGAATCCCGGCCGGTCGGCAATCGCCATCGCCATAAATGCGGCGAATATCGGATACATGAATTTGAAAATCATGTCGCCGAACATTCCTGAGAAATACAGCAGCCGGATAAAGCCATCCGCGTTTTGCGCGTATTCCGGTTTGGTGATCTCGGTTGAAAGACCATACGGCATTGCCAGCAGTCTGGACAGCCCGATCATAATACCGGCGGAAACGATTACTGGGATCATATAGGAAATACCGGTTAAGATTGCCTTGCCTAAGCCCTGCCAAAAACCGTCATCTTGTCCGGCTGAGGAATCGGCTTGCTTGGTTTCGCTGACAATACCGTCGGGATTGTTAATGGCTTTGTCGAGCAGTCCGGCGGCATTGCGGAGCGGTTCAGCCACCCGGGTACGGACGAACGGCATACCGTTAAAACGTCCGGTATTTTTCGGAGCGATGTCGGTGGCAAAAATTATCGCTGAAGCGATTTTTATGTCAGCGGGCGAAAAGGCATCTTCGATGCCGTTCGCGCCTTGTTTTTCGACGAGTACCCGGATGCCTTTGGCGCGTCCGGCCTTTTCCAGCGCTTCGGCGGCCATGTAAGTATGCGCCACACCAGCGGCACAGGCGGTAATCGCCAAGATCGTGATCATGTCCGGGGTAGCTGCAACCGGAACCTGCTTCTCGGCAGTCTGGGTGGACAAGATTTTCAGCACCACTTCCGGTGTGGTAGCCGTCATGAGCGCGGCGCAGAAATCTTCATCCAGCAATTGGGTGCTGAGGGCTGCCAAAATATCGAGGTGGGCACCGCCGGCCTCGGATTGGGGAATTGCCAACATGAAGACCAGCTGAACTTTATTATCCGGGTCGATGCTCTCCCATTCAATGATCGGTTTTTTCAACCTGGCTACTGCGAAAGCGGCTTTTGCAACAGCAGTAGACTTGCCATGCGGGATTGCCAACCCTCGTTCCAGTCCGGTTTCACCAATAGCTTCACGTTCAAAGACAGCCTTAATGTAGGCTTGCTTGTCGGTTAAAATCCCTTGTTCAAAGAAGGCTTGGGCGATGCCTTCGATTACGGTTTGTTTACTCGACCAATCGGCGTCGAGAAATATCATTTCTTTAGCGGTTACAGCGGCTAAATTCATATTGTACTCCTTCTTCTTAATGCGATAGTGATATTATTGCACTAAACATTGCAGAAGTCTTATACAATAATGGTATAATTATACAATATTCAGATATAGCCCGACAGAATTGACGGGGTGGCTTAGGGGGAGCGATGGGGCGGTTAAAAGAGCGGTTTGCCGACAAACTAAAAAATCTTAGTGATTCGGAAAAATACGTCTTTTGCTATATTGACGCTGCGCTTGAACAATGTAGCGTTAAAAATCTTACCGAGCTTGCCGAAAGCGCCGGGGTTAGCACCACGACGGTAATCCGGATGTGCAATAAAATCGGCTGCGCTGGCTTCTCGGAATTTAAAGTTTTATTAAAACAGCTAGGCAGCAAACAGTTAACTCAAGGAGCTTCATCCGGGCAACTGCAGCAGGCGATTGAACGGTTGTTTGACACTGAAAAAGTAAGCGATTATCAACTAGTGGCCGACAAGATCACCAAGGCTAACCGGATCTATGTTTTCGCTTACGGATTATCAAAGTCAGTTGCCGAATACTTTGTCCAATTGCTTTCGCAGGCCGGGTTAAATGCAATCGGCGCTTATGACTCGCACATGGTGGAGCTGTTGTCCGCCAATGTCCGGCATAATGAATACTGCGTGTTCTTTTCTTCAAGCGGTAACACGCAAACGCTGGTTACCGTGGCTGAAAATTTGTCGGCGCGAAACATTTTGTTTGCTGCGGTTACTGCCGATTGTGAGTCCCGGCTGGTTAATCTCGCGCACTGTGCGCCAACAGTAATATTAGCCAAAAGCACAATCCACGGCTACGATGTTACGCCACGGTCGGCGATGATGGTCGTGGTCGATCTGATTTTTGGCGAAATTATTAAGGAGCGCGGAACTGATGAGTAGAGAATTTATCGGTTGTTGCGGCGCTTACTGTAAAACCTGTAAAGTTTTTGTCGAAGGTGTTTGTAAGGGCTGTAAGTTGGGTTATGACAAAGGCGAACGTGATTTCGCCAAAGCGAAGTGTGTAATCAAACGCTGCTGTGTTGGCAAGCGGCTAGATACCTGTGCTGACTGCGAGCTATATCAAGATTGTACGTTGATCAACAACCTGTTCGCCAAAAGCGGTTACAAATATAAAAAATATCGTCAGACGTTGGAGTTTATTCGGACACACGGTTACGATGAGTTCTTGAAATGCGCCGCCAGCTGGAAAAATGCCTATGGAAAATGTGATATTATTATCGGAAAAGAGCATTCCTTATAAGACGGTATCAGATAAATCGCGGCACCGGAATGGAGCGGGAACACTTGTGGAGCAGATGGGTCACAACGATTGCCGGGTGAATTTGAATACCTACGCCCACCTGAAACAGGAAGTCAAAATCCACGCCGCTGACGTGATCAGCAAGTTGTTTCAGTAGCAATATCCATAAACCGTCGTACTTCATGGAGGTGAGAGTGAAATTTGAATTGAATGAGGATCATCGAAATATTAGTGACGAAGACCTTCTTGAGGACTTGAAAAGAGTTTTGACCGCGCATAGTAAAAAAAAGAATACTAAAGAGCAATATATAGAACATGGTAAGTTTTCGGCGAGTACTCTTGAGAGGCGATTTGGAGGTTGGAGCAAATGCTTGAGACTTATTGATTGTAAATCAGGCAATCGACTAGACATCTCAGAAGATGAGCTAATCGATGATGTTAAAAGCGTGGCTGCGTTGATTGGCAAAGACACCGTGACGACCGGAGACTATCATAAGTACGGTAAATTTGGTCGTTCAACAATATTTAACAGATTTGGATTGTGGTCAAAGTGCTTAGAAGTCGCTGGGCTTAACCCTACAGGGAACAATAGAAATATTACCAATGAAGATTTATTTGAAGATATTGAAAACACTTGGATTAAGTTGGGACGACAACCTACAACAACTGACATCATAAATAATTTTTCGAAATATTCGCGCTTCACGTTTTCAAGACGATTTGGCTCATGGCGCAAGGCACTTGAAGCGTTTGTGAAATATATCAATTCGGACGAGGAAAGTGACGCTTCTGATCGTGCCAATAAGACGGACAGTGTTAGCATACAAAGTTTTCCAGAAGAAGCTGTTGCTCGACATAAATCAAAGAGAGATATTAATTTGCGAATGCGTTTCATCATAATGAGCCGGGATAAATTCAAATGTCGCGTGTGTGGCGCATCACCGGCAACAGAACCGAAGACGATATTGCACGTTGATCATATCGTTCCGTGGTCAAAGGGGGGCGAAACCGAGTTAGAGAACCTACAGACTTTGTGTTCAAAGTGCAATTTGGGCAAGGGTGATTACGTCTGTGATATATGAACTTATAGTACGAGAATGAAGCGAGGCTGAAATGAATTACGCAGAAATTATCCAACAAGGCGAAAGCAAGACGGTTGAGTTCAAAGAAATATTGCCGGATGGCGAGAAGATTGCCAAAAGCGTGATCGCGTTCGCCAATAGCAGTGGCGGGCGGATATTTGTCGGTGTACGTGCTGACGGCGCGGTCACCGGCATTGATGCGGCTGAGCTATTTGCGCTGAAAGACAAGGTCGCAAATATCATCCACGACAGTATTTCGCCGAATGTTTTCCCGGAAATATATTCCCTTAACCTGGATGAAAAGATGCTTTTGGTCGTTCAGGTAGCGCCGAGCAATTCCCGACCGCATTACTTGCGTTCCGTCGGCATCGAGAAAAGCGCTTATGTACGCCTCGGCGCAACCAACAAGGCTGCTGATAAGCAAATGCGCCGTATGCTCGAACTCCAGCAGCAAAATATTACTTTTGACGAAGAAATCTGCGGGTTTGAGCCTGCCGACAGTGAACACTGTGCCAGATTGAAAGCACTGCTAAAAAAATATACCAACCGCCCAAAAGCGCTCACCGACATGGACTTACTTAACCTGCGGTTGATTAGCGAAATGTACGACAAGACTTATTTCACCAATGGCGCGGCGATAATTCTCGGGCTGCTGCCGAATGCCAGCATCAAATGTGCGCGTTTTGCTGGAATTGAGCGCCTGACTTTTCTCGACCGTAAAGACTGCGAAGGCGACCTATTTAGCCAAATCGAGCAGGCAGAGAAATTTCTGGCTTTCAACCTTAGACTGGGTGCGCGTATTGAAGGCTTCCGCCGCATTGATATTCCGGAAATTCCATTCGCTGCGCTGCGCGAAGCTTTAGTTAATGCTGTAATTCACCGCGATTATTCTTTACTCGGCGCTGATGTCCGGGTAACGGTCAACGATGTGGCGGTTGAAATCACCTCGCCCGGCGATGTTCCCGGCGGTTCAACTATCGGCGAAGCGCTGCAAGGCCGCTCGGAAATTCGCAATAACGTTTTGGCACGCGTGCTGAAAGAAACGGAGTTTTTTGACAGATGGGGCACCGGACTCCGCCGGATAATGAGTGAATGTGCCGAAGCCGGATTGTCGGCGCCGGAAATCATCGAGCGCGGTTATGGTGTCAGCGTAAAATTTTTGCGTCCGGATTTGGAGCAAAGTGAACGCAAAGTGAACGCAAATCGGACGCAAACCGGACGCAATCCGGACGAAAAACCAGTTATCGCATTTGAAAATAGCAGTGAGTTCTCTAAAAGATTACTTGCATACATTGACGATGCTGGATCAATAACCCGCGCCCAAGCTGAATCGTTATTAAACTTGGGCAGATCACGGACGGCAGAAATGTTGGCCAGTATGGTGGTAGCCGGCACGATTGAGCAGATTGGCAGCAATCGTTCAACGAGATATATAATCAAGCAAAAATAAGCTGATACAAAAATCATATTACAACTGATGGGTGGACGAATAGCGGTAGATTACCGGACGAAAACCGGACGCAAGGCGGCCAATTAGCGGCCAATTATTATACGCAGAAGGTTTACAACCTGTGCATATTTTGCACAAGTTTGACAGAGATGATAGAAACCGCGCAATATTATACTGGATACTGAAATTTCTAGTGCGATCATACAGTCTATCCAGTAAATTCGCCGAAGTTACTCAAATATCCGTATACTGCTGTCCAATTCGCGTTAAAAAGTTGACAACCTCCAGTAAGTACAATATTATTGTACTTACTGGAGGCATTTATGTTTATTGACTATATGAAATTGATGAGTGACTTGAGCAATTATGCCTCACCCAAGGCACGATTGACGCGGATGCTGCAATCCGGCGAGGTTGTTAAAATTAAACGCGGTCTGTATACAAAAGCCGGCGATACTGAACTGTCAAAAAAAAGCCTTGCTGCTGCCATCTATGGACCGTCCTATATTTCCTTTCAAAGCGCGCTGGCTTTTCATGGCATGATACCGGAAAAAGTCGCCGCAGTTACCTCGGCAGTTTACAAAAAAAACAAAAACAAAGAATATCACACACCGCTGGGTTCGTTTTACTACTATTATCTACCGGAAACTGTTTATCCCTACGAATTACAGCGACTTGAGGAATATGGTCAGGGCTATTTGATCGCCTCACCGGCAAAGGCAATCTGTGACACGCTGTATAAAACAACCGGCATTGAAACGCAGACTGAACTGGAAGCCTGGCTGTTTGCCGACATGAGACTAGATGAAGAACAACTAACAGCTCTGGATGTGGAAGCAGTTAATTTCATCGCTCCGCTCTACAAAAAACGCATACTTACCAAATTCGCCGAATGGCTGAATGGCAAGGTGACAAAATGCACAGTGCAATAAGCAGTATGCTCGAAAAATACAAGTTAACCAATGCCGACGACCACCGCAATGCACTCAAGGAAATAGTACAGGAAATTGCTTTACTCGGCCTGTCACGCGCCGGTTTCTTTCAAACTGCTGCATTCTACGGCGGCACTGCCCTGCGAGTGTTCTACGGGTTGAATCGTTTTTCGGAAGATCTCGATTTCAGCCTGCTGCAGCCGAATGCCGCATACAATCTAAACAGCTATATCGCAAGCGTCAGCGATGAACTAAGCGCATACGGATTATCAATGACAGTGGAAGAAAAGGTCAAAGGCGCCAAAATCGCAATCAAATCGGCGTTTATCAAAGGCGGTACCCGGATACATATGCTGCAAATCAACGCTGCCGCGCCAATTGTCAGCGGAATCAGAGCTAACGAGCTGATCAAAATTAAATTCGAAGTGGATACCGATCCGCCAGCTGGCGCCAACTATGAGGTTAAGTACGGTTTGAGTCCGACGCCATATTACGTCCGTTTGTTCACCCCGGCCTCGTTATTTGCCGGAAAACTCCACGCAATATTATGCCGCAACTGGAAAAACCGAGCTAAAGGCCGGGATTTCTACGACTTTGTCTGGTACATAACCCGGGTAACACCGGTGAATCTCGAACATTTACGCCAGCGAATGATCCAGTCCGGACATTTGCCGCCTAATGCGAATTTCGACCTGCAAATATTGAAGCAATTGCTATACGACAGATTTGCTGAAATAGATTATCAGGCAATAAAGCGCGATGTCTTGCCCTTCGTCAGCGACAGTCGAGCACTCGAGCTGTGGTCATACGAATTTTTCGCGAGTATTACTGCCGAAAAACTGACTTCAAATTAACAAAACAAAAGTCCCGGAGGGTATTTTTGCAATAAAACTTGCATTGTTCGAATAACTATTGATATAATTGGCATCTGAAAAACAGAAACCACTGACTTTGTTCATGTTTCTTATCGCTAATACCAACCGCAGACAGGGGGGTTAATCCCCGTTCTGCGGCGTTTTGCATTGCTCGGAAAAAAGGAGAAGTAATGATTAAAGTACAGGATTTGCGAAAATCGTTTAAAGTTGCCAAGCGGAAAGCGGGAGTGGCTGCAGCGGTTGCGTCACTGTTCCGCCGGGAATATGAAGAAATTCATGCGCTAAAGGGCGTGTCATTTACGGTCACGCCGGGTGAAATCGTCGGTTATATCGGGCCAAACGGCGCCGGAAAATCTACAACCATCAAAACAATGTGCGGTATCCTCACGCCGGATAGTGGCGAGTGTGTGATCAACGGCTTTGTGCCATGGCGCGAGCGGCAACGCTATGTGAGAAATATCGGTGTAGTTTTCGGTCAGCGGATGCAGCTGTGGTGGGATGTGCCGGTTATCGATTCGTTTGAACTGCTGCGGGAAATTTACCGTGTTGACTGCAGGGAGTTCAAAAATACACTGACGCTGTTGATCGATTCTCTCAATATCGCGTCGCTGCTTAATACGCCGTTACGCCAACTTAGCCTCGGTCAGCGGATGCGCTGCGAATTGGCGGCATCGCTGCTGCACTCGCCGGATGTATTATTTCTTGATGAGCCGACCATCGGTCTGGATGCAGTGTCAAAAATCGCGGTGCGCGATTTTATAACAATGATCAACCGTGAGCGTCAGGTAACCGTGGTGCTGACAACCCATGATATGAACGATGTCGAAGCGCTGACCGACCGGATAATCCTCATTGGCAAGGGCGAAATTCTCTATGACGGCGGGTTGACGAATTTGCGCAGCCGCTACACACTAAACAAAACAATGACACTGGATTATGACACAACGCAATCAGTACAACCGGATGTCCACGGTGTGAGCTGGCTCGAATGGACGGCAGGTCGGGCTGTTGCGGAAATCGATGTCCGGAAAACACAAGTATCCAAAGTGATCGCACAGTTGTCGGAATGTTTGGAAATCAGAGACATAACAGTTGATTCGATGCCAGTGGAGCAAATAATCGTGAAACTCTACGAGGAGCACCGCATATGAGCCTGGACATGAATTTGAACACAATCGCAAACCGCAATCCGGGTAAACTGGGGGCTTGGCGGGCAGTTTTCAGGTTGAGGCTGATTTGCTGTATACAGTATCGCATTCCGGCTTTGGCTGGAGTTGTTACGCAATTGTTCTGGGGTATAGTATCATTGTTGCTGTATCAAGCGTTTTACGAATCCTGCCCTACGGCTGCGCCGATGACCTTTTCCGAGCTCGTTAATTACATCTGGGTACAACAGGCATTTTTTGCGCTGATAAACATTTGGTGCATGGAGCCCGAATTGAGCGGGCAGATTATTAGCGGCGACATTGCTTATGAACTATGCCGGCCGCAAAACATCTTCGCGTTATGGTTTTCAAAAATGCTGGCATCACGGCTGGCGGCAACATTGTTGCGCGCGCTGCCGGTGATTGGCGTGGCGCTGCTGCTGCCCGCGCCTTATGGCATGACTTTCCATGGCGACGGCTGGACAATGTTGCTTTTCATAGTAGCACTATCGCTTGCAGCATTATTGAATACAGCAATAATCATGCTGGCGATGGCGTTGATGTTTTTTGCGCCCACGCCGGCAGTGTTTTCGGCAGTCGCTATAGTCGGCGATTTTTTATCCGGTCTTATAGTGCCGCTACCGTTGCTGCCGGACGCTCTGCAACGGATAGCTTATATATTGCCGTTTCGCTATGGCGCCGATTTGCCGTTCCGGATTTTCACAGGAAATATTGCAGGTTGCGATGCCATCAGCGGTATTGGCTTACAGTTGCTGTGGTTAGTGTTGTTGGTAAGCGCCGGTAAAAAGGTGTACCAGATTGCGTTGCGCAAAATGGTGCTGCAGGGAGGTTGAGATGCTGCTATACAGGTATTTTCTGATTAATCTCAAGTCGCAACTACAATACAGAGCGGCGTTTTTGGCGGTGCTTGCAGTTCAGATGATTGTTCCGTTTACCTATATTGCCAGTCCCTATTTTCTAATCGAACGGTTCAGCAATCTCGGCGGGTGGAATCTCGCCGAAGTTATGCTCTGTTTCGGGATAATTAACGGCGCATTCGCTCTGAGCGAGTTGCTGGCGCGCGGGTTTGATATGTTTTCCAGGCAGGTGGTGTCGGGATCGTTTGACCGGTTGCTGGTGCGCCCGCGAGCTATTGAACTACAGGTATTGGGTTCGACATTTGAGTTCAGCAGAATTGGTAAAATGGTGCTGCCTTTTATCATGCTCGGTTGGGCCGTATGGATACAACCGCAACTATGGCAACCGTTAAAATTATGCACTATTGCGCTAATGCTGTTTTCCGGAGTGGCGATATTTTCTGGCATATATGTTCTGCAAGCGACGCTGTGTTTTTGGACGATTCAAGGATTGGAAGTCGCGAATATTTTTACCAATGGCGGGCAGATGACCGCGCAGTATCCTCTGAATATCTACAAAAAGTGGCTGCGATTGTTTTTTACTTTCATTATTCCCTTCGGTTGTGTTAACTATCTGCCTCTTGGTTATTTGCTGGCTAAACCGCGTTTTGAGTCGCCGTTATATGCGCTCACGCCGCTGGCGGGGTTCCTGTTTCTTGTGCCATGTGTCATGATCTGGCGGTTTGGGGTCGGAAAATATTTGTCCACCGGGTCTTAGCTGACTGAGATAGGATATTATGGTATAATTAGCGAAAATAGGAGTCGGAGGTATCAATGTTAGCAGAAATATTAGCGGCCAAAATAAAGCCCAAAGAAAAAGAGCGGCAGATTATCGAATTATTGAACAACGGAGCCATTAACAAAAATAGCTTGATAGAATTCTATCAAAAAGCCAACGATTCCGGTCGCGGCTATTGTATGGCGGTAATTACCGCGATGACCAAGGTTGACAAGCAATTTGCCGACGATATTATCGACTTTGTGATAGCACAACTCGACCATAAAGCCGGGCGGGTCAAGTGGGAAGCTGCCGAAATCGTTGGACTATCTGCGGTAGCAGCGCCTGAAAAATGTGCAACCGCCATTATGCCGCTTTTGAAAAATACCGAGGCCGAAGGTACTGTTGCCCGTTGGAGCGCGGCTTTTGCCTTAACCGAAATCGCCTTGAATAATCCGGCTGTACGCCAACAGTTGCTGCCGGTATTTGAAAAAATCGTCCAGTCCGACGAGAGCAACGGTGTGAAAAAAATCTATCAAAAGGCTTTGAAACAGTTGGAGAAAAATGTCTGAAGGACGAATAGAGCAGCCTGAATATCTGCGAGAATTTATCCGCAAGCCGGTGAAAAGGCTTACGTTAAGAATTTCTGGTAGTGGTGTTTTGCGAATAACCGTTCCCTTGAAAATGCCACAACAATATGTAGAAGAGTTTTTGGAAAGTAAAAGGGCTTGGATTGTCAAACATATTAAACGAATTAACCACGTTAACAACATTGCCGGTAGCAGTTATTGTGACGGTCAATTGATCAGGCTTCTTGACAAGCAGTTTGTGTTGCGAATAATTTCGGGTAATCCGCTAGTTATCGTTGACGGCACGGAGATTGCCGTCTACTGTCACGAACCTGAGCAAGCCGCAGGGCTTTTGGAAAACTACATCGTGTCCTACGCGCAAAGGGTAATGCGTCATATTTATGATGACATTTGGACAAAGTGCGGCGAATTATTTCCCGGACAGCGACCTGCGCTTACGATTAAAGCTGCTACCAGCAAATGGGGATCATATTCCCGGCGTACCCATCGGGTGATGCTTAATGAAAAACTGGTACGCTATCCGAAGCGGGCGCTGGAGTTAATAATTGTTCACGAAATCTGTCATATAATTGAACTTAATCATGGTCGAGGGTTTTATCGATTACTCGCACAACTAGTCCCAGACTGGAAAGAACGTAAAAAATTACTTAAGAGTTAAAAAACAACTTGACTTTACTTGCCTTGCTAGGTAAACTTAATTCGACAAAAGAGCCAGCGAGCGTATTATACTAAAACTTGAACGAGTGCAGTATTTTTCGCATTCGTTTTTTGTTTACTCGTTGTTGTTATATTAATTATACAATGTGAAATGTTAAAGGGGGAGCCTATGTCCTATTTTCGAACCAAAGATCTCTCGCAACTTGGCAATGAGATGAAATTGCCGAAAACACTGGGATCATTTGACCTCATTGCCCTTGGTGTAGGTTCTACACTGGGAACAGGGATATTTGTTTTAACTGGTATCGAGGCGGCGACCCATGCCGGACCGGGCGTGGCGATTGCGTTTATTTTAGCCGGTATCGCTGCGGCCTGCGCGGCGATGAGTTACGCTGAACTGGCTTCGATGGTTCCGGCGGCTGGCAGTTCCTACACTTACGCCTATTATACTATCGGCGAATTTATCGCCTGGCTGGTCGGTTGGAATTTGATTTTGGAATATGCTGTTAGTCTTGCGGCGGTCGCGGTTGGTTGGTCGGCTTATGTCCGAGGTGTTTTTGTAAACATCAGCGACAAATTGGCGTTGCCGGTATTCTTGCAGAGCGGACCGAATTTGGACGGCAGCACTCCGGGCGGGGGAGTAGACATTGCGGCGGTATTTATCGTCCTTGCAATGACGTGGTTGATGGCGCGCGGGGTCAAAGAGAGCGCCCGCGCTAATAATTTCATGGTAATTATCAAAATTTGCGTGGTGCTATTTTTCATCATGCTTGCCGGACCATATGTCGAGGTTAAAAACTGGTCACCATTCATGCCGTTTGGGTTCAAGGGTGTTATCACAGCGGCATCGATAGTTTTCTTTGCTTACTTGGGTTTTGATACCGTTTCAACTTCGGCAGAAGAATGTGTAAATGCCAAAAAATCTTTACCAATCGGTATTATCGGCACGTTGATTGTTTGTTCCACATTATACGTGATTGTTTCTTTAGTGTTGACCGGCGTGGTTCCTTATGATCAACTAAATACCGCCGAACCGGTGCAGTACGCTATGTTGCAATTGGGTTATAAATGGGCAGCAGCTTTACTGGGAGTAGGCGTTGTGTTCGCGCTCACCTCGATTATTTTGGCTACATTGTACGGACAGTCGCGGATATTTTTTGCGATGTCTCGCGATGGTTTGATTCCGCACAAGCTTTGTAAATTGCACAAAAAACATCGTACTCCGTTTGTGATGACTTGGCTGACTGGAATATTTATCGCGCTGATCGCCGGATTTGCGCCGATAAACACGATTATTGAAATGGCCAATATTGGTACCTATTTCGCGTTCATTACAACGTCAATCGCAGTACTGGTTTTGCGTGTTAAACGCCCCGAGCTCGAACGCAGTTTCCGTTGTCCGTTTGTTTGGGTTATCGCCGGGCTTGCGATTCTAATGTGTCTGTTTTTTGCCACTCAACTGGTTTGGGATACTTGGGTGCGGTTCGTGGTCTGGTCGTTTATCGGCACCGCTATTTACGCCTTTTACGGTTATAAAAACAGCGAGCTGGTAGTAAAAAGTAAACCGTTTGAAGACTAATTCTTCTGCCGGTTAATAGTGAAAGAGCTTTTACCGCAAGTTTTTGACTTGCGGTAATTCTTTTTAAACCGGCCAAATAAAAAGCTTGCATACTTTTAACACATGGCTTATAATAACCGCACCTAAAAAATAATGTAATAATAAGGATTAAGGGTTTAATAAATGTTCATAGTAGAAGATATCAACCACGAAACGATGCGTGATGCTAATGTCAAGAAGGTGTTAGAGCGTATCCGCGCCAATAAGGAGTCTACCAAAAAATCATTATCATACGATACCAATTTAAGTTTAACGCTGATTAATACCATCGTTAATAATCTTATTGCCCGCAATTTGGTAGTTGAGGAACGGTTGGGTAAATCCAGCGGCGGACGGCGCCCGATGGTGCTGAAATTTGCCGCGGATACTTTTTACGCCGCTGGAATTGTTGTTACCAGCGGGTGTGCTTATTTTGGACTGTGTGACTTAAATTCCAATATTATCCACCAAGAAAATTTTGTTGTGCCAATCGGTATCGATGTTCAAGCGGCAACACAAGTTGTTAAAGAAAATGCCACGCGGATTTTGGATGGTCTGGCTGTCGCTAGTGGGAAAATTTGCGGAGTAGGTGTTATTTCGCCTTGGCTTGACGAGTATGAACAGCAGAAGCTTAATGCTGGCGGGCTATTCCCGGGGATGATTTTTGAATATAAAGGTCAAGAAATACCATTGTTTTTTGAAACAGTGGCAACGGCAATCGCCCTTGCGGCAATCCGCGAACTGCGCCCGGACAGTAGCAATGTAATATTTGTTTCGATTGCGCAGTCAGTGGACGCGCAGGTGTTCTTGAATGGCGCTCATTATGCCGGAGAGTTCGGAAAGGCGGGAAATGTTGCCCACATGGCCGTTGTCAGCGATGGTCGGAAATGCGTTTGCGGTCGTAGCGGCTGTTGGGAAACTTATGTTTCGATTACCAACTTAATCAAGGATTATAACAATCTGACGGTAAACAAAATCAGCTCGCACCTTGAATTGGTTGAGCGGTTGAAGAATGCCGATGACGCGGCTGTTAAAACTTTGGAAAATTATGTTGAACATCTGTGGTGGGGAATTCGTAATATCGTCAATATGTTTGACCCGAGTGTCATCGTAATTGGCGGACCGGTATCCGACTTTCGCGATGAGCTGCAACCGGTAATCAACAAGCGGTTGAAGGCGATGAATGTACAAAACCGAGTGTTCTTTTCGCCGGTAAGTGAAGGAGCCGAGTTAAAGGGCGCTTTGGCATTGCCGATCATCCGGTTGTTTAACGTCGGCAAAACTGTTTAACGAGTAGTAAAGTTATAAAGCAGTAAAGCAGTAAAGCAGTAAAGCAATAAAGCAGTAAAGCAATAAAGTTATACAGTAGAGAAGTTGAATAAATATGAAAGAGCGTCGGATAGTTCCGGCGCTCTTTTGCATTATAAGATATTGTTTCGTTGATGGAAAAACTGCTTTTATTAGTATCAGTTATTGTGTATAATGGAAATAATAATTATATGCAACTTTAAGTTGCGCTTAGGCTGTGAGGTTTGCTATGGCTGGTTGGAGCAATTTGTCAGTAAAATACCGCCTGATAATCAGCATGATGTTGGTGCTGATTGTTTTGATGAGCGCCTTTGTCTATGATTTTTATTCACGGCAAAGCCGTTTTTTGATGCGGGAGAGCCGTAATAGCGCATTAACTTCTACAGAAACAATGGCTGCTAGTGTTTCGCTATTGATGCAACACAACGATTTGCCGGGTTTGGCGGACGTTGTCAATAGCTATAAACGTGGAAATATTGTCACACGGGCAATCGTGACCGATAATTTAGGAAAAGTACTTGCCGATACTGAAGCCAACGAAATCGGTCGGTTGTTAAGCGATGCAAAGAGCAAAGAGTTTTTTGACAGCCAAGAAAACTACGAAATAGTTATTGACGATTCGCAAAAACTCGTAATAGAGCGTCCTATCTTCCTAAACGACGCAGTTGTGGGCAGGGTATGGATGACTTTCGATAAGACTTTTATGCAAAAAGAATTAAAGCAGATATTAATCAACGGAATTATTTTTGCTCTGATTGCTATTTTCGTTGGCGCGTTGGTTTCAACCGCTATGGCATATAGTTTTACACGAAAGTTGGCCGAATTGCTCGATGTAGTCCGCCGGGTTACTAATGGCGCGCGCGATGCCCGCGCACGCGACAAATCCACCGATGAAATCGGACAGTTGGCGCATGGGTTCAACAAAATGTTAGACGCGCTGGTCAGTAAAGAAAAAGAATTATCAAACTTCAACGCCGAACTGGAACACCGTGTCGAACTTCGTTCCCGCGAGGTCATCGCCGCCAAAAATGAAGCGGCGCGAATAAGTGGCGAGCTGTCGCTGACTAATGATAAAATTACTCATCTGGTTTTTCATGACGTGTTAACCGGGTTTTACAACCGGGCGTTTTTTGAAGCAGAAATTCGCCGGTTGGACGTGCGCCGACAATTGCCGCTGGCTTTGATTATCGGTGATGTCAATAACATCCGGCTGATTAACGAAGCTTTTGGTTACAAAATTGGTGATGAGTTCATTAAAGCGGGCGGGCAGATTATGAAAAACGCTTGCCGTGCCGAAGACGTTGTTGTCCGCTACGGTGACACACTGTTTTTGATTTTGTTAACTAACTGTGATGAAGCCATCGCGCAAAAAATCTGCAATACCATTCGAACCGCTGCAGCAGGAGTTAAGCTCGAGCATGTACCCGTGTCGCTGACACTCGGGTTTGCAATAAAAACCGAGATTGAAGAAGATATTTTCTCGATATTAATCAAGGCTGAAGAACAAGTGGCTAACAATAAACGAGCCGCTTCGGACAGTGCGGTAAAATCTATTATGTACGGTATTGAAGCAGCCCTTGACGAGCGAAAACCACGGACCAAGGCGCACATCGACCGGGTCAGTAGACTTTGCAGCAGTTTTGGCGAATATTTGCAACTCCCCGAACCTGAGCTGGCGACATTAAAACTTACCGCCGGAATGCACGATGTTGGTAAAATTGTGGTAGCAGATGAGGTTTTGGACAAAAGCGCTGAATTATCGCCGGTTGAATGGGAAATGCTCAAGCGCCATCCAGAGATTGGTTATAAAATTACCGGTTTAGCATACGGTATGGATAGTGATATCGCATTAATCATCAGAGCGCACCATGAATCATGGGATGGAAAAGGTTATCCGCTAGGATTAAAGGGTGAGGATATTCCCTATTTAGCGCGGCTGCTGACAATAGTGGATGCGTTTGATGCAATGACCAACGACCGCCCGTACTATTCGGCGATTTCCCAATCTGAAGCGTTGCGGGAACTTAAATTTTGTGCCGGAGTGCAGTTTGACGCGGCATTGGTTGAACAGTTTGAAAAATTTCTAAGTGTTGATAGTTGAGGGTGTTTTGCAACTTAAATATTGGTTTTATTCGCTGGTTCTATTTTTGGTCGTTAAAGAAGCTATATTATATGGACTTTACGCTCTGGGAATATTTGCCATTCCCTGGTCGATAATTGCCAATGCTGTTTGGTTTGTTGTCTGCGGACTGTTTTTTTGGTTTCACTTTGATGCCCAAGTCCGAAATGGGAAATTTCTCGTTGCCAAAGAATTTTTCGTTGCCCTTGTGACGATCATCGGCGCCCAGCTACTAGCAAATTTTTTGTCGATTGGCGGGCAACTGCTATTAATCAAAAATATCAGCCCGAGAGCCGACGAGTGGGATGGAGTGCTGGCGGGCTATTCCGGATTGTATGTCTATGGCGGTTATGCTGCAAACCGGGTAATAAATATTTGGCTCCAGTTCACTACTAATTATCATGCCGCGCTTCAGGAATTGAGCATTATTATCATCGTAGAAATAATGGCAGTACTGTTTGTGTTTAGAAAAATGCGCCGCACAACAACGCACAGCCGACGTTGATTTATTTTTACAAAATAAATAACAAAAAAATCTACAGGAGGAGTTAATGAGAAAGATTCTGGCAATGCTATTGGCGATCGCACTGTTGTGTTTTTGCACAAGCGGCTATGCAGCAGCGACTACGACCACTCCAAATCCGGCAACAGCAGTGGTAATCGGTCCGACTACGGAAATTCCCCACGATTCATGGGATTACAATGCGGTATTGAAATTGTATAACGATGGTATCGACGGCGGATTTTCCGATGCTACATTTAGTGGCGGTCAAAAGTTCACCCGCTTTGACATGGCGAAATTCATCCATAGCGCCCAAGGCTATGTTAAGGCCAATCCAACCAAAGTAAATGCAACTGATATAACTTTACTGAACAAATTATCCGTTGCCTACGCCGGTGAACTTAAAACGCTTGGTGTGGAAGCGGCACAAATTCAGAACGTTTCCCAAACTTCGGCTTTGCTTGAGCTGGTTAATTCAGCTTATTGGATGCCGAAATTCAGTTTCCAGGCCGAAATAGACATGGATTCGCATTTCTCGAATAATCCGGCGTCCAATTCTACTAATGCTAAGTCTATCAACACCGCTGGTTATCAGTACACTTTCTATCCGGATGTTTATCTGCAGATGCAGATTAATGGCCGGGTAAGCTCGGATTGGTATTATTATACCGAGCTGCGCTTTGATCCGGGCGGAGTAAATGATTCTACCAACGGTGCTTTAAACGCTACCACCCCATTAACTTATTTGCGGCAAATAGAAGCCTTTGGCAATTTATACGGAACGACTACTTATGCTGGCGGTACACCGGCGGGTGGGCAGCCTAATCAAAACTATTTTGGTCAAGCCTTTGGCGTTACCGGTTATATCGGGCGCATGGCTGACCAACTACCGTTCAATGATAATACCGGCAACCAGGGTATTGTTATCGATAACCACATGAACGGTGTACGTTTGGCAATGTCCGGCAATAAATGGTCTGGCGACTTATTTGGTGGTTATGAAGACGCTTCATTTAGTAATTATAGCAATTTCAGTAATCAAGTAGATCCGGCTAATGCTTTCATCACTGGCGCTGACGTTGGCTACTCGCTTAGCGACAGCACCCAGTTTTATGGCGGCTATTATCAATTTTGGCAGTATAGCAATAATTCCGCAACCGGTAATGCGATGTTCCCCGGAACCGGACCGATACAGTTTGTTGAATTGGGCTTGGAGCAGGCGCTGAATAGTAAAACTCAGTTGACCGTTTATGCGTCCGGATCGCCTAATTATAATATTAATACACTAAGTCCTTATGCTAACGCCGGTACTCCGCAAATGTACACAGCTGGCTGGCAGGATCAAGTGGGTATTTTGGCACGGCTGGCATATGGTGGTTTTGACCAAACGCAACAAGGATCCTGGCAAGTGTACGGCCAAGCCAGCCGAATCGGCGCCGGCGCCATCTGGGGTAGCAGTGATACGAATGCCGCTAACTATGATAACGAAGTTTATCAACCGAACCGGGTACTCGGCGCCCAAGGTTACGAAATTGGTGCCGATTGGGCGCCAATCCACAACACCGATTTTCACTTAAGTTTTTCGCAAACTTTTCCGATGCATACCCCGGCAAGCGGTTCGCAAATACTACAAAATGGGGTAGATGACTTAGGGAAACCTACTTCGCAATTATACAACGATAACACTACTTCACCTTATAACGTGTTAAAATGCGAACTTAACTATTTCTTCTAGTTTTAACTACACGCAGACAATCAGGGAGCACACAAGGCGCGCCCCTACCCGCAACTTTACCTTTCAAATTTAACCATTCACTATCAACTATAATCCATATACTCGATACGGCTTTTGTGATAAAATAGCGCAGGAGCCGTATTCTTTTGTTTAGACGGAGGTTGCTTTGATTGTGGAAGATGATAATACTATAGAAATGCAGTTTTTGTTGCTGGCCGCCGAGCTGTTGTCACGCTACGGCGCTACCGTTTTCGAAACCGAAGACGCGTTACGGGCGTTGTGTGACAAACTGGAATCGCGCGGACAGTTTGTGGTCTTTAACAACATGCTGTTTACCGCCTTTGGCAAGCAATTGGAGCAGCGGGTAAATTTGACGCGACTGGCGGGTTCGGCAATCGATGTCGATAAGCTGGAGCAGACGCAAAAAATTGTCAGCAACGTGTTACTGGACAAAGAAAACGTCGGGCTAAGCTCGTTTGAGCTTCGGCAGATCTCCCGTCGTCGTAAATTATATTCGTCACGCTGGGAATTACTATCTTGGCCGCTGATTGCCGGACCCTTTGCGATTATCTTTCTGGGTAACTGGCGCGAGGCCGTTGCTGCGGGAATTATCGCGTTGTTTTTGGCAGTCGTGCATTTAAAGTTCGAAGAGCGAATTAATGATCGTGGCAGTGTGGGTGCATTTGAACCGCTGGCGGCAGTGCTGGCATCGTTTATGGCGGTGTTTTTGGCAATGGTCTTACAACCTTTATCGGTAACGTTGACGATTATTTGCGGGTTGATGCCGTTGATGCCGGGGTATACGACAACGCGGGCGTTAAATGAAATTGCTGCCCGCCATGTAATTACCGGCTGGTCACATTTATTAAATGCTGCCACGACTTTCTTGATGTTGGCGGCAGGCGTGGTCTTTGGTTCGTTTTTGGTGCAAGCCTTTCATATTGCTCAACCGGATTACCCGCCGATCCCGCCGGATTATTTGCAACTAACAATTGCGGCAGTGCTAGCTGCGGTGGCGTTTGTCTTTTACTATCAAATTAATACCCGGCACGTCGTGGCGCTGGTTTTGTCCAGCGTTGCGACAACGTTGATTGTTATTCATTTTGGCGCGGATTTCGGCGCCATTCAGGGAACGGCGCTAGCTGCGGTTTTTGCCGCTTTTGTCGGCAATATATACGCCAGGGTCCGGCGCTGCAGTGATTTGATAATCAAAGTTCCCTGCGCTATAATTTTGGTGCCGGGTGGCACCGGCTTTCGCGCGGCGCTTGATTTCATGAACAATCGTCCTGAACATGGTATGAGTGGCGCTTTGATGACTTTTGGTGTGGCGATGGCGATTATCACCGGTTACTTAGTCGTGGATATGCTAATGCCGCAGACAAAAAATTAGGGAGCCAAAAGAAATGAAGCAAATGCGCGCGAATATTTTGCTATTGATCGCCGCGACGATTTGGGGAACGGCGTTTGTCGGGCAGAGCGTCAGCATGCAATTTGTCGGTCCGTTCTTGTTTGGTGGCGCGCGGTTTGCGCTAGGTGCATTTGTTTTGATAATTCCGGCATTTTTACTCAAACGCCGGATGCGCCACTGCGCTAACCGGCAAATGCTCAAAGCCGGATTGATTGTGGGGTTGGTGTTATTTGTTGCAGCTTCATTGCAGCAAACCGGCATTCAATATACAACCATCGGCAAGGCCGGGTTCATAACTTGTTTATACATCGTAATTGTGCCGTTGATTGGAATATTTCTTAAACACAAAGTTGGGAAAAGTGTTTGGCTGGGCTGCGCTGTCGCAGTTATCGGGCTGTACCTTTTGTCAATAAAAGGCGACTTTTCCATTGCTTACGGTGACTTATTGATGTTGCTAGGCGCTATGGTCTGGTCGGTGCATATTTTGGTTATTGACCATTACGTAAAGCAAGTGGATGCGATAAAGCTTTCGTGTCTGCAGTTTGCGGTTTGCGCTGGGTTGAGTATGCTAACCGCGCTGTTTTTTGAGCCGATTACGATAGTTGGTCTAGACGGAGCGTTGCCAGCCATTCTCTATACCGGAGTTTTTTCGGTTGGTTTTGCTTACACCTTACAAGTAATTGGACAAAAGGATGCCAAGCCATCGCACGCAGCAATTATTCTCAGCCTTGAAACCGTTGTTGCAGCGTTGAGTGGTTGGTTTATATTAGGCGAACGGCTGACGGAGCGAGAAGTTATCGGTTGCGCGTTAATGTTGGTTGGAATGTTGATTTCACAGCTCGGGCCCATAGTGAATAGCGGACGTCGTAAAGTTGATTAATCAATACCAAGCCCGACCAGGAGGAACTTTGAGAGTAACGACGTTAATAATAGTGTTTTGCCTAGTAGCAGTGAGCGCCTCGGCAGCGCCGCTAACGGATTACCGCTTAGGCAAAGCCGCGGTAGATTTATATTTAACTGTTCCCTGTATTCAAGCGACCAATGCCAGCGGCACAATTGTTCCGAGCAGCGCCTATGGCATGAATTGGGGCGGTTCGTTGGAGGCAACCGTCGGATTGGGCTATCATATAGCGGCGCGTATTGGCACAGACAATAGTTTTTTGCCGTTTGATGGTCGATCAATAGCCGGCAACTATTCTTTCAGCAAGCAAAATTACGATTTGCTAATCGGTTTACAGTCCGATGTATGGCCGGTTTTTGTGGCAATGTATTTTGGTGTTGTTGATTACAAAATTAGTATCAATAATTCGACTATGCCCAACAGCTTTAGCGAATCCGGGTATCATTTTGGCTTGCAAGGAAACTATCGCCCGACGGATGACGTTACTACCTATCTTGAACTGGCATGGGGGACTTTAGATACCGAAGCGCTTATCGGTGGCGCATACGCTTTTAGCCAAAATCTGGAGCTGAATTTGGAAGTTGAATATAACGCGTTACACGGTAATGACGCTTTTGTAATGAAATACAACGAGGATATATTCAAAATCCGCAGCTATATTCCCAAAATTGGCATTACCTATAAGTTTTGATGTTAAGGAAGCGTATGAAAAATTATTTTCAGGTACTAGTGCTATTGCTCTTACTTGTTGCAGCAACTTTTTGGTCGGATAATGCAATTTTTCAAACTGAATTAGCCGCAGCTGTTACAAGCGAAAAACCGCCTGCTATTACTGAAAAGGGCTTTCTGCTTGGCTACGGCGGCGATCGCTGGAATCTGACCACAATTGGACCGAATAGTTATCGGGGCAATTACCAGACCATAATGCTGGCTGGAGAGTTTGGCGCTGATTTGAGCCGGATTTTCCCGGATTTAAAAAGCATTCCCGGAGTGTTATCGTTTTATTTTGAACCAGCCTATGAGCAGGGAGTAAATGGCGGTTTCGAACTTGGATTGAACATGGGTTTTATGTATCGTCTGCCGATATATGATCGGTTTGACGGTTATCTTGGTTTAGGCGGTGGGCCGTTTTATATATCTACCTTGCAAGAGCTTAATCCGCCAGGAACTGGTTGGACTATGGCCGGTACGGTGAGTTTCGGCGCCAGTTATAATCTTCCGGACGATTCGGCAATAAATTTGGGGTTGCGGTTAAAACATAATTCTAACGGCAGGTTAGACTGGCCGATAAATATCTATAACGATTGGTACGTCACTGCCGGGTATTCTTGGTTCTATAATTAACTAGAGGTTTTTATTGTGAGACGAATACTGGTAATTATCGCAGTTACTATTTCGCTGACAACAGCGACGATTGGGGCAGCGCCGTTGACGGATTATGAATTTGGTAACGTAGCTTTTGATGTCGGAGTTATTGCCCCTCAAGTTTCTGTCACTTATGAGAATGGAGACGGGGCGCTGCTGAGCACCTATGGTAGTAATTATGGCTTGAATCTTTCAGCAACAATGGGTATCGGAAAACCTTTTGCAGTTAGAATTCATGGCGATTTGCCGCTGGTTGGTAATGATCAAAATGAAGGAACTCGATATTCTGATCAGAATATCGAGTTCCTTTGGGGATTTAATCTTACCAAACCGACGTTTTTGGTTTTATACACCGGCTTTGGCGACTATCAATTGGGCGGTAACCGGAAAAATGCTGAAATCTTCACTTTGCTGAAATTTGGGCTGATATTGGATTATGAGTATCGCGACAGCGCCAGCCTGTACGCCGATTTTTCCTGGAGTGGTAGCGCTACCACAATTACAGCCGGTGTTGACCATAAATTTTCCGAGCATTTTGCTGCGGGTCTGTCGATGAACGGGGTGGTCCTACATAGCGGCGTAACCACCACTGGACCATTATCGGCTTGTTATAGCGTGGATGTCTGGTATCCGGAATTAGCGGTAACTTACAAATTCTAAGTCGGAGTAGCGAACCGGCAATAAAGGTGCAAAATAATGCAAAAATTATTCGGCTGTGTTTTAACCTTAATCTTTATTAGTTGCTTCACTGTTGCGGTATTTGCCGACGAAAATAGCGACCGGCACTGTTTTGACGAGGTAGGGATAAGAATTGGTTATGGTGGTGACAACTGGGCGCTTACACCTTGGGATAATATTCGTAGTGATTATATGACGACTAGTGTATCCGGCTATTTTGCCAATGAATTCTATCGTTATGACAACGCAGTAAGTTCCTATTTTTTTGAACCAATCTACCAGCAAGCCTTTAGCGCCAATTTTGAAGCCGGAATAAATGTCGGAGTACAGTATCGGATTGATTTTTCCGAAAAAGTCGCCGGGTTTGGTTTTTTTGGGATCGGACCACATTATGCATCGATATTAACCGAAGCCAGTCCATCGTCTAATGGCTTTAATATTGAGTTGGTGTTTGGCGCTGGAGCTTATTACTTTCTCTCCAAAAAAGAGGCGCTAAGTTTCTCGGTTAACCTTACCCATACTTCGAACGGGCGATTTTTCTTTCCAAACTATATGAACAACGACGTATATGGCGAGATTGGCTATTCGCTGTTTTATAACTAAACGTGCGTGAATTCAAACTTTGTCGAATCAAACAGCCCCTGTGCGGTCAACTTCAACTCCGGAATTACGGATAAACTCATAAAACTAAGACTGATAAAGGGATTGAATTCCGGGTGGATACCAAGCCGATAAGCAGCGTCTTCGACCAATGTTGTCGCAGTGATTACTTCCTCAGCGGATTTGTCGGACATTAATCCGGCAATCGGCAATGGTAATGAAGCGATAACCTCGCCGTTTTCCACCACTACAATTCCGCCCTGTTGAGCGGCTAAGGCATTGACGGCGAAAATAATATCGGCATCGTTAATTCCCAAAGCAATAATGTTGTGCGCGTCATGCGCTATCGATTGGGCGATAGCGCCTTTTTTTATGCCCAAACCGAATAAAAAACCGGCGGCAACTGCGCCGCTGCCGACGTGCCGTTCAACTGCCACGATTTTTGCGACATCTTGTAGCACATCAGTTTGAAACAATCCGTCCATTACTGGCAGAGCTATTGATTTAACTTTGGTATATACTTGAAAAGGGATTACTTCGATTACTTTAGCGAAATCACCCAGCGCCGGAATCATCAGTTGCGCCGGATCGATGGGCGCGATATTCACAGTATTTGTCAAACCAGTAGCAGCCGGTACCGCAAGGATGGGTTCGATAAGTTTTCCTGAACGAACAACAATTTTGCCGGATTTAATTACCGTTTCCGGTACAAAATCCACCAAGTTGTTTAATATCAGAATATCCGCAACATAACCCGGAGCCAACGCGCCGTTGCGGGGGATCCGATAGCAGTTGGCAGCGTTCAATGTGGCAATTATCAAGGCTTTTTCCGGTGCCAAGCCATGCGCTACGGCTTCGGCAATAATATTGTTGATATGTCCGGCGGCGATGATATGGTGCGGACTGCGGTCGTCGGTGCAGAACAGGCAGCGGCGCAAACTATAATCGTTGATAATCGGCAGCAAAGCTTTGAGGTTGTGACAGAAAGTGCCTTCGCGTATTTGAATATACATACCTTTGGCGAGTTTTTCTATTGCTTCGTCAACAAAAGCACATTCATGCTCGGTGCTAATACCACCGCAAAGATAGGCATTTAGCATTTTGCCATGTTCTTGCGGCGCATGTCCGTCGATGACTTTGTCTTCAGCTAACGCCAGCTTGGCAAGAACAGCGCTGTCTCCTTGCTGAACGCCTGGGTAATTCATAAATTCGCCAAGCCCCAGCACTCGCGGATGCTCAATAAATTTGCGCAAATCTTCGGCTGTCAAGGTTTGCGCGGCGGATTCAAAAATCGATGCGGGTACGCAGGACGGCAACATTACATAGGCATTTATCGGAAGCCCGGCAGTGCAATTTAACATATATTCGATACCATTCAGACCAGACACGTTTGCGATTTCATGCGGATCACAGATAACGGTAGTCGTGCCAAATGGTAGGACCGTTCGTGTGAATTCTACGGGGTTGAGCGTGGAACTTTCGATATGAACGTGAGTGTCCCAAAAACCGGGAGTAATATATTTACCGCTACAGTCGATAATGTTTTCCGCATCATAATCGCCCCAGCCGATTATCCTTCCTGCGGAAACTGCCAAATCTACCGCCATCCATTCAGCAGTGAAAACATTAAAGACTTTGCCGTTTTTGAGTAATAAATCGGCTTTGGTTCGACCAGCAGCGGCTGAAATAGTATGACTCATGTTAGTCATAGACTACATCCGTGCCGGTATAAAAAGGTTTATTTTTTGGGTTAGTATCCGGAGCCGGCAGTTTGATTCCCAATTCAGCAAGTACTTTACGGGCGACACTGGGGCGGTCAGTAATCATTCCATCTACGCCCATAGTAATCATTTGCCGCATAACGTCGGGATTGTTGATAGTATAAGGAACGACCCGCATTCCGAAATCGTGCGCCTCTTTTATCAACGCCGGAGTAAGTTCGGTATAGTAAGGAGTAATAACGTCGGCTTTGATAGCATGAGCGGCTTTCACGTAATCGCCGTTAAAAGTCTTGATGTCCAATCCCGCCATCCATGGCGATGGCTGCTTGCGATTCAGCCATAGATAACGACCTTCGTCGCCTTCTTCGTTCCATTGCGGTTGTTCAGCGGTAAGCGCAACTGTCGGGATACTCGGGTCAATTTCTTTCATTATTTTGATAGTGCGCCAGTCGAATGACTGAAGCATTACCCGATCTTGCATATTGTATTTACGCACCAGAGCGTAAAACTTGATTACCCATTCGTAAGGGTCAGGGTTGAGCGGATTGACTGGGTAGCAATAGGACTTGGTCTCGATGTTCAGGTGGACATCGCTATTACCCCAAGCCTGTACGAGTTGAAAAACTTCCTCGAGTGAGCAGAGGCGTGCACCCGGGCACTCTTTTTGAGTTTTTCCGTGCGCCTCATAATAACCGAAAGGTGCAAAAGGACTCATACTCCTCAAGTCAAATTTCTTGAGCTCCGCAAAATCCCAGGTGCGAATGTCCGGCATTTCATTAAAAGTCAAAAAATCACCCCAAGCATTGTGCGCCAAAAAGTATTGGATGTGATTGTCGTGACGAATTACGATAACGCCATCTTTGGTAATTTGCATATCCATTTCTAAGGTAGTAACGCCGATTGCCATAGCGTAAGCGAAGGCTTGCAAGGTGTTTTCCGGGCGGGCGTCACGACCGCCACGATGGGCTTGAAGATCAAAACCGGTTGGAAGTTTTGCAAAAGCCGTTGCCGATAATAGCGCAAGCACAATAACGAGCAGGACTAACGATTTCTTCATAGTAAAATCACCTCAAAAACTTTTGTATTATACTATTCGACACATTCAGCAGTTCTCCTGCTTGGCGGCGCGTTTTCGTTCGTTAATGTCCGTTACCATTTGGCGGTGTAACGCAGCTGAAATTGGATATTTGCGCATGATGAAGAAGGCGATGATTAGTAGCAACGGCGGAATGACCCCAATGAGTAACTTGATAGTTATTAACGACGAATAAGATTGGGCTTGATTGGGAATGTATCCGCCGATTTCGAGAGCAAAGCCACAGGCAACGCCGGCAATCGCTGCAGAAATTTTAAACAACATATTGAATATTCCAAATAGTAACCCGTCACAGCGGATGCCGGTTTTCCACTCCGAATACTCAACAGTGTCCGGTAACATCGACCAGGGATTTAGAGTTACTGCCGTCCAACCGATGCCGGCATTTAGCAAGATTAATATCAAACACACCGAGTGTAATTGATCGAAAAATATTAGTATGAAAAAATTTAGCGCCAAATACAGCGTTCCCCAACGCATCCAAAATAGCTTGCCAAATTTTGCAGATATTTTTGCAGCTAGCGGCATAAAGATAATCGTCATCAGGAAGATTGCTAAAAAACCGATAGATTTAAAAGACTCGCTAGTCATCTGCCAACCGAAAAAACTGTCGCTTTGTTGCCAAAAAACATACCGCGCGTAATAGTTGACAGCGTTACAAAGAATTCCGATGGCGGTGAATTGCAGAAAAGTCGCCGATACGAATCGCTGGTATGGTTTGTTAACAACCAGTACTTTCCATACTTGACGGAAGGTGAACCGTTGATGGACGTTTGTATTAGTACTTTCTTTTACCGTCAAAAAGCAAATAAGAATAAGAACGGCGGCGGAAAAGCCAAAAATCATTCCTACTGAGCGATAGCCGGCTAAACCATTGCCAAAATATTCGACTAATGGTGTGAATGCGGCCGACGCCAAAATCATACCGACCGTTGATAGAATCATTCGATATACTGTGATGCTGTTACGTTCTTCGCTACTTGTAGTCATGGCGGCCGTTAGTGATGTATAGGGAATATTAATAACCGAAATCATTGTACATAATAATGTATAGGTGATTGCGGCATAGACCGGCTTAATGTTGGCTGGTAGCGCCGGACCGTAAAACAGCATCGCAAAAGCAAGTCCGAATGGTATGGCAAACCACAACAAAAATGGCCGCTTACTGCCCCAGCGGGTGTGGACTTTGTCAGAATAGTAACCAAAAAAAGGATCAAATATTCCATCCCATAATTTGGCAGACAACATTATTAATCCGGCTGTTGCCGGTGAGATACCGAAAACGTCAGTCAGATAGAACAACAAAAACAACCACGGCGGTTGATAGACCAAGTTTCCACCCAAATCGCCCAGCCCATAGCCAATTTTTCGCCAGACCGGCAGTTTTTTCGTCATAACCACTCCTAAATGTGATAATATAGTCGCAGTATAACAAAAGAAAACCGATTTATACAGGGGGCTGGCGTGGAATTATTTTCTTATGATAGAGTGCTGCATAAAATTAAAACTGCTTTTAGTATAATCGAGTCCGGGCAGCGTTACTGCATTGCAATCGATGGCTGCGGCGGTTCCGGGAAGAGTACTTTTGCTGAAAAAATCGCAACGCTAGACGAGCGGGTGAAAGTAATTCACGTTGACGATTTATATTTACCGAGCAATCAACGCGCCAACTGTAAAAACTCCGTCGTCCACATTGGTGGCAGTTATGATTTGGAGCGGCTGCTTACGCAGATTATTACTCCATATCGGCAGGGTTTACCGGCACGCTATCAAAAATACAACTGGGTTGAAGATGAATTGGTTGAATGGGATGAAATTATGCCTGGTCAACTGCTGGTAATCGAAGGGGTGTATTCATTGCACCGGCAGCTACGCGGTAGTTATGAATGTACAATCTGGGTGGATTGCCCGCGCGAAGAGCGATTGCGTCGCGGTATCGAGCGCGATGGTGAGGCTTTGCGTGATTTTTGGGAAAATGAATGGATGCCACTCGAAGATGAGTATCTAATCACGATGCAACCGCGGCATTGTGCTGATTACGTCATCGACGGCACGAACGAATACCGCTAATCGACAGCGCTGTTAGGAGATATATGAATCACCGGTTATTTTGGACGGCTCTGATAGTAGTCGTTGTTTTGCTGTCTCCGGTGGTGGCATCGGCACATATGGAGCATATGCTAATCAGCTACTATGCTTTGTTTCAGGATTTCTATGGGCAAAAAGTAGTCGTCGAACCACTGGACGAGTTTGCCTATGAGGAGCGGGAGAAAATTGCCGCGGCAATCGGCAATGCCGATAATTGGAGTAGCACACATTTTGCTAATTATCGTCATGTACCGATACAATTGCTAGTTAATCTGAAAAAAACTTCTTCGATGCGTGCGGGTAATGCACTGCTCGATGCAATCCGCGTTAATCATAAGTATTTTGGTGGATGGTACGTTCAACGAGCATCAACGGATTACTATATTGATGCTACGGCACAAATTACCGAACTCGCGGATTATTCTAATAATTATTACGGTTACCACGCCGATTTGCCGTTCTTTCGCATCAAAACGGGTGATGAAGTCGATGCGCTTGATGTTTTGTGCACGGCAGCCGAAATACCCGATTGCGGGTTGGATGGTGGTTTGTGGGAAGATAGCGCCAGCCAGTATGCTTCGCTGTACGGTTTGGGTAATATGCCGTTTGGTGAAAAGCGCGAAAGCGGACAGCGCGCGTCGTTTCATGCGCCGATGTACTATAATGATTTTTTGACAGCGCTGTATCCCACGGCACAAGCGCCTTATGCTTTTTATCGGATAAAGACATTGCGTGAAGTCGCCAAGATTGCCTTTGAAACCGGTCATCCCTATTGGGGCTACCACTTCGCCGGGTTAGCGTTGCACTATATCGAAGATAGCACTTTCCCCTATCACGTAAAAATGCTACCTGGTCACAGTGATTTTGAAGTGACAGTTGCTGCTTTAGCTGAAATTTCCGGAACCGGTAAACAATTGCGACAAATTATCGATTTGACATTAACTGAGCACTTTTTATTAGAATTCTATATTAGCTCGCGATTGATTGCTGATTGGAATAATGATGGCGCGGGACGGTTTTCGTTAAGTTGTGCTAATCCAAAGTATGATATTAAGCAAAGCTACAATGATGAACTACCGAAGGTTTTTTTGGCTCGAAGCGCGGCTGAAGAAGCCGAAGCCTATTCCTTGTTGCTGGACGATATGACTGATGTCGAGTACGCGCAGAGCGTACTAAATGACCGGGTCGCCAAGTTTGATAAAAAATTCGATGATATATGGAATTTACAGGATAAATCAGCGATGAACAGGCTGGACAGCCTATGTTGTAAGTTACTCGGGCAATCCGGAGCGGCTGCGCGGAACTTTATGCAGGGAATAACGATTTTGCACCCGAACTAAGTTATTGTTTTTTATTGCTAAAGAATGTGGTAAAATCACTTGTATAATAATGCTAGAGGTTGAAAATAAATGAAAAAAGTTGCATTGCTGTTCATCCTGATTATGTTGTTGGCGGCTACCAGTCAAGCCGAGCGACTGCAAGTCTTGGGTAGTGCGCTGGTATACAACAATAATACTGACCAAGCCTTTCTTGATGCCAAAGCCGACGCGCTTCGCAAGGGGATTGAGCAAGAAATCGGTGTGCTGGTGGATAGTAAGAGCGTTGTCGTTAACGGACTATTGTTAAGCGATGAGATTAAAACCAAGGCACTCGGTTATGTTTCGATAATCTCGATTGACAATAAACAGCGGAGTGGTGACGTCTTTTATGTTACGCTGACAGCGGATTTTTCCGCCGACAAGATTAAGGCAACGGCTGATGATTTGGCGTCGCGGCTGGCGCAAATCCGTCAGGAGCGGAGTAAAATTATAGTAGCCGTCACCGGAATGACAACCGGTGGTATGAGCGTTTTTGACATCAATAACTATTTGGCGGAGAAGTTACGTTTGCAAGGATTCGCGGTGGTTAGCGACGACAAGATTATGCAATATATTGAAAACAACTATAAAACATTGTCAGATATTAAAATCAATAACGCGGTGCGCAAATTGGCCGAGCAGGATTTCAAGGCGCAGACAATTTTGCGGGGGAGTATTAAGACGGTTCGCGTGAGCAAAGACTTGAATAACAATTGGTACACTGCTGTCGTTCGGCCGAGTTTGCAAATCATTCGGACTGATAGCGACGATGTCGATCCGTTTAGTCAATATATCACTGCCTCCGCCGGGAGCGCCGCAGATGCTGAAGGTTTGGCATGGGAACAAGCCTTAAACAAATCCGCGCAAGAACTAGGCAACCGGGTGGTCGAAACAGTGCAAGACAATCAATACGATGGCGACAACATGAATGATTATTTATTTCGATTTCAGGCGCTTTCTAGCGCCCAAAGAAATGCTATCGTTATTGTCTTTGAGCAAAACGGTTGCGCGATATTAAACGAAACAGTTACTGCCAGCGGCGATTATGTTTTTTACGTTGAAACGGCAAAAAAATTATCGACGGTCAAAAGCATTTTGACGCAAAACCTGGCGCTCAAAGAGCTTCCCGGCAGTGACGACCTAGGCGCTAAAACCACCGTGTACGCTGTTGGTGGTTGAGCATGGTTATCAATATGAGAATTGCAAAAAAAATGATATATTTGCTGATAGCATTATTGCTGTTCGGCAACTCTGTGTTTGCGGACAGCAATTTGCAAACAGTCAAGTCCGGCGGGCAGGCAACTATTGTCAAAGGTGATCAAAAAACAGCGCTGACCGCTGCATTGTTCGATGCCCAAAAGACCGCGGTGATTAAAGCTGCCAATATGATTATTGACCAAAATGATGATCAAGCGGCGCTTATGGATTACCTGGTAAACAACTATCAGTTATTCGTGGTCGATAAACCGATTATTATCAGTCAGGAACAGTCCGGCGCTACGCTATATGTTGTAGCAAAAATTCAAGTAGATACCAATAGTTTACAACTGGCAATAAAAGAGCAAATAAAAAAAATCAACACGGCGCTAAAAACCACTGCTAACACCAAGGCCAATGTCGCGCTAGTTCTGCGAATCAATGGCACTACTTTGCTGAGCGAGGATGACGCGGTAGCTATAGTACAAAGCAGTTATCAGGAAAATCTGCGGACAAGTGGAATAATCGTCGTAAGTGCCGACTCGGCCAACAATATTGCGCTATCCGAATCGGGCGAATCGAAGTCCGAATTTCTAGCGCAGATTTTGACACTGGCACATGCCAATCCCGGCTGGACTTATTTAGACGTCGGTCAAATCAATCTTAGCCTAAGCAAAACATTAAACGGTTATCAAGCAGTTGCCGATGTTGAAATGTTGCTGTATGACAACAAAAAACAGACAGTAATCAAAAAATATTATGAACAATATCGTTATTCAGCGCGAACGATGCAATTTACCGAAATCGGTGTACTAACAAAATTGGCAAACAGCGGAAGCAAAAGTTTAGCCGAAGATCTGACGGAATATTATTTGACAGTGTTGCAAGCGAGTAGTCAAGTAGAGATAGGTGAGGTAGTAGTCAAGTAGAGATAGGTGAGGTAGTAGTCAAGTAGAGACCCTTGACCACTTACAAACTGGGAGAGAAGATGAAAAGCAAAAAAAGTCAACTGACGACTCTGGTTGTACTAATAGCCCTTTTCGCTAACTTCATGCCGATTGCGACAGCAATGTCGCGGACGGCGCCTGCACCTTGGGCGATAGCGGTAACCGGAGCGCCGCCCAATGCTAGTGTAAATGTCAAACCCACAGGAACTGACGACGTAATATACAATGTCCAAACTGATGCTAACGGAGCTGGACAAATTCAGGTTCATACGCCTTGTGATCAAGCATTTATTGACAAATTTGCCCAACGTTTATACATCAATCACCCGCCGGATTGGGTAAATCATTTAGTTAAGCAGGGTGCAGGCGGCACCTTTAAACCGGGTGTCAGCCCTACCAACAGTTTTACGTTGCGAATCGACGTTGCTAAACGCACTTACGTTTTGCTAGATACCAACAATTATGACGATACTAATATCATCGCTGCTACAAAAACTGCTAATGCAAATTCCAAGGGTGTAGAAGCGGGCTGGGCAATAGTTGTAATCGGAGCGCCGGCAAACGCCAGCGTGAATATTAAGCCAGTTGGGAACGATTCGGTAGTCTACAACGTCCAAACTGATGCTAAAGGCACCGGGCAGATGCAGGTGAAAACGCCTTGCGATCAAGCCTTTATTGATAATTTGCCACAAAATCTGCATATCAATTATCCGCCGGACTGGATAAACCATTTGCCAAAACACGCCAGTGGGGATACCTTTCAGTCAGGCGTTAGCTCGCCAAAAAACTTCACGTTGCGTGTCGATGTTGCCAAGAACAGCTACAATCTGCTCAATACCAACGACCTTCGCGATACAAATACGATTCCCGCCACGAACACTCCTTCCAACACAAATATTCCGGCTACGTCAGGCGGTTCTGAAAGTTCAGCCAATATTATAGCCGGTCTGTTCAACACCATTGGTGCCGCGCAATCGGGCGATAGCGTTACATATCGCTCACAAATGTTGATGTTGAAACTATCTATTGCAACCAAACTATTTGGCTCGGCGCTGATTGATGTAGCCCGGGCTTGGAATATGGATGCTGACAAAATTGCCGCAGTTGACCTTGCGGCTAAGAAGGCTCGGGAAAAACCGGATGATTCCAAAGCTCAAGCCGAGTATCTTGAATCGACTAAGCGCTTAAATGATCAAGTAAAGGCTCGCGTTGAAAAAGCCGAAAAAGATAATGAACAAGCCAGCGACGCGCTAAAAGCAGCCATTCGTAATGCTGAAATCCAAAAGGGTATTGCATGGTTGATTAACGCCTCGGCGGTGCCAGACGCCGTGGTATTGGTTAGCGATGCTTATAAGATTGTCAACGATCCGAATGTCAGCTGGATTGAAAAAATATTCCGTGGCGGTCAAGTGCTATATACCGCATACGCGATAAAAAAAGCCATTGATGAACAGAGTGCGTTGCTAACTACTTATAGCGACTATATGGACAAATTCCGCGCTACTCAGGATATTCCCAAGCCCAGTGATAATGAAATCAAGCAAGTGGCAAAGGATATGCAGAAGGGGTAGATCTTAGGAATTAGGGGCTAGGGCATAGGGGTTAGAGATTAGGGAACAGGGTGTAGAGTACAGGGTGAAAGTTGAAATTACGAGTAGTAGGGGCAACCCCCTGTGGTTGCCCTTGGTGTGAAACCGGAGATTCAAAAACGAGAAAATAATGCCGATGGAGGGAATGTGCAGAATAGTTCGATTAATTATGCCAAGTGGCTAAAACTGGCGATGCTGACAGTTGGACTGGGTAGCATTTACAAAATTGCGTATGTTACCGATGTCTTATATGTTCCGTTTCAGGATGCGTTTGGGCTGAGCAATTCCCAGATTGCATTTACGCTGACTGTCTATTCCGTTGCCCAGACAATTGCTTATTTGTTGTCGACTTACGCGGCCGACCGGGTGCCGGCTAAATATTTGGTCGGCGGCTCACTAGTCATCACCGGAATTTGCGGTTTTGTCATTTCGACAATGCCGGCTTATTCGACGCTGTTGATGGTCTGGATAGTATTGGGTGTGTTTTGCGAGGGTATGTATTGGCCGGCATTAGCTAAACTGGTGCGAATGCTCGGCCGGGATGATGAGCAAGGCCGGATGTTTGGTATCCTTGCCGGTGGGCGGGGAATTATTGATACTTCGGTATCGTTTTTGGGTGGCGTAATATTATTTAGTTACTTTGGTAGTGGCATTAGCGGTTTGAAAGCCACTTTTATCTTCTACGCTTGCTGGGATGTTACCATTGGCTTAATCACGCTGATTTTCTTAAAACAATCGACGTTTTCCAACAAAATTGATGCTGACGAGAGTGTTACATTTAAAGATACGCTGCAAGTGTTGAAAATGCCGGAATCATGGATGGCGGCATTCATCGTATTTTTTGCCTATTGCGGGATGGTTACAACTTCGTACTTTAATCCGTATCTGGTGAAAATGTATCATATGCCGGTCGCGGTAGCGGCAATATACGGTATTATCGCCTCCTACGGTTTGCGGATTGGCGCCGGCCCCCTGAGTGGATTTATTGTTGATTTTCCATTTAAAGGCGCCGCCAGCCGGTTGATGTACATCGGTTTCGCGGCAGCCGCGTTGGTTGCGGTAACATTGTTGATGATACCGGTCCATGAGGCGATGTTGTGGCCGACGATTATTTTGACATTGGTATTCTGCTTTATGATTTTGTCGATGCGCGCAACCTACACGGTCTTGTTTGAAGAAGTCAAAATGCCGCGCAAAACTATGGGCGCGTCGGTGGCGTTTGCCTGTTTCATCGGATTTACGCCGACAATGTTTGGCTATCCGGTTGCCGGCTGGATATTAGATAAGTATGGAGACGCGGTGGGTTTCAATATGTTGTGGGGAATTACTTCGATATGTATGTTTATGGGAGTGATAATATCGCTTCGGATGCGGATGCATGTGCGTAAGCGGTTGAGAATTATCCGGCGGCAGAAGGCGCTGGAAAGCAAGATGGCGGAGGTAGGAAGTAGGAAGTAGGAAGTAGGAAGTAGGAAGTAGGAAGTAGGAAGTAGGAATATATTTTTGGACGCTGGAAATGTTTGAGGAGTGAGCGGCGAAAAACTATAAAAACAGATAGAGGGAAGAGAAAATGGCTTGTAAATGTGACCAATCAAATTGTGACCAATCAAATTGTGACCAATCAACTTGTGGACAACTAACTGAGGAACAACAAGTTCAATATCGTGCTGAAGCAGTTGATAAGTATGGTAAATCAGTTGTCGAGGACAGCCAGAAGCGAATTGACGCTTTGGGTAAAGAGGGTATTGCCGACTTGCAAGCACTCTGGTTTGAAATTTGTAATGTGATTTATGAACGGCGTGATTACGGGGTGGCGGACAAATTCGTCCAAGAACAGGCCGGAAAATTGCATCAATGGGTAAACAACTTTTGGGATTGTGACATTGTCGCATTTAAGGGACTGGGTAGAACTTACAATAGCAGCGCTGATTTTCGTGCCAATATTATCCGCCAATTCGGCGGTGAAATGCCGGCATTTTTGGAAAAAGTTATTAGCCATTATTGTGCTGAAGCGAGCAAAAATCATTAACCGACCGGAAGGAGCCTCGGATGATCAAAAATAAAACCACCCAAATTCGTGAACAGGCAGTTATTGATATCGTGAGGTTGATGCGTCAGGGCGAGCTGAAAGCCGGGTTGCCAAAACTGGTTCGGCGTATTCTTCCCGGACCCAATCCGACTTATCGCGATTCGCTGTATATGGAACGTGAAGTGTTGATGCAGCGGATTAAAATTTATTTAGGACTGGACTACAAGCAAACTAAAGACTTGGAATTGTATGAGCTGGCGGAACATTTACCGGCTATTTTGACGGAAACAAGTGACTGGCAGGCGGGGAACAAGATTATTCAAGTGGTAAAAGAGGGTTGTGATGCTTGTCCGTCTTCGGGCTATTATATTAGCGACCTCTGCCGGAATTGTTTAGAAAAACGCTGTGTTGCCGCTTGTCCGAAAAATGCCATCGACCTAATCGGTAACCGGGCGGTTATTGATAAGAAGAAGTGCGTTAATTGCGGCTTGTGCATGAGGGCCTGTAATTTTTCAGCCGTTGTAAAACTGGAACGCCCCTGTAAGAAAGCCTGTCCGGTTGGCGCGATAACCGAGGACGAATACGGTAGCGCTGAAATCGTTACTGACAAGTGTATTGTATGCGGACGGTGTGTCCAGGCTTGTCCGTTTGGCGTAATTGAATTCATTGCCGATTTACCTAAAATAGTCAATCAAATGTTGAATGGGACGCAACTGGTTGCGATTGTGGCGCCGGCGATTTTGGGACAGTTTGGGATGTCGACTTCCTTTCAAACCATTCGCGAAAGTTTGTTGAAAATCGGTTTTTCTGAAGTGTTTGAAGCAGCAAACGGCGCGGATTTGGTGGCGCAGGAAGAAGCTGAACACTTTTCTGCCGGTGGTTCATTCATGACGACATCGTGTTGTCCGGCGTTTGTTGAATATATAAAAAAATACCAACCACAGCAGATTGCCAACATTTCTGCGGCGGTTTCGCCGATGGTGAAGATGGGCCAATTGGCACGCACTCTGCATCCGGACGCCAAAATAGTATTCTTCGGTCCTTGTCTTGCCAAGAAGCTGGAGACCTATAATAGTGAAGTAATCGATTACTGTACTACTTTTGAAGGATTGAAGATATTATTTGATTTTGCGGAAATAAATTTAGCAGATAATGCCAGTGAAGAAGAAATGAACGCGACGGTTGACGGATGGAAATTTGCCTGCGCCGGTGGTGTGGCGAAATATGTTCAGAAAATCGGCGAACATGATTTGCGGGCAATAGCTATGAATGGGATGGAAGAGGCGGCGGAAGTTTTCAAAAAAATCGCCGATGGCAACTATGATTTATTGGAAGGGATGGCTTGCCGGGGTGGTTGTATCAACGGGCCAGGGGTTATTGCCAATCCCAAACTGACGGAGACTTTGATAAAAAAATTATCCGAATTAGGTAACAGAGCCAAATAACAAACCAGATAAGAGGAGAGTTGATGAAAAAACTATTTGCGTTGCTCATTGTACTGACATTTGTGATTTCCTGTGGCGCGGGGTTTGCCGCCGAGCCGATGACCTATGAAATTGCCGACGCGCACAACCATTACACGGATTGGGTTCAGGGAACCGAAGGGGTGGATTCTTATATTGAGTGCATGGATGCTGCCAAAGTTACTGACTCGGTGTTCTGGGGTATTCCGCTAAGTAAAATGTGGCGCACCGAGGAAGGAATCGACCGCGAGACAGTTCGCAAACTGGATATTTCGCCGCGCTATTGGGACAAAGAAACCGACTTTGTTGTCGCCTACGCTTACGCGCACGCCAAACCGGAGCAGCAAAAGCGCTTGCATCCGTTTTTGTGCGGCATCAATGGCCAGGATAAAACCAGTTTGGAACACGTCCGTCGCATGATTCAAATGTATCCGGGAATGTGGAAAGGAATTGGGGAAATTTTTAGCTACCATGATTTTGCCAGTTGGCTGACTTATGGCGACATCCCTCATCCCGATGCTGCCGGCTATGATCTGGTGTACAAATTTGCGGCAAAATATAAAATGCCAGTGGTCATTCACAGCAACATGACCGCTGCCCGCGCTACTGAACCGCTGTATCTCGCGCAAATGGAAAACGCTATTCGTAGCAACCCCGGCACAACTTTTGTCTGGGCGCATGTCGGGGTGTCAAACCTGTTGATTATTAAAGACCTGCCGGCAATCGCTGATCGGTTGCTCGCGCAATATCCCAATCTTGATTTTGATATTTCCTGGTTAGTGTACGATGATTATATTGCCAAAAATGGTCGGTTGGATCCTATTTGGGTGGCATTGATCAAAAAATACCCCGATCGGTTTATGATTGGCTCGGACTTGGTCGGTCATTTCAAACCACTAGAAAATTACAAAGGTGAAATCCGCAAATATGATTTGCTGTTGAACAGCCTGCCGGTGGACATTGCCAAAAAACTGGCAAAAGATAACTTTATGAAATTGTTGCCAGCGAAAGGAATAACCTTGTTGCCGGAAGACCGGATTACGATTTAGGACGGATTTATGAGAAGAATAGTTGCTTTATTATTCGCAATCCTATTGGTTAGTTCGGCGGCATTTGCCGCGCCGAAGCCGGTCGTAAATCTGGATTGGAACAGTTATGTGTTCTTTTCCGGTGACAGAGAAAAAATCGCCGACAACTTTCGGTTGGCTGAGTTTGATTTCGGTCGCACCGAAGAAACAATAAAAGAATGGTTGCTATCGGCGCAAAAACGCGGCGTTTTACCGTTTGTTATCAAAGATACGGCCGACGATAATGTTTATGTTAACAATAATCAGTTACAGCAGACCGATAACCAGTTGGGAATAATATTGCTGATGACATCCGATCGAACGGCAGATGAAACCTTCAAAACGCTCGGTGTTATTCGGAGCGATTTCTACTGCACTTACAATATGCTTATTTGTAGCGCCGACAACAGTGACGGCAGTTTGCGGATACTATATAGTATCCCGATTAACGCCGTTTCGGAAAATCCGCTGCAATCGCCGCTTAGCGCCCCGCCAACGTTAGCGAACAAGGCGCAAGTATTTCAAGAACTGCTTAAAAAGTCGTTATATAATCAACTTGAGCCGAAGCTCAAAAAAATCAATCTGAACAATTTGGAAACCAAGGCGGTTACGATGAATACCTTTCAGGTTGATACGGTGGAAATGAGTTCTAATAAAGCCGTGGCGTTGTATGGCAATCAGGCCGGACAAATATCCGGTATCGTTGCCGAGTGGTATTCCGGCTGGCTGGCGGCCAACGACTTGCTGGTCTATCCGCCGCTTTGCGACGGCAACTGGAAAGGCTCGGCAACCAGTGGAATTTTTTCAATGACGGTCAGCAGCCCCAGTGGTAGCAAAATTGTTTCGATGCAACAAGCCAGTCATCTGATAACTCTGGATATTAGCGGAATAAATTGCAAAGTCGCCAAGATCAATATGGTTGAGCAACAGCTTATTTACAAAGTCTGGCTATCGGCGCTGTGCATACCGAAATTTGCCCGCGAAAAGGATTTTTCCTTTTACAAAACAGTCATCACTAATGCTCAAGACTATGATGAGCGCGACGAATACTCGATGGGATTATTTGCCGCCTGTCAATTATCGGCAGAAGATTTTGCCAAGAAGATGAAGTGATTGTAAAAAGTGAAAAGTGAAAAGTGAAAAGTTAAAGGTGAATGGTGAATGGCGAAAAGTGAGTAACGGAGTTCGTCGTTAACCTTTTTGCATTTTACATTTAACTTTTAACCAGTATAACCATTAACAAATCGAGGTAGAATGTGAAAAGAATACTAATCTGTTGCTTAACGTTAATTTTGCTGGCGGTTGCAGCGTTTGCCGAAGCCGCGACTGTCAATGCGCCGTGCGGGCGAATTTCCGGCGTTGTTGCCGACAACGGCGCTAATGCCTGGCTGGGCATTCCTTACGCCGCGGAAACATCGGGAAAAAATCGCTTTCGTCCGCCCCAGCCGCTGCCCGATTTCACGGGTATATTCAATGCCGACAAATACAGCCCGGCGTGTTTGCAGGTGATTAATCCTGATTTCAAGCTGGTGGATGAAATATCCGAGAGCAGTCTGACGCTCAACATCTGGACACCGTCAATCTCCAACCACCAGCCGCCAGCCACCAATCTCCCCGTCTGCGTATTCATTCACGGCGGCGGCTATACCATCGGCAGTGGCGCGCAGTCGGTGTATAACGGCGCGAATTTGGCCGAAAATGGCTCAGTGGTTTTTGTGACGATAAATTATCGCTTGGGCGCCGAGGGATTCCTCTATTTGAGCGCTGTGGATGAAAACTTTGTCGGTAGCGGAAACATCGGTTTGCAAGACCAAATCGCAGCGCTTCAATGGGTCAAACGTAATATTGCGGCATTTGGCGGCGATCCGACCCAAGTAACGATAATGGGTGAATCGGCCGGAGCCGGTTCAGTGGCTTGCCTGATGACGGCACCGGCGGCTAAAGGTTTGTTTAACAAAGCGATTATCGAAAGCGGCGGCTTTCAATTAACCAAAGACCAACAGGATGCCGGAGAAGTCACCAAAAAATTCATGAAATATGCCAATTGCAAGAATGTCGTCGAATTACAGAACCTTAGCGTGGAAAAGTTTTTGGCGGCGCAGGCGGTATTGATGAAAGAATACGGCTGGCTGGCAAATGAAACATTGTTTGCGCCGGTGCGTGGCGATGGGCTGATACCGGACAACCCGCTTGCCGAGTTGCAAAAGGGCGCGGCAAAAAATATCAGCTTGCTCATCGGCACCAATCAGGATGAAATGGGCTTGTTTAAGCGATTTGTACCCTTTCAATCGCTTATGAACATGACGACCTACAGATTATTTGTGCCGGAAGATGCCGTTAAACTAATCGGGAAAATTGATTATCGGGCGCAACAGTTTTACCAAGCGACTTATCCGCAACTTTCGGGTATCGATTTGCTATTCAAAGCAGTCGATGATACGTTTTTTCACGTTAACGCTTATAGATTGGCGGACGCGCAAAGTTACAACGGTAACGTCTTTATGTACCGATTTACTTGGTCCGGTGAGTATGGCGCGGTGCATGGCATGGAGCTGCCGTTTATTTTTGGGAATGCAATGACTGATTCTAAAATATATTTCGGCAATGTGCCGTTTGATCCGCAAGTCAGCCGCTTGATGCAGCCGGCATGGCTGGCGTTTATAAACTCCGCAAATCCATCTGATACTCCGGCGACCGGGCTGTGGGCGCAATATGAAACCATTCACCGTCCGATGATGCAGTTGTCGACAACTGCCCAATTGCATTGTGATATCGACGGAGCGGCGCGATTGTTTTGGTATAACCAATAAAAAAGGAGGCACTCAAAAGCGTTGAGTGCCTCCTCCTTTTTTTGTCTTTATCGAGTAGGCGATAAATAGCAGCAAAAGCCAAAGTGGTGCGATGAAAGCGGTTTCGGACATTCCTGGCGTAAACCACATGATTACAAACACTGCGACCAAGAACAGATAGCATAAATAACTGATATAGGGATAAAAGGGTAAAGTGAAGGTCGATGCAGATTGTTTACCAACGGCAACTAATTTGCGAAAATGCGCGTGGGTTATCAAAATCATGAACCAGTTTATCAAAGCTGCGGCGGTAGCAACCGCCACGACGTACATGAACGCCGCCTTTGGCGCCAGATACAGCAGGAACACCGCCGCCAGCGAAATGAGCGCTGAAAACAAGATTGCATTGCGGGGAATGCTGCGGCTGTTTAACTTGGCGAAAACTTTCGGAGCGCTACCGTGTTCGGCCAAGTTGAAAAGCATCCGGCCGTTGGCGTAAAGTGCGCTATTGTAGGCCGATAGCGCGGCAGTAACGATAATGAAGTTCAAAATATTTGCGGCTGCCGAGATACCAATATCCGAAAAAACTTCGACATACGGACTATTTAGCGAGCTCATTGCATTCCAAGGATAGAGCATTAAAATAATTGCGGTCGAGCCGATATAAAAAATCAGGATGCGGGCAATAATGCTGTTGACCGCTTTGGGAATGGTTTTGGCGGGGTTCGCTGCCTCGCCGGCGGTAATGCCGATTAGCTCAGTGCCACCAAAAGAAAACATCACGACGGTCATCGACATCAGAAAACCGCTCAGACCATGTGGATAAAAACCGCCATGCGCGCTCAAATGGGCAACACTGGCGGTAAAACCGCTACCAAAAAAAATCAGATAACCGCCAAAACCAATCATAGAAATTATTGCTGCCACCTTTACGCCGGATAACCAGTATTCGGTCTCGCCGAAGGTCTTGACGTTGATTAGATTGACCACGGTCAGTAAAACGGCGCAAGCCAAAGCTGATAGCCATTCCGGCACTATGGGAAACCAATAGTTAATATAGATGCCAAACGCGATTAATTCGGCCATGCTGACGATTACATAGTTAAACCAATAATTCCAGCCGGTAATGAACCCGGCTGCCGGTCCCCAATAGTCATACGCGTAAGCCGAAAATGAGCCGGATACCGGATTTTGCACCGACATTTCGGCAAGCGCCCGCACAATGTAGTACATAAACACACCGCAGACAGCGTAAGATAATAACACACTTGGCCCGGTCATGGCGATAGTATCTTTGGAGCCAAAGAACAAACCGGTGCCGATAGCGCTGCCGAGTGCAATCATCTGAATATGACGATTTTTTAGTGTACGTTGCATCATGCCTCCTTGTTTAGCTGTTTTGTACAAAAACGATTTATTTTGTAGTATAATCCTAATTATAGCAAATGATAGAGGCTTTGGTGTATATTATGATAAGAGTTTGGCTTATTTTAGTAGTGATGGTGTTTATGATACGATTAATTCGTTCTCATATTGAGTTGACCCGCAAAATTATTATCGGTGTAGTCGCTTTGGTAATAGTAGTTGGCGGCTATATTGCTTATAGCCAGCTATTTTCGATTGAAGCTGATTCCGGACAGGTCATCCGAGCACTGGAGGATGCCGATAAAGGCATCGTTCAATATCAGAAAAAGACTGGCAAGTATCCGGCAACCAGCAATGACCTGGAATCGCTCGGAATAGTTTGGCCACATATTTCCGGCGGTTATCGGTTGGCCGATGGCTATAACCTTACCAACGAAGTGGTGGTAGTTAACAAAATCGCCGACCGAAACTGCGGCGCCAACCGCGCTGCAGTGACGATAAATTATCAGCCTTATGATGTGGAACACGTTCGGTTAGTGGTTGGGCAGTAGCGAATGGTAAAATTACGGGTAGGGGCAACCCCCTGTGGTTGCCCTCTGTGTGAAGGGAGTATGAGTAGTTGCTATGATTGAGTTGTTGCGCGGGTATTGTTTGGAATTTGGTTTAGAATTATCGGAATTGCAGTTACGCCAATTTAACCGTTATTATGAATTGCTGCTGGAATGGAATGAAAAAATAAATCTGACAGCGATAACCGCCCCGAATGAAGTAGCTCTAAAGCACTTTGTTGATTCGCTATCCGTAGCCCAATTACTGCCGTTTTCAAACACCTCAACTGTTCCAAAAAAAAACATTTCAGCTTTCAGCTTTCAGCTTTCAGCTTTAAATTACTCGTCCCTAAGTCTCATCGATGTCGGCACCGGCGCCGGATTTCCCGGAATTCCGTTGAAAATATTATTTCCGTCGCTTAAGTTGACGTTGCTGGACAGCCTGAATAAGCGGTTGAAATTTCTCCAAGCTGTCGTGACGGAGTTGGCATTGAGCGATGTCGCCTTAGTGCACGGACGCGCCGAAGAAATTGGTCGAAGCAGTAATCATCGTGAATGCTATGATGTTGCGACGGCACGGGCAGTCGCTCGGTTGAACGTATTGTGCGAGCTGTGTCTGCCGTTTGTGAAAAAGCAGGGATTATTCATTGCGCAAAAAGGTGCCGCGGCAGCTGATGAGTTGCTTGAAGCAGGGCGGGCAATAGCGCTGCTCGGCGGAGAATTAGCGCAAAATATTAGTGTCAAACTGCCCGGACTGGATGATTCGCGAGCGTTGATCGCGATACGAAAAATTAAACCAACCCCCAGCGCCTATCCGCGCCAAGCCGGCACACCGGAGCGGAAGCCGCTGTAGGGGCGCGGTTCCCGCGCCTTCTTACGTGTGCGCCAATAACACAATAACAATGTGAAACGGTGGTAGTGAATGGAAACAATGCGAGCTAAATTTAATTTTAGAAATATTTGCGCGGGCTTAGTGTTGTTGTTGCCGATTGTATTTGCTTTGCTGCTGTCGAATTTTGGCTTGGAACCAGCAGTTGTACATAACGGGGTGGCTGATTTTAGAAATGACTTCGACGAAGGTCGGCTGTATGAATTAAATGGTAGCTGGCAAATCTTTTCCGATGTTAAGGATGCGATAAAAACTGATAAACCGCGTGGCTATATTAATGTTCCCGGCGATTGGACGAAGGTCAGTACGGTTGAAAAACCACTGCCAGTGTTTGGGGTTGTAGCCTATAAATTGACAATTATTTTGCCGAAAAACCATCCGGAGCAATTGGCTATTGCTACGGATTTGATTCGGAGCGCGAACGAAGTATATATTAATGGTAAAATGCTTGGAAACGAAGGGAGAGCGGCGGGCGACAGCGAGCATTTTGTTGCGGGTATCAAGCCCGGACGGTATGAATTTACTGCAACCGACCGGGTCGAAATCGTCATAAAAGTAGCCAACTTCATCAATACTTCATCGGCGGGAATTATTACGCCGATCGAGTTTGGCAGCGTTACGGCAGTGGAAGCCGACCGCCGCAGCAGCATTTTGGCGGATGGGTTTGTGGTAGCGGCATTTTTTTTGGCGCTATTGATATTTATTGGGATGTACTTTCAACGAATTTATCAGCGCGAATTGCTGTATTTTTCTTTATACTGTTTTTGTTCGACGTTTACCTTTGCTTTGAAGAATGAACGAATATTTTTTGATGTGTTTCCGACGGCATCATTTAGTTTAGGAATTCGCATCGACTTTGTAGCGACGCTGGCGGCATTCTTCTTTATTATGCTCTATGCAAACGCCGCGTTCAAGCGCCCGACGGATTTTGTGTTGAAGTGTTTGAGCGGGTTGGGAATTTTTGGGATGATTTTCGGGTTAATCGCTCCGGTCGCGGCATTGACGTATGTCGGGCAACTGTTATTTTTGTTTAACGGAATTTTCGCGATATTTTTGATGATTGTGCTGATTGTTGCAATTAAAAGTGGCTTTGAAGGCAGTCGATATTTGTTGTTCGGGCTGATATGTTTTGTGGTGTTAATCATCCTGATGGCGGGTAATTTTTTTGGCTGGATAAATGATGTGCGGGCAATTGCGGTAATCATGCCGTTGTTTTTGGCATCGCAGTTATTGTTTATAAATGAACGCCACAATAAAAGTTTTGTGCGCCAGCGGATGGAGGCAGCAGAATTGGCGTATTTGCGGGCTCAGGTAAATCCGCATTTTATCTATAACATGCTTGGCACAATATCCTGTCTGGTAGAGGATGAGCCGCGCGCTGCCCAAGATGCGTTGGTGGATTTTAGTTCGTATTTACGAAAACTGTTAAAGCCGTCGGCTGAAGGGGTAATTGCTTCAGTTAGTGAAGAACTCGAGCTGGTAAAATATTACCTACGCTTGGAAAAAATGCGCTTTAATGACCGGTTGAATGTGGTTATCGATGTTGAAGATAGCATTTTAGATTTTCGCTTGCCGCAGTTAAGCTTGCAACCACTAGTGGAAAACGCTGTGAAATACGGACTGATGGCGAGCAGTGCCGGCGGAGCGGTAACAGTTAGCGGTCGGCTGCTCGACGGGCGTGCGCATCTGAAAATAACTGATACCGGACAAGGAATGAGCCGCGAGAAACTTGCCGAGTTGATTGCTATGAAGAGCAAAGGAATTGGTTTGCAAAATACCCGCGAACGGGTACTGCGTTACGGCGGAGAATTTAATATCGAATCTGACAGTAATGGCACCAGAATCGAGATTATCTCAGCGAAATGAAATGGCTAAGTGAAGGAGAATGTATGCGGGTAATATTAGTAGATGACGAAGCGATGCTGTTAAAAGATTTGGCGCGAAAGCTGGGGGAAAATGCCGGGGTGGAGATTGTCGAGCAATTCACCCGCCCACTGGAGGCTTACAACTGGTTTGGCAAAGGCAATACTGCCGACGTGGCATTTTTGGACATTTCGATGCCGGAAATGAACGGATTGACACTGGCGGAAAAAATTATGAACGTAGCCCCGGCTACCCAGGTTGTTTTTGTCACCGCTTATAACGAGTACGCGATAAAAGCTTTTGAATTGAACGCCATGGACTATTTACTCAAACCGGTCAGCCGCGAACGGTTGGCCAAAACGATTGCCCGGCTGATGACTGAACAGCCGGTGGCAGTTATTGCTAAACCCGAACCGATTGCCGCTGCCGCGATTAGCGTCAACTTTTTTAACCGCTTTGATTTGCGGGTGGATGGGCAGCCGGTAAAGTGGCGCAGTAAAAAAGCCGAAGAGGTCTTTGCTTATTTGGCATATAATCTTGAAAAATATGTGCACAAAGAACAACTGTGCGAGTTGCTCTGGCCGGATTTTGACGGTGAAACAGCGTTAATGAACCTGCAAACATCGGCGTATCGGGCGCGGAAGGCGGTAGGGGCTGCCGGTGACAACATCAAGATATTCTATTCCAACGACTGCTACCGGATGACCCGCGATAAGTGGCAAAGCGACCTTGATGAATTCGAGCAGATAATGCACAAAGCCCGCAGCGGCATTACCGCTGCCGATAAGGCCGAACTTAAAAAAATTCACGGCGAGGGGTTCTGTTCAGAAAATGGCTGGATGTGGGCCTATGAAATCGCCGCCAATCTTGAAGAGCGCTATTACATGGTAGTCGATGAGTAAAAAGAGTATTTGGGTTGCGACGTATTTTTGCGTTTTGGCGCTCTGTTGTCTGCTGTTGGTTGCAATCGGCAACCAATACTTCGACACCCCGATTGGAAATAGCGCCGTAGTTGACCTTCGCGCGGATTTTTCTAAATCAAAAACTTACAAGCTAGACGGCAATTGGGAGCTGTTTCCGAACGTCTTATTAGCGCCGACAGATTTACCGGCCTATCCTAAAAAGTATGTTGATTTTCCAAAGCTGTTTTCCTTTGGGGTAGATAATGTTACTAATTTGAAACCGGGACAAATGGCTACCTATCGGATCCAAGTCCTGATGCCTGTAACTGACGAACAACTAGCGCTAGCGTTAAATGTGCAAGGAACGGCGTGCCGGGTTTTCATTAACAGCAAGGCACTAAGTGGTGAGGGGATAGACCGGGAGCAGTTGATGGCAAACGAATTGCTGCTCCGACCTCAACAATTCGTTTTTGAGAGCGCTAAAACTATTGAAATTGTGGTACAAGTTTTGAACAGTGATTTTATGATTGGCGGACTGGTTACCGCTCCGGTATTTGGCGACAGCGTAGCGCTGCAAAATTACCGCCGAAGATTAATCAACTGGGATGCGATGATTTTTACGCTTTTAGCGATGACGACAGTGGTTTTTGCGTTGATGATTTTGAGTTATTGGAAAGAAACCCGGATGAAAGTTTTTTTCTTCTTAACAATTATTTATTGCATACTGTTTTGCTGTTTGAATGAACGCTATATTTTTGATGTTTTACCCGGTCTGCAAATTGACTACTTTAGAAAAATTTTGTTCACTGCCAATCTTTGGTCGATACTGATTACGCAGTTATACTATCAAGGACTTCAGGTCCCAAAAATCGTGCCGAATTATCGGCGGACAGTTGCAATAATGCTGATCGCTGCGGTAATAATTGCAGTTGTCCCGGTTGAAGTACTTGCCAGTAGGGTGCTGTTTTGGTCGATGTTAATTTACGGAATCGTTGTGTTGGCTAAAATCATTTGGATGGTATTACATTCAACAGAAATCGGCTCAATTAATTGGCAATATCTGGCGTTTGGCTCGCTCTGCAACGCGATAACAAGCTTGCAAGTAGTCTTGTTAGTATTGGGGATTGGAACGCCGATTTCCTTGCTGGCAATTACTTTAATGTTGTTTATGGGATCGCAGCTAATGAATATTATCGAACGCTATCGGTCAAAAGAATTGTCAAAAAATCTTGAAATTGGTGAGTTATCATATATGCGTGCGCAAATGAATCCGCACTTTGTCTATAACACACTAAACTCAATCGCAAGCTTGATTCGCAGTCATCCGGCGCAGGCGCGGCAAACCGTGGTAGATTTTAGCGACTATCTGCGCAAATTATTAAAACCAGGGCAAATCAAACCACTGGCAACGGTTGCCGAAGAACTGGAACTAGTCGAAAACTATCTGCGCATTGAGAAAATCCGCTTCGGCGAGAAACTGGTCTGCAACATTACGCTACCGACATCAATGCAGCAGATAAAGCTTCCGGGAATTACCTTGCAACCATTGATTGAAAATGCGATAAAACACGGATTAACAGCAGTAAACAGTCGCTGGCAACTATCGGTTAGCGGCTACTACCAGGACCGGTTCGCCTATATCGACATTGAAGACAACGGCATCGGACTAGATTTTGTTCGCAAAAGGAAAATGGACAGTGGTCAGGCTGTCGGACTTGGCACCTATAATATCCGTGAACGCTTGCGCCGTTATGATGGTGATTTGCGTTTGGAAGCCAAAAACCCCGGGGTCAAGGTGACGATAAAAATTCCCATAAATATTAAATCGAGGTAATTATGCTCAAAGCCATTGTCGTAGATGACGAAAAGCTGGCGCTGGACGATTTGGTGTACTTGCTTGAGGAAACTAAAAAAATTACCGTTATCGGCAAGTTTTTTTCACCGGTCGCTGCGCAAAATTTCGTCTTGGACGGTGCGAAGCCGGATGTAGCTTTCTTAGATATTCAGATGGCGGAAATGAATGGATTGGATTTGGCGGAAGGGTTGATTGAGCGCGGTTCAGGAATAAAAATAGTTTTTGTCACAGCCTATAATGAGCACGCTGTTGAGGCGTTTGCGTTAAATGCGCTGGATTATTTGCTAAAGCCAACCGATTTGCAGCGCGTAGAAAAAACCGTTGACCGTTTAATAGTTAACAGTCCGGTGACCGTCAATTCGCAAAAAAAAGTTGCAGTAAAGTTATTTGGCCGGTTTAGCCTGACTGTCGATGACCGACCGATGAAATGGCACAGTCGCAAAGCCGAGGAGCTGCTGGCGCTACTGGTGGTTAACGAGGGCCAACCTATTCACAAAGAAAAACTTTGTGAAATGCTCTGGGGTGACGATTTTCAGGCTAAAACAATCATCAATCTACAAACAACGATGTTTCGCGTCCGGCAGTCGCTTGAACAATTAGGCTGTAAGACGAAAATAACTTGCCGAAACAGTTGTTATTGCTTGGATGCCCGAGACTGGCGATCTGACTTGAGCCAACTGCAACAATTGCTGCAGGAAAAACCAATAAATGTTACAAAAATTAAGCAAATTTACCAGTCAGGATTCCTGGTGGAAAATGGCTGGAGCTGGACACGTGAATATTCTGCCCGCTATGATATGTTGTTAATCGATAAGGGTATTGAGTTATCAGACTAAAATTATTTTTCACACTACCGCCGCAAGGCGGTTTTTTCGTTATTCAACCAGTAAATAGCAAATTATTTCGCAAGACATTTTGTAAGAAAGTTGTAAGAATGGTGTGGTAATATGATTTTTGTATAAGCACGCGTAAAAAAACGCCTGCTAAAATAAGAGGAGAAATACGCTATGCAAAACTATCGAAACAGCCTGACCTGGTTGCTGTTGGTCGTGTTCTTGTTTGCGCAGGTGCTGCCGGTTACGGCGGCCGGTACGCAATACCAGGACCCGAACGCCAACGCCACGCCGCAAACGCCGAGCTTTGCTAACAATAGCGGCAGCGCGGTACTGAGTACCGCTGACCAGCTCAGCAACTATTATCTCACTCAGTACAAGAATTCCTACGATTGGGATTGGTTAAGAACGACCAATATTAATTTTTCCGCTTTTTCCGGCAACACGCCGCAGTGGAACATTAATACCTTCCAACCGTTTGGCTTTAGCGATGACCAAGGCAAGTTTATGTTCAACTCGTTAGAGTCGATGAAGTCACTGGACCGCTTTGGCTTTCTCCAAGCCCAGTACGGTACTGGTAACAACACCTTCAACTTAGGTTTGGGTTATCGGACAATGAACGCCAAGCATAGCAAGTTGTATGGCTTCAACCTGTTCTATGACGTACAAGCCTCGATTCAGGGAATCGGCGGCTATAACCCGAGCGGTGCTCATCAGCGTCTCGGTGCCGGTTTCGAGTATTTTGCTGGCAGTGTAGAAACCCGCTTGAACGGCTATTATGGCGTTTCGTCGGATGTACAGGTTAGCAGTGTTAATACTTCTAATATCGCCACGTTCCAACACGTTGCGCCGGGACTGGATCTGTCGGTCGGAACCGACTTTTCCTTCTGGAACGCACCGTGGTTTAAGTTGACCGCAACTGGCAACTATTACGCGCAAACTCAGTGCGGTACCATCAACGGCTATAACGGCAGTGCGTTGAATGCCAATTTGACCGCGCAACTGCAAGTAACGCCGCAACTGTCCATCAATGGTGGTGGAACGGTTGGCAACGGCGGACAATCCAATGGAAATATCGGCTTTCAATTTAATTTGTTAGCGCCGCCAACACCGGCGTTATTTATGGCTGACCCGACGACCAATAAATTGGCTGAGACGGATATCAGTTACAAAATGTTGCAACAAGTACAACGAAATAACACGATTACCGTCGAACAGTACGACAAAAACGTCGGCAATCTGCAATCAGTAAATTTCGCGTTTGTTGATGAATTCGGCGACCCGCTAGCCGGAGCGGATGTTACAGCGACTGTAACATCAGTAACCGGAGTGGTTAGCGCGAATACCTTCTCAGCAGTTACCAACTCTTTAGGAATTGCCAACTTTAACTTGCCGGCCGGCGCCGCCGGTACGCTATTGGCACAGACTGGAGTGGCAACGATGGCTTCAACATATAATTTGAAGACCGTACCGACTCCGCCAGCAAAGACATTTGATTTGAGTAACTTCGGTAAACAAGCTATTGATAAAGCCGCTTTTGATGTTGCGGCGGCAGCAGCCGGTATTGATCCGGCTACCGCTACCATCGGAACATCCAACGCCGGTAACGGCGTGCCAGGAAACACAGTTAAGGTAGCGCAATTGCCGGTTAAAAACGGAAATTACGTAATGAATGGTATGCCAAACGGCACATTTCCAACGTTCGACATTAATGCCGCAGGAAACTTCACCCAGTTCGCGGCTAATTTGCCGAGCGCCAATCCGGCAGCGCCAGTTGATCCCGTGGCTTTGGCAGCTGCCTTAAATGGTCCAAGCTCAACCAGCCTGAATCTTTCGGCAAAATTTACTAACGGTAATCTTGCCAAAGGAACCAAGGTTATTCAGATAACTGCTAACGATTATGCCAATATGCAGGTTATCGGCAGTCAGGTGCTGGATAGCGGTACGCTTACTATCCCGGCAGCAAAAATCACAATTCCGCAAATACCGGGAATAACAACTGTAAATGTAACAATCACTTCCCAGTACAAAGATCAGCCAATGATCGCGCAACCCGCAACATTGACGCTGAGCAAACAAAATACAATCAACCTTGTTATGGGATCCGAACCGCCAGCGCCAGGCACTGGTAAAATCACGGTAGCCGCGGTGTCGATTAACGGCACGCCGGTAACTACCTCCAAGCAAATCGGTTTTTATGATATCTATGGCAATATCAGCGAAATAAAAACTTTCATACCGGGAGCTACCGGTGGAACTGTTGAATTTAACGGCCTGACTGAAGGCGTGTACATGATGGCAGTATTCAACAGCACGACCCGTACACCGGAAGCAATTGATATTTATCCGGTTCCAATCGAAGTTGGCAGTAACGTCAACTATCCGATAGTTGCCAATTCAACTGGCGCCTATGATGTTAACATCACCGGTTTGCCGGTGGGAACAACTGGGGCAGTGACGATATCCAACAAAACTCTTCCGCAAATAGTAGATGTTGTGGTGCCGTTTACTACTAAAGCTGTAACAGAAACGGTAACCGTCTCCGGGATGCCGTTGCAAACCAAAAGTTTAATATCTGTCGCATCAGCTGGTTATGCGCAGCAAACCTTTTATAATCAAAGCGTGCATAGCGCGACAGTTCACGAACAAATCAACGTGCCGATGGCGACAACTACAGTTGGTACGGTAGTGGTCAACCCGGTATGGCCGCCTGGTTCAACCCCGCGCGGCGGCAAAGCGGTTTTGACCGAAACAACTAATCCTAACAATCAAACACTCGTTTACTTTGCCGACCCGACTATTTGTAAATTCCCGGCAGTTCCGGCGAACAAAGCTTATAACGTGGACGTATTTGTTCCAGGAACTACAATACCGCAAGTAACAACTGACGTTATTACTGAAGGTGCAACTGCCACTTTAGCACCGCAGGTAACGCAGGCAGACACCGGCAATATAACTGTTAACTTCAGTGGTATGCAAGATAGCAACAACACGACCACGATCGGAACGGTAACCTTGACGTCTAGCGACGGACAAACAACTTATGACGAAGGTCAGTTTTATCACAATACAACTTTGACATTTACAAACGTTCCGACTGGAAATGTCGTGATAACTACGGCACTGGTGGATGGTTCGGCTTATGCGATTACATCGGTCAATCCGACCACAGTTACAGTTGCCAAAAATCAAACTATCGGCTCGTACGTTACACTGGCAAAAGGCACGATTACCGGCACAATTAGCGGCACGACCGCGACTGGTGTTGTCGCAACACTGGATGGCGCTGTAATCACTCCGGTATGGAGCGGCTTGAACTACACGATTGCCAACGTAGCGATGGGAACCCATACGTTAGTTTTATCTAAACCAACATACACCGCAGCCCCGGCAACGCAATCGGTTAACATTGCAAACGCGACAGCGGTAGCCGCAACTCCTGTTGTATTTACTCTGACACCGACTACAGGAATAGTATCCGGCACAGTCACTAATGCCGCTGGCACAGGTATCGTCGGTGTCACAGTGGCCATAACCAACGCAGCCGATCCGCTACACCCGCTTCAAGCAACAACGGGTGCCAACGGAGCCTATACCTTTATCAACGTAATCCCGGGAACATACGCAATCGGTGCAACTGCGACCGGATACATACCATATGTCAACACGACCCCGTTCGCAGTCGCAGCCAATACAACTGTGAATAGAACATTTGCGATGACCGCGAATGTCGGCACAATCACGGGTTCAGTTACCGGACCGGCCGGTTTCAGCACTACTGGAATAATAGCAACAGTTGCTGGAGTACCAGTCACTCCAGTGTGGAATGGCTTGAACTATACAATAGCCAACGTAGCTTATGGAACCAAGTCGGTGGTATTTACTAAGCCGTTATATACAGCAAATCCATTGACGCAGAATGTTGCGGTACCGGCCGGAGGGTCGGTAGTAGCAACGACTGTCGCGTTTACCTTGACTCCGACTACTGGAATAGTATCCGGTATAGTTACGAATGCCAGCGGCGCAGGCATTGTTGGCGCGACGGTAGCAATTACCAGCGCAGCCGATCCGCTGCACCCGCTTCAAGCAACAACCGGTGCCAACGGAGCCTATACGTTTACTAGCGTGACCCCAGGCACTTATGTAATCGGCGCAACGGCGACCGGTTATCAAGCGTATGTTAATACTACGCCGTTCGCAGTCGCGGCTGACGTGACGGTAACTAAGAGTTTCGCAATGACCGCAAACCCGACAACCGGCACGGTATCCGGTATAGTTACTAACGCCAGCGGCGCAGGAATTGTTGGCGCGACGGTAGCAATTACCAGCGCAGCCGATCCGCTACACCCACTTCAAGCAACAACAGGTGCCAACGGAGCCTATACGTTTACTAGCGTGACCCCTGGTAATTATGTAATCGGAGCAACGGCGACCGGTTATCAAGCGTATGTTAATACTACGCCGTTCGCAGTCGCGGCTGGCGTGACGGTAACTAAGAGTTTCGCAATGACCGCTAACCCGACAACCGGCACGGTATCCGGTATAGTTACGAATGCCAGCGGCGCAGGTATAGTGGGCGCGACTGTAGTCCTTGCAGTTCCTGATAGCCCGATTGAAGACTGGTTGTACACAACAACCGCTGCAGGAGGAACTTATACCTTTAATAGTGTGATTCCAGCAACTTACATGATAGCGGCGCAAATGTCTGGTTATAGCGATTATGTTTCGACACCTTTTGTAGTCGCAGCAAATACAATTGTGACTAGGAGTTTCGCGATGACCGCAGCGGTCACTCTGAGCGGAACCGTTCTAGATCAGTCTAACGCTCCGCTCGCCGGCGTTACGGTGACGATTCAGTATAAGACTGCCACAACTAACGCTCAAGGCGTGTACACCTTTGATGCCGCGGCCGGTCTAACAAAGACCGACTACTATGGCGTGCCAATCAGTTTTACTAAAAACGGCTATACCGAAAGTTATCGGCAGGTTATTGTCTTAAACTACGGCGCAAATACCTGCAATCAATCGATGACAGCGAACCCGACTACTGGCACGGTTTCGGGAGTAGTTACTTCAGGAACTGGTGGCGTCGGCATAGTTGGCGCGACAGTGGCAATAACCAATACCGCCGATCCAGCGCATCCTCTGACAACCACCACAACTACAGGGGGAAACTATACAATCAGTAGCGTGACCCCAGGAAATTATATGATCGGCGCAACTGCGACCGGTTATCAAGCGTATGTAAACACTACACCGTTCGCAGTAGCGGCTGGTGCAACGGCGACCCAGAGTTTCGCGATGACACCAACTGCACCGACAACGGGCGGTATTACTGGAGCCATCAGCGGCGCTGACGGCACTAGCGGTACGGTCTTAGTAAAAGTCGACGATGTCGCACCGGCGGCGGGAACGCTTTCTTGGACCAGTGCAACTAATTATACAATAACCAGCCTGACCCCTGGTCCTCATACCGTGGCGATGACCAAGAGTGGCTATAATGTCAGCCCAACATCGCAGTCGATAACGGTTGTTGCTGGTGTGAATACTCAAGCCGGACAAACTTTTGCGTTTACGTTAACTCCGTCGCAAATTATCATAAACGGACTAGGAACGGGTGGCGCTTCTTATGACTACGTGGTTTTGGTCGATAACAATGATAATATTGTCAGCGCAGAAGTTCCCTATAATGCAACACAAATGATTTTGCCTGCTCCAAGTAGCGGTTCGTACTATGTAATGGCGCATAGTCCAAGTGGATGGCTAGGTCCATATTACGAATTAATACAGCCTTCTGATATGGCCGCGGGGGGCGCAGTTCAAGTTGCCACGAGAACGGCTCCTTACACAACTCTAGTACCAGCATCGCAAATTGCTAATCAAATACAGATTGGTACGACTGCTGTCGGAGTTCCAGTTACAATGGGAGGTTATACGAGTACTGCCTTAGGAAAAGCAAATATATTTGGGTTGCCATTCGCCAAATTTTTCAAAATGCCGACCGGAGGCACGGCGACTATAAACGCTCCTACTCAATATGCCGCTGGTCCGGCGCATACTATGGATTATTCAAAAATAGCCAGTCAAGGTCGTGCGTGGAATCTGCCGTCTTGGATTGATGGAAAAGCCACAGTAGGCGGGTATAATATTCCCGGTGCCAATATCTCGCTCATCGATAGCACCGGAGCAACTGTATATACAACAACCACGGATAGTTCAGGTAATTATCACTTACCCGGCATAATTATGCCAGGGTATACTTCTCAAGCACAACAGACATACACTGTCAGGATTTCCTATGCAACTTACAACAAGGATATCTCACAATATGTCGAAAATGTGAATACCGGCTACACCGTCAATTTCGTTTTCTAGAAGAAAGTTAGACTAAATTTTCTCGAGCACGCTTAAACTACTTTCGATTTCTGGATAATGGCAATTGCTAATCCAAAAGAGTCATGGAGAAAGACAAACTTTCTTCAGGGCTCTTTTGGTTTTTAGCAATCTTTTTTTTATTGTACTGTGAACAAACCATTGATTGTGTTATAATTTTCCTATGTATCAAAAATAAAATATGAATGGAGAAAACGATGGCAACTGCAGCAACGCCTGTAGCGGGCAAAAACAACAAAACCAAAGCCTTTTCGGTAATTTTCTTCCTCGAATTTTGGGAGCGGTTTGGCTATTATGGCCTGATGGCCATTCTCACCCTGTTCTTCGTGCAGTCACTGCACATGACCGATGCCGAGTCGTTCGCGACTTATGGCGCTTTCAGCGCATTGTGCTATGGTTTGATTGCAGTCGGCGGATTTATCGGCGACAAATATCTTGGCACCAAGCGTACCATTGTATTGGGCGCGGTAACTTTGGCAATCGGCTATTTCTTGATGTCCTTTGCTGGTGAAAGCCGACTGATGGTGTTTACCGGGTTGGCAACCATTGCCGTTGGTAATGGATTTTTCAAAGCCAATCCTTCGAGTATGGTTTCCAAAATCTATGCCGGCGACCCGGCTAAGGTCGAAAGCGCGTTCACGCTGTATTATATGGCGATTAACGTTGGTTCGTTTATCTCGATGCTGATTACGCCGTGGACGTCGGCAGCATATAGTCACGGTGTCAGTTATATGATCTGCGCGTTGGGCATGGTTGGCGCGTTGTTGATTTTCGTTGGTGGATATGGTTTGTTAAAGAGCTATGATTCACCGGTCGGGTTTACCCCGTTCAATATGGGTCGGTTGCTTATGACCATTGTCGGCGGTGTCGTGGCGGTTGCCATCTGCACCTTCTTGTTATCCAATCGTTCATATTGTAACTGGTTGGTTGCGCTAGTTGGTATCGTGGCAGTGCTATACTTTCTCAAAGAAATTATTAGCAGTCGCGGCGTTGAGCAACGTAAAATGATTGTGGCGCTGGTATTAATCGTCGAAGCGGTAATCTTCTTTACTCTCTACAACCAAATGCCGACTTCGATTAACTTTTTCTCGATTCGTAATACCAATCACGCCATTCTGGGTGGATTGATAACGATGGATCCGTTGCAGTTCCAATCTTTCAATCCGTTCTGGGTTGTGGCGCTTAGTCCGATACTGGCTTGGGTTTATACTCATGCTGGCAAAACCGGCTCCAATATTTCGATGCCTTGGAAATTTACTTGGGGAATGTTGCTGTGCAGCTGCGCCTTCCTGATTCTTTCCGTCAGTTCCTGGTTTGCCAAAGACGGAATTGTTTCTGGTGACTGGGTGTTTGGCAGTTATTTCTTTCAAAGTTTTGGCGAGTTGCTAATCAGCGGCTTGGGCTTGGCGATGGTCGCTCAATTAGTTCCCGAGCGGATGCAAGGGTTCATCATGGGCGTGTGGTTCTTGTCGAATACCGCGGCGTCCATTCTTGGCGGTTTAGTCGCCGGGCTTACCAACGTACCTGAGGGCATAACCGATCCGGTATCGATACTGGCAATCTATGTTGGCGTGTTCAATAACATCGGTTTTGTAACCTTGGCAATCACAGTTGTTATGGCATTGTTTGCCGGCAAGCTTACCAAACTTATCCAAGCCCGGGCTACTGACTCGAAATAAATAGAAATTAACTTTTATAAAAAAGCGTATCTGCCTGGCGGCGGCTGCGCTTTTTTTGTCGCGCTGGTCAGCCTCTGGTCAGACGGGCTTGGTATAATTAATCCAGAGCTACAGACTGCTAACGTCGCAAAAGATACTGTTAGAATTTTGTCAGCGCTGTGTGTTATAATAAATATATCAAATATCGATAAGGAGTATTAATTATGAAAAAATTTGTATGTACTGTATGTGGTTATGTTCACGAGGGAATGGAAGCTCCGGACTTTTGTCCGCAATGTAAAGCCCCTAAATCAAAATTTGTCGAGCAATCAACAACGGAGATGGCTTGGGCTGATGAGCATCGAATTGGCGTTGCCAAAGACGTAGACGCTGAAATATTAGAAGGTTTGCGTCAAAATTTCACAGGAGAATGCACTGAAGTTGGTATGTATTTGGCGATGAGCCGTCAAGCCGATCGCGAAGGGTATCCGGAAATTGCTGAAGCTTACAAGCGTATCGCTTTTGAAGAAGCCGAACACGCTGCAAAATTCGCCGAAATGCTTGGCGAAGTGTTGGTGCCTTCAACTAAAGCCAATCTTGAAGCCCGCGTTGCTGCCGAGCATGGCGCTTGCCAAGGCAAGAAGAACATCGCGACCCGCGCCAAACAACTTAATCTTGACGCAATTCACGACACTGTTCATGAAATGTGTAAAGACGAAGCTCGTCACGGTATGGCGTTCAAAGGTTTGTTGGAAAGACATTTCGGCAATAAATAATAAGTAGGGGCGATTCACGAATCGCCCGAATTACCACATAAATAAAAGCCCTCTTGCGATAGAGGGCTTTTATTTTCAAAAAATTTATTTGAGGTGGATATGCAAGGTTTGACGATTTTGGGAATGCCCTGGACCGAATTGGTCGGGATACTGGCATCGGTGCTGGTTCTTGTTTCTTTCTTAACTACGCAGCAACTGCGGTTGCGGATGATTAACCTGGTAGGTTGTGCTACCTGGGTTACCTATGGACTACTCATCGGCGCTTTCTCGGTATGGTTCATGAATTTGTTGGTCGGAATAATTCAGATAAGATTTTTGGTACAGTACTTTTCGGAAAAATACCGGTTTTGGTTTGTAAATTGTCAAAAAGACGACGGCTTGCTAAATGTTTTCATTGATACCAATTTTCCGGACATTCACGTAGTTCAACCGGGATTTTTGAAAAAAGAGATTCACGAGGGCGCAAAATGTTTTTATATTACCCGGGAGAACGAAATCGCCGGCGCATTTATTTTGAATCCGGTTGCGGGCGCAGTCGACAGTTATGACCCGATTCTCTGGTACATGACCAAGAAATTCCGCGATCATAATATTGGCAAAGATATTTATGAGGAAACCAAACTGTATTTTGAGCAACACAGCATCAGACATATTGTTGCCAAAAACGACACCGAGCGTTACAACCAATACCTGATTCAAAGTGGTTATGTATTTGATGCCGAAAACAAGGAGTACTTTCTTCAGTAATTTGATTGCCTATCCAATGTACATAACGAACAAATCGAACATTAAAAATATATCATAAAGAGAGGATTAGCACTATGAGTGTAAAACAAACTGCAATTCGCGGCACAGTTGCCCGTTTCAAGAAAAATCCGTTTTTTGCCGGACCGGACTATGCTTTTGACATTATCGAAGATGCGATTATCGTCGTGGAAAACGGCAAGATTGCAGCGCTCGATACTGCCGACAAAATCGTTGCTACCTCAACACTAAGTGCCGACACCGTTGTCGAGCGCTATAATGACGCGGTTATTATCCCCGGTTTTATTGACAGCCATGTGCACGCTGCACAAATTGACATAGCCGCGGCTTATGGTGCGAAGCTGCTGGATTGGTTGAACAAGTACACCTTCCCCGGGGAAATGCGGCTAAAGGATGCCGACTATGGGCGGATAATCGCGGATAAATTTGTTGGCGAATGCGCCCGGAACGGTATAACTTGTCCGGTAGCTTTTGCTACCAGCTACGAGTCCTTTACCGATACCTTATTCGCGGCGGCCGAGGCGAAAAACCTGCGGATAATCGCCGGTTCGGTGTTTATGAATCGCAACGTCCCGGACGGGTTGGCAGTTGACTGCCAAGAAAACTATGCTGCGAGCCAACGACTGATTGACAAGTGGCACGGCCGGGGGCGCGCGCAGTACTCGGTTATTGACCGCTTTGCCATTACCAGTACCCATGAAGAGATGGAGGCTGTCAGTTCGCTGTATGCTGTAAACAAAAAGCGCGGGGTGTATTTCCACACTCATCTGAGCGAAAATATCGATGAAGTGGCATTCGCCAAGTCATTATTCCCGGAACGCGCCAGCTATTTAGACATTTATGACCATTACGGTCTGGTGGATGAACGCAGCATTTTTGCGCATTGCATTCATTTGACTGAAGCTGAAATTAAGCGGCTTGCCGAAGCCAAGTCGATATTGGCGCATTCGCCGGAATCCAACTTGTTCCTCGGCAGCGGGTTTATGGATGTCAAGGGCTACGTTGCTAAGGGGTTGAAGGTCAATCTCGCCAGCGATTTTGGTGCGGGCAACCGGGTTTCAATGTTGCGGGCAATGGATGCCGCCTACAAAACCGCCTTGGTGCACAACTTCTCCTTGCATCCGGCCTATGCGTACTATTTAGCAACTGCCGGGGCGGCTGAAAATCTTGGGATTGGCGCTGAAACCGGTAATTTGCAAGTCGGGCAGGATGCCGACATCGTAGTGCTGGACAACAAGGCAACCGAGATGGTGCAGTGGCGAACCGCGCAGTGTGAAAACGCTGTCGAACAGTTGTTTATCCATATGATCCTCGGCGACGACCGGTCGATTGCCGCGACATATAACGGCGGCTTCAAGGCCTACGCCAAATAATATTAGCAGAAAATAGCAAAATAAACGGGAACGCGGAGTAAACTCCGGTGTTCCCGTTTTGTTTTGCTATTCCACCCGGGGCGATTGTTTTACAGAATACTTGTGCTATAATTTTTGATGTAGTTTTTTATAAAAGGGAGGAGCGAATTTTGAACTGTACAAAGAATTTTCGCCAGACGTTGATTGTCTTTGCTTTCTTGGTTTTCGTTTCAGTGCAAGCAGTTTGGGCGGCGGCGCTGCCGTCTTGGAGCGATACTGCTGACAAACAGGCAATAATTACTTTCGTAACAGCAGTAACCGATAAGAATTCACCTCAGTATATCGCGCCGATCGACCGGATTGCGGTATTTGACAATGACGGCACGATAATTCCCGAGAAACCGTACTCGTTTATTGATATGTTCGCGATGTTGCAGGCGAAAAAGCTGCACAGTAGCGAAGCGGAATGGAAAAATGATGCTTGGGCGCAGAAACTGTTTAACTGTACTCCGGCTGAATTTGACGATATTCGTCAGACGATGCCCGCCGAAGAATTTGGCAAAATATTTGCCGCCGGTAATGGCGGTCAGTCTCAGGACCAGGTCGACCAGGCGCTCCATGAATATGTTTACACCAATACTATGCATCCCAAGTACAAAAAACCACCGGCGCAATTGTTGTATAAACCAATGGTGGAACTGATAACCTACTTAAAAGCTAATGGTTTTACTGTGTATTTGTCGAGCGGCAGCACCACCGATTATCTGCGGCAGTTTAGCGAGTCATCGGCCGGTATCTCCAAGAGTAACGTCATCGGTTGGGATTATCGCGACGAAGTCAAGTATGATACTAACGGTAAGCTCTATCTCTATAAGACAACCGATTTGGTGGCGCCGGCGCCGTTAAACGAGGGAAAACCAATTAACATTTACCGGCATGTCGGGCGTCGCCCGGTGTTTGCCTTTGGCAACAGCAGCGGCGACTTGGAAATGCTGACTTATACCCGGCAGAACACATTGCCGTCGCTATGTTTGATTTTAAACCATGACGATGGCGTTCGCGAGTATGCTTATGACTTTGGGCAAAAAGTTTGGGATGCCGCCAAGGCGCAAAAATGGATAGTCGTGCGTATGAAAGAAGATTTTGCGACAATCTATTGACCCGGATTAAGCACAGGAGATGGATTTGAATATAAGAACCGGATTGGATAAATTTTTCAAGCTCAGCGAAAATGGAACCGGCATCAAGACGGAAATCCTTGCCGGATTTACCAGCTTCTTTGCAATGGCTTATATAATTTTCGTCAACCCGACGATGTTGGCGGCTGCCGGTGTTCCCAAAGCCGCAGCGTTTGCCGCGACAATTTACGCTACAGTAGCCGCATCACTACTTATGGGGCTATGGGCGAATTATCCGGTAGCGGTCGCGCCCGGCATGGGCTTGAATGCCGTTTTTGCCTATTATCTATGCGGCACGTTGCATTTGCCTTGGACGGTAGCGCTGGTGGTGGTGTTTTTTTCCGGGGTGCTATTTTTGTTGCTGACCTTTGGCGGTATCCGGCTGGCGATAATCCGTGCCATACCCGACAATCTTAAGAGTGCAATTGGTGTGGGTATCGGGCTGTTTATTGCTTTTATCGGTTTTCAAAATGCCGGCATCATTGTCAGTGACCCGGCAACCTATATTGTGTTGGGAAACATGACCCACCCGGCACCAATACTGGCGTTGCTGGGTGTGATGATTGGCGCGGCGCTGATGGCGCGGCAGGTAAAAGGCTCGATGTTAATCAGTATCATAACAGTTACGATTGCCGGAATGGTCATCGGAATTGTGCCGGTGCCAACCAGTATCGATAAGATAATCAGTTTTAACATACCGACAGTGGGCGATACGTTTTTAAAAATCGACATCGCCGGATTCTTCCAGTATAACCTGTACACCGTGGTATTTACTTTTGTCGTGGTGCAACTGTTTGACAACATGGGAACGATGATTGGGCTGTCGCGAAAAATCGGCAAGACCGGAACCGCAGACGACAGCGCCGGAATTAATAAGGCGCTCAATGCCGATGCGATTGCCACGATTGGCGGGTCGCTGCTCGGCACAACGCCGATGAATGCCTATGTAGAAAACGCCGCCGGTATCAGCGAGGGCGGCCGCACCGGATTAACAGCGATTGTAGTGGCGGCGCTGTTCGCGGTGGCGCTAGTTTTTGCGCCGCTGGTAGGTCTTATTCCGGCTTATGCCACGGCTCCGGCGTTAATTTTGGTGGGAGCGCTGATGATGGCCGAAGTTTCTCACGTAAAATTTGATGATTTAACAGAAGGTGTTCCGGCGTTCTTTACGATTATCATGATGCCGCTGACATTCAGTATCGCGGACGGGTTTGCGTTTGGGTTTATCAGCTACGCGCTGCTCAAACTGCTCGCCGGACGGGCGCGGGAAGTGCACTGGATTCTTTGGGTTATTGCCGTGGCGTTTGCCGGGGCAACAGTGTTGAAGGTGATGAATTAATACCGGGCGTTTTGCAAGAATCACGTAACTGCGGCTTGGTATATTGAGTTTACTGTAAAGATTTAGTGAAATTAGGGGTGTGCTATGAAAACCAAAATCATCTTGCTCTTGCTAGCGTTTGCGCTATGCAGCAGTATTTGTAGCGCGGCGGCTAACGAGCCACAGCCGGTTCCGCCGCCACTATCGTTAATTGACCAGCAGAATACCTGGTTGAGTTTCATGGGGTCAATAGCCGCATACTGGGACGGCACTGGCACGGATGCAGGTTCCAGTAGTTACTTGTTCGCCAAAATGCTTAACCAAGGACCGTTGCAATTGGGAAACGAGACGGTTAATTTTGCCAACAGCGTTCAAATGGTGCTGCCGGCTACTTCAAAATGGAAAC
>JBAXTZ010000050.1:0-19209 GCA_037129925.1 Bacillota bacterium
AATTAATGCGCGGATTGGAACGACGGAGTAAATTGATACTGAAACTGTGAATTTTTATGAACCATCCTGTGGTAGGGAGTAAGGATATTGGGAATAGGAGATGGGGATTGAGATTAATTTTGAATTTAGTTTGATTATGGCAGGGATATAGCGATGGTTTGCAGAATTAAGAATGCTGGAGGATCTGCAGATGAAATTGCTTTCGCAAATATGTTGGGTGGGATTGACTTTGATGATTGTTTGGAGCGGTTGCGCTAATGCTAAACAAATCAGTTTTGCCGAAGCGCGGGGGATGCTCAGCCGCGATTACTCGATGGCTCAACCGGTTGTCAGCGGCGCTACAATCGATGCCGATGGTGAGTACTGGCTGACGCTGTTTGACCAATCCGGACGGTTTGTGCGCCGGGAAAATTTTGCAATCAGCAAGCAACCACCGACCGTTATTAACAATTACAATGATTATTATGAAAATGTAAAATATGCCTTAAAAAACTTTGCGCCGACATTAACGCTGTCAATAGATAATACGGACATGCAAGGTTTTAACGAGGATGTGGTCAAGGAGGTTTGCGATGCTTATCCATCGCTGACCTTTGGTTATCAGCAATCGCAACTGAAAACTACCACCTATAAGACTAGCACGACGGTTGAGCTCGTTTTCCAGTATCGATTTTCCGAGAACCAGCTGCCGTTCATGCGAAACGCCATTGATGCCAAGGCGCGGCGAATCGCCGACAGCATTGCCAAAGTCGGTATGCGTGACTATGAGCTGGAGTTGGCGATACATGACTATATCGTCAACAACACCCGTTACGATGAGCTAAATTTCAAAAACAACACCATACCGCCGGTAGATTATACCGAATATGGCGTATTCATAAACGGTGTCGCGGTTTGTGAAGGCTATGCCGAGGCCGCCGGACGGTTGCTGGGAATGACCGGTATTCCGACAATGATTATCAGCGGCTATGGCAAAAGTGGCGAGTCGCACGCCTGGAATCTGGTCAAAATACAAAATGAATATTGTCAGCTGGACTGCACCTATGATGATCCGGTCGGAAATACAGCGGAGTTAGGGGTGGTCAGTCACGACTATTTCAATCTGTCTGATAAAATAATTGCCCGCGATCATCGCTGGTATGCAAGCGACTATCCACGGGCAATTACGATGCGCTATTCATTTTATAATCTCGGCTACAGCGCCAAAGACAGCGCCGGAAATGTTTATCAAAAAATCACCAGCCAACTAGAATTGCAACGCGCAATTGCTACGGCAATATTAGCGCATAAATCAACACTTACAGTCGATCTGATGAACACCGACAAAATCGGCTACAACTTGAACAACGCCTTTAATCAGGCAACAGACACAATAACGCTAACTGAAAGCATCGGCTGCAAATTCCTCTACAGCGACAGCCCGACGTTGAACGTGAGACATGTGCGGGTGACGCTGGAGTACGGTGGGTGAGTCCTGAGTTATTAGTCCTGAGTTATTAGTCCTGAGTTATTAGTCCTGAGTCCTGAGTTAAACTCTGAACTCTGAACTTTGAACTCTGAACTTTGAACTTTGAACTCTGAACTTTGAACTCTGAACTCTGAACTTTGAACTCTAAACTCTAAACTCTGAACTTTGAACTTTGAACTCTGAACTTTGCACTACCGCTGTAGCAGTTCGTAGCACTCAATCACCGTTTCCGGCGGGTCGCAGTCGAATTCTTTGGCTTGATATTCGCAATACCGGCGGTAGCAGTTGTCGAGTTCATCGTGTTTGCCGAGTTTGGCGAATAGTTTGAGCAGGATAATTATTGCCGTTTCGCCGGAGGGTGTACAATCGGCGGCGCGGGTCGCGGTGTCAATCGCAGCTTGCTCATCCTGACGGCTTAGTTGAAAATCAACCAAGGCTTTTGCGAGAGAGCAATACTGTCCGCGCAGCCGTTCGCGCAAATCTTCGCTCCAGTTATATTCTTTGTCGCCAAACAAATCACCGGAATATGTTGCAAACAGCGCTAGCGCCGCTTCATAATTGACAGCGGTAATGGTCGAATAACTTTTGATTGTTTCGGAAAACTTGACATAATCGGACTTGATAATCCCGTCTTCAATCTTGTAATTGCCGCCGGAAAAACTGATGCCGCTTTTGGCGCAATATTTTTTCAGTTGTTGCTTGATATAATAAATGCTGGTATGTAATAACTTTTCAGCCTTTTCTTCATCGTAATCCGGGAAAATGGTCTCAATCAGTTGCCACTTGGCGGCTGATTTTTTTATTAGCAGATACATCAGCAGTTCTTCGGCTTTGGCGGTGCGCCATTTGATGGTTTTCTCGGAATCTGCCGAGAAATAGGCAACTCGACCTAATACGCAGATATGTAGCGGCTGCTGGCTGCTGGCTGCTGGGGTCGGGGATTTTCCCAAAAATCGTTGCAGGCGTTCTAAACCGTTTCGTAACCGCTCGATTTCCACCGGTTTGAGCAGATAACTGATGGCATTTAACTCGAAGGCTTCGATTGCAAAATTATTATAGGCGGTGACAAAAACTATTTCCATATTGTCGCGGATTGAAGCCGCAAGTTCCAGACCAGTCATGCCGGGCATATCAATATCCAGGAAAGCGACATCGGCAGTCAAGCCGGCATTAATCGCTTCATGAGCCTTAAGCGAGTTCGTAAAACTCGCCACGATTTCCACCATGCCGGTAGCTTTCAAGTAATGGGTCAATAATTCTACTGCCAGTTGCTCGTCATCAACCAAAATTGCTTTTATCATTTATTGCTCCTATTTCTTTAGCGGGAACTGGAATTGAACTTGCGTGCCTTCGGGAGTGGAGCGAACTGCTATCGCGGTGTTATAGTGCATTTTTAAGCGGCGGCTGACATTGGTGATGCCGACGCTGCCGCCGTGCGTTCCATCCTGGAGTGATGCGGCAACAGCCTCGGGCATTCCCGGACCGTTATCCTGCACCATGACCAGAATCTGTCCATCAGTGTTTAGAATGGAAATTGTTATTGTTCCGCCTTCCGGATTTTTCAGAACACCGTGAACAACGGCATTTTCCACCAGCGGCTGGATGCTAAAAGGTAAAATGTTTGCCTTCAACAGCGCGTTGTCGATTTGATACTCTACCTGCAATCGCTCGCCAAAGCGGGCTTGTTCGACTGCCAGATAAGATTTTACCAAATTTAACTCATCTTCGATAGTGGTATAAACCGCGGCATCGTCGATTTTGAAACGGTTGCGCAGATAAGCGCTGAGTTTGGTCAGCACTTCACCGGCGCGGTTGCCGTCGATATAACAAAGCGAAATAACGGCATTAAGCGAGTTGAACAGAAAGTGCGGCCGGATTTGGCTGTGCAAAAAGGCGGTTTCCGACACAATGGATTTTTTCTCAAATTTGTCGCTGGAGTTGTATTCGTAGGCAAACCGATAGGCAAAATATATAGCCACCAGTACCGTGAAAAACACTAAAAAGCGCTCTTGATAGGGAATACCGCTTGACCATCCCAGTAATCCCATCAGACTGTTAAACCATGAAACGTACAGACATAATAGCGCCGCAAAAACGATAATAGAGCCGATTTTTTGTTGATAAACTTTTTCGCGCCACAGCAGTATTCCGATTCTAAAGAAAATAAAGACATACCAAATGTTTATGAAAATAAACAACGGCAGCAATATAGAATAAAAACTGGCAATATTGCCAAACGAGCAGTAGATTGCGACGCCGGCAAAACAAATATCGACGGGAACGACAAACCGACTATTTAACACTCCGGACTTGGTTGCCCGGATAAAATGGTTGATAGCAATGAGCGCGACCATCAACGCGACCATGTTCAGCCGGAACATTTGCTCCCAAGAGTAATCGTTCAATAAATAGATCAGGCTGCGCTGGCCGTTTACCAGCATCACCCCGGCAAGGCCAAAGCAAGCCAGCGAAAAATACAGCAAGCCTTTTTCGCGCGGAACCAACAAAAACACACAGAGCAAGAGAAATCCGATAATTACAAAGAACAGCACCATGAAAAAATCATACAGTTGGGCGGTGGCTTCGGCGCGCCAAATTGCCGATGCGCCGCCAATCGCCGGCGCTGCAGTTATTCCGCCAATGGCATCAGTGAAGTTGGCAACCTGAATAATCAATTCGACCTGTCCGTCTTTGCTGTATAACGTTGCATCAAACGGTAGATTTACCGGAAGATAGCCAGCTTGGCTGCTTGCGACGGTGCCGCAATTGGCGATTTTCACACCGTTTGCATAAACTGTGCTCGCCATGCGAATATTGTCCAGAGCCAAAACCAACATTTCATCATTGGTCGTAGCGGTCTTGATAACCGTCCGATAGGTAGCATAGCCAAAAGTTTTAACTTCCTGTCCGCCGAGCGTGCCACTCCAGCGTTTGGGAACGGAAAAATAACCGGTCAGGGTTCCCCGACCGGCATGTATATCCTGCGGTGTTAATAATTGATCCCAATACAATTCCCAAGTTCCAGAAAGCGAAACCGGGTCTTTGCTCAAATTCATCTGGGATAAATCGGCCCGTCCATCCGTGACGGTAGCGGCGTGGGCAAAACTGCCAAACGCCGCAGCCACGAAAACGAGGAGCAATATCGAGCAAAGAAAAAGACTTTTTGAATATTTGAACATAGTAACCACCCAGAGATTTTTCTTAGGCTTATTATAGCATAGTTATACTCAACGGATTCTCAACAAATGGGAAGTAAGAGGTAGGAGGTAGGAGGCAGAAGGTATGAGATTTGAGAACGCAGGAGCTAACTAAGAGTGTGATTATGGTAATTCAATTCTGCGTAGAACTACATCGGTGATTTTTCCGTGGGGCATGGCATAACTATTATTCGAAATTCCATAACTACTACCTTGCTGCAAGCCAAAGTAAATCATACCAGATTTCGGCAACAATTGCGGATTAGTCGCCATGTTGCCATCCTTATCTGTGTACCAACCGCCAATCAGATTATCCGTGGTCATTGATGGACTGTTATATATAAATAGCCCTTCATAAGGTACGCCAGCACCCTTATCATCTACTAGTTTTGCATTAATGGCACTGGGAGTACCAATGACAACAGTTTTGCTTTCGCCCGCGCTGAAAGACACTTTGTTTGATGTACAAAAAGTATTTCCTAGCCCAAATTGATAGTCCCCAGCGGCATCTAGCAAGAATTTGGCGTTGCCAGAATTATCAAGAGATATTTCGTATGCTGGACCAGGTCCGGCGATATACACGTTGGTTTGTTTTGCATATCCATATGGGAGATCAACGTGAACGATTGCTTCGCACTTTGAGGTTAGCGAGGCAGGAGTGTTGCTGCCGGATGGAACGTCAAATTCACCAGAACTTAAGGAGCGAATATAACACGTATAATTTCCCGGAGTACCGATTGTGAATTGCGCTTGACCTAAAGAGTTTGTATTCATTGTATAGTAAAAGCCAGATCCATCGGTAATCTCAACACCAACGTTTGCGGCAGGAGCGTCATCGGAGGTTTTTACCGTTGCTGTAACCATCGCGACGGCTTTCAATGTAATTTTCTTGGTTTCACCACTAGTTATCGTGACCTCTGGACTTACATTGTTAGCGCCTCCTCCGACGGAAAAGGTGCAGGAGCCGAATAGGTCATAAAAGAAGGCTTCACCATTTGAATTTGTAACAACAGTTGGATAGCTGCCTCTTCTCCAAATAATATTCTGACCAGCAAATGGTGTTCCGTCTGGCTTCAACAGTGTGACAATCGCACTTGGAGTGGTTGGAGGCGTGGTGCTTTGCAGTACAAATGTATGCTCATTCATCACATTTTTACCGCCGGTTTTCGGGTCAAAGGTATTTTTGCCGTTGCCGCCAACAAGGGTTTCGCCATTAGGGCCAAAAGCGCTCCAGTACCAATCGCAGGCTAGTCCCTCCAGTGTTGAGCGTAGATAGTTTGCAGATTTTGCGTTTGAATAACTGCCGTGTCCGGGTGAGCCGCTGTATCCTGATGGTGATGGCGGTGCAGTTAATAGCACGTCTTCAAGAGTGTTGCCGTTCTCATCCGTGAAATTGAAATGCCAATTAATAAGACTTTCACGAATTAATTGCTCTTGCGCGGGCGTGGCAGTACCCTTACTGGTCTTGGTTTCGTTTGGCGCAACTTGAACTGGTTCAACAATTATCGGTTCGTCATTTACATTGAAACTGCCGTCATAGTTTCCGATAGGCGCGCCCGTAATCGCAACTGCGCCAGATTCGTCAGTTAAAGTAGCGTATAGAGTAGCGGCAGGAACTGCGGCAGCCGGAGCGTTCGCCGCTAGTGAGAAACTGAACGGCACGCCAGTTGCCAGAATTGGATCGCCTGACTGGTTAACCAGTGAGAAAACAATATTGCCTAATTGAACAGCAGATGGTAGAGACAGTTCGAGCGCTTTGTCTGCCGCTACTTCGATGTTGGTTCCGCCAGCGGCCAGATACTCGTTGTTGAAATAATTCAGATAGAAATTATAGTTGCCAGATGGTACAGAAATTGACACAGCGCCTGTAGTTGCGGAAGTTGTACTGGTAGCAACGATATTTCCGCTAGTATCTTTTGCGGTAACGTAAAGCGCGGGAACAAACAAAGTCTGTCCATAAGTAATAGCGACGGAATAATTTATTGAAGCCGTGGTTTTTGTATACCGCTCCACGGTGATCGTATTATTCCGTTGCACCGGTTGCAGCATCTTATAGCCGATGTCGGTTTGAGCAAGTTTGTTTAGGGTCGGATCAGCCATGAATAACGCCGGGGTTGGCGGTGCGAGCAGGTTGAGTTGAAAGCCGACGTTGGCGCTGGAAGTGCCGCCGTTCCCGACAGTGCCGCCGCCGTTGATGGATAATTGCGGAGTTACTTGTAGCTGAGCAGTCAAATTGCCGTATAGCGGGCTGCCCTGGTAGCCGTTGATGGTACCGCTTTGAGTTTGTTGATAGTAGTTGCCGGTCGCGGTTAATTTTAACCACGGCGCGTTCCAAAAGGAAAAATCGGAGCCGATAGAAAAATCCCCACCCGGAGCAACGTGTTGGAACGCGGTTATGCCGGTTGCAGTTGGAGCGCCGACTTGCACGTCTGATGACACGCCATAATAGCCGTTTATTCTAGTCTCGATGCTGCCGGTGAAATATTCCAGGCCGGCGCCGACGCGCATGTGCGAGCCGGTCGGCGTGAAAGCGCCTTCGCCCTGGACGGTGGTCTGCCAGTCATAAAACAAGTTAACGCCGTACATCGAGCTGTGGTTGGCGTCCATTGAACGATAACCCAGACCGACGTTGACGGTGTTGGTGTTAGTTCCGTACTGCCCTTGGGCAAACAGGAAATTGTTAAGATTTTCTTTCATCGTTAGCGGTTGAAAGGTGTTAATATTCCATTGCGGCTTACCGCCTGAGAAAGCCGAGAAGTTAATGTTGGTAGTTTTTAACCAATCCCAGCCCCAGGAATTTTTGAATTGGTTAAAATAGTAGTTGCTTAGGCTGTCGGCAGTTCCCAAAACAGCCTGCCCGCTGTTGTCGGTGAAGACAGGCGGCTGGCTGTTTGCCGCCGGTGTTGTGTTGGGGTCGGTATAAGGGGATTGCTGCTGCGGCGCCGCCGCGATGGCGATTTGCGAGAACAAAAAAACAAATAGCATTATTATTGCCATTGTTTTTTTGTACTGAGATAGTTGAGTGTGCATAACTTCTCCTTTTCTCCTTTGAGGCTTTGTAGCTCTGTAGCTCGGTGGCTTTTAGGCTTTAAGCTCTGCTACTCTGTAGCTCTGTGGCTCCACAGCTTTGCGACTTTTTGTATTTTCACCGCATTATAGCACAGCAATACTCAACGGATTCTCAACAATTTAGGGATTAGGGAGTAGGAGATAGGAACAATACAGACAAAAAAACAAGCTACACCGTTTAATAACGGGTAGCTTGAGTTTCCAGAGTCGCCAGTTTCACTACACGGCTTTTCACTATTCACTTTTAGCCTTAAACCATTCGCATCAACCAGTGTGTGCGATCTCCAGCTTGCCTTTGCCGCTGCAGATCAGCACCAGGGTCTTTATGATCTTGCCGTTGTCATATTTGGCAATATAGGCGCTCCGATAGCGCTCGACTTGGTCGGTGGCTTCGGCGACAATTCGCGCGTAGTCTTTCAACGACTTTTTCTTGAGATACTTTAGTTCAATAATCCACTCATATTTTGCGCTACCGGGGTAGGCCGGGTTTTCGCTGAGCAGTATATCGGCGTAGCCGTTGCCTAATTCCCGTTCACTGTCAACCAGAAAGCCGCCGCCATGAATCATCGCCAGCAAAGCCATCTGGATATGTTTTTCGTCCAGCTTAAGCAAGTCTCTGAACGATAGCATTTCTCCAAGTTTTTTGGCAAAGAACGCGACTAATCCGCTGGCATCGCCGTCTAGTCGCATCGCTCGTAACAGCGGCGAAATTTCGTCGGTCCGCAAAATCCGGGCTTCGCCGCGCAACCGCTCCGCGAAGTTCTCCCAAAACATCGATTTAATCGCATAATTGGGGATGCCGAGCGCCACGCCATCCGGGTCAGCTGTCTGAATAGTTAACAAGCCCAGATAGTACAACAACGACCAATAGTTATCTTTGTTTTCAAAAATGGTATGCAAATCAAAGCGGTCGACCAGTCGGGTCAGTACGGTGCCGCCGCTGGCAATTCGCTGTAAACATTCATAAGCGTCAAATTTCCGCGCCAACATCTCGGTTTTACGATAATCGGTAACGACATTGCGGTCGAGGATGTATTGCGGATAGCGACCGTGCATACGCACGGCTTCGAGAAAGTAAATCACCATGTTTGTGTTATATACACGTTCAGTTGCCATGGAACTAAATCTGTAACCGTTGAAGTAGATACGCAAATCTTCCTGTAATTTAGCTAAGTCAATATCCGCCGGACATACCTGCCGCGCCAGTTCATTAACTTCGGAGTCAGTCAAACCGAGCATTGCGTTTAATTGCGGTTCCAGCGTCAGGTTGGCAATAATGTTAAAACCGCTGGTCAAATCGTCGAGCATCACCGGACTGACCCCGGTCATGAATAGTCGTTCGATACTGTAAGAAGTACCTTCTTTGATCGCTTTGTAGAAGGCTTTGACATAGCCCTCGCCGCTAATTAGGTCATAATACATTTCTTTGTCATCGCTGGCAATCAGTTCGTTGGCAAAGTTGTCGTACTCATCGATTATGAGATACAATCTTTGATTGCAGCGCGCTACCAGTTTGTGCAAATCACCAATTACCGATATTGCGGTACTGTCGGCGGTAACAACGACGCTTTCGTGAAGAAAATTGGCGTATTTTTCGCAAAAATTTTCAACACTCCCGCGAACTTGCGCATAAAAGTCACTTACTAATACGTCTTTTCCTTTGTCAGTTGTAACTCCAGCGAAACTGAGCCGCAAAATTAAATAAGTGTTCTTCAGCGGCGTTGGCTGCTTGCCAATCGCCAAATCGCCAAACAGTTCCTCGAATTTATCGGATTTGTGTATATCATAATAATTTTCCAACACCGAGAGCCACAACGTTTTGCCAAACCGGCGCGGGCGGATGAAGAACTGGAATTGCGGCTGCCGTTCCAGTTCTTCAATATATTTTGTTTTATCAATGAATACTTTGTCGTTTGCTCTTATTGATTCAAAATTAGTCTCGCCATATGGAAATCGTTGGGACATAGGCACCTCCTGACGCGGGCGCTACAGCGCAATTGAAAAATCCTTCGTGTATTTTATCACAAAAATAGCAGTAATTTTCGTTACTGCTATTTTAGCATAATGAGTGTTATTTTACCATTGCCCGCTAATCAACGCTATAGTAACAATATCGACATGAGCAGAATTATAAATTTTCAAAATGGAGAATAGCTCCTATTTCTTTAGTGGGAACTGGAATTGAACTTGCGTGCCTGCGGGAGTGGAGTGAACTGCTATCGCGGTGTTATAGTGCATTTTCAAGCGACGGTTGACGTTAGTGATACCGACGCTGCCGCCGTGGGTTCCATTCTGGAGGGAGGTGGCAACTGCCGCTGGCATTCCCGGACCATTATCCCGAACCATGACCAGAATCTGTCCGTCAGTATTTAGAACGGAAATCGTTACTGTGCCGCCTTCCGGATTTTTCAGAACACCGTGAACAACGGCGTTTTCGACCAGCGGCTGTATGCTAAACGGTAAAATATTTGCTTTTAGCAGCGTGTTATCAATTTGATACTTTATTTGCAGACGGTCGCCAAAGCGGGCTTGTTCGACTACTAAATAAGATTTTACCAAATTAAGCTCATCTTCGATAGTGGTATAAACCGCCGCGTCGTCGATTTTGAAACGGTTGCGCAGATAAGCGCTGAGCTTGGTCAGCACTTCACCGGCGCGATTGCCGTCAATATAACAGAGGGAAATCACTGCATTAAGCGAGTTGAACAGAAAGTGCGGCCGGATTTGGCTGTGCAAAAAGGCGGTTTCCGAGACGATCGATTTTCTCTGGAATCTGTCACTCTCTTTGTATTCGTTAGCGAAACGGTTGGCGAAATACATAATCGCAAAAAGCACTGCGCCTAGCCCGGAATAATCGATATAGGGGATACCTAACGGAATTTGAAATTGAATAAACGCGATTTCTATCCACGGCAAATGCAGACATAACAGAGTTAATAATACCAAAAACGTATTTAGGTGTTTGTACAACCGGTTTTCTTGGCAACAGGTAATAATGATTAGGGCATAAACGAGAGCATACCAGATATTTATCATATATATCTGCGCTCCACAAATTTTCATATAATAATTAGCCGGACATACCAAGCTTGCAACAGCGGAGAGCAAAAACAGCAAATCAAAAATGGCTACATAACGCAACTTAAGCAGATCCGGCCAGATCGCACGGATGAAATGGTTAATTGCCGCGAACAGGACTGCATCAGCGATAATGTTGATCTGATAAAGAGCCGACGATTTTAGACCGATAAGCAAAAAGGCAGTCGAACGCAGGTTAACCAGCAGCGTGCCAACATTCCCGAAACACACAAATGCGAAAAACAGTAAGCCCTTTTCGCGGGGGATAAAAATATATACTCCGATAAGCAAAAAACCGATGGTCAGCAACGGTAGTATCAGCGAATAGTCCAGCAATTGTGAATAGCCATCACTTTGCTTTAGAATATCAGCGACACCGATTACCGGAGCCGCAGTCATTCCGCCAAAATCGTCAGACAGATTAGCTGCTTGAACAACCAGCTCGAACTGACCGTTCAAGGGATAGACAGTGGCGTCGAACGGCGCGAGTTTAGGTGAAAATTCCGGAGCCTGCGTCGCAACCGTGCCACAGCCGGCGCGTTTGATTCCGTCAATATAAACAACCGCTGCCATGCGAATTACATCAAAATGCACCAGCAACTGCCGGTCATCAGTGTTACCGGTTTTAATTAGGGCGCGGTAAGTCGCAACGCCGTGCGGCGGTATTTTAATATTGTTTTTATTTTCACTCCAGGAATGAAGCGGTACAGTAATATAGCCGGTCAACTTACCTTTGCCAGCGGCAATATCCTGCGGAGTAAGCAACTGATCCCAGTAAAACTCCCAGGTCCCGGCAAGCCGCACTGACTTGCTGGCTAAATCCGCTCCGCTTAAATCCGCCCGCCCGTCAACGACAACAGCGGCGCTCGCCTGTGAGGTACAAGCGAACGCCATTGTTATGAGGATAAAGAAGAGGAACGATATTAGCAATGTAAATTGTCTTTTGGAATAATTCAGCACAGCAACCGCCATAATAGATTTGATACGCTTATTATAACAGATAATACTCAACGGATTCTCAACAAAAAACGCCTAGCACTATTTATTGTGAGTACGTTTTCAGTAGTTGTTTAGCCGAGGATGATTAATAAAGAAAAAGCTCCGCCGGATGCGGAGCTTAAATCAGGCGAATAGTTAAGGCAAATCTGTTAATTGCGGGAAATCGATGCTGTTGATAATATTTACGGCAGCTTCACCAGCATCCTGGAGTTGAGAATCCAGCCTGCTATTACTTAAAGCTGCAACATAGGGCGGATTTGCCGCCGTCGATTGGAATTGTGGCAGGAACTGGTTGCTTTGACGGGGCATCGATAATTTTGTCGCCATTGGTTCCGGGCGACGGAACAGCTGGTAATATACAGACATTTGTGCCTGTTTCTAATTTCTGCTCCTGCAAATCTTTCGCGGTAAAAGTTTGTACGAGCGACGGCAACCAGCGTTCCACGAAGCCAGCGGCAAAGCCGATAAACAGGTAGGTCATTTGATAATTTAGTACGATTTTTTCCGAAACAAGTGATTTTGCAATTGTTGCCATAACGACGCCTGATACCAAACCAGTTGATATTCGCATCATGCACTCTAGGAACAGTAAATGTTTTCCACCACTGCACGAATCATCTAGCTCGCCATTTCGTTGAGCCAACGATGCGAATGCTCCTAATCCCCCAAACAGGCCGGCCATGATCACCCAAAAACCTGTAAGGCCGAACAACGGCAAACAATACCAGCGAGTCAGCCAAAAAGCGAGAGCAAGACCAAAACATCCTATACTTGGAAACGAGCAGTATTTCAGCCTTAACCTGCGGGTGATTTCATATTTGCGACGACTGATATAAGCCTCGGCTTCATCAAGAATATTTATTGCCATCGAAAATTTGCCTTCAAAAATGCGCCACACTGTCTCGCCGAGCATTTTTTTGAATTTGAGCCGGACTGCATCAGCGAGTAAGTCGTTTTCCGCCGATTCCAATACCGCTACCCGGTTAAATGCCTTGCTACAGTCGTCTGAAGGCGTGAGACAAATGTTATGCAATATTTGCGGATCGTCGATCTGCCAATGTAGTTGATAATCGTGACCGATATAGATGATATACGACGGAATCTGGGCGATTACGATATGCATGATATCCAAATCCGGCCAGATTTTGTGCGGTGGACAAGAACAGTTGCAATAGCAAAGCTTGCAATTGTCACAAACTGTAGTAAGCCTTTGTCTAGGTACTCTGCGACGTGTAAATCTTAAGCGTTTCGTATAATTGTTCATTTATTCCTCGCTCATTACGGGGTATAGGGCATTACGACTGATGCGAATTGTCCTGCATTGATAAGTTGGTATTGCGTGATTTGATCTACAGTATGACCGGAGTTGTCCACGTTGTGATAGCGTAAAACGTAGGTAATTCCAGGTGTTAGTATTGGATATTGGTAATAAATAAGCCCGTCGCGTTCGGCAGAACTGCTGACCGTAATTCTGTGGCCCTGTCCGTCTTCAATCCATGCCTCGCAAGTTCTGCGGTCGACATATTTCCAGCCCATTTCCAAACCGCCGGCTTGTATTGTTTGCTGTACGTATTGACCAGAAGAAGCTTTCGAAATTCCCACAAATTCGTGATGAGTGAGGTCTCCCAAATTCCAATTACAATCTCCAATTTGCTCAAAGGTGTATGTACCATTATTCGATTTAGCGTATAAGTAACTTAACAGAGTGTTATCGGTAGGCACTTTTTGGGTTAGTAGTATATCGCCGGCAACAGGATTGTTAGCATAATCTGATAAATTTAGACTAACTTTGCCAGTCTGATAATTCGCATTCGTCGAAGCCGAATTTGGTACTGATAAGGAGAAGGCACCCGCAAAGGGACCTCCACCGCCTTGTGCAATAATGTCGTATGCAATTTCTGGAGTCAAAATTACTTGCCCTATTCCATTGACTAATGTACATCCAGGCCGATTATTGGGATTAGGCGGATTAGCCTCAATAATACCAATAGATCCCGTCATAGGTGTACCATCTTGCTTGCTAATGGTGATATTTACGCAACATCCTCTCATCACCGGATTGTATACCTGGCCTGCTTGAACTTCGAAATACTGAGTCAGATTGTCTGTGATATAGTTACCTGATTGATCTTTGGCATGTATGCCAACATAATTTGTTTTAGAAGGTGGCACAACGCCTGAAACTTTACCGTTATTATCAGTTATGGCGCTATAAAGACTTGTCTCGACCCCTGCCCACGGCGATCCGTCGCCATGTAACACCGTTAAGTTAATTGTGCAAGCGTTGCTAGACAGAGATGCATTTCTATTATATGTGGTACTATAATCCGAAGGTCCTTTAATATTAAGAGTATTGTATGCATCGTTTCCTATCATCAAATATCCAGCCTTTTTTACAGCCAAAATATATGTTCCATAAGCTACACTGGGTATTACCGTAGTCGCAGTAGCAGGATTTGATACTGTGTACACCGCTACACCATTTTGCTGCAATTCAATGCTATCCGGGATAAGCGCCCCCCCGCTATAGTTGTAGACAGATATTTTCACATCTACTGTCTGTACATTCTTCGGTGTTAAAGCAAAGCTCGCTGGCGCGGCTACACCATTAACAATATTGGTATTTAATCCAGTCGGGGTTATATAGCCGCTGGCGCTTATCGTTACCGTGTATGAACCGTCGGTAACATTGTTTATCGTGCACTGCCCTTGGCTATTCGTTGTCACCGGGCTATAGGTACTCAACGTAACGCTTGCGCCGGTCACCGGTTTCGTCGGCGTAGAATTATCTGTTATAGTAAGAGTTACGTTGTGAGTAGCATCTGGTGTCAGAGAGAACGTTGACGGATTGGCAACGCCGTTCACAATCGTGGTAGTCAATCCGGTCGGAGTTGAATAACCGTTCGCGGTTATCGCTATTTGAAGATTGGACGCGTCGGCTACATCATTTATCGTGCATTGACCACTGCTATCGGTAGTGACTGCATTGTATGTGCCTAAAGTCACGCTGGCGTTGTTGACTGGATTCGCAGGAGAAGCGTTGTCTGTTACTGTGAGTGTAACATTGTGCAACTGTATCATCGAGTAATTTAGCGCTGTCGGATCTGCGTTAATGCTTGCAGAAGCAGTTAGTGTCTGATAGCCAGTCTCGGTCATAACTGTCGAGTAATTGCCTTTGCCGACTGCGAAAGAAATTCTCCCGTTGGTATCTGTCGTTCCTTTGGAAATACCGCCAAAAGTAACTGAAGCGTTTGGGATTCCTGTCGTGCCGTCATTTTCCGTGACGGTCACATTAACAGTATAGGTGACTGTAGCTGGTAGCGGTGGCATTGAATTAGCTATGTCGGCGCCTTTAACTTCTACTGTATTTGTCTTCAGTGCGAATCCGTCACAAGTTGCAGTTGACGTATATGCGCCACTGGCAACATTTTTGATTATGGCGACACCGTCCGAACCACTTATCCCTGAATAAGTTTGTGAAGAACTTGCAGCAATTGCAGCGCTTTGAGCCAAGGGTGCCAAGGATACAGTCGCACCCGGAACCAATCCTCCGTCAGTGTTCGTTACAAGTACGCTGACTGTGTAGCCAACAACCTCGGTTTTCAAATACCGCTCAGTCGTAATCGCATTGTTCCGTTGCACTGGTTGCAACATTTTGTAGCTGATATCGGTTGCAGCTAGATTATTGGTAACTGGGTCGGCAAGGAACAGCGCCGGTTGTGGCGGGACTAGCAGGTTGAGTTGGAAACCGACATTGGCGTTGGATTGTCCGCCGTTACCGATCGTTCCACCACCATAAACAGCTATTTGCGGTGTAACTTGCAACTGTGCGGTTAAGTTGGCGTTCATGGCGCTGCCAAGATAGCCGTTGATTGTGCCGTTTTGGGTTTGGGCGTAGTAGTTGCCGGTGGCTGTAAGTTTTAGCCACGGTGCGTTCCAGAACGAGAAGTCGGTGCCGATTGACAAATCAGCGCCGGGCGCGACATGTTGCCAAGCGGTCGTTCCGGCTTCGATGCCGGTTGTTTGCAATCCGCCGACTTGCACGTCGGATGAAATTCCATAATAGCCGTTTAACCGGGTTTCAATGCTGCCGGTGAAATATTCCAGGCCGGCTCCGACGCGCATGTGCGAGCCGGTCGGAGAAAATGTGCCTTCGCCCTGCACAGTGGTCTGCCAGTCGTAGAATAAGTTAACGCCATACATTGAGTTGTGGTTAACGTCCATTGAACGATAACCAAGACCGACGTTGACAGTATTATTATTCGTTCCATATTGTCCCTGCGCGAACAGAAAATTATTCAAATTATCTTTCATCGTCAACGGTTGAAAGGTGTTTATGTTCCATTGCGGCGTGTTGCCGCTGAATGCCGAAAAATTGAAGTTGGTTGTTTTCAACCAATCCCAGCCCCAGGAATTTTTGAACTCGTTAAAATAATAATTACTCAGGCTGTCAGCGGTTCCCAAAACCGCCTGACCGCTGTTGTCGGTGAAAACTGGCGGCTGGCTGTTTGCCGCTGGTGTTGTGTTGGGGTCAGTGTACGGGGATGACTGCTGCGGCGCCGCAGCGACGGCGATTTGCGAGAACAAAAAAACAAACAGCATGACTATGGCCATTGTTTTTTTGTACTGAGATAGTTGAGTATGCATAACTTCTCCTTTTCTCCTTTGAGGCTTTGAAGCTCTGTGGCTCCACAGCTTTGCGACTTTTTGTAATTCCAGCGTATTATAGCACAGCAATACTCAACGGATTCTCAACAATTTAGGGATTAGGGAGTAGGAGATAGGAACAATACAGACAAAAAAACAAGCTACACCGTTTAATAACGGGTAGCTTGAGTTTCCAGAGTCGCCAGTTTCACTACGCGGCTTTTCACTATTCACTTTTAGCCTTTAACCATTTGCATCAGCCTGTATATGCAATCTCCAGCCTGCCTTTGCCGCTGCAGATTAGTACTAGCGTCTTTACGATCTTGCCGTTATTATATTTAGCAACATAGGCGCTCCGATAGCGCTCGACCTGGTCGGTGGCTTCGGCGACAATTCGCGTGTAGTCTTTCAACGACTTTTTCTTGAGATACTTTAGTTCGATAATCCACTCGTATTTGGCGCTGCCGGGGTAAGCGGGATTTTCGCTGAGCAGAATATCGGCGTAGCCGTCGCCTAATTCCCGCTCGCTGTCAACCAGAAAGCCGCCGCCGTGAATCATTGCCAGCAACGCCATCTGGATATGTTTTTCGTCCAGCTTAAGCAAGTCTCTGAACGATAGCATTTCTCCAAGTTTTTTGGCAAAATACGCGACTAAGCCGCTGGCATCGCCGTCTATTCGCATCGCTCTAAGCAGTGGCGAAATTTCGTCCGTCCGCAAAATCCGGGCTTCGCCGCGCAACCGCTCCGCAAAGTTTTCCCAAAACATCGATTTAATCGCGTAATTGGGAATGCCCAGCGCCACGCCATCCGGGTCAGCCGTCTGAATGGTTAATAAGCCCAGATAGTACATCAACGACCAATAGTTATCTTTGTTTTCAAAAATGGTATGCAAATCAAAGCGGTCGACCAGTCGGGTCAGTACGGTGCCGCCGCTGGCAATTCGCTGTAAACATTCATAAGCGTCAAATTTCCGCGCCAACATCTCGGTTTTGCGATAATCGGTAACGACATTGCGGTCGAGGATATATTGCGGATAGCGTCCACTTTGGCGCAGTTCTTCAAGAAAATAGATGACCATGTTGGTATTATATATTCGTTCACTCGCCATAATGCTAAATTTGTAGCCGTTAAAATACAACCGCAAGTCTTCCTGAAGCTTAAGCAAATCCATTTCTGCCGGACATACCTGTCGCGCCAATTCCTCAACTTCGCTATCAGTCAACCCCAGCATACCGTTAAGTTCCGGCTTGAGTGTCAAATTAGCAGTAATGTTAAAGCCACTGGTCAAATCGTCGAGCATCACCGGACTGACCCCGGTCATGAATAGTCGTTCGATACTCGAGGAAGTACCTTCTTTGATTGCTTTGTAGAAGGCTTTTACATAGCCCTCGCCGCTAATAAGGTCATAATACATTTCTACGTCATCGCTGGCGATTAGCTCATTGGCAAAATTGTCGTACTCGTCGATAATGAGATAGATTTTTTTGCCATGTGTCCGCGCCAAGTCGATGCACTCGCGTAGCGTCCGAATTGCCGGCAACCGCTCTGGCCGCAAGCCGTCGGTATAGCGTTCAAAAAAATCATTTGCGCCATCCTGAACGGCTCCGTCGAAATCGTCAACAAGAACTTCTTTGCCTTTGTCCGTCGTAATACCGGAAAAATTCAAACGCAGTACTAAATAACTGTTCCTCAACGTTGTGGGTTGTTTACCAATAGCCAAATCACCAAACAGCGCTTCGAATTTATCGGCCTTATTTTTGTCATAATAATTCTCCAGCACCGACAGCCATAGCGTCTTGCCAAACCGGCGCGGACGAATAAAGAACTGAAACGATGGTTGCTGTTCCAGCTCGATAATATATTTAGTTTTATCAACAAAAAATTTCCCGTCCGAGCGGATCAGTTCAAAATTAGTCTCACCATAGGGGAATCTACGCATTTTGCCCTCCTCGTCGTTGCCAGAGTAGCAGTAGTAGTCAAGTTGTCGGGTTATCGAGTGGCTTTTTTCACCACTGCGAGTTTCGCTACAACAACATTCAATCTTTCACAACCATTCACTACACGGCTTTTCACTATTAACTTTTAGCCTTTAACCATACGCATCAACCGGTGTAGGCGATCTCCAGCTTGCCTTTGCCGCTGCAGATCAGCATCAGGGTCTTTATGATCTTGCCGTTGTTATATTTGGCAACATAGGCGCTCCGATAGCGTTCGACTTGGTCGGTGGCATCGGCGACAATTCGTGCGTAGTCTTTCATGGATCTTTTCTTGAGGTATTTTAGTTCAATAATCCACTCATATTTTGCGCTACCGGGATAGGCCGGGTTTTCGCTGAGCAGTATATCGGCGTAGCCGTTGCCTAATTCCCGTTCACTGTCAACCAGAAAGCCGCCGCCATGAATCATTGCCAGCAAAGCCATCTGGATATGTTTTTCGTCTAGCTTCAGCAAATCCCTAAACGATAGCATTTCACCAAGCTTTTTGGCAAAATACGCGACTAATCCGCTGGCATCGCCGTCTATTCGCATCGCTCTAAGCAGTGGCGAAATTTCGCCCGTCCGCAAAATCCGGGCTTCGCCGCGCAACCGCTCCGCAAAGTTTTCCCAAAACATCGATTTAATCGCGTAATTGGGAATGCCCAGCGCCACGCCATCCGGGTCAGCCGTCTGAATGGTTAATAAGCCCAGATAGTACATCAACGACCAATAGTTATCTTTGTTTTCAAAAATGGTATGCAAATCAAAGCGGTCG
>JBAXTZ010000051.1:0-19177 GCA_037129925.1 Bacillota bacterium
CTTAAACGGCGATTTTGGCGTGAGCGTATCCTATGTAAATTATGTACTCGGCGGACCATTCAGCGGCTTGGAGTATAAAGGCAACTCGGTAATTGAATCGGCCAACTGGAACTACGCGTTAAAGCGCAGCCAAATGGCTAATGAATATCTGCAAGTGCGGCTGAATGTCAAACAGTTGAGCGATCAACAAAGCAATTATGGCAACTCCAACAGTAACGTAGTCGAAGCATCGTTAAGTTACGGCGGTGACAGCATCAGCCGGAACTGGTACACCGGACTTACGACCTACAACATCGGCGTAACCGGTGGTAGCTGGCAGACCGGTGGGTCAACAGCAAATTATAACTACCAACAAAACTCGTCGCCGGCGTTCGCATTGGTGAGCGGTGAAGTCTATCACAAAGCCTATTTGTCGGAACAATGGTCGGCAGATGTCGACGTTACCGGACAACTGGCGAGTTGCAACCTCAACCCGACGGACTTGTTCTCGCTGGGCGGTTACAACGGCGTAAAAGCCTATGCGCAAGGATTTGCCGCAGGCAGTCAGGGATTGCTCGGCAAACTAAACGTCCGCTATAACATCCCCTGGAAACCTGCCTTGAGCTGGTGGCCGGAGTGGCAGCTGCTGGGATTTGTCGATGCCGGAACAGTGCAGATTGTCCGGAACGCCATTCCCAGAGTCTCGTTAAACAATCAGTCCATCGGCGATTACGGTGTAGGAATATCAATGTATTCGGACATCCGACTGAGCCTGGAAGTGGATTACGCCTGGAAGATGTTCTACTGGGAAAACACCGGCGACACATCTAACGACCAGGGCGAAGGCAACAATAACTTCCTGATTCACGCGGCATATAGTTTCTAGCGTACAAATCCCCCCGGTGCCAAAGGCAACGGGGGGATTGTTGTTGATGGAGAACACCTCCAAACATCTTACACAAGGTTTAAATAATGTTTCATGTGAAACATTATTTTCAATTCCTGTAATAAGTTTCGCTGGTGGATTTACCCTAAAAAGCTAGAAAATTAGCTCGAACAACGCGATAATTGTGATACAATTTGTAAGATGAGCGCCTGAACTGATCAAACGGTTAGACGCTGTGTGAAAAATAAAACGAGGTGTTTTATGAATGTAAAAACTAACACTACCACTGACCAGCCGGATTTGCCGTTGGTCGAGCTGCTGCTGGCGCTCGGGCGAATTTTGTTTCATAACGGCGCTACGGCGCGGCGGGTAAAAGAGTCGATAACTTTTCTTAATGATTTCTTGGGTGGGCCGGAAATTCGGATTTTGATAAATTACGCGGCGCTGATTATCACGACGGTTGACGGCAAAGAATACTGCACGGTGATTGATAAATCGCCGGCATTTGGCGGGGTGAATATCGCGGCGGTGCGCTACATCAGCCAGTTTTTGCACCACTTGGGCAAGCAACAAACGTTGCCGCGCCGGGATTGGATTTACGAGCAGCTGGCAACCATTGCCGCCAAGCGTCACTACCCGAACGATTTGCTGGGTGGGGCGATGGCGGGAATTGCCGGTACGGCAACCGGCGCTTTGAATGGCGCGGACAGCATTGCCTTGCCGGTTATTTTTGTCGCGTCACTTGGCGCTTATTGGTGTAAGCAAAAGCTGGTGGCGAACGGTTATAATCTGCTCGTAGCCATTTTGCTGGCAGTAGTGGCGGGCGGGTTGATCGCCGTTGGCGGCTCACATATTTTTGGCACTTCGGCGCCGTTAGTGGCGATTATCGCGCCGCTGTTATTTTTGGTGCCGGCCTTTCCGTTTATTACCGGCGGTATTGATATTCTCCACAATCATAACACCGTGGGAATCTGCCGGATTGTCTTTGCAGTAACTACAGCATTGATGATTGCCGCGGGGTTGTCGGTGGCGCTGATGTTTATTCCCAAACAATTCGCAGCACCATTGGCGGGTGTGGCTACCGCGCCGTGGCTCAAAGCACTATACGAAGGTTTGTGGGCAGGCGTGGCCGCGCTCGGGCTGGCGGCGGTCAACAATGCCTCGCGGCAGTCGCTGTGGCTGTTTGTTTGTTGCGGTTTTCTGGCACGGTTTGTCCGGGCGCTGGCGATATTTTATTTTGCCATACCGATACCAACGGCCAGTTTTTTTGGGATTTTGCTGGTAACTTTTATTGCGCTGCGGATTGAAATGCAGTCGATTAACATTAACAAACATCAATACAGCGTGCCGGCGATTTTGCTGGCGATAATCGCCGCCATTCCGATGTTCCCCGGATTTTTCGTCATCAACGGTTTTGAGGGCATATCGGCGATGGCGCAGCAAACCTCGGCGACATTGCCGCAACTGTTGTTTAATGATACCTTGTTATATTTTGTCAAAGCCACCGCGATAATCTTTGCCTTGCTCCTCGGCATTTTGTTGCCGCTGACGTTGCAAAAAGACCGCACGCGGATATGAAAACCAATAAATTCATGGTAATAGCCCGGGGAAATATTTCCCTAAAGTATGTGCGATGCCGTCGTCATCGTTAGACAAAGTGATTTCATCGGCCACGGCTTTTAAAGTGGCGCAGGCGTTGTCCATAGCCACCCCGATGCCAGCAAACTGCAACATCGACAGGTCATTTTGCGCGTCGCCAAATGCCATAACCGCTTCGCGGGCGATGCCCAGTTCGGCGCAAAGCATTTGCAGTGCGGCGCCCTTGTTCACGCCGAGCGCGGTTGCTTCGAGATAAAATGGCGCCGATTGAATAAACGACAACTCCGCCGTAAACGGCTGGCTGATTGCGGCGATATGTGGCGCCAATATTTCCGGCGGCGCGGCAATTAGCACTTTTACCGGGTCGAAATTAACTGCCGCCAAGACATTATCGACAGTGCGAATAGGCAATTGGTTCATCCGGCTTTCTTGCTGCATCTGAAAACCTTGGGGCTGGTCGGTATAAATATACTGACCGTCATCGACAATCGGCAGCACCGGATAGTTGCCCAGATGGCGCAGTAGTGCGTGGGCGGTAGCGGCAGGAATGCTGTTTTCATAGATTACCCGCTTGTTTGCATAATCAATGACTTTGCCGCCGTTATAGGAAATCAGGCTGCCGCCAAAGCCAGCGATCCCCAAACTGTCGGCCTCACGAAACAGACCGGGCAACGGCCGGCCGGATGCCAGTACCAGCAGCACGCCGCGATCTTGAATCGCCAGCAATGCGGCACGGGTTTTCGGGGTGATGATTTTGGCGCTGTTGTTCAGGGTTCCGTCCAAATCCAAGGCGATAAGTTTAATCATAAACACCGCTCCAATAACTAGATTTTAGAAAATTATAGCACAGTCTGGTCAATTGTTCGGCGCTACTGGCAGGATTTCAGCAGTTTATGGCGAATATTTTCGCCGGCAAGTATTACCGGTCGCCATGACGCCGGGGGTTGGAGAGCAGATATGGAGAAAAAGACAATCAGCAGGCGCATAGTCTTAAATGCCTTTTTGGTGGTTCTGTTTGTGGTTAGCGCTGCATTTATTTGGTACAGCCGCGACTATCTGGATATGAATCCCTGGGACAGCTATAACTATGGCTATGAGGCGACGCGGATTGATGTTGGCGATGATGGGAATATTTACGCCCGGCCATCATCGGCACAGGAACTGTTGAAGATTAATCTGAACAATGAAATTGAGCGGCTGGTGAATTTTACCGATTTGCCGCTCAATGCCTTTATCGAGCAATTTGCCATCGATAAGGACGGGAACATCTATACTGTGGAGATTTATCCGGCCGGACGGGAAGACGATAAAACCGGTTATGGGATAAAAAAATATACCAACGATGGGGCACTGCTCGCGACGATTGCCGAATTTGATAACAAAACCGAGGCCGCCAATAGTCTGAATGTGTCGCCCATCAATTTTCTGCAGTTCAAAAACGGCGTGCTGTATTTTGGCGAGCAGACCGACAAGGCGATTATCATCAGCAAATACGACACTAGCGGTCTGCAACCGGTATTGACTGTTCCGCTAACGGCACGGCAATTAAATGACATTGAAGACTTTCAATATTTGCCGGAAACGGCGATGCTGATAGTTGCCCGTAGAAACGGACAGATGAGTTATCGCGCGGCTAATGGCAGCGAAACAGTTGCTAATGGCGGCTGGCCGGGTGAAGTCAACTGGAACCTCGAGGGCGATGGTCATGGCGGGCTATATTATGCCGACCTGGACAGCAACCGTGTTTACAATATCAATCCGCAGGTTTCCGGGCGCCGCGTGGCGCTCGACCTAAATAGCCAGGCGGCGCTTGTCGATATGGATTGGTCTGATGAAATACTGCGTAATTTCAACGTCGGTGGCACCGGCGCGCTCTGTGTCAATGGTCGGAAAAATATTTTGCTAATCGCTCCGGATGGCACCATGAAGACGTTGCCAGCTGTGGCAAGGATTGCCAATGATTTTAAGTTTTTCTTGATAGCAGTGTGGTTGGCGGCGCTGGTCGGACTGCTGATTGTGTTATATTTCGCTACCAAGTTGCTACATTTTGTGGTGCGCTATCCGACCGAACTGGCAAAGGTGATGTTTTATTTGTTTATCATTGCCGCCGCCGGAGTGATGGCGGCGAAACTGGCTAACGATAATATTATGCGTGATTACGAGAAAACCCTGACCAAAGAAAACCAGCAACTGGCAGTTATCGCGGCGCGGGTGTTTGATGCCGAAGCGCTCAAGGCGATTAACGGCAAGATTGATTATAACAAACCGGAGTATAAACTGCTGCAACAAGATGCCGACGACATTTTTCGTCCGGCGGGCGACAAAAACCAAAGCATTGACCGGGGGTTTGTGTTGTATAAACCGGTCGATGGCAAAATGCGGTTAGTCGTGAGCAACCATTGGCGCAGCCTCTGGCAACCGCTGCCGCGCAACGAGTCGACCGAAGGCTATTATCAGTTGGCAGAAAAAGCGACCGTGGAAAGCTGGACGGAGCAGTTTGGCAAAAAAGCCTATATCGTCAGCTATGCGCCGGTATTAGACACGGCGGATAAAGTTATCGGCTCGGTTGAAGTGCGCTATGATCTTAGCAATGTGCATAATGAATTGCGGTTGCAGTTTTGGCGTGATTTGGTGGGGATAATCTTCTTGCTGGTCACTTTCCACTTGATTATCGTCGAGCTCAACCAGTTGCTCGGCGCTTGGAAGCGCTCGCGAGAAATCGGGCAGCCGCTGTCGGACAACCTGTCGATTGTCCGCTTACTGTCGTTTTTGACTTACATGGCGGTCAGCATGTCGTTGCTGTACTGCGCATCGCGGATTGGCCAGTTTGATCAAACCGGACTGGCAATCCCTAAAGAACTGGTCATGGCGCTGCCGTTCGCGGTCGAAATGCTGTCGGTGGTCACGTTGAATTTGTTTCTCGCCGGCTACATGGACCGCTGGGGCTGGAAACCGCAGATGATTGTCGGCGTGGTGCTGATGATTATCGGCTGTATTATGACTTGGGGCGCGGTCAGTCTGCCGCTGTTTCTGCTGGGCCGGGTGTTCAACGGTGCGGCGTTCGCTGTACAGGTTAATGCGCTAAAAGCCTTTGTCGTCTGTGAGCAAGACCCGCATCAGCGCAAAATCGGCAGCGCCGAACGAACGACCGGGCGCTTCGCCGGCGGACTGTGCGGTATTACGATTGGTACACTGGTTGCGACTTACAGCACGTTGCAGGCGACGTTCTTGTGTAGCGCAGTGATTGCCGTAATATTGCTGCTGGCAGTCTGTCTGCTTACAAAAAATAGCCGCTTTGAAGCGACCGAGCATGACAAAGTCAGTACCATTCAGGCCTTTTTTATCGTGCTGAAGGAACCGCGAATGTTGTTCTATCTGGCGCTGGTGTTTTTCCCGCTGTACTTTTTGGACGGTTTTAACAGTTATATGGTGCCGGTGGTGGTAAAAAATCTGCAATTAGACAGCGACTATATCGGTTATGCCTCGTTCATCGTGTTCTTGTGCTGTTCGTATTTTTCCAAACCGCTGGCGCTCAACTTGAGCCGCCGGTTGCCATTGTACGGCTGCATCTTAATCGGTATGGGCTTGTACCTGACGGCGACGGTGGTGCTACTGCTGACCGGAACACTCGGCGGGATTATCCTCGCCAGCGTGATATTCGGGTTAGGTATCAGCATCAACGGCGGGCTTATTACCGAAATGTTTTTGCACTCCTATGTAACCAAACAGATGGGCAACAATAATATGAACAACGTCTGCGGCATTCTCTTTGCCCTCAAAGGCGGCTTGGGTCCGGTACTGCTCGGGGTGTGCTGGAAGTTTGGCGCCGGGAACGGCATCTTGATGTATTGCGCTGGTGCGGTAGTTTTGGCAGCAATATATTTGAGCGTGTTCAGAAAAGGGATTACGCGGTAGGGGCGCGCCTTGTGTGCGCCCGGGTTCTCCAGTGCATTAGGTAGAACGGCTATTGCTGCAAGAGAGCAACAGGGTTTAAATCGTAAATTGGTAAGACAATTGGCGATGTGGTAAAATCGTATTGACAACTTGATAACTTGGCTACTATGCTAACTCCGACTACTATGCTAACTATGTCCAACATGCAAGGAGAACAAAATGCGCAGATTTCCTTATGGCGAAACGAATTTTGAATTGATTCGCACCGAGCAGTCGGTATTTGTTGATAAGACCAAATATATCACGGAGCTGGAACAACAACCAAAGTTTCAGTTTTTTATCCGTCCGCGCCGGTTTGGCAAGACGCTGTGGCTGTCGGTTCTGGAAAACTATTATGATATTAACAAGGCGGATAAGTTTGCCGCGCTGTTTGGTGATTTGTATATCGGAAAACAACCGACGGTTTTGAAGAACAGTTTTATGGTGCTACGTTTGAACTTTTCCGGTATCGCGACCGATAAAGGCAAAGAAGTTATTGTGGATGATTTTGACGGCGCTGTTCAGGACGGCGCAAATGATTTTTTTGAACGCTACACCGACGGATTGCGCCCGGGACGGTTGCCGGCAATTCGTACGCTGCGAGCGTGCATCGACTTGGCGCGGTCAAATGACAAAAAAATCTATTTGATTATTGATGAATACGATAATTTCGCCAATGAGTTAATCGCAAGCGACGACAAAGAAATGTATTATGAATTGATTAGTGGCGAGGGTTATGTAAAATCCTTCTATAAAGCGATCAAAGACGGTACTTCGTCGAGTATTGAACGATTGTTTATGACCGGCGTCAGTCCGGTGATGCTTGACGATTTGACCAGCGGCTTTAATATTACCGCCAATTTGACGCTAGAACCGCAGTTAAACGCGATGCTTGGTTTGACTGATGCCGAAGTTGAAGAATTGGCACGTGAGGTCTGCCCGCCGGACATGAAATTAACAAAGCTGCAAGAGGACTTGCGCACCTATTTCAATGGTTACAAGTTTAGTTCGCTGGCGACAGAACGAGTATATAACACGAACATGGCGATTTACTTTCTCGAAGCGGTGCGCAAAAATGGCCGCTATCCGCAATATATTCTCGACCGCAATGTCGTGACCGATTATCGCAAGACCGAGATGCTGGCGCGGAAATTTGATGCCTATGAAAGTTTACAGCTAATCGCAAGTGGCGGAACAGTGCGGACGCGGTTGGTTGATCGGTTTGATTTGCATACGATTTTCGAAAACACAGAAAACTATTGGTCGTTGCTATACTATTTGGGATTGTTGACCATCCATACTGCCGGACCCGGAAGTGTTGTCTTGGGAATACCAAACTACGCGATAAAGTCGTTGTTTTGGGAAAATTTTGGTGAACGGCTGCGTGGCGAAACCAAAATTCTGCGTACGGACATCATTGCGCCAGCGCTCGAGAAGATGCGATTGGACGGCGATGCCGGTGAGTTTATCGCAGTTTTCGGAAAAATGCTGGTGCAGATGCTATCGTTTCGCGACTTGATTCAACTCGATGAAAAACATATCAAGATGGCGCTCTTGGCGGTGCTGTATGGCGGTGATTTTCTCGTGGACAGCGAACGCGAACTGGGCAACGGCTACGCGGATATATTGTTGCAAGAAAACCCGGCGTACCCCGGCAGCGCGAACTACGAGTGGATAATCGAACTGAAATATCTCAAGAAGAAAACCCTGAAAGAATTCGACAGAGTAGCGGCTGAGGCGAAAATTCAGGCAGACAGCTATCGTGCCGCCTATATCGAGAAATACAACAACGGCAGGATTGTAAAGACGATGGTGCTGATTGTGAGCGGCAAAGGCAAGCTCGAAGTGGCTTGCTAAGCGTATTGGTCGTTATGTCGCAACGCATATGGAAAACGAGGAGGAAGTTATGATTTGGGCGGCAATAATTGCTTGGTTTTGTTTAAGTTCGACGGGTGGGGTTCATGACGCGCAGTATCAGGCGCTGGACAAATTTATCAACAATAACCAAAACGCGATGATTACTACATTACAGGGTGCGATTCAGCAGACTGATGCGCCAACGACACTGGAATACACGCTCGACCAAGCCTCCAAGATGGGCTTTGTTGTTAAAAACATTGACAATATTGTCGGTTACGCCGAATATGGTAGCGGCAGCGATTATATCGCGGTACTCTGTCACTTGGATACGCCGCCGGTAGCACCCGGCTGGACGGTCAATCCCTATGGCGGGGTGCTGGCAGACAGCTATATCTTTGGTGTGGGCGCCTATGGTTGCAAAGGTCCGGCATACTCGGCGCTGTGGGCGTTGGAGGCGATCAAAAGTAGCAATTTGAAACTCAACAAGCGGGTGCGGATAATTTTCGGTACTGATTACGGGAGTGGTCAATATAGCGATTGCGCGGCATATTTGCAACAGGAAGCGCCGCCGCAATTTGGTTTTGCCATCACCGGCACTTATCCGGGCAACTATATAAGCCCGACTGACAAAAATCTCGAGTTGATGGTAACGACCTATAACACCTTCACCAAGAATAAGCTCAAACCGATTGCGCTGTTGCCGGGAATGTACGCGCTGGCAATACCGAACGTCGTCGGCTTCGGCGGCGCTCTTGCCAATCCGGTAACGCCCAGTCAGGGCAGGAACGGCGGTGTTGATGAGCGGTTGGATATTGCCAATGGCTACATAAAGACCGCGCAGCTGTACGCGCGGGAAATCTTCGAATTGGCACAATGAGAATAACTAAAAGCAATTCCACTGCGACATTGTTTCGCAGTGGAATTGCTTTTTGATTTTCAAAAAAATGAAAGAACATAAAAAAATGTGTTGATTATTCCGTTAAAGTTTTATATAATTTGCCCGATGGTAAAACTATAGAATAATCTATTGGTTGAAGTTGTTTTTGGCGCAACAATTTTTTTTAAAAAACTTAGTTAATAAAGATTACAAACTAACATAGGAGGCGCTGATGAACAATAACGTTACGGCAAATTCTTCGTTGCTCAGGCAGCTCAATCGTAGCAGCATCATCCGTGCGGTGCGGGCAGAGCGGGAATTGTCGCGGGCGATGTTGGCGCGCGAGTTGAATTTGAGTAAGCCGGCAGTTTCATCGCTGGTGGATGAGTTGATTGGAGAAGATTGGCTAATCGAAACCGGCTCCGGTGATTCTACCGGTGGTCGCAAACCGACGATGTTGAAGCTCAATCCTCGCGGTGGTGGTATTGTCGGAGTGATTTACAACAGCTACGGTTTGGAAATGTCGATCATGGATTTTGCCGGCGCTACCAAAATGGAGTCGTTTGCCTTGATCGATGATGAGTTGCAGGGCGTTGAGTTGTTGGATGAAATCTGTCGCAACGTAAATGCCTTTATTGAAATAAATCGCCGACGGGTGTCGCGTTATTTGGGATTGGGATTTGGCTTACCTGGAGCCATTCGCACAAGTGACGGCAAAGTATTGTTTAGTCCGGTAAAAGGTTGGCAAGGTCTGAGCATTGTCGACGAGTTACAGAAGCGAATTGAGTTACCGATTTTCGTGGAAAACGATTCTAACCTGATGGCATTGGGCGAACACAATGCTGGTATTGGCCGCTCGGTTGACAACCTGGTCTACATCAACGTCGCCAGCGGTATCGGCGCCGGAATTATCATTGAAGGGCGGTTGTTCCGGGGATTTGGCGAGATGGCCGGTGAAATTGGTTACCTGATGTTTGGTAAGCGCGAGAATGCCGTGATTGGGCATGGCGGCATCCTAGAAGGTAATTACTCGGCACGCACCATTCGCAAACGCTTTTATTGTGATAAAAAATTAAAAGCGCTGTTGCCGGTAATCCCGGAAGACAACTCGAGTTTATTGCGGCAACTGCGAAATTTGGCCGAAACCGACAATAATGCCCGGATGTTTTGGGAAGACATTTTGCGCAATTGGGCCTATGTCATCGCAGCGATCGCGTCGGTGCTCAGTCCGCAATTGATTGTATTAGGCGGAGAAATGCCAATCGTCGGCAGAGACGGAATCAAGTTTATGAACTGTGAAATCAGCAAAATATTGCCGTTTCCAGTTGATATAAAAGCGGCTGTGTTGGGTCGCAAATCCGGATTGTTAGGAGCAGCACACTTAGTACTGGATTCCGACCGGGCGTTGAAAAATATCGGAAGATAAAAATTTGATGCGGTTTTACCGCGGAGGAAACAAAATGGCGGAAATAAGGGTTGTCAAAGGCGGGAGCAACAATTATTCAATCAAAGATGCCAAGGTGCGAAAATTCATGTGGTTCGTTGCGGGCATGGCGGCTGTCGGCGGGTTCCTGTTTGGCTTTGATACTGGCGTAATCTCAGGTGCACTATCGTTTATTGAAGGAGCTTTTAAACCGACAGTTCTGCAAATAAGTATGATTGTAAGCGCAACAGTACTCGGAGCTTTCTTTGGCTGTATTACCAGCGGGGTACTGACAAACAAATTCGGGCGGAGAATGACGTTAATCTATTGCTCGCTCACTTTCATCGTCGGCACTTTGATGTGTGCGTTTGCTAATAATACCGAGGTACTAACTGTAGGACGATTCATATTAGGTGTCGCCATCGGTATAGCGTCATATACCGTGCCATTGTACATTGCCGAAATATCGGTGCCCGAGAAACGCGGAACGATGGTAATGCTAAACGGTGTCGCGATCACCGGCGCCCAAGCCATTTCGTTTCTTTCGGATTATTATTTCACTCAAAGCGGTAATTGGCGAATGATGCTGGGAGTTGCGATCATTCCGGCGTTGATATTGTTGCTGGGTGCATTTTTTCTACCGGACTCACCGCGTTGGTTAATGATGAAATGTCGCAAAGCCCAAGCGGTGGCGATTCTCGGAAAAATTCGCGATGCTGATCGCGTTCAACCAGAGATTCAAGAAATTGAAGAGAGTTTCAAAATTCAACACGGCGGCTACAGAGAATTGTTCTCCAAAACTGCTCGACCGGTGTTGATAATTGGTTTGGCATTGGGTATTCTCCAGCAGTTTGTCGGTATTAATACGGTGATGTATTACGGGCCGTATATTTTCAAAAATGTTGGCTTATCGGGTGCCAGCGCTGAAATACTTGCAACTTTTGGCATGGGTTTGGTAAATTTCTTCGCGACGATATTCGTGATGTTCACTGTTGACCGCTGGGGACGAAAAAAATTGATGCTAAACGGTATGCTGGTAGCCTTCGCTAGCCTGATGATTCTGGGCTATCTATCGTATAACGCTGACGCGCAAGTGTCGGAATTGTCCAAAGTCATGTCCGTAGTACTTATGGTAACTTATATCGCTGGTTACGCGGTCAGTATCGGGTCATTATTTTGGCTTATAATTTCCGAAATATATCCATTGAAAATCCGTAGTATTGGTATGAGTTTTGTGTCGGGTATTCAGTGGTTGGCAAACTTCGTCGTATCGATGACGTTTCTGCCGATACTGAGCGTATTTGGTATCGCTGCAGCATTTTGGCTGTACGGTGGAATGTGCTTAGTGGTAATTTTATTCACAAAATTCTATGTTCCGGAAACTAAAGGCGTTTCACTGGAAACCATTGAGAAAAATCTTGAAAATGGTCATCCGGTTCTTGAACTTGGACACGAAGTCCAGGCGACCATATAGCGTCGGCTATGTTCAAAAATTATTAAGAATAATATTAGGTGGAGGTTGTTATGGTTAAAGTAGGAGTGGTCGGATTTGGTGTAATCGGTCAACGGTTGGCCGATGGTGTAGCCCGCCAGGGTGATATGCAGTTGGTCGGGGTGGCAGATGTTTCGCCGACATTGGCAGTGCGGGCGTTAAAAGAAAAGGGGATGCCATACAATTTGTTTTTGGCTGTTCCAGCGAATAAGCCGCAATTTGATGCATTAAATATCCCGGTCAGCGGTTCGTTGGAGGAATTGGTACAGCAATGCGATGTTTTGTTAGACGCTACATCGGCCGGTGTCGGCGCGAAAAATAAAGAGTTGTATAGCAAGTATGGCAAAAAGGCGATTTTTCAAGGCGGTGAGCAGAATTCGGTCGCGGATGTGTTTTTTCATGGTTATGCCAATTTTGAAAGTGGAATTGGCGCAGATTTCTTAAAGCTTACATCTTGCAACACCACCGGCTTGATTCGGGCGGTTGATTGTCTGGACCGGGTATTCGGTATCGAGAAAGTTGCCATCACGATAATCCGGCGGGTGGCTGATCCCGGCGATTATCATCGCGGTCTGACCAACGCTTTGCAGGTAGATAAAGCGCCCAGCCATCAGGCGTTGGATTTGATGACGATAATGCCGCATGTCAGCGCTACCGGTATTTTGGTACACACGCCGATTACCCACGGTCACATTATTACCGTACTAGCTACCCCCAAGCAAAAAATCGGCAAAGAACAAGTTCTCGAAGCCTTCGCCAAACATGACCGGATCCGCATCGTGAAAATCGACGACGGCTTCCTGGGAAATGCCTCGCTGTTCCGTTATGCCCGTGATTTGGGAAACCCACGCGGCGATATGTATGAGATTGCGGTTTGGGACGACACGATTGTCAACAGCGGCGACGACATCATGTTTGCAATCAATATCCCTCAGGAGGCTGTTACCATACCGGAGACAATTGATGGTATCCGCGCTTTAATGGGAATGCAGGATCGCCGCGATTGCGGTGTTGCTGAAACGAATAAATACTTGGGGTTAGGTAAATGGAAGCAATAGTCGAAACAGGTATAACCTTAATGAGCGAAATGGCTCTGCGCGGCAAGAAAATCTTGCTGCGCCTGGACGTTAATTCGCCAATTGATGCCGCAACCGGGAAAATTGCCAGTGAGAATCGAATTAGTAAGAGCCTGCCGACGTTGGAATATTTACTGGGGCAGAATTGCGCTATTGCGATTATCGCCCATCAGGGTGATACTCTCGACTATCATAATCTCATTGCGATGAATGAGCATGCCGAGAAATTGGCATTGAAGCTGGGGCGTCCGGTAACCTATATCGACGATGTCTGCGGACCGGCGGCATTGGCTGCGGTTCAAGCTTTGCGGCTGGGTGAGATAATCTTTTTGGGAAATTTACGCTATTTAACCGAGGAAGTTTCGGCGTTTGAGGAATCCGTAAAACTTACAGCAGCCGAAATGACCAAAACCTGGCTGGTTCGTAAACTTGCGCCGTTGTTTGATGTGTATGTTAACGATGCTTTTGCAGCCGCCCATCGCAACGCACCATCGATGGTTGCTTTCCAAGAAGTGCTGCCAACTTGCGGCGGGGTGTTGATGATGCAGGAAATCACCGCGCTTACCAAGGTGATGCAATGTCCGGAACGTCCGGCGGTATTCGTGCTCGGTGGCTTAAAAATCAGCGATGCCTTTGGGATGATGAAGCAGGTATTGGAAAATGGTAGCGCCGATAAAATTTTGACCTGTGGCGTGACCGGAAACATCATGTTAATGGCGAGCGGCTATGACTTGGGTGTAAAGAATGCCAAATTTATCAGCGACCGTTCGCTAGATGTGTTTATCCCGGCTGCCAAAGACTATCTCGCGCGCTTTGGCGACCGGATAATATTCCCGCAGGATTTGGCTTATGAAAAAAATGGTCAGCGTGTTGAAATCGCCATTAATGATTTGCCGGTGAATGAGTTGTTTGTTGATATGGGCGGTCGTACTATCGCAATATTTCAAGCAGAGTTACAGACCGCCGGTACAATATTTGTAAATGGTCCGGCCGGAATTTATGAGAATCCGTTGTTTGAAAGCGGTACCCGGGAAATTTGGAAAGCCATTGCTGATGCCAAGGGCTATTCGGTTATTGGCGGCGGCGATACGGTTTCGGCGGCGCAAAAATTCATTGATATTAACAAAATAAACTATGTCTGCACCGCCGGTGGAGCCATGGTGCGGTTTTTATCCGGCGTAGAAATGCCGCTGATTACAGCGATGAAAAAGGGGAAACGATGAAACGTATCCGACAGCATGAACCGTTTCAATACGGCTATAATGCGATAACTACCGTTGCAGAGAAAACTAATAACACGATGATGGATTTTGGAATACTGCGACTGGCGACCGGGATGAGCTACTCCGATGACAGTCAATTGGAAAAAGCCTATTTACTAATAAGCGGCGAAGTACGATTGACATGGGATGGAAAAACACAAACGATTAGCCGGGAAAACTGTTTTGATTGTGAACCATGGGTGCTACATGTTCCAAAAAACGTCACGGTTACAGTGACCGGTGTGGGCGCTAACAGCGAAGTTAACGTGACCCGCGCTGAAAATGCTGCCGATTTTACTGCGAAGCTGTACACGCCGCAGGAATGCGCTTCGGAAAAACGCGGGCAGGGATTGATGCGCGAGACTTCTACGCGGATTGTGCGGACGGTATTTGATTACAGCAATGCACCATACTCTAATTTGGTTATTGGCGAGGTAATTGATTTTCCGGGAAAATGGTCGAGCTACCCGCCGCATCATCATCCGCAACCGGAAATTTATTTCTATAAATTTCTGCCGGAAAATGGTTATGGTTTTTGCGAACTTAGCGAAGATGTGGTCAAACTCCGCAATAACGACACCGTGAAAATTGTTCGCGGCGAGACCCATCCGCAGACCACGGCACCCGGGTACGCGATGTATTACATTTGGGCGATACGCCATTTGGACGGCAATCCGTATATTACTCCAACGTTTGTGAATGAACATACTTGGGTACTAGCTAAAGATGCCAAGATTTGGCCCTACGATTGCTAAGAGGAGAATTTTATGATAATGACAATGGCGCAGGCGTTGCTGCGATTTTTGGACAACCAGTATGTGGAATTTGATGGTGTTGAAACTAAGTTTGTACACGGGGTATTCGGGATATTTGGACATGGTTGCGTAGTTGGTTTGGGTGAAGCGCTCGAAGCTTATCGTGGCGATATCCGGTTTTATCAGGGGCGGAATGAGCAAGGAATGGCGCTCGCGGCAATGGCGTTTGCCAAACAGTCGCGGCGACGGAAAATAATTGCCTGTACGTCGAGTATCGGTCCAGGGGCGATGAATATGGTTACTGCAGCCGCTTGTGCGTCAGTCAATCGGATTCCCCTGCTGTTGCTGCCGGCTGACGCTTTTGCCAGCCGTCAGCCTGATCCGGTGTTACAGCAATTGGAAAACCCGCATAGCGCCGCGATTACCTGCAACGATGCTTTTAAGCCGGTATCAAAGTATTGGGATCGCGTGGAGCGACCGGAACAGCTGATGACGGCGATGTTGAACGGGCTCAGGGTGCTGACCGATCCGGCTGCGACCGGCGCGGTTACCGTGGCAATTCCGCAGGACGTTCAAGCCATGAGCTATGATTATCCGGAAGAATTTTTCCGCCGGCGTGTGTGGAATATTGACCGGCGGATGCCGACGGCGCGGGCAATTGCGGCAGCTACTGAAATCATTGCTAATGCTAAGAAGCCATTAATAGTCTGCGGCGGTGGAGTGCTTTATTCCGAAGCCGGCGTGGAGCTGGGTGAGTTTTCGGAAAAATTCAACATTCCCTTTGGCGAAACTCAAGCCGGAAAAAGCGCGGTCAGTTGGAAACACCCATATAATCTTGGCGGTATCGGCGTAACCGGAAACGCCGCGGCGAACGCAATTGCTAAAAACGCCGATGTGGTCATTGGTATTGGCACACGATTCTCTGATTTTACGACCGCTTCGAAATCGCTGTTTGCCAATCCGGCGGTGCAGTTTGTTACAATAAATGTGAACAGTTATGACGGGCATAAATTAGATGCTTCCGTAAATATCGACGCTGATGCCCGAATGGCATTGCGCGAATTAAGTGCCGCGCTTATGGACAAAAACTATCGCGCAGCTTATAGCGGTGAAATTGAAGCAGTTCAGGCAGCCTGGGAAACCGAATTACAGCGGTTATATTCGCTGAAATGTGAAAATGGCTTTGCGCAGACCGAAGCCATTGGGGTGATCGCCGAAATGTTGAACCCCGAGGATGTCGCGGTTGGCTCCTCCGGAAGTTTGCCGGGTGATTTACAGCGAGTGTGGCGAAGCGAACAGCCGAGCACTTATCATATGGAGTACGGATTTTCAACAATGGGCTATGAGGTCAATGGCGCGTTCGGTGCGAAATTAGCCGCCGGGCCAAATCAGGAAGTATATACCTTTGTCGGTGATGGCAGTTTTCAGATGGCTGCCTCAGAATTATTTACGTCACTGCAAGAAAATGCCAAGATCAACGTGCTGTTATTTGACAACTGGGGTTTTGGCTGTATCAACAATTTACAATGTGCGATGGGCATTGGCAGTTTCGGCACCGAGTTCCGCTATCGTAACGAGCGAAGCGGCCGGATGGACGGCGAATATATTCCGACGGACTATGCGAAAATCGCCGAAGGCATGGGCGTGATTGCCTATCGAGCCAACAATGTTGAGGAGTTACGCGCAGCGTTGATTGACGCAAAAAAACAAACCCGGTCTACATTGATTGACATCAAAGTATTGCCAAAAACCATGACTGATGGCTATGGTGCTTGGTGGCATGTCGGGGTGCCGGAATGCAATGCCAAAAGTTCGGTCTTAGCCGCTAGTGGCGAAATGAAAGCCGGATTGGCAAAGGCGCGCAAGTATTGATTTGGTTAGACCAATAAAATTTATCAACAAAATAAATATGATGTAGGAGAAAATCATGAGCAAGAAATTAGTTATTGGAATCATCGGCACTGGACGAATCGGCAAGTTGCACACCGAGAACATTGTCAAGAATTTCCCGAACGTTGTCGTGAAAGCAGTTGCTGATCCGTTCATCGACGGTCAACGGGAATGGGCGAAGGGCTTGGGTATCGAAGCTGCCTATACCGACTACAAACAAATCATCAACGACCCGACTATTGAAGCAGTAATAATTTGTTCTTCGACGAATACCCACGCTCCGATCAGTATCGAAGCGGCTAACGCCGGAAAACACATTTTCTGTGAAAAGCCGATTGATTATGATGTCGATCGTATCCAAGCAGTGTTAAAAGCCGTAGAAGTAGCCAAAGTAAAATTTCAGATTGGTTTTAATCGCCGGTTTGACCATAATTTTCGGGCTGCGCGTCAGGCGATTGTCGATGGTCGCGTCGGTGAACTGCAAATCGTGAAAATTACTTCACGCGACCCGGCTCCCCCCCCGGTGGAATACGTAAAAGTTTCCGGCGGCATGTTTTTTGACATGACTATTCATGATTTTGATATGGCACGCTATTTGACGGGCAGCGAAGTAGTTGAAGTGTATGCTAACGCCGCTTGTACCGTTGATCCGGCAATCGGCGAAGCCGGGGACATCGATACCGCGTTAGTCTCATTGAAATTTGCCAACGGTGCAATCGGCGTGATTGACAACTGCCGCAAGGCGATTTATGGTTACGATCAACGCATTGAAGTGCTAGGAACAAAGGCCGGTATTCATACCGAAAACGACACGCTTTCGACGCTGGTAGTGAGCGATAACGACGGGGTTACCGCCGAAAAACCGAAATATTTCTTTTTGGAACGCTACATGGACTCCTTTGCCAATGAAATGCGCGAGTTTTTTGATGCGGTAATTAACGACACCCCGACACCGGTTTGCGGTATGGACGGGCTAAAGCCGGTATTGATTGCCATTGCCGCTACCGAATCGGTACGCACCGGAAAACCGGTAAAAGTGCAAGGGTAGACGTAGGGGATAGGGAATAGGGAATAGGGAATAGGGTTTGGGATTAGTGAGAGAAAGAAATAATTTTGGAGGAAAAATGTTTACAAAAAACGAAGTGAAGTTGGGAATTGCGCCAATTGCCTGGACGAATGACGATGTACCGCATCTATTAGGCGGTAATACTTCTTTTGAACAATGTGTCAGTGAAATGGCGCTGGCTGGTTTTGCGGGTTGCGAAGTTGGCAGTAAATACCCTCGGGATACTCAGGTTTTGAAAGCGGCGTTAGAGTTGCGCGGATTACAGATATGCAATGCCTGGTTTTCTTCTTTCTTGGCAACGAAGCCTTATGCCGAAGTTGAAGCGGAATTTATCAAACACGTTGATTTCCTAGCAGCGATGGGCGCCACTCGTGTCGGAATTTCTGAGCAAAGCCATAGCATACAAGGTCAAATGAACACGCCGATATTTGACAACAAGCCGGTCTTTTCCGATGAAGAATGGACAAGACTTTGCGAGGGTTTAAATCTTCTGGCCGATGTGGCAGCGCTACGCGGGATAACGGTTACTTTCCATCATCACATGGGAACTGGTGTGCAGACTGCCGCTGAAGTTGACCGACTTATGGCCAACACTGACCCGGAGAAAGTATTTTTGTTATTTGATAGCGGTCACTTCTATTTTTCCGGTGAAAATCCGACGGAAGTGTTGAAGAAACATATCAAGCGGGTAAAACATGTTCACTTGAAAGATATTCGCGCTGCTATGTTAGCGCAGGCTAAGTCCGAAAAAATGAGCTTTCTGCAAGGGGTTATTGCCGGCGTATTCACCGTACCCGGTGATGGCTGTGTCGATTTCCCGGCTATTTTCGAAATTTTGTCGGAAAACAATTACGGCGGCTGGATGCTGGTTGAAGCCGAACAAGACCCGCTCAAAGCCAACCCGCTGGAATACGCGATAAAAGCTCGCAAATACATTCATGCTGAGACGGGGCTGTAGACTTGAATAGAAAAAGCTTCCGCTCAGAAGCTTTTTTTAGTGTACGGTAAGAAATCATTGAAATGATTAAGCTTTCAGTGAATAATATATGTAAGAATTTGAAAGGGGATATGCACTATGA
>JBAXTZ010000052.1:0-18471 GCA_037129925.1 Bacillota bacterium
GGCGGACTCACTAAAACATTACGCTTGACGTGGACAATTAAACTTGCAATTCACACTCACAAAAAACTTTGAAAATAGTGCTTGACGGATCCGGCCTGGTCGAGTATAATTCGCCTCACCGCTAGAGAGCAGGTCGCAAAACGGCTCAAAACTCCAGTGGTCGACCAGCGGGTTGAAGCCTTATAAACCTTGTGTTTGTGAGCTGTTCGCTGGAAGTATCCGCCCCGCAACTGCTGTTGGTGAATAGAAGTTAGTTCATCAATATAAGACGACCGAAGCATCGGCGCCGAATAGCAAGAGCGCTCGTGAACAAATAGCAGCGAGTGAGCATCGGGGAAAGGGAGCCGCCCTTCAGTTGACAGTGGACAGTTTACAGTTGACAGTGGACAGTTTACAGTTGACAGTGGAAACACCTGGCACCGTAAACAGCTGACTGATAACCGAAGAGGCAGGTAAAGACCTCGGCTGAGTAAACGTAAGTTTACGAAACAAAGTGAGGCGGCAACACCGACGAGACTTGAGATAGTAACGTCGAAGGCTGACACGGACTGCGAGAGCGGCGTGCGCCTTGGTTCTACAGAAAAAGCTGGGCTGTGCAAACGGTCGGGTTGTGTGGAATAAGAGTGTTGCGACAATCATCTTCGGGATTAGGATTTGATACCCTATACCCTAGACAGAGATTAACGCCCTGGAATGACGAGTTGGTGGCTGACATAGCCAACAGTTGAATGAGCGCTGCGAGGTAAGCGATCGCAGAAGAGCCGCAGGGGACTGAGTCTGACCCTGGTTACAGTGAGAGGCAAAGCTGTAGCAGAGAGTAGCGCCGAGATGAGAGCTAAGACACTCACCGGTAGCACAAGACGAGCGTATCGAAGGCGGTTAGCGCAAGCTGGCAGTGCCGGATACGAAGATACGAGCGAATCATCGGATACTGATGCTGCGTGAAAGCGTAGAAGCGATAAAGATTAGTATCCGGCCGGAAGTAAAACCGGTCAGGCTTTCGGAACAGATAGTGATGGCAAGTAATAATCACTATAAAGTAGAGCAGATCGCACTAAGCAGTGACTGCGGCAACGAAGGTCATGCAACCACTGTAACCACGAGCGAGCAAAGTGAGCAGTGAGTAGAACCGGACAGGGGAGCACCTGCCGGAGACAACATAAGTTCGGACGAACAACCGTCCGGCTTGATGAGAACGAGACGTATCAAGAACCTCAAGCGTATATCTTGCCTAGGGCTTCGGCTCTGGACAAGGTAGCACCGGAGGGCAACGAAGAATACCGCACGGCGCAGTAAATGCGACCTAGGCGGTTTTTTTGTGCGTATAGCGATTTTTGGGGTTGGGTGGCGGCGCTTGTTGCTTTTTTGTTGTTGCACTGTGCAGGATTATTTCTATTTGTGGCGAATATATGGATAGAAAGAAGTTTTTACCTGGTCACCCGGCTGCAAAAACGGAACAAATTATTTGGAATCAGTAAAATTGATTGAATAAAATGGAGCGGGTTGGTGGATATAAATATTCGAACCAGACAGACTTACAAACTGTTTTTTGTCATTTTGTATCTTATATTCAGTACGGCTCAGTTCAAAGAGGCTGCTGCAACTGATTTCAATACTGCTGAATATCAGGCAAGTACGGGTTTGGACATAATAAATGCAGCCAAGGCTTATGAGCTTGGTTATACCGGACAAGGAATATGTCTGGGAATTTGTGATTTGAGCATAAAATTTTCACATCCTGAGTTTGTAGATAAAACTAATTCATATAGTTTTTTATCTGTTCCGGAGAGTTATGACTGGCAGCAACTGGGACATGGCACACGGGTGGCTGGCGTTATGGCGGCAGCCAGGAATAATATTGGTATGATGGGTGTTGCTTTTGATGCCAATATAATATCCGGATGCTGGTTTGACGTGGAATTATACAAGAAAACAGGGGAATTTGTTAAAACTTTTCGAACAACATATGACGCCTTTAATAAGCTGGACAATGTAAAAATAATAAATAACAGTTGGGGTATTGCTGGTCCCGGTTCGTTATATATGGAATGGGAAGGGGCGGATAAGAACGATCTTTTGCAATATTATAAAAGCCAGGATATAAATGTATCAATTTTTGATAAAAGCATAAACGAGTATGATAAAGTATTGGTTTTTGCAGCGGGAAATAGCGGACATACCTCTGCGCATGCTTTTGCATTGTTACCCTACATCGTTCCGAGCACTGTTGAAAATTTTCTTGTAGCGACAATGATTGATCCTGCAAATTTTAACAAGGAGGCTAATTCGGCAAATTGGTGTTTTCTGGGAGTATTTAGTGATTTGGCAAAATATGTAGAAGAAAATACGGTCGCTGCCCCGGGTTGGGATATAAATTCAACGGTTGCTGCCGGCGATACCTATGGTATAGCGACCGGAACATCTTTTTCGGCGCCACACGTCACGGCTACGGCGGGCTTGATTCAACAGGCATTTCCATATATGAATGGAAAACAAATAGTAGATACTATTTTATCAAGCGCTAACAAGAGTTTTTCTCTGCCGGAATATTCGCTAACGTTACAAACTGATTATCCGTCCGGGCAAGTACAGCCCGTGATTAGCCTTAATCTGTACTATTTTGGCGATAAACCAGATCAGGCGGTAGTAAATGAAAATCTTACGAAGATTTTTTATGATAAAAAAGCGACGTGGGAAAGTTCTCTATGGCCGGGGATAACTCTGGCTGAGTTTTTAAGTTTTCAACAGACTGTGTATGATAATGTGCCGCGCGAAATGCTGTTTGGACAAGGGCTGCTTGATACCGCTGCTGCAGTGCGTGGCCCGGCAATACTTAATGCTCGGCGCATGGATAATGCCAACTTTAGTGCGGCTTCAGAATATAGAAAGAATCAGGCATTATTCAAAATAGATACGCAGGGATATAGCAGTGTCTGGAGCAATGATATTGCTGAAAAAAGGGCTGGTTTGCTCGCTGAGCAAACAGATCCGCAGTATGCTGATTTGCAAGCAATCTATCGTTATTATCAACAAGGCGATCAATTGAAGGGGATTACAACGGGGCAAGAATATATTGATGAATATAACGAAAAAGTAATAAAAAATTGCTTAATGGATTTGCCGGTTGGATTGTTGAAATCTGGAACGGGGGTTTTGGCACTGACGGGAAAAAACACCTACTCCGGCAGTAGTGTAGCTGCTGACGGAATTTTGCAGATTGACGGTAGTGTTTCCGGGGACGCTTTTAGCGTAGAGAATGGTATTGTAGCCGGATCTGGCACGATTTCAGGAAGTTTATACAATTATTCGGTAGTGCAAGCCGGTAGTTACGGAGAACCTGGAATAATGACGGTGCAAGGGAATCTGGAAAGCACGGGAATGATTGCTGTAGCTGCAAACAGTAGTGATTATGGTAGAATAATTGTTAACGGCAGTGCTACTGTAGCGGGTGGCAGTTTTATGGCTGTTCCGGGAAGCGTCTATCGTCCTGAATATATATACACCGCTGTCATAACCGCCAATTCTTTGACGGGTGATTTTCTTGAAGCGCCGTTTACAGGAATGCTTTCAGCGGTCGGAAGCAAAACAGGAACAACGCTTGGAATGACGCTAGTACGGGCAAACAATCTTGGAAACTTGAGCGCAAGGCAGAGCAAAGCTTATGATTGTGTACAAGCAATCTTTGATAATTCGTACGGTCAAGCGCAACAGCGGCAGCTGGATCGGCTTTATTGCCTTGGTTCCATGCAAGCAAGTTCCGAACTAACAGCAGTTTACGGTGGCGCACAGATGAATCAGGCGGCAATGATTCAACGTAATGTTTCTGTGCAGGCGGCTGTTGATGGCCGTCTGGAGGCGGTGCTGCAGGGAAAATTGATAGAATCAAAAAAACCAATAATGACAGGGCCACAAAATTTGGCTAATGTTCCAGTATTTACCAAAGAAAGTGCAGACGCCGGAAGCCTGTGGGTGAATGTGAGCAAAGGCTGGGGAACGGTGAATCCGGATGGCGATTTACCTGGGTTTAGCAGTCAGGCTACAGCAGTTATTGTCGGCGGAGATAAGGAACTTAATAGCAATTGGTGTTCAGGGTTGACGTTAGTTTACGTTAATAATCAGACATCTTCCACGTTAGCGCAGACCCAAAGCCCTGGCATGAATATTGGAACATACGCTGGTTATTCAGATGGTTTGCTGTCGGGAAGAATTTATCTGGATTACGGTAAACAAAACAATTCAGCTACCCGCGCTATTCCCTATCTCGGAATGCAGGCCGACAGCAGTTATGGAAGCCAGACTGTCAGTATGGATGCGGTGGTGCGGTATAATTTGGTTGATGAGTTGCGCGAGGCTGGTCAATGGCAACTAAGTCCTTATTTGAGCGCAGATGTTGTTTGGTACGATCAAAGTTCTTATCAGGAAAATGGCGCAGGAGTATTGGATCAAATTGCGCTGCCGTTTCAGAATACTTATAGCACGGCCGGCGCAGGACTAGCGATAACAAAAGCCTTTGGCGACGATCATCAATTGCTGGTTTCTTTAGGATATAAAGGAGTTATCGGCGGTAATAATTCACAGATGACGGTAACATACAGCGGAGCGCCGGATCAGCAAGTCATGATTGGTGGAAATACCCAGGATAGCAATTACGCTGTGATGGGAATTAATTATCAAGGAAAAATAAGTGAAAACTGGTCGGCCGATGCACAGCTTTGGTCAGAGCTTGGGTCGTACAGTAGCTATTTATCAGCGGATTTGAGTGTAAATTTCTTCTGGTAGGAACAGGACTTTTCCTTAGCGCTGACACCTGCCGGAGACAACATAAGCTCGGACGAATAACCGTCCGGCTTGATGAAGTCGAGACGTATCAAGTACCCGGGATGTTCTGATGGAGTATTAACTCTGATCAGAACACCACCGAGGGAAGGTTCATAACGAAAACGAAGAACCGCGCGGCGCTGAGCCGCGCGTTTTTTTTTGGTTATAGTGGCAAATAGGGAACGGTAAATGATTTAAGCGGCACAACAATATGTTTACGCAAACGGATCAAAGTAGTAAAATGGCGACATGGTTTTACGTTAAATGCGGGGCGGCGGTTGATAGCGGGGGGCAAATGATCGGATTGCAAAAACGAGTGTTCAAAAACTTCGCAATTTCATCTTTAGCGCTATTTATGTTTTTGATGGTGCTACTGGTGTCCTTTTTTTATCTCGAAGTTTTTTTGTTCATGAAAGATACAATAAAATCCGATATGACCGTAGTTGAAAAAATCTATCTGGAAAATTATGACGATAGTGCGTGGCTGAAAACTGAATTGGAAATAATGTCGTCGCAAATCGGCGGAAGAATTGAAGTAACGGATACCAAAGGCAGGACCGTCTTGGTGACGGACAACCATTACGGTATCGGCGAAGTAAGCGAAGCGGCACTTGCAGCGTTAGAACGGGGTCAGGTTTATTCGGATTATCAATTTATGGCATCTGATGGACACCGAGCAGCTTGAAAACAGTATACTGGTCAAAGACGGCAAGGGCAACATAACCGCCGTCCTGGTTTTGCATTATGATATGCATTTTGAAGTTGGGATATTCAAAAAAAACATCTTATCACTTCTTGTGGTCAGCCTGATTGCCATACTGCTGTTTGTCGCCGGCGGCTACTGGTTCGCCAAACGGATGGCGCGAAATTTGCAGAGCGTCACAGTTGCTGCACAACGAATTGCCGCGGGAGATTATTCCAGCCGGTTGAGTTTAACCACCAAAGACGAATTTTTGTTGTTGGAGAACAGTTTTAACGAATTGGCTGCTAAGGTTGAGAGCAACATTGCCGAAATCAGTCGCAAAAATGAACATCTGGATATGATGGCAAAACGCCAGGCAATGTTTACTTCAAACGCGTCGCACGAGTTGAAAACGCCGCTGACCGGAATTTTGGGCAACGCCGAAACAATCGTCAATTATGTCGACAATTTGGCCGATGCCAAATTGCTTGCAAAAAATATCTATGCCGACGGCGAACGGCTGGCGAAGCTGACCGAAAATCTCCTGAAATTGGCTCGGCTGGAGAGTGAGGAGTTGAAAAGCCAAATCAGCTTTGTTCCGATAAACATTGCTCAGGTCGCCATTGAAGCGGCCAACAGTTGCAGCAATGTCTGGAAAAGCAAACAGCAACAGCTGGCACTGGCGGTTACGCCGGATATAGTTATCGATACTGAGCCGGAATTGTTCAGGCAAGTCGTAACCAATCTCGTGGATAACGCGATGAAGTACTCCGCAGTTGAAAGTATTATTGAAGTGACGCTGGCGGTAGCGGACGAGCAAATAATACTACGGGTCAAGGATAATGGTCCCGGGTTGGCAGAGCAAGATATGCTGCGGATTTTCGACCGTTTTTACCGCGTAGACAAAGCTCGTTCGCAAGCAATTGCCGGTAGTGGCTTGGGTCTGGCGATAACCCGGCAGATAGTCGATGCTTTGGGTGGTGCAATCCGGGTGGAGAGCGAACTGGGCAATGGCTCGGTTTTTATAGTAGCTTTTCCGGGAACGTCTGCGAATAAAACAGTGTTTGTCCCCGATGCTTATAAAATTTCTTGCTAAATGAATATGCCGCAACATTATGACAAGAAAATGACGAATAAACTGGTTGTTTGTGCTACAATATTTGTATCAGTTCGGAGAGTGTTATGAGTGAGAACATATTGCAATCGCTAATAGATAAGATGACTTTAGAACTAAAAACTATATACGGCGATAAGCTGCGCGAGATTATTGTCTTTGGTTCGCAAGCTAGGGGGGATGCCGATGAGTGGTCAGATATTGATATTATGGTTTTAGTTGATATCCCCAAAGATGAGATCGCCGACTATGATCGTATCGCGACTGATTCAGCTTCAAGAATCGGAGTTAGTAATGGCGTGCTGATATCATTGTTGACCCAAAATACCGGATTTTTCAATCACTGGAAACAATATTTGCCGCTTTATGCTAATATCAAGAACGAAGGAAAAACTTATTATGCAGCTTGAGTATTTGGCTTTGATGAAATATCGTCTGGAAAAAGCCAAAGCGGATTTATGCGTAGCTAAGGAGAATCTTGGAAGCGATAGATATGCCCAAGCCGCAAACCGGGCATATTACGCGATGTTTCACGCTACGCGAGCGTTATTAGCGCCGTACCAGTTAGATTCAAAGCGACACTCTACGATTATTGGAATGTTCAACAAACATTTTGTAGCTACCAAAAAAATAGACCCCGCTTACAACATAATGCTCGCAACGGCCTTTCAGACCCGATTGAAGTGCGATTATGATGATTATTATTTGATTGCCAAGATCGATGCGGCTACACAGGTAGATAATGCCGATAAATTTTTGGCGATGATTGAGTTATGGATTAAAGCTAACTTGGATTAAAGCTAACTTGGATTAATGCGAGCTACGGATAGTATATAAAAACCAAAAAAGCGCTTTGGCTTAGGCCGCAGCGTTTTTTTAATTTGGGTTTCAGATGTCCATGCGGTAGCCGATGTATAAACTTGAAAGCGAACGCGCGAATAATGCATCTGACAAGCAGTCTGAGCTTCGTAAACATATCGACGAAAAAGCTATGACAAATGCACAGAACAATGAACAATTACACTGTGTGCTCAAGCAAGCTCTTAGTACCTGGATATTCCGGAGCAAAATGAGCCACCGTTCCGGTATATGAGAGCCACTGATTCCGGTACTTGGTGAGCCAGGGTAGTGATATTGATTTTTTCATTGTAACCTGCAAAAAGAAAATTGATTACACTGGTGTCCAGATATATCGATAAATTTTTCATATTAACCTCTACTTGAGAGCATTGTTTATTTATTAAAGTCGGACTGAATAAAGATCATCGAGCTGCTCAATGTGCTCATAAGCGCGCTCTTTTTTTACCTTAATATGAACATTATAACCTATCATCCGTGAAATTACGACTGGGCGCAAGCGGATGTATATAAACATTTGACGACAACGGTTGATAAATATGGCCACAATGGCAACCAGATTGAAACCGCCGGTGAAATTCGTTTCGACAGTATCTACCGCTTCAAAGGCCAGCAAGCGCCGCTGGTAATCATCGTTGACGCCGATTTGCAAAATATTGGCAAACAGCACGAAAAGAACCGGCTGTTCTGTTAAGGGCGCACACAGAGGCACGCCCTTGCATTTTTTTGCGGCAAAAGTAACTGCACAAGCCGCCGTGCGGCGGACAACTATTATGGTTCATTTAGGAATAAATATCATGAAATGAAACTGGAGAAAAAATAAGTGCCAGCCCCTTGCAGGACGGGAAGAACCGCACGGTAATGAGCCGGGGCGGTTGTTTTTGTTTGCCGGGCGTGCAGGATAATTATTATTGGGTGGCGAATATAAATTAGACAACGGCGGTGTTTTGTCGGACGGTTGGGAATTGAAGCATTTGTATTAGAAGGATATAGCGTGAACATCAACTGTGGAGCAGACCGTTATCGATTGGCCAAATAATCAAGGAGCAAAGCTAATGACCAAGAGCGTGCCAGAATACTTACGGAACGAAAAGCTCCGGTTGATTTTTTTTGGTGGCAAAGGCGGAACCGGTAAGACAACCATGGCGACCACCGCGGCATTGTATCTCGCGCGAATCCATCCTGACAAAAAAATTATGCTGCTATCAACCGACCCGGCTCATTCCTTGTCCGACAGCTTCGGGATGGCGATTGGTGATCGCGTTACTATGGTTCCTTATGGAGCGACTGCCAATCTCTACGCCTGTGAGCTGGAAGCAAAGCGGCTGACTGGCGAATTCAAAAAAAATAATGAAGCGGTCATCAAGCAACTTGCCGACCGGGGAACCTATTTCGCCAAGCAGGATATCGCTGAGTTATTTGATTTGTCACTTCCGGGTATGGATGAGGTCATGGCCGTCTTGGAAATCGCCAGGCTCATACGAGAACGAGCCTCGGATGTTTTGCTAATCGATACTGCTCCGTCCGGTCATACTGTGCGGATGCTTAAACTGCCCAAACAGATGCAAAAATGGCTTGAAGTAATGGACCTGATGCAACAAAAACATCGGTTCCTGTCCAGCCATTATTCGAGGAAAAAGCATACCAGAGATAGCTGCGATATTTTTCTGGACAATCTCGCCGCTGATCTTAAGAGCGTCAAGCAGATGCTCGCTGACAGCCGGGCTACCAGGTTTGTTCCGGTTACTATCCCTGAGCCGCTGGGTATTTATGAAACTGAAAGAATGTTAGCAACGCTTGGAAAAATAAAAATTCCGGTGAAGGATATTATTATCAATCGGGTGATTGAAAGTGGCGGTTGTGAATTTTGCCGGTTGAAAAAAGAAAACCAAACCGCATTCCTGGCTGAAATTAAAAACAAGTTTGCAAAATATCAGTTGACGCACATTCCCTTGTCCCCGCTGGAAATCCGCGGCATAGAGGAGTTGAAACGGCTGGCGGATTATTTTGCCGGTAAAATCACGCCCGCAAAAATCAGTGCCGACATGGCGTTGGCGGACAGCGCGGCGGCGCGTTTGATCCTGAATCCTGATAACGATTTCATTCTTTTCGGCGGTAAAGGCGGTGTCGGCAAAACCACTCTGGCAGCCGCAGCAGCTTTATATACGGCTAAAACCCGCCCGGAAAAACGGGTGCTCATTTGTTCAACTGATCCGGCGCACTCACTGTCGGATTCTTTGAAACTAGCCATTGGCGACAAGATAACCCCGGTATATTATAACGCGGAGGTCGGGGGGCAAAAGGCTGATTCGGACGGCACAAATTTCTTTGCGCTGGAGATAAACGCTGATAAACTGTTCGAACAGTTTAAGCAAAATTTCAAAGAGGAAACTGAAGCGACGTTAGATAAATTGTTCGGGAGCGGGGTCGACGTTAAATACGACCGCGAAGTAATGACGGAGCTGCTGGCGCTTGCCCCGCCTGGGTTGGACGAGATTATGGCTTTGAGTGTCATAATCAGCCTGAAGCAGGAAAAGAAATTCGATATTTTCATTCTCGATACCGCGCCGACCGGACATCTGCTACGGTTTTTGGAACTGCCGGAAATGATAAAAGGCTGGCTGAAAGCCCTTCTGGGGCTGTTGTTAAAATATAGCGCCGGTATCAAAATAGCCAAGATTGTTGAAAAGACACTCGCCATGTCGCGGAGTGTAAGGCAGATTCAAGAAACGCTGACCGACAGCAAACGAACGAACTTTATCGGGGTTACTATCCCGGAGACCTTAAGTGTTCTGGAAATGAAGCGGCTGATAATTACTCTGAACAAATTGCGGGTGACCTGTGATAAAATTGCCGTTAATATGGTTGTGCCACAGTCAGATTGCAGTTTTTGTTCTATTAAACGTAATGAACAGGCAAAAAACATACAGGAGATTTGTACGGCGTTTCCTTCTTGTTCGGTCACAGCGATAGCGCAATTTTCCCGGGAAATAAGCGGGCTAGCTGATCTGACCAGGCTCGGCGAAGAGGTGTTTTTGTAGTAAAATGCAGATTTATTGGTAGCTTTTCGAAGTTAGCGGTATTTTTCAAAAAGTATGCAGGATTATTATTGTTTTTGGTGAATAGTATTTTGTGAAAGTTTTGTGAATTATAAATAAACAATGTCGGTAAACATTTTGAATTAGTGTATAATGATTACAACCCCCAACCCCCAACCCCCAACCCCTAATCCCTAATCCCTAATCCCTATTAACTAATAATTAGCAGGTGTGTATGTCGGAATTTGTTATCGACCTGAAAAACTTGGTTAAATCCTATCGCACCGAAGCCGGTGATTTTATTGCGCTAAAAGGCTTGGACTTGAAAATCGAGCCGGGTGTTTTTGCCGCGGTCGTCGGCAAATCTGGTTGCGGTAAATCGACGCTGATTAATATGATTGCCGGCATTGACCGGCCAACTAGCGGTGAATGCTGGGTCGCCGGGTCGCCGATTCATAAATTCAGCGAAAACCAGATGGCGGTTTGGCGCGGCAATAATCTAGGCGTTATTTACCAGTTTTTTCAACTGCTGCCGACGCTTACGGCGATGGAAAACGTGTTGTTACCAATGGATTTTCGCAACAAATACTCGGCAGCCGAACGGCTGGAGCGGGCTGAGTTTTTGCTCGACACTGTCGGTTTGGGCGACCAACTAAATAAACTGCCGACAACGATGTCCGGCGGACAACAGCAACGTGTGGCAATTGCCCGCTCGTTAGCCAATGATCCGGCGGTTGTTCTTGCCGACGAACCTACCGGGAATCTCGATAGCCGCACGGCCAACGAGATTTTTGAATTGTTTGAGCGACTTGCCGCGCAGGGCAAAACTTTTGTTATGGTAACCCATGATAATGATCTCGCCGGACGCGCCAGCCGGGTAATTCGTTTGGCCGACGGGGAAATTGTTTCAATCGAGCATGCGGCTGGCCGCTAGCGGTTGGCTGCTGGAGGAAACTTGGGTTACAAAGAAATGGAAGTTTACAAACGCGCATATTCAAGCGCTATCTCAATTCATAGGCTTTCTTTAACCTTGCCTGCTAACGAAAAATATGAATTAGGTAGTCAAATTCGTCGTGCAGCATTTTCGATTTTACTTAATATTTCCGAGGGCTGCGGGCGTAATAGCAAGCAGGAGTTAAGGCGATTTCTGGAAATTTCCCTAGGATCAGCCAATGAAGTATCAGTATTATTGGATGTTTTTTTGACTTTAGGCTATTTAGATGATAGCAAACATAATGAGCTTTCTAATTCGCTACGTATAATCGGAGCACAACTCACTACATGGCGCAAGAATTTAGTGGCGCAAGGATATGGACTAAACGATACTAAGTCAAATAACCACCAGCCGCCAGCTGCTAGCGGCCTGCAACAGGAGTAATATGCGCTATTTCAAAAATAAGCCAATGTTTCGTAAGGTCTGGGCTGATTTCACCGGCAACCGCAACCGCTCGATTTTGGTGGTGTTGTCGATTGCTATCGGCATATTTGCCATTGGGTTAGTGGTTTATTTGCAAGAGGGATTGCGTGCCGACCTCGACAAAAACTGGAAAGAAATTGTTTACCCGAATATTATAGTCAATTGCGGGCGGTTTGACGACCAGTTGGTAAACTCGGTCAAAAAAGTTCCCGGTGTCAAACTGGCGCAGGGGCTGACCGAACTGCGGGCACGGATGAAGGTTGACGGTGTGGACCGATTTTTGTCATTCAAAATGGCGCCCCGTGATCTTTCCACGCAAAAGATGGAGAAAATCCGGGTGCTTTCGGGAGACTGGCCACCCCGTGCCGATGAAGTGTTCATGGAAGCAGCTTCGCTAAAGTACGCCAAACTAAAAGTCGGTGATACCATCGAAGTTGATTTGTGGAGTAAAAAAGAAAAATTCAAGATTGCCGGAACGGTTTACGATAGTCAGCCCGGTCCGGCGATGATGGGCAGCTTGAGCGTTTACATCGGACCGGCGGCAAAGAATCTGTTAAATCTGCAAAAACCCTATACCCAGATGATTATTATGGTCAACGATGCTGACTCGACGGATACCGCCAAGATTGAAGTGATTGGCGAAAATGTAAAAAAGCGGATTGAGCAGGCTGGAAAAGAAGTGCGCTTCACCCAGTATTTCTCATCCGATGAACATATCGCGATGAAATTTATTAAAGGTTTGACCAATGTGCTGGCAGGTTTGGGCGCCGGAGCGCTATTGCTAAGCGGTTTTTTGTTGTTCAATACCATTTCCGCGCTACTGCTGCAGCAAACCCGGCAAATAGGCATCATGAAAGCCATTGGTGGCGGCAGTGTTCAAATTGCGACGATGTATATTTTTCTGGTATTGATGTTTAGTTGCATAGCCCTGTTGGTAGCCGTGCCATCCAGTTTTATTTTGGCAAAACTGTTGGCTTCATACATAAACAATCAGTTTAACGTCGAATCCTCGGGGATGACCATTCCTTGGAAAGTATTGTTTATGCAGCTGGGAATCGGTTTGGTCATACCGCAGTTAGCAGCAATGCACCCGATTTGGCGCGGCACGAGCATCACAGCCCGCGAGGCGATGTCGAGCTATGGCGCGGAACAGTCGGAGTCCGGTGATAAATGGATTGACGTTGTAACCGGACGGTTTAAGTCGCTGTCACGACCATCGCTGCTGTCAATTAGAAATACATTTCGCCGCAAGGGTCGGTTGATTCTGACAGTTGCGGTTATGACAATCAGCGGCTCGATATTTATTACCGTAATGTGCGCCTATGACTCGATGAACGCGACGGTGGCCGACGCGTTGAAATATTTTAACTTTGATGCTTCGGTGTCGTTTCAACGCAGTTATCGCCAAGGAGCAATCAAGGAAGCGCTACGGTTTATCCCCGAGATTAAGGTTGCTGAAGCTTGGGAAGGCGGACAAGCCCGGTTATATTCGCTGGACCAGGATGTCAATTCCCCGATGAAAAACACCCGGGTGCAAGCCGTGCCGCCTGACTCCAAAATGATGGAAGTGTCGTTGGTGCAAGGGCGGTGGTTGTTAAATCAGGATGAAAATGCGATTGTCTTTGACCAGGCAGCGTTGACAGCGCATCCCGATATCAAAATCGGTGATACCGTGGTTTTGAAAGATGATAACCGAAAAACTAAGTGGATTTTAATTGGCGTGGTAAAAAGTTTCTTTAGCCAGCCGGATGGCGCCGGTAGCGCTTATGTGCCGTATGAATACTATTGCAAAATAATGGGCGTGCCAAAATCGGTGCGGAGTATTATGCTAAAGGTGGATAGAAAAGGCAAGGCCGCAGGTGAATTTACTAAAGATCTCGAAGCGAAAATGAAAGCGGCCGGGCTGCAAGTGCAGCGAGTGTTTACTATCGACCAGGAAATCGAATCGCTGAACACCTTTTTCTTGATCATGTTGGGGATTTTCTCGATAATGAGCGTGCTGATGGGCTTTATCGGGGCGCTGGGAATTGCCGGGACGATGGGTATGAATGTCATCGAGCGCATCCGCGAAATCGGTGTGATGCGGGCAATCGGCGCCGATAATCGCCAGATAATTAATATCTTTCTCTTTGAAGGGATGTTAATCTCCTTCATCAGCTGGGCGTTTTCGATAGTATTCGCGTTACTAATCAGTTATCCGGCGTGTTATTTTATCGGAAAAATCATGTTCCAGTCACCGCTTAGTTATGTATTTTCGCTAAAAGGAGCGTTGATTTGGCTGGTTTGTTCACTGGCGTTTGGCGCATTAGCCTCGATTGCGCCGGCAAAACAAGCATCCAAAATCAGCGTGCGCGACGCAATAGCTTATGAGTAGTTCATGGCGGCTGGCAGTTGGCGGTTGGTGACCACCAGCCAACTGCCAGTAACCAGCGACCAACAGCCAACTGCCAGTAAACAGCCGCCAGCGGCTAGCGGCAACAATAACAGGAGGAACGATGAGTTTAATCACAAAGTTTAAGACAGCGAGCAAAAAGAAACGGGTGTTAATTGTTATTGCAATCATCATTGTATTGGTTGCTGCCGGTTGGGGTGGTTACGCCTTGTTTGCCAAAAAAGCCGTTGCGCCGGAAGTGGCAAAACCGATTAAAGCCGACAAGAAAATTGTCGCGACCGGGACCATAGTGCCAATTCGGTACACGGCGCTGACCTTTGCCGGTAGCGGTTTGATCGAAAAAATTTACGTCGCTGAAGGTCAGCGGGTAAAAGCCGACACCCTGATGGTGCAGTTGGACAACCGCGATCAAATGGCTAAAGTCGCGACTTGCGAAGCCAATTTGCGTAAAGCCCAAGCCGCCCTGGAAATCGCACAGGCTGGCGAACGACCGCAGGTTATTGCCCAAAAGCAGGCGTTGTTGCGCAAAACGCAAGTCGGCTACGACAATGCCAAGACTGATTTTGACCGCTCGTCAACGCTGTTTGCTAAAGGCGGACTGTCACCGGCTGATATGGATGTTACCCGCGCCAATCTGGCTAACGCTGAAAGCGCTTTAGAGAGCGCCAAGCAAGACTTGATAATTGCGCAGACCGGTTCGCGTCCCGAGGATGTCGAGCGCTTCAAAGCCGATGTGTACGCTGCGCAAACTGATCTTAGCAACGCCCGGGGAAAACTTACCGACTTGCAGCTACGCGCACCATTTGATGGGATGGTAGCATATCTAAAATTCCATGAAGGTGAGTTCGCCAACCGCAGCGGTAGTGGCGGCGACGCGCTCAATTCCAGTTCCGACACCTCAACTTCGCTACAATTTGCCGATACCTCCAAGTGGCAGGCGCAAACCAGTGACTTGAGCGAAATGGATATTGCCAAAGTCCGCGCCGGAGCCAAGGCGGTCATCACGATTGACGCGCTTCCGGATTTGAAGTTAAACGGTGTTGTGGCATCAATTCGTCCGTTCGGTGAAAACAAAAACGGTGACATGACTTATACGGTGCTGGTAGACATCGATGGAAACAATCCGCAAATAAAATGGAATATGAAGTGTTCGGTTACGATTGACCCGAGCTGACGTTAAAGCTGAAAGCTGAAATATAAAAGCTGAAATAAGCTCTTTTCTGTGAGGTGCTATGAAACGATTATTAACAACTATTATTGTCACGTTGGTTTTGTGTTCTGGCATGGTGTTTGCGGCTGATACTGTCAGTAGTATTACATTGACGCTCGAGCAGGCGCTAAACATGTCGTTTACGCAGAGTCCGGCGGTGATTACTGCGCAGGGGGCATTTGATGCGGCCAAAGCCAATATTTGGCTGAAATCAACGCCGGATAACCCGACGTTAGGGTTACAATTATCGGCAACGCCGTGGAGTTATGATTCAACAGTTTCTACTAATCCGCTGTACACTAATAATATTACGGCTTCTTATCCGTTGTTTACCGGATTCGAAAATCAAGCTAATATTGACGCGGCGAATGCGGGTTATGTCGCTGCCGGGTTCGGCTTAAACGATGCAATTCGCCAGGCGCGGGTTGCAACTTCGGTTGCGTATTTGGACTGTCTAAATGCCAAGGGCGATGTTGACGCCAACCGGGAGAATGTCAAAAATCTACAGGCGCATGAGGATTTTGTCCATAATCAGTATGATGTCGGGCGGGTGTCCCGGTTGACGTTGCTACAATCAACCAGTCAGTTGTCTCAGGCTAAACTGGATTTGATTAAAGCCGAGAATAATTTGTCGAAGACAATCACGTCACTGAAAATTCAAATCGGACTGTCTGATGCAGTACAGATAACACTGCCGGATGTTACCAAAGCGCTGGCAACGCCGGCTCGCGATAAGGCGCTTGCCGACTATCAGACCACCCGGCCGGATATTCGCCAAAGTCTGATAATGCTGCAAGCCGATGAATATAATATCCGGGCAGCGAACTCCGGTTGGTGGCCGACGATTAATTTAAGTGCGACTGCTGGTACGAGGGATCAGAACATCATTTATTCGGATAGTGGCAAATACACTTGGGGCGTTGGCGCCAACTTGAATTACGCGCTTTCCGATGGCGGAACAACGCGGGCGGCGGTGCAAGCGGCGCAAATAGCCCGGGACAATGATAAGAAACAACTTGAAGTGTTAAAAGCCCAGGCGTATGCCGAAATCAAGCAAAGTTATGATAATCTAAGCGACGCCAGCCAAGCGTTGATAGTAGCGCGCGATGGTTTGGCATATGCCCAGGAAGCCTACGACATCGCCCAAGAGAGCTATGTGCTTGGCAAAAGTGACAACTTAACTTTTTTTGATGCTCAGAAAAAATTGCTCGATGCCAAAGTTTATTACAACAAGGCGTTGTATGGAACGGTGAGCGCCTCCTACGGAGTGCTGGCGGCAATCGGCAGCGAGAAGTGAATCGGATAAAGTAGTCAAGTAGAGACTAGTAGTCGAGTAGAAACGAGTTATCAAGTTATCAAGTGGTGGAATTGTAAGTAAACTAAAGCCTCCCGAAATCAGAATAATCTGAAATTCGGGAGGCTTTACTATTCAATATTAACTTTCAGCTTTCAGCTTTAAAAAGTAACCAGCCCCATTGCCTCGCGTACTTCGCGCATTGTCTCTATTGCCAATTTGCGGGCATTGTTGGTGCCGTTGTGGAGAATTTCCCAGACTCGTTCGGGTGTGGCTTCGTATTGCAGCCGGCGTTCGCGCATTGGTGTGAAGATTTCAGCAAGTTTAGCCGCCAGTAGCTTTTTGCAATCCATGCAACCGATGCAACCGGCTTTGCAGTTGGTTTCGATTTCCGGGACTGCGGCGCTGTTGAAAGCGTTGTGATAGGCAAACACTACGCAAATGTCTGGATGCCCGGGGTCGGTTTTGTGAATTCGCGCCGGATCGGTTACTGCGGTTTTCACTTTAGATAAAATTTCTGCGGCGGAGTCGCTAATGTAGATGCAATTGTTGAGCGACTTGCTCATTTTCGCCTTGCCATCCAAGCCGGGTAATTTATTGACCGCGCTAAGCAGCGCTTGCGGTTCGATAAGTACCGGTTTGTATAGTTCGTTAAAGCGGCGGGCGATGCGCCGGGTTTGCTCAATATGCGGAACCTGATCAATGCCGACCGGGACACATTGCGCTTTGAAAATCGTGATGTCGGCGGCCTGGCTGACCGGATAGCCGAGGAAGCCGTAATACAGTTCTTGTAAGCCCTTTTCTTCAATTTCCTGTTTAGTCGTCGGGTTGTGGCGCAATGAATTGACGGTAACAAACATTGAATAGAAAATTGTCAGCTCAGCGATTTCTGGGATGAGTGATTGCAGCAAAATATTGGCAGTGTCGGGATCGATGCCGACTGCCAGATAATCGAGCACTACTTGATAAATATGGTCGCGCAGCACTTCGGGAGTTTCGAAATGAGTGGTCAGCGCCTGCACGTCCGCCACCATAATAAATGATTCAAATTCATGTTGTAGCCTAACCCGGTTTTCCAAACTGCCGACATAGTGTCCCAGATGGAGCTTGCCAGTCGGTCGGTCACCGGTCAAAATTCGTTTCTTCATAATCGTCTCCAAAACATATAATGCCAAATTTTAGCATTAATGGCGTGAATTGGCAATAGCGATGTTGGCGGGGGGCAGGGCTTGTTCAAGAAATAATCCGTCGTTTCTCTGGCGCATTAAGCCAAACCGTCGCTACTGTTTGCGAAGCGGGGAGGCACTCAATATTACGCTGAGTGCCTCCCCGCAAGTGATTACAGTAGCAGGTGAAGGCTTACCGCGCCTGGCTTTTTTGCTTACTTTTTGAGCCTGGCAAAAAGTAAGGCGCATACAATCGGCGCAGCCGATATGCGAAACCGCATTGCCTGCGGCAGGCGTTACTTTTACCTTGATGCAAAAGTAACCCAAACATCAAGCGCCGTAATTCTTCGCCTATTGTGCTAACAACAGCTCGCTAAAACCGTAAACCCGGAGGCACTCAAGACCGTTACGTTGAGTGCCTCCTCAAACAGTACGGTTTTTTTACGCTCACTTGTTGAAGCACAATTAACGGCTCGAATTAA
>JBAXTZ010000053.1:0-18443 GCA_037129925.1 Bacillota bacterium
AATTCTTTATTTTTGATCTTCATCATTAGCTTATAATAAAAATTGAAGTGGCACATGATGCAGCATCGGGCATTTATATTTGACGGAAATTGCGATGCCGACATCTATATGTCGGTAATCGGTATTTGTCAGTTGCTTGTCGGGGTGCGGTTACACGCGTTGATATTCGCGGCGATAATGAATGTTCCCATTGTTGGCATTACCTATGACCCGAAAATTGTTCGATTCATGGATAGTGTCGGGTTGAAAGTTGCGATGTCGGTCGATGACATCACTGCCGTCAAGCTCACTCGAGCAATAGAAAAATGTCTGGCAGAAAGCATTAATATCAAAATGCAACTTAAGCGGTCGATGGCTATTTTGCGAAAAAAAGCTTTATTGAACGCCGAGGCTGCAATACGTCTGACCTCAGCTAAGTAGTTGGGGTTATTATAGAAAGGAATGTTTTCATGATTAGATTTGAAAATGTCACGAAAATATATGCTGGTGAACAAGTCGCCATGCAAAATATATCGATAAATATCAGTCGTGGAGAATTTATTTTTTTAGTCGGACCCAGTGGCGCAGGAAAGTCGACGTTTATGAAGATGATTTTTCGCGAGGAAGTGCCTACTAGCGGAAAGATTTATATCAATAGCAAGTGCATAAATGATATGCGCCACGAAGAAGTTCCGTATTTGCGGCGGCAGCTGGGAATAGTATTCCAAGACGTTCGATTGTTGCAAAATAAATCAATTTTTGACAACATTGCTTTTGCGATGAAAGTAATTGAATCTCCGCACGGGACGATCAAACGCCGGGTCAGCCATGTTCTGGAAATGGTTGGACTGCGTGATCGCATGAAGTCGTATCCGCGTGAACTATCCGGCGGCGAACAACAACGGGTAGCCATTGCCCGGGCAATTGTCAATAAACCGGGAATTGTAGTTGCCGATGAGCCGACCGGCAACTTAGATCCGGAGACCTCACGCGAAATTGTGAATATCTTTGAAAAAATAAATGCCGGCGGCACCACCGTTATTATGGCCACCCATGATAAACGAGTTGTTGATGCACTGCTCAAGCGGGTTATTGCTATCGAAAACGGCATCATTGTCCGGGATGAAGCGGAAGGGTCTTACGGTTATGATAATTAGAAAAGCCGAATATTTTATTTCTGAGGCAATTGGCTCCTTAAAACACAATCGTTTGATGGCGCTGGCAGCTGTTACTACAATGGCGATTTCATTACTTATTTTGGGAATGTTTTTCGTGATGGTCATGAATATTAACCACATTGCATCGAGCATTGAGTCGCAAGTGCAAATATCTGCCTATTTAAAGGATGACGTCGATGAGCAACAGATTAATGATGTCGGCAAACGAGTTGCCGGTATTGAAGGAGTTGCAAGCGTCAAGTTTGTCGACAAAGAGACTGCTCTAAAAATATTTCGCGAGCGGTTAGGTGAAAATAAGTCAATATTAGAGGCGCTAGGTGACACCAATCCACTGCCGAATTATTTTGAGATTCGGGCAAAAGACGCCACCGAGGTAAAAGTTATTGCTGAAAAACTTGAACAATCGGGCGATTTTGAAAACATTAAATATGGGCAGGAAATAATCGAACAATTATTTAGACTGACAAAATTTATCCGGATAGTTGGTGTTCTGGTAATAGTATTCTTATCTTTGGCGGCATTATTTATCATTTCAAATACCATCAGAATAACGGTTTTTGCCCGCCGTCGCGAAATTGAGATAATGAAATATGTTGGAGCAACCGACGCGTTTATTCGCTGGCCATTTGTGTTGGAGGGCATTATTCTCGGTGTAGGCGGTTCGCTTATTGCGCTAATTTTGCTTAATTGGACCTATGGCACTGTTGTGGAGATGGCAACCCGGTCGTTGACATTTTTGCCGATTGTACCAATGTATCCGTTATTGACTTTTGTTAATATTGGCATTGTGCTGATCGGCTGCGGTATTGGCGCAGTCGGATCGGGAATTTCGATCCGACGATTCATGAGAGTGTAATTTAACTGGAGACAAAAAATGCAATATAAGAGAATAATCGGGTTCTTGTTAGTCGCGTTGGCGCTTGTTAGCGCTTGTTTTGCAAGTGAATTAGAACAAAAACAAAGTGAACTGAATAATATCCGCGAACAATTGCAGATAAAATCGGGTGAATTGCAACGCGCACGCTCGGTTGTTAATAGTATTAGCGATAAGGTCAACGTTATTCAGCAAGAACTCGAAGGAGCGCAGGCTGATTTTGATAAAATCAACCTGACGTTAATCAGCACTGAAACCGCAATAAATAAGACTGATGAAAACATCGGCTTAATCCAAGAAAGCCTAAAAGAACGTTCGAAGATTTTGAACAAACGGGTTCGTTCAATCTATGAAAATGGTCAAATAAGCTATCTGGATGTTTTGTTGGGAGCGAAAAATTTTCAGGATTTCGTAAATCGCATTGAAATAGTGCGAAAGATATTAAGCAATGACGCGAAGCTTATCGCTTCAGTTACAAAGCAACGCGATGAGCTTGCCGCACAGAAAGTGGCTTTACAATCCGAACAAAAACGCTTGAAAGAGCTTCAAGCGGCGGCGGAAAAAACTCGCTTACTTGTAGCTGCCCGCAAACACGAGCAAGATGTAATTTTGGCTTCGGCAGAAGACGATATGTATGCCTCGCAGCAGGCGTACCAAGAAGAAATGGCGGCATCGCGGCGAGTGGAGCAAATGATTCGCAATATTGAGCGCGGCAATAAAGTGGTCGTGAAAAGCAGTGGCTCAATGATTTGGCCAGCCAGCGGGCCACTGACATCGAATTTTGGCTGGCGAATACACCCGATATACGGCTCAAGTATTTTTCATAGCGGCGTTGATATCGGCGCTGATTACGGCGATACTGTTTCTGCTGCTGACGGCGGAGTTATAATATATTCTGATTGGATGAGTGGTTACGGGAAGACAATAATTATTCAACACGCGAACGGAATTACATCGTTGTATGGTCATTGTTCAGCGTTACTGGTCAGTACGGGTCAGCAGGTCAGTAAAGGGCAGGCAATTGCCAGAGTGGGTAGCACCGGTAACAGTACCGGTCCACATCTGCACTTTGAAGTTCGAGTAAATGGTAGTCCGGTAAATCCCGGGAACTTTTTGGGATAAAAGGAGAAGTCATGAAGCGGTTAAAAACAATACTCGGGTTGTTGACGGTTAGTTTGCTCAGCGCAGTCGCGACATTATTTATTTTATTCCTGGCGATGGGAATAAAACCGGCGGACATGTCATCGGCGATAAAATTCATCTATGCCTTTAGTATTGTCAAACATGAGTACGTCGATTCAGTTGCAGCAAAAAATCTTTTTGATGGCGCGGTAAAAGGTGTTGTTGAAGCGCTAAAAGACCAGCATTCAGTTTATCTCGACAAAGAATCTATGAGTACGTTTATGATGCATACGGAAGGCGAGTACGGCGGAGTGGGTATTTATCTCGGTCAAAAAGATAAAGAGCTGTTGGTGATCGCACCGATGGACGGAACTCCAGCCGACCGTGCCGGAGTGAAAAGCGGCGATCGAATTATGAAAATCGATGGTGTGGTAACTGCTAATATGGATTCTGATGTTGCCGCTAACAAGATTCGCGGAAAAGCCGGAACGGTTGTGAAGCTCACCTTGTTACGTGGAAAAGAAACTAAAGAAATCGAATTGAAGCGAGAAATAATAGAAATAAAGACCGTTATCGGTAAGATGTATGATAATAAAATCGCCTATATCCGAATTTCGACTTTCAATGAAAATACCGGCGCTGAATTTGATAAAGAATGGAAAAAACAGGAAAGCGATGGCGCAAAAGCATTTGTTTTAGATTTACGGGAAAATCCCGGTGGTCTGTTGACTGAATGTGTTGATGTTGCCAAACATTTTATTCCCAAAGGTCCGATTGTAACCGTCGTCGATCGCAATGGCAACAAAGAGGAATATGATTCAGATTTAGTCAATCAGCGATTCCCTTTAGTAGTGTTGGTAGATGGCGGCAGCGCCAGCGCTTCGGAAATAATTGCCGGAGCTGTTCAAGATACCAAAGCCGGTACCCTGATTGGCGAAAAAACATATGGTAAAGGCTCGGTGCAGACTATATTGCGATTGGGTGATGGTAGCGGCATAAAATTGACTATTGCCAAATATGCCACCCCGTTGAATCGATTTATTGATGGCATTGGCGTGGAACCGGATATAAAAATTGCCCTGCCGGAAAATGCCACAGCTACAAACGACGTTCAACTCAACAAAGCGTTAGAAGTTTTGAACGCCAAACTGAAATAATTATTATTTATCACGCTAAGGAATGTTATATGATAGAACAAAGCCGAAAGTTTAAAGTTGTCGCGCCTTACGAGCCGGCCGGTGATCAGTTTACTGCCATCACCGAACTTGCTGACGGAATAACTAGAAATCTCCGCAGTCAAACTTTGTTGGGAGCGACCGGAACCGGAAAAACTTACGCGATGGCAAAAATCATTGAAGCCGTGCAGAAACCAACGTTGATAATCGCCCACAACAAAACGCTCGCCGCGCAGTTGGCCAGCGAATTTAAAGCTTTTTTTCCAGATAATGCTGTCGAGTACTTTGTCAGTTATTATGATTATTACCAACCGGAAGCCTATATGCCGCATACCGATACCTTTATTGAAAAAGATGCTTCAATTAATGATGAAATCGAAAAAATGCGTCATTCTGCCACCTGTTCACTTTCCGAGCGCAAAGATGTAATTGTGGTCGCTTCAGTCTCGTGCATCTACGGATTGGGCGCGCCGGAGGATTATTACCGGATGGTGCTCAGTATGCGCGTCGGTCAACAGATCGAGCGTATCGAAATATTGCGAAAGCTAGTGTTGAATCAATACGAGCGGAATGACATCGCTTTTGGTCGCGGAACTTTTCGGGTACGGGGCGATGTGGTGGAAATTTTTCCGATTTATTCTGACGAGCGGGCAATTCGGGTGGAACTAGTCGATGACTTGGTTGAACATATCTATGAGTTTAACTATTTAACTGGAGAGATTTTTTCTGAATTGACCCATTGTGCGATCTATCCGGCATCACATTATGTTACCAGTAAGGAAAACCTCGAGCGGGCTGTTGTTGATATTGAAGCCGAGTTGGAGTTGCGACTAAAAGAATTTACCGGACAAAATAAACTCTTAGAGGCGCAGCGGTTAGAACAACGCACCCGTTATGATATTGAAATGATGAGCGAGATGGGGTTCTGCTCAGGAATCGAAAACTACTCCCGGCATTTAACGGCGCGCAAGGCCGGCGAACCACCGAATACGCTGTTGGACTATTTTCCTGATGACTTTTTGATATTTGTCGACGAGTCACATGTCACGCTGCCACAGATTCGCGGAATGCATCTGGGTGACCGGTCACGGAAAACAATGCTAGTGGATTACGGATTCCGGTTGCCGTCAGCTATTGACAACCGGCCATTAAAATTTGAAGAATTTGACGAGCGGATTAAGCAAATTGTTTATGTATCAGCCACTCCTTCTGCTTATGAGCGAACGACTTCTGAGCACATTGCCGAACAGATAATTCGTCCTACCGGGTTACTCGACCCTGAAGTAATAGTTCGTCCGATTAAGGGGCAGATTGACGATTTGTTGAGCGAAATAAATATTCGTGTGGACCGCAATGAGCGGGTGCTAGTAACTACTCTAACCAAGAAAATGTCTGAGGAATTGGCCGATTACTTCAAAGAGCTGGGCGTAAAAGTCAAATACCTGCACTCCGACATTGTGACCATTGAACGCTCAGAAATCATCCATGGACTTCGTGCCGGAGAGTTTGACGTGTTGATCGGAATAAATTTGTTGCGTGAAGGATTGGATTTGCCGGAAGTGTCGTTAGTTGCCATCCTTGATGCGGATAAAGAGGGTTTTTTGCGCTCGGATACTTCGCTCATTCAGACGATAGGCCGGGCGGCGCGAAATGTGCACGGGCAAGTAATTATGTACGCCGACCGGATTACCGATAGTATGCGCCGGGCAATTGATGAGACTGAGCGGCGCCGGACTGTGCAACGCGAGCATAATGAGACGCACGGAATTACTCCGGAATCAATCTCTAAGGCATTGCGCACAATTATTGAAACAACTGTTCGGAAAGTACAGCTGCCCAAATTGCGTCGGGATAGCGGCAAGAAATATTCCAAAGCCGAAATTGTTGATATTGTTGCCAACTTGGAACTAGAAATGCGCGCGGCATCCAAAGCCTTAGAATTTGAGCGGGCAGCTGAGCTGCGGGATGCGTTGTTTGAACTAAGTGAATTGTATGGATTGAATAAAAAGAGGAAGTAGATGCACGATAAAATAATCGTAAAAGGGGCGCGGCAACATAATTTAAAAAATGTCGATGTTGAAATACCGCGCGATAAATTGGTTGTGATTACCGGGTTGAGCGGTTCGGGGAAATCGTCACTAGCCTTCGATACGATCTATGCCGAGGGGCAACGCCGCTATGTTGAATCGCTGTCGAGTTATGCCCGGCAGTTTCTTGGACAAATGGACAAACCGGATGTAGATAGCATCGAGGGGCTGTCGCCGGCAATTGCTATTGATCAAAAAAGCACCCATCGTAACCCGCGCTCGACTGTTGGCACAGTAACGGAAATATACGATCATTATCGATTGCTGTTCGCGCGGATTGGCAAACCGCACTGCTATTGTTGCGGTCGCCCGATTGAACGCCAATCAGTCGAACAAATTACCGATAAGATATTGGCTTATAGTGACGGGACGAAAATTGAGATACTAGCCCCGGTGGCTCGGGGAAAAAAAGGCGAGTACAGGGATGTTTTTGCTGAAATGCGCCGCAATGGTTATCTTCGCGCGCGCATTGACGGCGAGCGCGTGGAGTTGAGCGAAGAAATTGCGTTAGATAAAAAGAAAAAACATAATATCGATATTATCATCGACCGGGCTGTGGTAAAGGCAAGTAATGGCTCGCGAATTGCCGAATCGGTAGAAGCGGCGCTCAAACTTGCCAGCGGAGTAGTAAATGTTATCATTAACAACGATACCGAGGTCGTTTACAGCGAAAATTTTGCCTGCCCGGATTGCGACATCAGTTTTCCGGAAATCGCGCCGCGCATGTTTAGTTTTAACAATCCGTTTGGCGCTTGCAAGAAATGTACCGGATTGGGTTACTATCAAGAAATTGATCCGGAACTGGTAATTCCCGACGGCGACCAAACACTTCGAAACGGAGCTATCGCCGCGATTGGTATTGGTCAATACACATTGATAATGATTGAGACAATGCTAAAAAAATTCGGATTGACTCTGGATAGCACCTGGAGTGAATTGCCAATCGATGCCCAGAAGTTAATATTGTATGGTTCCGGTAAAGAAAAATTTATTTACAAGTTCAATGTTCACGAAGGGCGTTCGCACGTATTTACATCGGCATTTGAGGGGATTATTCCAACTTTGCAACGCCGGTTTAAAGATACCGCCAGCGATGATGCCCGGACGACGTACGAGCAGTTTATGTCGACCCATCCCTGTCCGGACTGTAACGGCGCCCGCCTATGTAAAGAAGCGTTGGCAGTTCTTATCGATGGCAAAAATATTCACGAAACCACCAAGTTAACGGTTGCTGAGAGCGTGGAATTTTTTGATCAACTCCGGTTAAATGAACGCGAACAGACGATCGCGCAACAAGTACTCAAAGAAGTGCGTGCCCGGCTGGGATTCTTGAACAATGTCGGTTTGGACTATCTGACTGTGGATCGTGCTGCTGGAACGCTATCCGGCGGCGAAGCTCAGCGTATTCGTCTGGCAACGCAAATCGGTTCTGGATTGACCGGCGTGCTGTATGTGCTGGATGAACCGAGTATCGGATTGCATCAACGCGATAATAACCGATTGCTAAAGACCCTGGAAAAAATGCGCGACATTGGCAATACTTTGTTAGTCGTTGAACATGACGAAGACACGATGAATGAAGCCGATTATATTATTGACGTTGGCCCGCTGGCTGGAGCGCTTGGCGGGGAGATTGTCGCATATGGCTCCATTGATGATATTAAGAACTGTCCGCAATCGATAACCGGCCAGTACTTGTCCGGAAAAAAATTCATCGCGACACCGCAACAACGGCGAACGTCAAACGGTTTGGAAATTGAAATTAATGGCGCCAGAGAAAACAATCTCAAAAATATTTCCGTGAAATTTCCCCTGGGCGTTTTCACCGCGGTAACCGGAGTGTCCGGGTCGGGGAAAAGTTCGTTGGTAAATGAGATTCTTTACAAGGGGTTGGCAACGAAAGTCAATCGCAAACGCGAATTTCCCGGCAAGCATGACCAAATCACCGGAATAGAAAACATTGATAAAATTATCGATATCGACCAGTCGCCAATTGGCAGAACCCCGCGCAGCAACCCGGCGACCTATTCCGGGGTTTTCGATTTGATTCGCGATATGTTTGAACAAACTAACGAGGCTAAGTTGCGCGGTTACAAAAAAGGCCGGTTCAGCTTCAACGTCAAAGGCGGACGTTGCGAGGCTTGTAGCGGTGACGGCATTATTAAAATAGAAATGCACTTTCTGCCGGATGTTTATGTCCCTTGCGACCTGTGCAAGGGTAAACGCTACAACCGCGAAACGTTGGAAGTGCGCTATAAAGGTAAAAACATTGCCGATGTTTTGGATATGACCGTGGATGAAGCGGTCGAATTCTTTGTGAACATTCCCCGAATTGCCCGCAAGATGGATACACTCAAAGATGTTGGATTGGGCTATATTCATCTTGGTCAAGCTGCAACTACACTATCCGGCGGTGAAGCGCAACGGGTAAAATTGGCAACCGAATTATCCAAACGCCCGACTGGGAAAACGCTATACATCCTCGATGAGCCAACTACCGGTTTGCATTTTGCCGATGTCGACCGGCTGCTGCAAGTGCTACACAAATTGGTCGATAACGGTGAAACTGTAGTCGTTATCGAACATAATCTGGATGTCATTAAAACTGCGGACTATATTATTGATTTAGGACCGGAAGGCGGCGCAAAAGGCGGCGAAGTAATTGCTACCGGAACACCGGAGCAGATAGCCCGGAATAAGCAGTCCTATACCGGTCAGTATTTGAAACGAATGCTCAAAAAAAGCTGAGCTGCGAGGCGATGATGAACAGAGAATTAGTTCCGGTAATAATAACTGCCAGCCGCGCCACCGACATTCCGGCTTACTACGGTGATTGGTTTATCCAGAGGTTGCACGCCGGATATTGTCATTGGGTTAATCCTTTTAATCGGGAATTAAGCCGGGTGTCGTTTGCTAAAACCCGGGCGATTGTTTTTTGGACAAAGAATGCTATTCCGTTTATTGACCGGTTACCTGAAGTTGACGCTTTCGACAAAGGCTATTATTTTACTTACTCCTTGAATGATTATGTCCAAGAGCGATGGGAACCAAACATTCCGGCGTTATCGGAGCGCATGGAAAACTTTTGCGCGCTTTCTGAGAAACTAGGTACTGAACGGGTGGTTTGGCGGTTTGATCCGTTAATCCTGTCGGATAATTTGGATGTGGACAGTTTATTAGAGCGAATTGAAAAAATCGGCGCAATCATTCACCGTCATACCCGGAGATTGATAGTGAGTTTCGTAGATATTGCCGCTTACAAAAAGGTGCAACGTAACCTGAAAGCCAGTACTGACGGAATTCGGGAGTTTACTGGCGAGGAACGGAGCAAGATATTGTCTGGTATCGGCCGGTTGGCTAACAACTGGTGCATTAAAGCGGTCACTTGTTCGGAAAACGGCGATTATATACGCTACGGCGTAGAACCGGCATCCTGTGTCGACGGTCTGTTGCTAAGAAAGCTCTATCCGCACGACCGGGAGTTATTGGAATATTTGTCGCCGCCCCGGGCCAAAAATCTTTTTACCGGTGAATATCACGATGTCAACCAGGTAATGAAGGACAGGGGGCAGCGCGAAAACTGCGGCTGCGTGCTCAGCAAAGATATCGGTTATTACGATAGCTGCCCGGCTGGCTGCATTTATTGTTATGCAAATTCAACTGCGCTTAAAATAGCCAACAATGTAGCCAGGCACGACCCGACCGCCGAATGTCTGGTAGGATAGCAATGACTGACCAACTTCAACAAAAAGTAGCCAATCTTCCGGTAGCGCCGGGCGTATATATTTACAGCGACTTTAAAAAAAGAATAATCTATATTGGTAAGGCCAAGAGCTTGCGTAGCCGGGTGCGTTCGTATTTTCGAACAACCGTAGATTCTCCGAAAACCGCTGCTTTGGTTGAACGCATATTTGACTTGGAATACATTGTTTGTTCCAGTGAGCTTGATGCGCTGGTGTTGGAATGCAACCTGATTAAATTACACCGTCCGCATTACAATATCCGCTTCAAGGATGACAAGGGCTATTCCTACGTCAAAATTACCAACGATGAGTTTCCCCGGGTGCTTATGACGCGGGAGCGGCACAATGATGGCGCAAAGTATTATGGTCCGTACACTGATTCGTCGGCGGTGCGTGAATTGCTGGATTTGTTAAAATTGGCATTTGCCGCGCGGAGCTGTAATAAAATAAAAAATAACCGTCCCTGTCTCATGCACCACATCGGGCGCTGTCTTGCGCCGTGCAGCGGCGAAATAAGTGTCGCTGAGTATTTGAAATCAATTGAAGGGATCAAGCAAATTCTTACCGGCAAAACTGTTAAATTGGAACAACAGCTAAAAGAACAGATGAACGATGCTGCGGAAGCGATGCAGTATGAACGGGCCGCTCGACTGCGTGACAGGTTGACGGCTTTACGCAAAATAAATGAAAAACAGCAAATGGAACATGGAATCGATGAGGATATTGATGTTCTAGGGTTGGTTGTCCTGCCTGAAGGAATTTGTGTACAACTATTTGTCAATCGCGGCGGGAAAATATTGGGGCGGGAGAATTTTTTGCTGGCTGAGGCGGATGGTTTGACTAATGGCGAAATATTGTCGGCGTTTATCAGTAATTATTATTCTGATTGCGAATCAATACCAAAAGAATTGTTGTTGCAGTCGGCGCCGGCAGATGAAAGTTTATTGTCGGAATGGTTGAGCGCTAAGCGGGAAACCAAAGTCAAAATCATTATTCCCGAACGCGGCGTTAAAAAAACATTGGTGGATTTGGCGATAAAGAACGCTGCCGAATACCTGCGCGTGCGTCAAAGTGAGTTACGCGTTCAGGATGAGTTCAACTCATTGGCGGCACAAGAATTGGCAGAAAACTTGGGATTGACAGAAATTGTCCGACTGGAGTGTTTTGATATTTCGCATACTCAAGGTAGTGAGACGGTAGCTTCGATGGTTGTATTTCGGGAGGGGATGCCGGAAAAGAAAGAGTATCGCCGGTTTAAAATTGACTGGTCCGAAGGAAAACCGGACGATTGCTTATCGATGTATGAAGCAGTATCCCGCAGGTTTGCCAAACAATGGCCGCGACCAGATTTGCTGGTAATCGACGGCGGAAAAGGTCAATTGAGCGCAGCAAACAGCGCCCTTGAAGACATGAAGATTACCGATGTACTGGCTATTGGTCTTGCAAAAGCAGAGGAAGAAATATTTTTAATTAATCGATCTGAGCCGCTGGTTATTTCCAGGAATTCAAAAGCGTTGTTTTTGTTGCAGCGCATTCGTGACGAAGCACACCGGTTTGCGGTTACTTATCATCGTCAACTACGCGCCAAACGGAATAAATTGTCGTTACTGGATGACGTTCCCGGGATGGGGCAAAAACGCAAGCAGTTGCTATGGGAGAAATTCAAAACGATTGCGGCGATGAAAAGCGCTAGTTTGAGCGATTTTGTCAATGTAAGAGGCATGAGCAAGTACGCGGCCGAGCAGGTTTACAAGTTTTTTAGAGACAATGAGATATGAGGTTGGAAATTAGATATGATTAAGCTAATATCGATTGATTTGGACGGCACCACTTTGGATACAAAACATAACCTGCCTGCGGAAAATATCATTGTTCTGCAAGAAGCGATGCGCCGGGGGATAAAAGTCGTTGTCAATACCGGAAGGCATTTTACTGCGGCGCTCACCATCGCTCAGGAAATCGGCGTGAATGCGCCGCTAATTTCCAATAACGGCGCACGGATTACAGACATCAATACCGGAAAGTTGCTGTATCATTGCCCGTTGACGCAAGCGCAAGTTTTGATGGTGGCGCACGAATGTCGTAGCCGTGGCTGGTCGTCGGCAGCATCACTAGATAGCGTTGTTTATGTAGACACCATGCCGGCAGCTGCGCAAAAGTGGCTGGATGATGGCTATCCGATTGATATTCGCCTGACTGGAGACGATTATTATTTGGGAAACCAAGAAGCGGATAGTATGATGGTGCTGGTTGAGGCGCCGGAAATTTATCAGGCTCAAGACGCGTTACAAGGAAAATTCGGTGATGAACTGCATATTGCTATTTCGATGCCGCCGTGTATGGATGTAATGAGCATGGCAGCCGGAAAAGGCAAATCATTGATTTGGCTGGCAGAAAGTTATGGTATCAAACGCGATGAAATATTCGCTATCGGCGATTCGTTTAATGATATTGACATGTTGCAAGCGTCCGGAATCGGCGTTGCTATGGCGAATGCCCACGCGGCACTCAAGCAAGTAGCCGATCATATTACCACCGACCACGAAGCTGCCGGAGTAGCAGCCGCAATAAAAAAATACGTCTTCGAGAACAATTGTAAAACCATTTAGAATGAATTGGAGACATGGACAGTTATGGCTGGATTAATTATTATCATAGTTTTCGTTGTGCTATTCCGCGCTCGCGTTGCAACGGCGTATTATAACCACTCGCTTGTCAGCCATGCTGCGTTAAAGGACCAAGAATATCTGCAAATAGACGTTGAGGTTGAAGACTTGCAGACGTTCTTAAGTGAGGAATATGAACAAGTTGTAGCAACACTGGATATGATCGATAACTGGGCGATAAAAAATATTGACGATTATCGTTCATTGCCGCCGGATTTGAAGTTTTCCAACGCAAATGCCGAGGATTTGCTAACGGCATTTCTTGAGGCGATCCGGGTAAATCCAATGGCATATCGAGACAATTATCTGCAAATTGTCGATACCGATATTTCTTCTGAACACTGGCAATTGACTGGGAAAGATATTTGTCTGGCAGATTATAAGTACTCATTCCCTTATATCAGAATCCTTCCTGGTCAAAGGGTTTCCGCGCTTGATGTCGTTTCTACTGCATCTGACGAACCGGATTATGGGTTAGATATGGGGTTGTGGGAGAATAATGGTACACGCGCCGGTTCACGCTATGGTTTCGGCAAGCAACCATTCGCTAATCACGATGATTTAGTGCAATCGCAAGCGTCGTTTCACTTAAGTTTTATGCACGATAAGTTACTGCGGATGATGTCAAAACCGATGCGTGGAAATCATTCGTTGTTGCGGATAAAAACCTATTCAGAATTGGCAAAATTGGCCAAGCGCACCGGTCACAATTATTGGGCTTGCCGGTTTTCCGGTCGGGCGGTTCATTATATTCAGGATTTGACTGTGCCATTTCATGCTTCGATGACACCTGGATACTCGTTTTTGAGAGTAGTTGCTACCATGGCGCTGAAAGTTTGCGGATATAGCAAGCCGTATGTCCGGATGTTTATGAATATTGCCTGCATCCATGTGATGTTTGAGGTTATGCATTATGAACAACTAAATCAGACATATCTTAATCGAGATAAATCTGCATTTATATACTGCTCTTTGACTGGCAAGAATAGTAATGAAACCGTTGAGGTAAATGATTTTTATGCACGCGATGTCGTTTCAAAAGAGGCTTATCGACTGCGCTATCGCAGCTACTACGCTGTAAACAGTCTCGTCACCGATACCAAAGAATTCGAAAATGTTTTGTATGCTTCGGCTAATTCTATTTATAATTGTCAGCCAATTTGGAACGGCGCAAAAATTATTGACAAAAACGAGTTTTCGCGGGTTTTGAACATTGTCGTTGCCAATTCAGGCAGGCATACCAGGAATTTTATCAATCATTTGTTGAAATAATAATATTATACCAAGTTTGCATAAAACTTACGAGCGAGGAAGTATGTTTATAGGCTGTCTATAGCATAACAGGTAAGATGTCTGAAAAAACTAAGGAAATCAAACTCACCCGGTCGCTAAGACCGATCCATCTCTGGGCGCTGGCCGTGGGGTTAGTAATTTCTGGCAACTATTTTGGTTGGAGCTATGGTTTCGCGACCGGCGGCGCAGTCGGTTTGGCGCTGGCTACTATTCCAGTAGTAATATTCTATGCTTGTTTCATCCTCTGTTATTCGGAGATGGCGACCGCTATCCCTCATGCCGGCGGGCCATCAGCCTACGCCCGGCGTGCTGGCGGGCCGTTCTGGGGTTATTTGAACGGCATCAGTTGTTTGATTGAATTCGTCTTTGCGCCACCGGCAATCGCACTCGGCGTCGGCGGTTATATTCATTCATTGTTTCCGGCGATTGACATTATCCCGGCGACGATTATCGCGTTTGCGTTTTTTGTTCTGTTGAATTTCCGTGGTATGCACAGTTCAGCGGTTTTCGAACTGGTGGTGACGGTGATCGCGCTGGCCGGTTTACTGTTGTTTTGGATTTTCGCGTTTCCGCATTTTAGTATGGCGCAATTTTTAGCGCCAATCAAAGGCGCGACCAACGACGGCTCACTACTCGGTCATGTCCCGGGCGGTTTTGAAGGGGTGATGAAATCAATTCCGTTTGCCATCTGGTTTTATCTGGCGATCGAAGGCGGCGCGATGGCGGCCGAAGAAATGGTCGATCCGCAGCGCGATATTCCTAAAGGCTTTTTGTCAGGAATTATGACGTTGATGGTAATGATGTGTCTGACCTTGTTCTTGACCGCCGGAATGGTTCCGGTGGATAAAGTATTTGCCGATGATTATCCGTTGCCGATCGCTTTGCGTTATGCGCTGGGTATCAACAGCTGGGTAGCTTTGGCGGTAAATATCCTTGGTCTGTTCGGATTGGTAGCCTCGCTCAATGGCATTATCGTCGGCGCATCCCGACAAATGTACGCGATGGCACGCACCGGGTATCTGCCGAAAATACTCTGCAAACTGGACAAAAAACGCCACGTTCCCCGTTGGTCGCTGATTACCTGCGGCGCAATCGGCTTGATCGCCGCTTGGTCCGGTTTGACCTCGGTAGTAATCACCATATCTTGTTTTGGCACGGTAATAATGTACATTATCAGTATCGGCTCGTTTTTTGTACTGCGCAAAACCGAACCCCGTTTGAACCGTCCGTTCAAAGCGCCGGCCGGATTGTTGCTGGGAGCAATCAGTTTTGTGATGCTGATGTTCTGTCTGTACTGTCTGGTGGTGTACAACTTGCAGGCGCTGATTCCGGTAGCGGCAATTTACGTTTTCGCGATATTTTATTATTCAGTGTGGGGGCGCAAAAACATTCGCCCTTACAACGAGGAGTTTGGCATACTCGATGAATTAGATTGATCTATATTTAAAAATATTTTCAAAAATTTAGGAGGCTTTCAAAATGAGCGTAAAACGGGAATATGTGTCATTAGGCATGGTCGAGACAAAAGGTGTCGTCGGAGCGATTGAAGCCGCCGACGCGATGATCAAAGCGGCAAATGTCAACTTAATCGGTAAAGTAAAGATCGGCGGCGCGTTAGTCACGGTAATGGTACGCGGCGATGTCGGAGCGGTGAAAGCCGCAGTCGACGCGGGCGCCGCCGCAGCTGAACGGGTAGGCGAATTGGTAAGCTGTCATGTAATTCCCCGTCCGCATCCGGATTTGGAACAAATATTACCGAAACTGCCGACAATCGCGAAACCTGCCGCGAAGGCATAAAGGCATAAAGGTTTGCGCCACAAAGCCGCAAAGCCAAAGAGCTACAAAGCTATATAGTTGAAGACTTGATAGATTGTTTGCGAGTTTTGCATTACCTTAGTAGCTTTGAGGCTCTGAAGCTTTGAATCTTTGAAACATGGTGAAAAAGTGAATGAAATAATTCTAACCAGCGTCGGGATCGATATCGGGACTACTACAACTCAGGTTGCGGTTGCCCGGTTAACGCTTACCAACGTAATGCCCGGTAATCGGGTTCCGAAAACCGAGATTACCAAAAAAGAAGTGCTATACGCAGGACAGGCAAAATTCACACCGTTTATTGACCGCACGACAATTGATGGCGCGGCTTTGCGGGAACTTATTCGCAATGAATACCGCATGGCCGGGATTGACAAAGGCTCGATTGATACCGGCGCCGTGATAATCACCGGCGAAACCGCGAAAAAGCATAATGCTGCCGAGATCGTCGCGGCAATTGCCGACCTGGCGGGAGACTTTGTGGTGGCGAGCGCCGGTCCGGATTTGGAAAGTGTTATTGCGGCAAAAGGCTCGGGCGCATTTGAATATTCAGCGCGTAATCAATGTTTAGTAGCCAATCTGGACATTGGCGGCGGCACGACAAACATTGCCTTGATCGATAGCGGAAAATGTATCGGAACAGCCTGCTTGAATGTCGGCGGCCGGTTGATCGAAGCCGATGAACTGACCGGAGCGATCAGTTATTACACAGTTCCGGCTCAGGTAGTGGCGGATTACTTGCAAGCCGGCGGTCATGTTTTCGTTTCGGACAGCGCTTTGGCCGCTGCGGTTATCCAGACGATGGCAGATTGTGTGTCTGATTATCTATGCGGACGGGAAGTGAACGAACGCTTGAAGAGCATTCTGTTCATGAGCGCGAAACTACCAAAGGTCGATCCGGAAGTAGTTATGTTTTCCGGCGGTGTTGCGCGCTATATGGATAAAGCCGGCGGCGTACATCAACCACTGTGGCATATCCATGGTGACACCGGTCCGTTATTGGCAGCCAGTTTGCAACAGACCGAATTATTTCGTTGCCACCAAGTGGTACCGGCAACACACACTTTGCAGGCCACGGTGCTTGGCGCCGGTGTCCACACGGTAAATGTTTCCGGATCAACGGTTCAGATTGAGCGGGAGCTGTTACCACTGCGCAATATTCCGGCAATTGCCCCCGATTGCGCTTTGGATTATTCCAGCGGTCTGGCACGGCTGGAGGGCGGAATTTATCCGGCGGTGGCGTTGATACTCCCTGATCTACCCGAACTAACATTTGTCGAATTACAAAAAACAGCGCAGAGCTTGGTCGTAACGCTCCAAAACCATCCTTACTCTCCGAAAATTGTAATTACCAGTCAAGATATTGCCAAAGCGCTGGGGCAAAGTCTGAAATTGGCGTTGCCCGGAGAAAAGATAATTTGCTTGGACGCGATCGACATCAAAAACGGCGATTATCTGGATATCGGCCGGCCGTTGCCCGATCAGGACGCGGTACCGGTTATCGTTAAAACCCTGGTTTTTTATCATGAGTAGCATTTGCTGCAGGAGGCTTGAATGAGGCTGTCTACAAAATTATTCGGAAGACATTACCAATTTGCGAATATAAAAACAGTTTTGGCCAAGGCCAACGAATTAAAATCCGGTGATATTTTGGCAGGGATCGCTGCCGAGAATGCCGCTGAACGTGTCGCGGCCAAACGGGTGCTGGCGGAACTGTTGTTATCTGATATTAGAAACAATCCGGTCATCCCCCCGGAGACTGATGAAGTCAGCCGGGTTATCGAAGGCAACGTTAATGAACCAATTTATTATACTGTCCGCGACTGGAGCGTCGCCCGGCTACGGGAATATATTCTGAGCGGTCAGACCGATGGCCGCGCTTTGAAGCGCCTAAGCCGCGGGCTGACCAGCGAAATGATTGCCGCTGTTTGTAAACTGATGAGCAATCTGGATTTGATCCAGGCAGCTGCCAAAATCAACAACATCGCGCACTGCAACACGACAATCGGGATACGTGGAACATTGGCATCCCGGGTGCAACCTAATCATCCGACTGACAATCCCGACGGAATTATCGCCAGCCTGCGCGAAGGTTTGTCCTATGGCATTGGTGACGCAGTCATCGGGTTGAATCCGGTGGATGACACTTTACCGGCTGTAAAACGTAGTCTGGAGAGCCTTAATGACTTTATGGAAGAGTGGCAGATTCCCAGTCAAGTGTGCGTACTAGCGCACATCACAACTCAGATGAAAGCAGTTCGTGAAGGCGCTCCGGCTCATTTATTGTTTCAGTCTCTGGCGGGAACCGAAGCCGGAAATTCGGCGTTTGGCATCAACAAGAGCATTCTCGATGAAGCTTATGAACTAGGGTTGAAGTATGGCCGGGCGACCGGACCAAATGTTATGTATTTTGAAACCGGTCAGGGATCGGAATTGTCGAGTGATGCCCATTTCGGCGTTGACCAGGTAACCTTGGAAGCCCGGTGTTACGGACTGGCACGGCATTATAAT
>JBAXTZ010000054.1:0-17505 GCA_037129925.1 Bacillota bacterium
CCTGTAACAACATAAATCCGATCAGCGACATCAATCCGCCGATAATCGCATCCTGCTTGAGTTCCCGCGCGTAGTTATAACCGATGGATATCGAAACGATAATCGACAGCAGTCCAAAAGTTGCTGATATCGGCACCGACAACAGCTGTTGATAGGGTTTGACAATATTCGTCCAAGCTTCAATCGGGATAAAACTAATGATCATGAAGATACTGCCGAATATCGTAAACGGCACGGTGGCAACCATCCCGTTACGCACCGCTTTTAAGAATTTGAGATCGCCTAGTTTGGTCAACGGTGGCACTAAATAATTTTCAATAAGAAAGACAAACTTCTCCATAACATTTCCTTTCTAATTACAGCGACCGTATTTTTTTGTCAAATTAGCAATTCTCGTTCCCAATTGTTCATCGAGCACATCCGCCGCCATGCGCCACTCCCAGTTTCCACCTAATACCGACGGGACATTCATGCGGGCGCTATTATCTAAGCCCAACCAATCCTGCATCGGTACAATGGCGGTGTTCGCCGTTGCCGAGAGGGTGAGCGCAATCATGCGCTCGCAAATGTCGCTGCTGATAATCGGTTTAGTGGTATCAAAACCCAGTTCAGTGACGATATTTTTGTAAACCGCGGGCTTTTCGGTCTTGATCCGATCGAAGAATCCGGTAGTAGTATCGTTGTCATGGGTGCCAGTGTAAACTATTTCATTGATTAGATAGCAATTCGGATCAAATGGCGCCCGCCGTTCGCCTTCGACGGCAAACTGCACGATAATCATTCCCGGATAGCCGAACCGCTCCCGTAAATATTCCACTTGTGGCGTAATCACGCCAAGATTTTCAGCGATAATATTCATCTTACCCAAATGCTTTTCGATGGCATCAAACAGTTTTCGGTCCGGACCTTTTACCCATTGCCCTTTTATCGCGGTCGGTTCAGTCGCGGCTATTTCCCAGTAAGCTTCAAATCCCCGGAAATGATCGATGCGCAAAATATCGACGATTTTCGCCAATTTACCGACACGCAATCGCCACCAAGCATAATCATCCTGCTCCATCAACTGCCACTTGTAATGCGGATTGCCCCAACGTTGGCCAGTAGCGCTGAAATAATCCGGCGGGACACCGGCAATCAAGCTCGGTGAACCGTCATAGTTTAGTTCAAACAAATGCTGCATCGCCCATACATCCGACGAATCGTGGGCGACAAAAATCGGGATATCCCCAACAATCTTGATATTCTTGGCGTTGGCATATTTCTTGAGCTTGAACCATTGCCGGAAATATATGAATTGCAAAAAGCGCTGATATTCCATTTCATCAGCCAATTCGGCGCGTTTGGCAATCATCACATTTTCTTCACGCTTGACCAGTTCTTCCGGCCATTCTGTCCATGGCTTTAAGTTTTGCTGTTCTTTAATCGCGGCAAACAGCGCCCAATCTTCCAGCCACTCACTCTCGTCGGCGACAAACTGCTTGTACTCTTTAGTTTTGCCAACTTTGTTTTTAGCATGGGCAAAAGCTTTGCGGAACAGCCCGTCTTTCATTTTCTTGATCGGCTCAAAATCGATTTTATCCAGGTTAAATTCTTTGCCGTCCAGCGCTTCTTTAACATCCTTTTCCGTCAGCAACTTCGATTCAATCAGCAGGTCCGGGCTAATCATCATCGGGTTACCGGCAAAGGCGCTCAGCCCCTGATAGGGCGATTCGCCATAACCAACTGGATTTATCGGCAGTAATTGCCAGAGTTTTTGACCGGATTGCTCCATAAAATCAACGAAGGTGTACGCCTCCTTGCCGAAGTCGCCGATGCCAAAACGGCTGGGGAACGAGGTCGGATGCATCAATATTCCAGCTTCACGTTTGGCAGTGACGGTTTGGATTAGCAACCGGGTCGATTGTGGCGCCAGCGACAAATTTAACAGTCCGGAGTGGGATTGTTCGGCGCGATGACCGTCTAAGATGTCATAATATTTATCGACGTTCATACTATCAACAGCCACACTCACCAGATGATTCGAGCGATTTACCGCAATAATCGCTGTGTTTTTGGCATCGTGCCGGCTAAAGACAAAACAGTCGGCGTTTGCATATAACGGTCGCCACTCGCCGGTCTGCAACACCGGATACTCTAACCGTAGCGCCGTAATCAATTTGAACCACTCGTAAATTTCCTTATCTTCCTTGCCCCACGGATAGGCGCGGCGGTTAAGCGGATCAGCAAAGCCTTCCATACCGGCCTCGTCGCCATAATACACACTGGGTATTCCCGGGTGGCACATTTGCCAGAGGCTGAGCATTTTCAAACGGGATACTGCCGTCTTCCGCTCGTGCCGAGTTAATTCGCTGTGATAATATTTGTCGGCAAAACTAATGCCCTCACCTTCGTTGCCCTTGCCCAAAACTGTCAGCACCCGGGCGCGGTCGTGCGTTCCCAACAGATTCATGTTGGCCGCGAATACTTGCGGCGGATAGTTTTCACACAAACTCATCAACTCGCGGCTGACGCGGCTGGCATCGATTTTGCCAAGCGCAAAATCCAGCATGACTTTTCGGAGCGGATAATTCATCGGCGCGTCCAGTTCGTCACCAATAAGATACTCGCGCAGTTTATCGTAGGCTTTCTTGTTCGAAGCATCTTCCCAGACTTCGCCGATAACCACCGCGTCTTTATCGACCGCTTTTACCGCTTTGCGCAGCTCCTTGATGAATTCATCCGGCAACTCATCGGCAACGTCTAATCGCCAGCCTTTAGCTCCAGCGTGCAGCCATTTCTTGATTACCGAATCGCTGTCGCGCAAAATATAGTCCATGTACGACGGTGTCAATTCGTTGACGTTCGGCATATTATCAATGCCCCACCAGCAATCATAGCTGCCGTCTTTTTTGAACGAGTACCAGTCGCAATAGTCCGATTCCGTGGACTGCGCGGCGCCAATTGAAGGGTATTTGTTTTTGCTGTTAAAATACACGCTGTTATTACCGGTGTGCGAAAATACGCCGTCCAGTATCACGTTGATACCCAAATGAGCAGCTTCGGAACACAGCAATTTAAACGCTTGCTCGTCACCCAGATATTTATCAATTTTCTTGTAATCGCCAGTGTCATAGCGGTGGTTGCTCTCGGCTTCAAATATTGGATTAAGATAAACAACACTAACACCCAGCCCCTTTAAGTAGGGCAAACGGTCAATTATTCCCTGAATGTTTCCGCCAAAGAAATCATAGGCAACCACTGCCTGGGTCTCGGGATCGCGGGCGTAAATCGGCTCGTCCGCCCAATTTAAATGCAACAAGCTCATCGGTTTCGGATCAGCGAACTGACCGCTTTGTTCGCCGCGGGCGAACCGGTCGGGAAATATTTGATACATAATACCCGTCTTCATCCAATCCGGCGTAGTAAATTTCTTGTCAAAAGCGGTAATTTGATAGGGTGCCGGATAGCTGTCGCACATCTCGCCGATACCGCCAAGTCTATCGGCATTATTACCGTAGAACATAGTCTGCCCGTGGGCGTGTACTTCAAAACAATACCAGTAAACTCCCGGCGTTGGCGGAACTTTAATTTTGTATTCGTATTCAAAACAATTTGCCGTTACAGTACGTTCCTTCATGGCAAATTTGCGACTGCCTACGCCTTCCCGCCAAATGTGTAAATCAACTTTTTCCGGTATGCAATCACTGATGGCGACAGCCAAATCGATTTCAGTGCCACAGGCAACTGCGCCAAACGGTTTGCGATAATTTGCTTCTTGTGAATTGTGAAAAATATGCATTATTCCTCCGAAATAGTTTTTTCGTATTTTGGTATAACTATTATTCGACGCTGTTAGCCATTTTCCTGCTGCTAAGCCGTATTACGAGCAAATTTGTAATAATCCTTCACTAAATAATTGTACTTGTAGGGATATTCATTTACTACCCCGGCGTGACCAGCGCCATATATTTCCTCAATAGCGCTGCGAACGCTGCTTAGATCGACTTTGTAGCGCGACAAAGATCGCGCGTCTGGCAGCATCTGCGACTGCCATAATTTGCCGGTTTCCAACTGCAAATAGGGTTGCTCAACATAATATACGACTTTGGACAGATCCGCCACCTCATCTACGGCTTGGCGAACGACGCTATGCATCGGATGCACCAATCCAAACGGGCAATAGATTTTGTCGTAGTCGGCAAAAGCGAATTCGCGCATTTTTTGTAGCATAGTTGCATACTGCGGATAATGCTCGCGATAATGCCTAAATGAATCAATATAATCCGTGGCAGCATCCGCCGCTAATTCCATCCAGTTATAGTAATCCGTCAACAAAAAATCAAAAGTCTGCCCGACCAAAAACCGTTTGCGAATATTTTCTGGTTTACGGTCGCCGTCGGCGCTGACCGTCAGGGTATCCAGCGATATTTCCCCTTGGTTGGCGCTCAACAATACCGGATAACATGAGTACACCGCATCATCGGCGTGCGGCTCCACTATCAAACACTGCATTTTTATTCTCTCCCAAATATTATTGATTAGCGCTCATTATCCGCGCAAATACTCGACCATTTTCGCCAGCCAATATAGCGCCGCCGGATTGTTGTCGATTCCCGATGCCTGCGTTCCCAGCCCGCCGCCAAAGCGCAACGTGGTGGCAATTATTCTGCCGACACCCAGTTGCTGTTCGAACATATAGCAGTCCAAATCAAACTTGCGGGCATCCAGCCGGTCCATTATTCGTAATGCAGTCGGCGGTAGCTGTTCGGCAACAAAAACATTGTCGGTCGCCAAGCTGTAAAACGCGGTGCCGGTATGCTGCTGATGCGGAAAAGCATTCATCAGCGGATGGTCGTAAAACAATTGTACCGATTCACGCCAAAACGGTTTGTAGCTATTGGCGTATTCACCGGCGCCGGTCTGAATATAAATAAGCTTACCGCCGGTTTCTACCCAGGTCTTTTGTTGCTCGGTCAGCATTGTAGTAATTATAAGCGAATACTCATCATTAGTCGGCAACGATTTCTCCAAGCCCTGCAACTGTCCGAGCGGATCGGCAAGCAAAACGCCGTTGAATTGTGCATTATCCACTCGCGGATACACCGTGAAAATCCAGCTATTGCGGACAACTTTTTCACCAATGGTTACTTTACAACGTAAAATCAGCCGCTGCGGTTCGGTTGTTTCCGGCGCGAATAGTTCTAACACTTCAATCTCGTTATTCACTCCGGTCGCGATCGACACCGGTTCACTTGTTCCGGAGCGAACAGTTTCACCGTTTTCATAACTAAACTGCCACTCAACAATTGCCTCGATGTTTTTCCGCGACATATTCGACAGCATAATGTGCGGACGAATCATATCACCGGCAAAGTAATTCCAAACTTCTCGCCGAATCGCGCGGTCTCCGCCATTAATCCATGCCCGATGATTGTCCCAGCTCAAAAATAATACGATGGCATTATTTATTGCCAGCATCGCTTCATCTTTGTGTTTAGGAATATTGTTATCATCAAAAATCGCGCTCGTCGCAAGCGGCGTCTGTTTTATCGACGTTATTACGTAGCCATTAATATTTTTTTGGGCGCGAACCTGTTCCAAAATCAACTTGCGATATTCATAGGCGCTTTTTACGCCATTTTCATAGATTTGGCTGTTAGTAAACGGCAGTTGATGGGCTAACATCAGCCGTTGCTGGGCTGCATACTTGCTATGCGGATTATTGAGTGTCGGATTAGCCGTTTCGTTCTCTTGCATCCACCACGGCAGGCTGCCATTATTCATGGCGATAAATTGGTCAACATTTCGCGTAGTGTCATAATCGCAGAATTCACCGAACAACCAGGGTTTTTCCACGCGCCAGCTACCGGCAAAATTTGCCAATAGCTCGCCAAAGAAATGTGGATCTGTATAAAAATGATAATCATAGAAATCAGCATATTCTTTACCATGCACGCCATAGCACTCAGCGCTGCCGGAATTGTCGCGAATCAACGCGCCATTGGTCAGCCGTTTGGCTTGATTGTACAATTTTTCCAAAAATGCCGGCGGACAGTTTTTTTCCAATTCACAGCCCAGCGTCCACAAAACTATCGAGGGATGATTGCGAATTTCCTTGTAAATTTCTTGATATTGACTAAAGGTGCGGCGGGTAAGTTCATCTGTAACAACCGGCAACCACAGCAACAGTTCTTGCCAGATCAAAAAGCCCAGCTCGTCGGCCACTTCATAGTATTCTTTATTGGGAATATACAGACAATGCTTTACCATATTGAAACCCTGCCGCCGCAACGCTTCGAGTTCGGCACGAATTTCCGCGCGGGTCATTATTGGCGCAATCCGCTCGCTGTTCCAGCCCCAGTGCAATGCGCCACGCAGATGAATCGGTTGACCATTAAGCAGCAACCGACCGGCATCGGCGCAAAAAGTCCGCATGCCGAATTTGTGCTCGTATTTATCCACCAATTTCCCACCGACGAACAACCGCACTGCCGCTTGATATAAATGCGGATTGTCGGTGTCCCAGAGCACACAGTTGTCGATGGGAATAACGTCACTTATTACATCGCGCCCGTTGACATCGCGCGACTTGGTAATGCGGACATCACCGTGCGGACTGCATACCGTGATATCCACTTGCACATCACGAATCAAATCGCCGCTAAGCAGAACGGTGAAACCGACCCGCTCATTAGCGGCATCAGTTTTTATGTGCACATTTTCAATTTTGGCGGCATAAACCGGGGTCAGCCGAACCGACTTCCAAATGCCGCCAAAAATAACACCGACATACGGCATAAATCCCGCCAGGCACTGCTCCATCGGAAACCGTTCACCAGCGCCGCCTTGCTTGAGAACTTTAATCAACAACTCGTTATCGCCAAACTCGACAATGCGGTCATGCACATCAAAGGAAAATCCGCTCCACCCCCCCTCGTGTTCGCCGACCTTATTCTTGTTTACATATATTTCGCAAAAATAATTTATCGCGTCAAATTCCAGCATCCAGCGCGCGCCGTGTGGTGTTTCCGGAACATAAAATGTCCGTTTATACCAAAATGGTCCGGCGGTTGCACGATCATCATCATATATTTCCCAGCAACTGGGTACGGAAATTTCGCGCCAGTATCCGAGTTCACCGCTAACGCTATCTTCCCGGGCTAATGACCAACCATCGCCATCGAGCGATTGAGTAAAATCTTTCTTTTCAAAAACTTCTATTAACGCCACGTTCAAATCCTCCGCAACAAGCTGAATAATTAGTAGTAATTCAACTTAATTCATGTTTTTCCTGCAAATATCATTGCATTTTATTAATATTTCGTTCTACAATAATTAGTAGATAATTAAGGAGGCAAATGTGAAGAATACTGAAGCGCCATTTCAAAGTCCATTTTTACTTTTATTTACCAAATCAATGCTAGTTTTGCTTGTCGTCTTGATGTTTTCGCACGGCTCAGTCAGCGTCGCTCAAGAAACCTGGCAATGGATATACAAGGATGATACGTGTATTGTTTACGCCGATTTTACGACGTTGCGTGTCTGGGATAAATCCGAAGGCGATTGCGCAGATATTTACACCATGACTAATCTCAGTAGTCTTGGTCGTCAAGAATTGTTAACCGGCCGGGAAATAAGTAACAAGTCGATAACGGGCTGGGAAACTGTTGCGACAATTGTCACCCGGCAGCTGTTCTTGCTAAAGGAACGTAAAGTTCAGATGATGGCGGTTACTTATTATGATTCCGCAGGTAAGGTACTTGAGGAAGAAAAATATTCTTACGCGCCGGAGCGTTGGACGCCGCTCCGACCGGTCGAGCGCAGTCAGAAAGTTTACGATATTATTGTGAATATTGCCAAAAATACAAAATAGAAACAGCCGGGCTTACGCCCGGCTGTTTCTATTTTGGTTATTCTTCGATAACTTTGGGTTTTAACATTCCAATCAAACCGGCAGACACTATCATCCCGACCAAGATCGCGATAACATACCAAATCCGATGATCGACCACCGGCAAAACAATCAGACCGCCATGTGGCGCGTGGTCGGTACAACCGAAGAACGCCGCGATTGCGCCGCCGACTGCTGAACCAATCATAATTGAAGGAATGACTCGAATCGGGTCAGCTGCCGCAAAAGGTATTGCGCCTTCAGTGATACCGATTGAACCCATAATTAACGCGCCGATTCCGGCCTCACGCTCGATTGTATCGAATTTACTTGGAAACAATAACGTCGCCAAGCCTAATCCTAGCGGCGGGATGCAGATTGCCGCGGCAATCGGACCCATTACCGTATATACGCCTTCGCCAATCATCGCCGCGCCAAACATAAAGGCAACTTTGTTGACCGGACCGCCCATATCAAAGGCGATCATCGCGCCGGTTAGCGCTCCAAGCAATACGGCGTTACCGCCGCCCATCGCTTTCAGTCCGGCTGTCATAGACGCCATTAATCCGGCTATCGGCTGACCGATAACAAACAGCATCAAACCGCCGGTAACTAATGCGGACAGTAAGGGAATTACAAAAATCGGCATTATCGGGCGCAGATTCGGATGCACCGGCCATTTTTTTATCCAACGCGCTACATAACCGGCTATCAAACCGGCAATTATACCGCCAAGAAATCCGGCCTTCGTACTAACCGCCAAAGCTCCGCCTACTAAGCCAGGAGCCAGTCCCGGACGGTCGGCGATTGCAAAAGCGATAAAACCGGCCAATACCGGCACCATCAAACCAAATGCTGCGCCGCCGATATCCATCATCCCTTTTAACCATACGTTGGTAACTTGTGGCCCAGTTCCGGCCTGCACTCCGGACAGTGCAATCGCAAAAGCAATATACACGCCACCGATTACCACGATTGGAATCATGTACGATACACCATTCATCAAATACTGTCGAACCTTTTTTAATTCGTTCATCTTAGCTCCTAAAATTCACTTTCTCGTTGTAGCGCGACGATTATTTCTTCGGCGGTGACCGCTGATTTTAATGCCGCTACAATATCATCGTCCATCAACTTTACCGCTATTTGTTGCAAAAGTTTGAGATGCAAATCGCTGGCATCTGAATCCTGTATCGCCAACAAAAACACCAGATCAACCGGCAAATCATCCATTGCCTGCCATTCCACCGCTGTCTTTAGTTTGGCGATGGCAATGCTGGACTGTTTGACATAATCGGTCTTGCCGTGCGGTATGGCAATGCCGTTACCGATACCAGTTGTAAAATGCTCTTCGCGATCCAAAACGGCAACAATAAAACCGTTTTTGTCGTTCAGTTTACCATTTTGCTGAAGAATTGTTGCGAGTTTATCGATTGCTTCCATCTTGTTAGCGGCATCAATACCGATAACAATATTTTCTTGTTCTACAAAATTCGCGATATTCATAAATTACGCCAACGAGTCGGCAATTACTTTTTTGGGATCTTTGATCGCCGCGCCAACCAAGACTTCAATCGACTTTTTATCGGCAAAGCGTTCGCGCTTACTTACCATCGTATCGACCGCGAAAATTACGGCATCCGCCGCCGCAATATCTTTGGCGCTCAATTCGTCTTCGATTCCCATCGCACCTTGTGTTTCGACTTTAATTTCGTGACCAAGCGCTTTAGCCGCTTTTTTCAAAGCTGCAGCCGCCATGTAAGTGTGCGCAACTCCGGTCGCGCAGGCTGTTATTGCTATAACTTTCATAAATCCTCCATCTTTCGGTTCTGGTAGTAATTTTACAGTGGTTCGCTGACCGAAAGCTGACCTGCTGACTACGTTAATTTCTACCAACCATAGTAGGGATCATTCATCTCGACATACTCAACCACACTCGAGTAATCCTCGTCAACAATTGTCTTATACGCCACCAGCGCCGAATATGGTTGGACGACTACGACATTTTTGGCTTGCGCTAAAATCTCGGTACCGGCACGATTTTCGTCGACTACAATATTCCACGGTCCGTTTTTGCGAATCCGCTGGACCTGATTGGTGCCATTATAAACTACCAAAATTGTCTGCCAAGCATCACCGGTATCGTTGCCTTTTAGTGTATATACTACAACATTGTCCGGCGCTTTTTTGGCGAATTGCAAATTGGCATCAACCTGTGTTTTTTTATCCATGCGAAATAGCGGATGATTTTTCCGGAGCGCGATCAACCCTTTATAATAATTAAACAAATCATTGTTAGTGGTTTTTAACGTCCAATCCAGCGGATTGATGTTCGGGGCATTATCATTGTAACTATTATCATTACCTTGCTTAGTCCGGCCAAAATCATCGCCCTCAGCAAAAAACGGTACGCCTTGCGCAGTCATGATAACCGCCGCCGCCAATTTGTCCATCTGTTTGATTCGTACATCGTTATCTTTTGGATTGGTGAGTTTCAATTTGTCCCAGATGCAGGCATTATCGTGCGCCGAAACATAGTTGATCGTCTCATTAGGCGTTGCCACGGCGATACTTGTACTGTCGCGACCGGTGCTTTGACCTTTTATCTGCAATTTCAATCGCTCCATACCCAGATAGGGCGGCAGACCTTGCACGAAGCTTCCTTCAGTTTGTTTGAAAACGTCGCCTTTAAGATTGTCGCGAATGCCATCATTAAATGCCGCGATACCGGTGCCAAAAACATTTGCCTGAGTCATACATTCGCTCGAAGGAATTCCGGTGGGAATACTCCAGCCCTCTCCGTAAATTAACGCGCTGGGATTGATTTTTTTAACTTCTTGAAATATTTCCAGCATTGTTTGCTTGTCATGCAAACCCATCAAATCGAACCGCAGCCCATCGATATGATACTCGCTTATCCAATATTTGCAAGAATCCACGATAAACTTTCGCACCATCGGTTTTTCACTGGCGACATCATTCCCGCAGCCGCTGCCACTGATGTAGCCGCCGCTATTATCCACACGGTAATAGTAATAGGGAACTATTTTATCAAAAACCGAAAACTGCCCAGCACCGGTTTGAAAGGTATGATTATAGACCACGTCACAGATTACACCGATATTGTTTTGATGAAAACGACTAATCATTGTCTTGAATTCGCGTTGTCGATTGTCGCCGTTAGGGTCGATGGCATAAGAGCCCTCGATATTATTATACAGCGCCGGGTCATAACCCCAGTCATACCAAGTATATTCCGCGCTCTTTTGCCGTTCATCGCCTACGCCGTAGTCAAATACCGGCAATAAATGCACATAACTGACACCCAGCTCTTTAATGTGATCCAGTCCGGTAAATACATTGTTCGGGCCAGTCGTTCCAGACTCGGTCAGACCGAGAAACTTACCTTTGCCAGTAGAGCTCACGCCGGAAGTCGGACTGATGCTCATATCCCGGGTGTGAATCTCATAAATTATCGCGTCGGTATTTCGCCGTAGCGGAACATAGTGATCTATACTCCAGTTGGGAATACCTGCGCTATTCTTCTCCGAATCATAGATTAGGCAACGGGCAGTGTTCGGAGCCGTAGCCCGGGCATACGGATCGACTACGACATTTATTAAGTCGGTGTCGGCGGCGATATCCGGATTGCTAAAATGCACGGCATACATATAGTACTTACCCGCTAAATCATTAGTAACAGTTGTAGTCCACTGTCCATTTTTGCCAGCCTGCATCGGCACCGTTTGAAATTTCGGCGTATCGGCAGTTGCATACAACCGCAAATCAACCGCCCGTGCAGTCGGCGCCCAGAGCGCGAATTGAGTTTTTTTCGGACTGTAAATCGCCCCTAGCTCGCCACTATAGAAATACTTTTTCTCATCGAGAATTTTTCGGGGAAATAGTTGCGCGGCAGTGTAGCCGTCGTGTTCCACAAAAAACAGCTTATCGACTTCCAAATCCCGTTCCGCTGTCAATTCGACAGTCGTAGCTAAACCGGCGCTATTAGTTGCTAGCGCAGTAACTTTTTTCACCTCGACCGGTCCGTAATGACCAGCTCCGCGCTGGCGCAACCAAAAGCCGTTATTGCCGGTTATGAGCGCCAGCGGCTTGTCGAGTTTTAGCGTAATCTTGTCAGAATTATCTTGCCAGGCGTGCATCGTCGCAACTATTTTCGGCACACTTGAATAAACCGTCTTATCACCTTCAACTAACCAAACTTCGTTACTGCCCTTGGGCATATCGACATAGCGATCTTCATTGATGTCTTTCATCAGCCAGTTGCCTTTTTTTAGCAAAAAGCCAGCGCGAGCTACCGGACTGTTGAAATTCACCCTAATGATTGCGCCATAGTCATCGGTGCCCGCCATTTCAAAACTAGCTCCCGGTAAATCTTTCGGCGCTTTACTCCAGCACCATACGCCCCAATACTGGTAATCGCCGTCAAACCGATAGTAATGAATAATAAACCCCGACGACTTCGGCGTCTCAGCAAACACCATTCCCGACATCATAAAACTAAAAAATAATAATCCAATCAGTATTTTTTCTAGATACATATTTTTTCTCCTTAGCGATGAATAGTAAAAGGTTAAAGGTGGAGTTTGTTAAAGGTAGATTGTTGAAAGTTTAAGGCGTTCGCGTTTGCTACACACATTCTACTCTTCACCTTCCACTTTTCACATATAACTATTCACTTCACCCGCAATTTAACCTTTAACCTTTAACCTTTAACCTTTAACCTTTAACCTTTAACCTTTAACTTTCAACTACTCACCGGCTCCTCAACAAATCGTCCCGCCAGTAACTTTAGCGTCTTTTCGAAATGTTACCGCAGTTTCGGCAATGATCGTCAACGCTGCTACAATTGTATCCAGCGACATACTTGGCGCTCCGGGATGATTGGCTGCCTGCTCCGGCAAATAAGGAATATGCACAAAACCACCCCGGCAATAATTGGCGCTGGCATTCAAATGGTGCATCAGCCCGTAAAATAAATGATTGCAAACAAAAGTACCGGCAGTATTGGAGACGCTCGCCGGTATTCCCTTTGCCCGCATATCGATAACCGCAGTTTTTAACGGCAAAGTCGATAAGTACCCAACCGGCCCGCCCGCTACAATTGGTTCGTCAATCGGTTGATTGCCCTCGTTGTCCGGGATCCGATAATCGTCAACATTCACTGCCACCCGCTCAATGGTAATATCCGGGCGGCCACCGGCTTGTCCTACGGTAATAACAACGATCGGATTAATCTCGTCAATTGCCTGGCACAGCGCTTGAATCGATTTTTGCCAGACAACCGGTAACGTCCGGGTGACGATTTCGCAACCATGAACAATTTTCCCGTCAAGTTTGTTTACTGCAACCAGCGCCGGATTGATCAATTCTCCGCCAAACGGCTCAAAACCGGTAATTAAGATTTTCTTCATTATATCCTCCTCAAAATGCCAAGAAATACATTAAGCCAATATTAACTATTATCATCATTGCTGCCATCGGCGCCTGAGCTTTTATTACCGCGTTTTTGTCCTGCAACTCCAACAGCGCCGCCGGGACGATATTGAAATTCGCCGCCATCGGTGTTAACAAGGTGCCGCAATAGCCGGACAACATCCCGATGACACCGACAATCGCCGGATTTCCGCCGTGGTGAGCGATTACCAGCGGCGCGCCGATTCCGGCAGTGATTACGGCAAAAGCCGCGTAGGCATTGCCCATGACTGCGGTAAATATCATCATGCCGCAACAATAAGCCGCGACACAGAGAAAAGTGTTTTCAGTCGGTACAATCGCCGACACAAAACCGGCAATTATCTCGCCAACTTTGGCTTTGTCAAATAGCGAACCGAGCGCTGCCAACAACTGCGACAGTATCGCTGCCCAACCGATTGCATCGAGCAGCCTGCGTCCCTCTTGACCGGCATCGACCGGTGTTTCGCGGCACATCAGCATCGCCGCCAGCAATGCTACTATTGCGCTGATAGCAAAGGCGACCAAAGCGTCCATACTAAATGCTTTATTGAGTAGAATGGTCACAATCGGCACAATCAGCGCCGGCATGAATATTCGATTGCCGTATTTCAGTGACATAACGACTTTTTGGGCTTTAGCCCGTTCATGATAATTCCCCATTCCAATAAATCCGAATCCGCCGATTATCGTCATAACGACAACCAATATACCGGTAACAGCATAGGGCAAGTAACTGCCGAAAGCAAAGGTGAACGCGAACATCAACCAAAAAGCCGCGTTGCCAAACCGCTTGCGATTGGCAGTGTCCACCAGGCTAAATACGGCAAAAACACAAAGAAATAATCCGCAAATCCAATAGACGTGTTCAAGCATCATGGCGATTGCCCTCCTTGCCGATAGCGTTCAATTTACGATCAAGCAACTGATAGCGAGCAAAAGCGATGATTAGCGCCGCAACAGCAGTTGGCACGGCGTAGATGACCATCGTAAACAAATCGATGGGATAGCCTTTTTCCTCAAGCACCCCTTTAATCAGCAGTAATCCACCGGCAGCAATAAACAAGTTTTGCCCAAAGAAATTCGCCAAATTATCAGCCATCGCGGCACAAGCCTTAACCTGTTCGCGAATTTTTTCCGACAGTCCATGCGTTTGTTTTTCCGCTGCCGCTTCAGCCATCGGCGCGATTAAGGGGCGAACAAACGCCGGGTGCCCACCGATAGTAATTCCCAACCCCACAGTAATTTGCCGGATTAACATATACAACCACATAATCCGTCCGGCAGTTGCCGTGCCGATGCCGGCGATGAACTGCTCGGCCCGCTCGCGCAAGCCGTTCCGCTCCAGCAACCCAATGACCGGCAACACCAAAATAAACAATGACATATAGCGATTTGTAGCAAACGCTTTGCCGATAATCGCGGTAATATCGACAATGCTAATTCCCGCCGCCAAACCGGTTGCATACCCGGCAACCGCGACCACTAAGAGCGCGTTAATCCGAAAAACCATCCCGACAATGACAATTACAACACCTATTAGAACCATGTTACCTCCTGCTTATTAGTTCAGAGTTCAGAGTTCAGAGTTCAGAGTTCAGAGTTCAGAGTTCAGAGTTCAACTCAGGACTCAGGACTAATAACTCTGAACTAACACTATTTACTCAAGCTTTTTCCCGGCAGTTTCCGGTAAGAAAAATAGCATCGATGCGCCGCAGACGAAGAACACCGCGGTCAGCATCAACGAACTGCCGATACCATAAACTTGCGCCAAAGCGCCTATTATCACCGGCGCAAAAGCGCTCACACCGCGACCAAAGTTATATACCAACCCTTGGGCAGTGCCACGCACCGAAGTTGGAAATAACTCCGCCAAAAACACGCCAAAACCGCTGAAAAATCCGGAGCCAAAAAAACCGACCAGCGGTCCGAATATCAACAACGCCAACGGACTGCGGATATTGCCATACACAACGACCACCAACGCTGCCGCCAGCAAATATAGCGCAAAGGCTTTCTTTCGTCCGAATTTGTCCGCTACAAAACCAAACGACGAATAACCAAACAACGCGCCCACCTGCATCATAATTACCCACCCGGAAGTTTTAACGATATCCATTCCCGCTCCGCCCAGTTCGACCGGCGTGGACATAAATCCCGGCAACCAGGTAAATAACCCCCAATACCCCAACTGCACAAAGGATGTGAATATCGAAGTAATCACCACGATTTTCAACAGCGGCGTGCGAAATAGCGTTCGAAAGGCGGCCAGCGGCGAGGGTTTAATTTTCGCCCGGCTATCCAGCCACATTTGCGGTTCTTTAACTTTGAAGATGATAAACAGCAACATCAGTATACTAGGAATAACGCCGATAAAAAACAGTACCCGCCAACCATATACCGGCAGAATAATCCCCGCCAGTGCCGCGGCCAGCATATAGCCTATCGCCCAGCCACCCTGCATAAATCCGGATGCCTTGCCGCGATGTTTATCCGGCCAGGTTTCCGCAACCAACAATGCGCCAGATGCCCAAGTGCCTCCCATGCCAAGACCGAGCAGCGTTCGATATATTGCCAGTTCAGTAGCATTGGTAGCCGTTCCGCTCAACGCAGTAAAAACTGTATAAATTGAAACCGCGCAGATTAACGCAAATTTACGACCGTAGCGGTCAGCGACTACGCCAAATGCTATACCACCAAATGCCGACGAAAACAACATCACCGATGCCAATAATCCGGCGGTAGCGGTGTCTAAATGCAAATCGGACATAATCGCAGTCAGCGCCATCACATACAGCATTACATCAGCGGCATCCAACATCCAGCCGCCCAGACCGCCAATCAAGGCATTGCGTTGGGTTTGATTAATTTCTTTCCACCAGCCCATTTTCCTTACTCTCCCAGTTTCGCTTTATTTTTGGACATATTTGCGATTTCTTAGCTTATATAATTGGACATAATTACAAAAAATCCTGCAACAAGCAGGATTTTTTAAATATTTGTTTAATATTAATGGCAGGAGTGAAATAATTATGATATTTGATTACAAAATTAACCCCTTTGGGGAACGGGCAGTGTTGGTGGAATTTGCTGAATTTATCGATTCGACAATTAATTCAGCCGTAGTTGCGCTGACTGATTCATTACGGCTTGCCGAAGGAATTATTGAAGTTACACCTGCCTATCGCAGCCTGTTGCTCGAGTACGATCCGCTACAATTTGATTATCAGGAAGTATTCAACATTATTCGCAGTACCGCGATCACTATTACCAAGGCCGACGAAAAAACTGTCTGCGAAATAATGGTCTGCTATGGCGGAAAATTCGGTCCGGATATCGAAACCGTTGCAAAACACAATGGTATTTCTGTAAACGATGTCATTTTTCTGCACAGCGAACGGGAATATCAGGTCTACATGCTGGGATTTTTGCCGGGGTTCCCCTATTTGGGCGGCTTGAGTTCCAAACTAGCCACGCCTCGCTTAGCCACCCCACGGTTGAGTATTCCACCCGGCTCTGTCGGAATAGCTGGAAGCCAGACCGGTATTTATCCAATTAGCAGTCCCGGCGGCTGGCAATTAATTGGCAGAACACCGCAGAAACTGTTTAGTCCAAGCCAAAAACAACCCTTTCTATTATCTGCTGGCGACTGGTTACGGTTTGTGCCGATTAGCGAAACTGATTATGATGAAATTGAGAACAGTGATGATTAATATTATTGAAGCTGGCATCGCCAGCACGGTTCAAGATAATGGACGCTACGGATATAAGGCTTTCGGCGTGCCACAGTCCGGAGCATTTGACAGCTATGCCCACAATTGCGCAAATATTTTAGCCGGCAATTCCGACGATTGCGCCACATTAGAGATTATTGGCGGCGGTTTACACCTCCAATTCCATAGCGATGCTTTCGTAGCCGTTGCTGGCGCCGAAATGCATTGTTGGCTCAATGAACAGCCGGTGACAAATTGGTCGGCATTTCCAATCGCTGCCGGTAGCCGGCTGCGGTTTTGCTATGCCAGCACCGGCAAATGCGCTTACCTTGCAATCCGTGGTGGGATTCAAACCGAACCAATGCTCGAAAGCCGCTCAACCTATTGCCGGGCCGGCATCGGCGGTAGCGACGGGCGGTTGCTCAAAAGCGGCGACGAGTTGCCGCTATT
>JBAXTZ010000055.1:0-17431 GCA_037129925.1 Bacillota bacterium
AAACGGTTTTTCATTGAGATATTCCAAGCCGCTAAAAATCATCCGCGCCACCCAAAACGGAATAATATCATAGCCGGTAACTAATACCGATGTTGGATAAAAATATGCCAATTCCTCAGTCTGTTCCGGCCAACCCATGGTAGAAAACGGCCATAGCGCACTACTAAACCAAGTATCCAAAACATCCGTATCCCGTTCCAAAGAGTGACTATTGCATTTCGGACAAGCTACTGCATCAGTTCGTAAAACAATAACTTCGCCGCAATCCCGGCAATACCAAGCCGGAATTTGATGCCCCCACCATAACTGCCGCGAGACACACCAGTCGCGAATATTGTCCATCCAATGCAAATAAGTCTTACTATAACGCTCGGGGATAAATTTAATTTCTCCATTTCTCACTACTTCGGCGGCTGGTTTTGCCAATGGCGCCATCTTTACATACCACTGCAGCGACATCAACGGTTCGATTACTGTATTACAACGACTGCATTGCCCGACCGCGTGCGCGTGATTTTCAATTTTAACCATGCAGCCAAGTTCAGCTAAATCGTTTAATAGCTGTTTGCGGCAAGCATATCGATCCATCCCCGCGTATTTTCCCGCCGCATCCGTCATCAAACCATTATCGGCAATAACAATTATTCTTTCCAGATTGTGACGAACGCCCAGCTCAAAGTCGTTCGGATCATGCGCCGGTGTGACCTTGACCGCTCCAGTTCCAAATTCTTTATCGACATAATCATCAGCAACAATCAAAATTTCACGGTTGACTATCGGCAACAGCAGTTTTCGTCCTACAATATCGGTGTAGCGCTCATCGTGCGGATTTACCGCGACAGCAGTATCTCCGAGAATAGTTTCTGGTCGAGTTGTGGCGACAACCAAGTACTCCTCGGGATTATCGACAAACGGATAACGAACGTGATAGAGTTTTCCTTCAGTGTCAACGTGTTCAACTTCGATGTCCGACAACGCCGTCATACAGCGCGGACACCAATTAGTAATTCTGTTTCCGCGATAAATCAATCCTTTTTCGTAAAGACGGACAAACACTTCGCGCACTGCCTGCGAACATCCCTCATCCATTGTAAATCGCTCCCGCTTCCAGTCACAGGAACAACCCATGGTTTTTAACTGTTCAATTATTATGCCACCATACTGCTCTTTCCACTGCCATACTCGCGCCAAAAATGCCTCGCGTCCCAAATCATGACGGGTCAAGCCCTCCTCTTTTAGTAACGTTTCTTCGACTTTGGCCTGGGTGGCGATTCCGGCATGGTCTGTTCCCGGCATCCACAACGCGCTATAACCCTGCATCCGTTTGTAACGAATGAGAATATCTTGCAAGGTATTGTTTAGAGCGTGCCCGAGATGAAGTTGACCAGTGACATTAGGTGGTGGTATGACGATTGAGAAAGGTTTCTTGTCAGCAGAAACTTCTGCATGAAAATAGTCCTTTTCTTCCCAATAAGCGTACCATTTTTTTTCAACTTCTTTGGGATTATAAACTGTAGCCATTGTATTCATGTTATCCTCCGAAAATATTAATTGCCAAGATTGCTTGTTATAGAGTAACGAGCAGTAAAACAAAAATGCTTTCGCCCCAGTGAACTTTTACATTCACAGGGGCGAAAGCATAACTTACGCGGTACCACCCTGATTCAGCTGAACATCGTAAAGTTATTTGCGATTTCCAACTCTCAAAATCCGTTAACGTGGATCAAACGGTATTGCCAAACTATTTCGACAATACAGCTCAGAAACGACCTTCAACATTTTCTCGCGGAGGCTCACAGCCAAGACCTCGTTCTCTGTAACGAAAAGTAATGTTTACTCTTTTTCTTCAATGCTAAAACATTGTAACAATATTAGGCTTGTTATGCAACGAAAAGTGTTCGTAAAACCATCTGGCAGATCACAATTATTATCGATGCAACAAAAGTGTGCAGAAAATCGGTCAATTTCAGACTTTCATAAAAGTAGTTTGCAACATAGATCATGAAGGTGTTTATGACTAAAGTAAACAAACCCAACGTCAGCATGTTAATCGGCAAACAGATTAATTTAACCACCGGGCTGACCAGCGTGTTAACTATCAGCAAAACCAGAGCGAAGATTAACAGCGACTCGTAGCCGGAAAAAGAAACATAGTTTAACCAATTATTGGTAACGACCAGTCCGACGAAGATTCCAACATAACTTGCAATTGTTCTTTTCATTATAATTACCTCAAACTATCTTAATATCAAGACTTCATGTTGACAAACATGAGTGAATTGTTTACTCGTAAAAATTCGCTCCAGCGCTTGGTTCAATATAACTGCGTTTGTCACGATGGCGTTGCTTGATTGATTTCTTTACTTCATGTATTTGTAGCAATATCGTTGCTGCCAATACTATCAGCCCGCCAACAACCTGTAATAAACCCATTGACTCACCAATCGTAAAATACGCAACTACTGCCGCAATTACTGGTTCAGTAGCTGCAGTAACGCCAACATTGGCTGGCGGCAAATAATGAACACCGACATAAAATAAACCATATGGCAATAAAGTATAACAAATAATAACGTATAAATACATCCATAATGGCGGAATTGCCACCAACTGCCAGTTGATTTCTGTCGGCACGAACAACCAAAATAACGCCGCAAAAGCAAAAGAATAAAAAATAGTCGTTAACGGTCGGTATTTTCGACTGATCGCTTTCCCTTTCAGCGTATTATAGGAATACAATATTGCACTGGCTATCCCAAGGACTATTCCAAGCAATCCAGCACTAGTGGGCGGTTGAGCAAAGATCATTAACAATCCACCGCATACCGACAAAATTACCGACAATTGAATGATATTGTCAAAGTGTTCTTTTTTGTAAAAACGCAAAAATAGAACAATCATTGCCGGAGAAAGATACTGCAAAAACACTGCCAAACCAACACTAATCTTACTTACAGCCAACATCGCACAGGCGATAAAACCGCTGAATCCAACGATTCCCAACAGGGCAAACTGCAAAATATCACTCCGGCTGATTTTCAAGTTGCGCGGCGCAAAGATTCGCAGTACCAAAAACAAGACTACCGTTGCGCTGACCAACCTGATTTTCAACAAAAATATTGGCGGCACTCCGCTATTGTAGATAAATTTGGTAACTGCGCCACCGCCGCCTAGCAGCAATGCAGCTAACATAACCGCTCCATAACCGAGAAACTGTTTATTCTTAATCAATATCGCCTCATCCATAATTATTTGCTAGTTTACAACTTTATCTGCCAATCGTAGAAACGCACGAGACGCGCTCTCTAGTGCCTCGTCAGCAGTGTTTTCTTCCGGGCAATGCGATAATCCGCGCTCCGACATTACAAACATCATAATGGACGGCACAAGTTTCGCCATCTCGGCTGCATCGTGCAGTGGTCCGGAAAAAATCGCTGTCTCTTCACCGGTTTCATCGGCCACGGCCGCTTTACAAAGCGCTGTCAGTCGCGCATCGAAAACAGTAGGCGCAATTGTCCAAATATTCTCCCAAGTGGCTTGCACAGAGTGCGTTTGCGCGGCAAACTTCACTGCCTGCCGTGCCTCAAGATGCATCAACGCTAATTTCTCCTTATCAATTGACCGTTGATCAAGAGAAATTACACAAGTACCAGGTACAATAGTAACCACATCAGGTTCCACTCTAACCTTGCCGACAGTACACACTCCATCATATTTCAAAGCGATTTCTCGGAAGGCCAACGCCGCCTGAGCGGCGGCCAAGAAAGCATCTTGACGCATCAATGTTGGAAAAGATCCGGCATGAGCCGGTTGCCCAGCGAAAGCTATATAATGGCGTTCAACACCAGTAATGCCGTAAACACAAGCAACAGTTTTTTTCATTTGTTCCAAAACCGGACCTTGCTCAATATGTAACTCTAAATAGGCTATGACATTGCGTTGCTTAAATTGGGCGGCGGCTGCTTTACAGTTATCCAAATCAACAGCGTATTCAGCGAGTACTTCTCTGATACCACGTCCTTCGTTATCCACACGGTTAGCAATTTCGCTGATATCCAGTGTTCCTGCAACTGCCGAAACACCCATCAAACTTCTGCTGAAACGGGCACCTTCCTCGTCAGCCCAATCAACAGCATAAACGGTACACTTCGGTTGTCCATGTCGCGCCAAGTAATTCAGAGCTTCTAACGCCGTAACTACACCATAACAACCGTCTAACCAGCCACCATTTGGCACACAGTCTAAATGACTGCCGATGACGACTGCTTCAGAACTTTTGCCAGCTATTTTCGCCCAAGTGTTGCCGGCCGCATCCACTGTTACTTCTGCACCATACGCTCGTGATTTTTCCGCAAACCAACTCCGTGCCTTCTGCCAAACTGGAGTCCACGCTACTCGTTGTGCTCCCTTATCATTAGAGGTCAACTCAGCTAATTCCCGTAAATTTGCAACAATGGTCTTTGCGGCCAGATTCAAATCATAATTCATTTTGTATCCTAACTATTTAACCGCTTTGCGAAAAATAAATTTACCTTTGGGTTGAGCATCAACAAGTTCACCATTTTGTACAACACGACGTCCACGGATCAACACATGTTCAATCTTTCCTTTTTGGACAAAGCCTTCGTATGGCGTATAATCTACTGCTTGATGAAGGCTTGTTGCTGTAATAACACTTTCACCGACTGGGTTATAAATAACAATATCCGCATCACTGCCAGGGGTAATAGTTCCTTTTTGAGGATACATTCCCATTAACTTGGCCGGTTCCGCTGACATTAGTCGCACAAATTGATTTAAACTGATTTTACCAGTCACTACTCCATAACTGAACATCAAGGCAAACCGGTTCTCAATTCCTGGTGCTCCATTGGGTATTTTGCGAAAATCGTCGCGCCCGGCTTGCTTTTGGTCAGCAAAGTTAAATGCGCAATGATCAGAAGCAACAACATTGACATCGTCATTTTGGAGCGCACGCCACAATATTTGATTGTCAGCTTTTTTTCGCAGTGGCGGTGACATTACATATTTCGCGCCACCAAACTCAGGCTGCTGGTACAGCGAATCCTCAAGCAACAAATATTGCGGACAAGTTTCAATGTAGACGATCTGCCCACGCTGCCGGGCTGCAAGTGCCGCGGATAAGCCAAGCGCAGAGCTGAGATGAACGATATATAAAGGCGCGCCAACGATGTTAGCGATTGTCGCTGCTCTGCTGATTGCCTCGGCTTCAACATAATCTGGTCTGGTTAAAGCATGATACATAGGTTCGGTATGACCGGCAGCAATAGCATCTTTTGATAATGCATCAATAATATCGCCGTTTTCGCAATGCAATCCTACAAGAACTCCTGCTTCGCTTGCTGCACGAAGTATTTTCAGCATACTACCGTCGTCAATCTGAAATAATCCCTTATAGGCTAAAAACATTTTAACTGTCGAAACACCAGTATGTTCAATTAAAGTACTCAACTCCGCAATTACTGCAGCGTTACAATCAATAACGGCTACATGAAAGGAATAATCAGTAAAGCAGTTTTCGTCAGCACGTTTATGCCAATTATCAATTGCCTGCCTTAACGTCTCACCTTTGCTCTGCATGGCGAAATCAACAACAGTCGTTACTCCACCCATTATTGCCGCCTTAGTGCCGCTAAAAAAATCATCGCAGGTTGATGCAGCGCCAAATGGCATATCCAGATGTGTATGTGTATCAATTGACCCGGGAAACACATATTTGCCTGATGCATCAATAATATCTGCATCGCTGTCAACAAGTTCTATGCCGACAGCAACAATAATACCGTCTTCAATCAGGACATCTGCATTTATAGTGTCTGTAGCATTAACGACTATTCCATTTTTAATCAGATATTTCACGAATTACTCCCCGAAATTATTGCATAATAACACATGAGTGCATAAATATTGCTGAATATAGCCGACTCCAAATATATTGATAGTTTACAGCATTGGATATACAAAAACAAAACAATAATTGCAACTTCGATTGCAAGTATTGTTTTGTTACTATAGATATTAGATTTTCAATTTATATAGCCGATCTTTTTCCCGGTATTCAAACCCAAGCGCTTCCAGATATTTACAATGCGAATCCGAATGTCGGTCCGAAGTCAAGAATCGAATACCGAGATTGAGCAACAGCTCTTTGTTATCGCCATAAATAAACTTTCCGCTTTTTAAGTCGCGATATTTATCAGTGACATAATCAATATTGACATCATAAGTGTAACTATCGCGGATGCTGGCAATCCATACCCCGACCAGTTCCATATTTCGCATCATATAAAAGCAAATCGCGTCGTCAGGAACATTTTTCCAATCGAATTTTGGCATAAATTTTTTGATGTCTTTTTCATGATATAACACAAACTTCCCTAACAACAAGTCGTTCTTGCTGCAACGCAACATTTCAAAGGCATGTTTTTTCGAAGTAAACACCCGGACAATAAACACAATGTTAATCAGCAGCAATAATCCGTTCGGTATAACGACCGGTAAAGCGCTCACGAGAAAACCGTAAATCGTAAAACACAGACAACCTGCTGCGCTGAAAACTCTTGAACGTAAAACTGATTTTGTGGCGAAAGCTATTCCAAGAAATACAGTAGCCCCATAACCAATTATCGATACGATATCCATTTGCTCCCTCCCGCTATTATACTTTTAATATTAAACCGATAAATTCAACAGCTACAATACCGTTATTCGCAATCGAATGGCTATGACCATCGCCGGTGAAAATAAGATCACCAGCTACTACATTATAAGTCAATTCGTCATCATTTACCGTTGCTTCTCCACTAAGAATGTAATATGCCTCAATATCACCAACATGTTGATGATAACCAATTGAGCTACCAACAGGTAAAGTGATTTTTCCAAAAGCTTTCGCGCCCTGTTGTAATTCGGCATCTTGCAGTAGCGGCTGGATGGATATTTCGCCCACTCCGCCGCGCGCGTTCTGCACTAAATTTATCGGTAAATCCTTACATCGTTTTAACATTGATCCTCCAGAAAATTAATTGACATCGCCTATAGCCGGCTTCTTTACGGGCAATTCAGCGACTTTTTCGTTCGCGGCTGGATTGCTATCAATAACAATATCCTCATCAACTACCATATCCGGATTGTTCAACGGTATTTCTTCCGGTTGTTCGGTTACTACCGGTTTTACCGGCAAAGCGCCAGTCTTCAACAAACTTTCGATTTCACCGGCTTCGAGCGTTTCTTTTTCGATCAAAACTGTTGCGAGTAGATGCAATTTGTCAATATTGGCTTTGACCATTGCCGTTGCCGCTGAATAGGCCTCATCGACCATGGCGCGTACTTCCATATCAATCGATTTGGCAATATCTTCACTATAACTGCGTTCACCGGCGAAATCACGCCCCAAAAATACCTGCTCTTGCTTTTTACCAAACGTAATCGGTCCAAGCTTGTCGCTCATACCGTATTCCATAATCATTTTTTTGGTAATTTCCGTCACTCGCTCCAAATCGTTCTGAGCGCCGGTAGAAATCTCTTCTAAAACGATTTCTTCGGCAATTCGACCTGCAAGGAGTACCTTTAATTTATCTTTCAATTCAGTGCGTGTAGCATAATAACGATCTTCGCGCGGCAAAGTCAACGTGTAGCCGCCAGCCCGACCTCGGGGGATGATCGTAACTTTATGCACAGAGTCACCATTTTCAATTAATGAACCAATCAATGTGTGACCGGCTTCGTGATAAGCCGTCAATCGCCGCTCCCGTTCGCTGATAACTTTGCTCTTGCGTTCCGGTCCGGCTATTACCCGCTCAACTGCTTCTTCCATTTCACTCATATGAATAAGTTTACGATTGCGACGAGCCGATAGCAACGCCGCTTCATTTACGAGGTTGCTGAGATCGGCTCCGGTGAAGCCGGGGGTTCGTCTGGCTAAAACTGCCAACTGAACATCGTCAGCAACTGGTTTTCCTTTGGTGTGAACTACTAAAATCGCTTCCCGACCTTTTACATCCGGCGCATCAACAGTAACGTGCCGGTCAAACCGACCTGGACGCAACAACGCCGGATCGAGGATATCCGGACGATTGGTCGCGGCAATAATTATAATACCTTCGTTGGCGCCGAAACCATCCATTTCAACTAATAATTGATTGAGGGTTTGTTCACGTTCATCGTGACCACCGCCTAGTCCTGCGCCGCGTTGTCGGCCAACAGCATCAATCTCATCGATAAAGATAATGCAGGGTGCGCTCTTTTTGGCATTTTCGAACAAATCGCGGACTCGCGATGCGCCGACACCGACAAACATTTCCACAAAATCCGAACCGCTGATGCTGAAAAATGGCACTCCGGCTTCTCCGGCAACAGCCTTTGCGAGTAGTGTCTTACCGCAGCCCGGAGGGCCAAACAACAATACCCCTTTAGGTATTCGCGCGCCAAGCTCACTGAATTTTTTCGGAGTTTTTAAAAATTCAACAATTTCTTCGAGTTCTTGTTTGCTCTCTTCGGCCCCGGCAACATCAGCAAAAGTAACTTTATTTTCATCAGTAGATAATTTTGCTTTGGAACGACCAAAGTTCATAACTTTCCCGCCGCCGCCCTGACCTTGGTTGAACATAAACATCCACAGACCGAACAAAATGAGAATCGGAATAATATTCAGCAATAGCGTAGTCCAAAAAGAAGGCTGAGGCTGAGGCTCAGCTTTGATGTCAATTTTCTTTTCTTTCAACAAAGGAACGAGCGTTGGGTCTTCAGGAGCCATCGTGTTGAAACTGCGTCCATCGACATAAACGCCGTTGATTTTGTTCTCGCCCTGAATAATTGTGACTTTTGCAACGCGACTATTGCTAACCTGACTCAAAAATTCGGTGTAGTTGATTTCATGCGTTTCCTGCCGAGACCCGGAAAAGTATTCCGATCCAGCAATCAGCAACACAATGATTAATACGTACAATCCGATACGACTATAATTCTTCTTCAAGCAAAACACTCCCTAACTCAACATATTACGGTGGTATTATATCACAATTACACGATTACAAACAAACCAAACCCAAATAATCTATATATAAAATGCATCCCTGCTGCAATACCAGCAAACTTTTCAGATACTTCAACAATACGCCGGTATCAATTTCAAGTGTTTATTTGAAAGCGTTACTTGAAAATACGTGTATAGTTACCGGATTTTCACCAATATACCATTATCTACTGCAAAATTCAAGATATGTTTTATTGCTGTGAAGGTAATTCCTCGCCGGAATAACCTCACTGCTATTCAGCTGGATCGGCATCCGGAATATAATCTTGAAAGGAAAACACATCCCATGACCGAAATACTCCATCGCCTAGCCAACATCAGCGCCACCCACCTGATCGCCGTCACTGGCTATCTCGCTTACCTCATCGTCTCAATCTACCTCTGCGTCACCGGCGGCAATTTCCAATACTACAGCGAATTCGCCGCCCTAACCGCAGGCAGCGGCACCCTCGCCGCCCTCGGCGGCAGATATATCGATTCAGCGCTCAATTCGCCGAAAGGGGAACCGCCAAGAAAATAAATAGCTATATCTACAAAAACGCCGCTCAGACTATTACAGCCCGGGCGGCATGTTTTTTGTTCAAACAGCACGTTATCTCACATTTTTTTCAGATCATACCAGTTACTCGGAAAACCCATAATTGACTGAATTTCGGCTAACGATACCGCACTAAGTTTTTCGCTTAAATTATCGAACTCTTGGTTCAAATTATCACACAGCTCATCATAGTCTTTTTTCAATAACAATTTTTTCAACGAGATCATAAGCGCGAAAACATCACGCTTGCCAACAATGTAATTACCGCCTTTATCCATCGAAATACCAAGCGCTGCATGATATTTGCTATTGCCAATACTCTTTTTGGCCAACATAAAATTGTATAAGCGCTCGTCATGCGCGCAAATATTCCGGAAAATTGTCAGCGCATCAAGAATTGCTTTAAGCTGACTATCGGCAATCATGAAATGTTTTGCCACTTCTTGCTTGTCCTGACTTTTCATAAGTGAGTAAAACACGCTAACCGCGCCAAAGGTCATTGCATTGACCAAAACCCACAGCGGAACATAACCATGATTGTCGACATAATGGCTGATTGCATTCTGCCCCTTATTTAAGCGACCAGCAATAGTGTGATAGGCAGTAGCGATTAGCCGCGCGATATTTTCGTTCTGACTTTTCCCCGGAATACTAGTTTCAAAATTACTGATTTTCAAATAATTATCGTGTCCGTATTTCTCGGAAAACTTATACGCTATCAGTGATTTCATAGTATTTTCCACAATCAACAGACCGCTCAGAAACAACTTTCTGATGTTTCTGTCAAACGAGTACAATGCGAATATTTCGTCAAATTTTGCGCCAGCCACATACGATTCCGGAGCAACTCTCTTGTTAATAAACGGGTATTTGTAACCGTTAATCAGGTTATAGTAATTTTCACGCTCTAATATTGCTTTAGCACCGGCACAGTCTTCGATATTCAAACCGCGCGCACGCAATATCTCGATCTGCTCATCCAGCGTCTTGAAACATTTTTGGGTCATTAGTCCCCCATGTTAATAAAAAGACCCCGGCGCTCAAAGCTAACCGGAGTACGTTCCGATGTAATTGTATCAACATCGCGGTAAAAAGGCAACTTTTTTTTTGCTGCGGTAACTACCGAATCAACAACATCGCCGGGCTAATTTTGCAAGTACCACAATATTTTTGAAAGGACAACACCATGACCGAAATACTCCACCGCCTCGCCAACATCAGCGCCACCCATCTGATCGCCGTCACCGGCTACCTCGCCTACCTCATCGTCTCAATCTACCTCTGCATCACCGGCGGCAACTTTCAATACTACAGCGAATTCGCCGCCTTAACCGCAGGTTCTGGTACCCTCGCCGCCCTAGGCGGCAGATACATCGATTCGGCGCTCAACTCGCCGAAAGGCGAACTGCCGGGAAATAAATATCCGTCTCAGCAAAAAAGTCGTCTGAACGACTAATCTCGTCCGGACGGCTTTTTTGCAATGACCAAACAATTACATTCACTTTGTCCGTGTCAAACACAGATCCGAAACCAAAGAATTTACGCCTTTGTTATATTCGTTCCAGATGTTCCTAAGCAGATGTTCCCCTCGTCTTCCATAAGTGTCGCAGATCCGATTCGCAACCTCCTTATCCCCTTTTCCAAAGACTATGCGAAGTATCCGCTCTATATGTTCCGGGTTGTAAGTTGGTGTACAATTTTCAAGCAACTTTAAAAATATTTTGCCTATTATACCAACACTCTCATCATCTTCAAATTTTGTCAAATATTCGATAAAAAAGATTGTGTTCTTGCTTTCAGAAACAAATGGCGTGCATAGCAGCAGCCATTTTTCACTTTCCCTATCCAATTTTTCCATTAGTGGTAAGAATGAATACATTTTCCCAAGAAAGTAACCATACAAATCGCCTAATTTATTTTTGATAAGCTCTTGATTTTTATAAGTCCATTTCCAGAATTCCAAAATATTTCTTTTCTGAACTATTGAAACAACATTCTCGCCTTCACCATGCAGTCCAAGCGCCATCGAACGCGAATTGAAATATTCTGCGACCATCAACCATCTGTCAGCTACAACTCTGGTATTTCCATCCCGCAACATTTTCCAAAATAAGTGGCCATCTTCCAATTTACATTCAGTATCGCTCCTATTCAAGAAGTCTATACTTATATGTTGTACTAACCTTTTGTGAACAGAACCATCAAAGTTGCCATTGACAATCGCCTTATTATAATTCGTAGACATTAGAGAATAAATATCACTATATAATCCAGCGCCGGATAGATAACCTTGCACAAACATTTGCCAGCTATAGTTATCGGTATCCAATCCCGAATAGTACTCGATTTTTTCAGTCGTGTATTCTTCGTCAAGGTATTTCATTTGTGGTAAGTAGCAGCCAAACCAAATGTTTGCATCAATCCCTTTGCCAAAATATCTTTCGAATTTTGTAATTCCCCAGTCAGCATCAATCACTTTGCTTACTCTTTTTTTGTGAAGCGAAAACTTGATGTAAACCAACACCATTCGTCCGAAAGTCGAATTTAGTGCATATGTCAAAATATCATTACTCTTGCCGATACTCGGTTCACCGCTTACAAATGGCAAAACATTTTCATACAATCGCTCAACACGCTCAAAATACTCCGTTCCAAAAGAGTGTGCATCGTTTTTACAACCGTCTTCGATCAAATCTATAATCTCTCTGATAAAACCAATTTCCTTTTCGCTACCAGTTCGGGGATGTGCAGAATAACCATCAGTCATATCGGCCTTTTCGCGGCTGAAAAACCAGTCAGCCAACGTAAATACCTGTTTCCAGTCAATATCAATGTTCTTATTCCAAGCTTCTTTCAACCCGCGTACCAGCTTGCCGAGATAATAATTGGGGATTTTAAAATAGTTTTCTATTTCGTCCGTAAACTTGAAAGAATCTTGTGCAACTGCTTCTTCAAAAGCACCGGCCAGTCCTTCTTTTGTCGGCTCACCTTCGAAAGCACCTTCCCAATATCCTGCTCCTTCAAACTCACACAATAGCGTAACAATATCTCGACTATGCATTGTCAGTAAATTTTCTGACGAGACAGGCGAACTATACGTTGCTACACCGAGTCTAAACGCTGACCGCTCTATCGCGTATGGTTTAGCTTCTTTCAGGTTTAGCTTCGCCAATATTTCCTCATATTCTTTTTTGAAGAGTTCATTTTCGGCAAGTGGTGATAGCCATCTGTATTTCCTGTAAATTACAGCTTCGGCTTCTGCCGTCACACAGTATTCAGGAATATTTTCGATCATTTTTTTAATTTTCCCAATAACCGCCGTATCAAATTCACGATTGTGATTTTTCAGAATATCATACAGTTCCACTTCAAAAGCCGGCTCATCAAATAAGCTACCCGGATACATATCTATTATTCGCTCAAACAACTCTTTGTGTGAACGCCATTCTTTATCAACGAACAGCAATACTATCCGACGAAACAATAGTTTGTCATATTTCTTCCCCGTCAATACTTCATCGAAATATTCACTTCTTTTCTTCTCATCAGTCGATGATAATAAATCAATAAGTATTTTCAGCAACAGCATCTCTGCTCCGTGAAAATATTCTTCTTTGTCAATATCCGCCAGTGATTTTATCCAGTACTGCGAATAATCTTTTCCCTCATATTCAATACAAGTCACCAATTTGTTGGAAATGTCGTCAATTATATCAGCAGAACACTTTGCAGCTATACTTTTACAGTTTCCTTCAAATGCTTTTTGAATCCAAAAAATATCACCAACAAATTCAAACTCTTTTCTAGTATATTCGCTTACAGGCTTTTCTTTGCAAGTTATTTCTGTCAACAAACCAACAACTGCTTCGGCATAATCATAATGACCTTGATATCCATCGCCCAGGAGTTTTGGCAACAACATTTCTCCGGTATCGGTGATGGTCATTCCTTTACCCGAGTTGTTAACGAACGTCGTGAGCCAATTTCCAAAATTATCTATCTGTAAATTCTCCAATATTATTTCGTCAGGCAAGTTACAGAGAATTTTCACGCAATAGCGCCAGATATGGTAATTATTGATTTTAGCTGTCGTATTCGAGTAATTTACAAGATCATCTATGATATCTATAAGCACTTTGCCATATTGCGGGTTTTGAGCAACCTGCTCAGACACACGTTCGAGATAGCAAAGAGGCGTCCAAAACAAAACATCACCATTACCGTAAATTCGCAAATTTTCGGCTCTGAATACTCCTTTTTCATTTAGAAAATTAAACCACTTATGATTTGTTTCATGACTAAAAAAATAACGATTGCATTCGGTGTCAGAAAGAATATTCATCAATGTTTCCGAAACAGAATATTCATGAATATTATTGATATCGCAGATACGCTCGAGTCTCTCTACTATTGAATAATATGATCCAAGTAGCCTTTCTAAGATTAATTCATATCTATCCCAAATTGGAATCACTTCTTCCAGTAGACGAGGTGACTTCCACGAACCATGTCTGTGTGCAAATTTGTGTAAGGACTTCGAAGCAAAATACCAATCATCCGCAAGACGACTACTATTGTATGTATCGCCTAAAGCGCTAATAATCGATTTTTTATGCCTGCCTTCCTCATCTTGTTCCGGTTTAAAATCTGCTGCCAAAACATTTCTGATGCTGCCGTCGATTTCTCTTGCAGCATGCATCAGAAAATTGGCTTCGTTTGAGATGTTACTTTCCAAATAGTAAATCTTCAAACCCGCTTTATAGAAACCAGCTATCTCCTCACCTAACAGCCGCAAACCCGAAAAAATATTTTTCTGCCGTACTGTCCACTTTTTTTCATCGTAGCTTTCCAAAAATTCACCTCACCCCAACTTCCCGACAATCTCACGAAAGCTCTCCAGCGCTGCTTCGATATTTTCCACAATATCAGCGGCAATGATATCCGGCTCCGGCAGATTATCGAGGTCGGCGAGGCTTTTGTCCTTAATCCAGGTGATATCCATACTGGTCTTGTCGCGTTCGATAATTTCCTTGTAAGTGAATTTGCGGAAACGGCCTTCAGGATTGCTGTCCGGATGCCAGGTTTCTGCGCGCAAGTGGCGATTCTCCGGATTATAGCAATTGATAAAATCGCTCAGGTCGCCAAGTTGCAGCGGGTTCTTCTTCAATGTGAAATGGATATTCGTCCGGAAATCATAAATCCAAACTTCTTTGGTCCACGGGTCTTTGCTCGCCGGGCGGCTGTCGAAGAACAGCACGTTGGCTTTCACGCCCGGACGATAGAATATCCCCGTCGGCAGCCGCAAAATCGTATGCAGCTCCACCGTTTCCATCAGCCGCTTGCGGACCGTCTCGCCAACGCCACCTTCAAACAATACATTATCCGGCAGCACCACCGCCGCTTTGCCGGTCGTCTTGAGGATCGTGCGGATGTGCTGCAGGAAATTCAGTTGCTTGTTGCTGGTCGTCGCCCAGAAATCCTGACGGTTATAGGTCAGGCTGTCGCTCTCCTGCTCGCCTTCCTCGTTGGTAAAAGTCATGCTGCTCTTCTTGCCAAATGGCGGATTGGTCAGCACGTAATCATAGCGGTCGCCGGAATCGGCCACCAGCGAATCGGCGGGCGAGATGAAGTTGGCGCTGTCGATATCGCCGATATTGTGTAAAAACATATTCATCAGCGCCAGCCGCCTGGTGTTGGCGACAATTTCGTTGCCAAAAAAGGTACTGTGTTTCAAGAAATGTTTCTGGTCACGGTCGAGCGGAGCATTATTCGCGATAAAGTCATACGCCGCCAGCAGAAATCCGCCGGTGCCGCAGGCCGGATCGCAGATGGTTTTCAGCGGTTCCGGACGGACACACTGAACAATTGCCTTGATCAAATTGCGCGGAGTGAAATACTGACCGGCGCCGCTCTTGACATCCTCGGCGTTTTTTTCCAGCAATCCTTCGTAAATTTCACCCTTGATATCGGCGCCCATCGTACTCCAGCGCTCTTTATCAATCATATCAATCAGTTTGAACAGTTTCGCCGGGTCAGTTATTTTGTTTTGCGACTTGGTAAATATCTGACCGAGCACACCCGGCTCGCGTCCCAGTTCACGCAACAGTGCGCTGTAATGCAATTCCAGGGCATCGCCGCGTTTGCCGGTCAAGCTGTCCCAGTTGTATTTTGCCGGTATCGGCATCGCCCGGTTATACGGCGGTTTGGAAAACTCATCGGCAAGTTTTAAAAACAGCAGATAAGTCAACTGTTCCAGATAATCGCCATAGCCAACGCCGTCATCGCGCAATGTATTGCAAAATGCCCAGATTTTGGATACGACACTGGATGTACCATTATTATCAGCCATGTTTTTTCGTCCTTCCCGTGGCAGTTTTTTTGACCGGCGCCTGCGCCGTCCGCTCCACCCGGATCCGCGCCAGCAGTTTCTCTGCCGGTTCGTCATTCGGGTCCTGCTGCATCAGCTCACCGGCAAAGGCCTTCTTCAATATACTCTGCCGCAGTGATTCTGCCTGGATCAGGCTGCTCTTTATTGTTTCTTCGAGTTTGTCGCAGACCGAAAGCCGGGATTCGATTTCGGCAACGATACTAATTTGTTCAGCAAAAGGTATCAAAGGAACGGAAATATTGGAAACGATTTTGTCGTTCAGATTTTTCATTGTAGTTCCAGTACAATGAGCTTCGAGATATTTTTTTGTCTTTTCCGCCGATAAAAAAATGCTATACAATTTTGCTACATTGTTTTTTCTCAACCTGATAAACATGCTGCCGGTTCCACAAACCCAACCTGTTTCGATGTTTGTAACATAAGCAGTTCTACCCATTTCGCCTCGTCTGCCTAATAAAATATCGTTTTCCTCTAACAAATATGCGCTAAGTTCTTGCTTCTTTTCCAAGGAGATTGTAACACTCAGATTTGGAACAATTTTTTGATCCCTAATGTGCTTAGGATTTATTACTGGTACGCCCCCGTGAATGTAGTCTGATTCATGTAATAGAGACCCGAATGGACCAATTCGAATTTTTTCAGCAAATTCTCCAAGTGGTTTCCACACCCACTCAGAAAATTCTGTGCCTTGCAAACCACCTTGCTCAAACGCCGCCTTGAGCACCGCCTGCCGGTAAACCTTCAACTGCTGCTGCGCGAGCTTAAGATTTTCCACACCTTTATCCAGCTCGCTGAACAATTCCTCGATTTTCCCGACGATGCGGTGCTGTTCGGGGAGGGGTGGGAGTAAAACCTGAATTTTTTCAATATCCGTCTTTCTAACTGACGGTACCGTTGTGGCTCTAGAATATTTTTCCAACTTAACCGTATTCAAAAAATAGAAAAGCCATTTATCGCAAATAATATTTGGTTTCGCTTTTATTCCGATTGCATTGTTATCTACAAGACACTCACTATTGGTAATCGCTCTTCTATTTAACTTTAGCGCTTCCCCAATCTTGGCGAATACAACCGTATTCTCAGGAATTGTTTTTGCTTTTAGTAATAACAATTCTCTTTCATCAATGTAATTGTTACTAAAAGTAAGGTAAACATTACCTTTCTGAACACAGTTTGAAATATCCGACACCTTATAAAAAGGATATTTGCCTGATAATTTCCCTTGATACTCATTTGGAAAACCTGCACCTGCATAGATATTGCAAACTTCAATAATTTCAGTATTAGCCCATCCTTGCGGAATAGCGCTGCTAATGGTCATAATTTAAACCACCAATCTATCGTTCAAATTCAATTTTTCGATGCAATGCATGACGGGGCGGGCGCGGAAACCGCGCCCCTACGTGCGCCAGGCATGCGCAACAACTAGACGGTGAAAGACCGTTACAGA
>JBAXTZ010000056.1:0-17335 GCA_037129925.1 Bacillota bacterium
ACCCACAGTCGCGGCGCTGCCGGTTACCGTGTTCATGGAAAAACCGCTTACCACACTGGTCGTGTCGGAATTCTTAAAACCAGAATAAGTCGCCGTCAAAACCGGATCGGTCGTGCCATAAACTTTGCTTTTGTTTGCAGCGGTTATCGTCAGCGGCGCTTTGATAATCGCAAAAGTTCCATCCGTAACTCCCAACGCAAAAGCAATATTATAATCGGAGGCTGCGCCGACGGTCTCGGTCAGTGCAAGGACATACCCGGCATTTGCCGCCGACATTGTTGTCGCCGTTGTCGTGAAAGCTGGTGCGCCCGGCGTCGCCGTGTCGCCGGGAAGCAATGCGGCTATAGTATAATAGCCGGCAATCATGCTGTTGCTATCGCCATATTCCCGGTACCCGCTAGTGCTGGCATCTACCGTATACGGCGCGTGAGTCGCGCTAAAGACCAAGCGATTGTTCGTGCGGGGAATGTTACTCCAGTTATTCGGGTCAAACGCCGGGGCGCTATAGTACAGTCCGGCATTGGCAGTCAGCGCCGTGCCGGTAATTTTGCTGTCATCAATAGCATAGACCTGCCAGCGACCGGTTGGCGCCTGCACTGCATCAGCCGCACCTAAGTTGTTAAACATTCCCGCTCCGGCGTTTAGCATCATTGTCGCGATAGTGCCAGTAGCCGTGGCATTAGAAATGATACTGCCACCGTCAGCGATGGTTATTCCGCCTGTCGGATCAACGCCGGTATAGTTAACCAGCACCGTGCCGCTACCGCTGATATTGGCAACGGTGAGCGCTGTTTTGGCTGCAACCGTTATCGCGCCGCCGCTGGCGGAAAAGTTGCCGGTAAAGTTATTGGCGGCGTTGCTCAAGTTTATATTATTGTCACCGGCAGTTACCGTCGTTGGTCCGTTGACAGTTATTATATCCGATTGACTTACGGCACCGGTTGCGCCAATCGTCAGACCACCAGCGCTGATATTCGCTCCCGCCAACGTCAGCGACCCTTCGCTCACTTGCGTGATAGTACCCGCCGTTCCGGTCATGCCAACGGTAATATTGCCGCCGCTGGTGTAGTTAACCGCGATGGCGCCGTCGCTCAGTTTTGTTCGGGTATCGCCACCGTTAACCGCGCCGTAGTTGTTATAGGCCACCAATCCGCCAACATATAAACCCCCGGCATATTTACCGGCGCCGCTGACATTGGCGCCGCTCAGGGTTGCGCCGCTTACCGTGACATTGCTGATTACGCCGTTACTCTTATAGCCCGCCGCACCGCCGACATACACACCGCCGCTGGAAACGCTAGCGCTGATGGTGCTGCTGCTAATCGTTACATTGTTGATTGTGCCGGTGCTGATAAATCCCGCCACGCCACCGGCGTAAATATAACCGTTGCCAACAGCGCTGGCGTTGATTATTGCATCGGTTATGGTGACCGCGCTGATTGCGCCGGAGTCGTTATCGCCGGCAACGCCGCCGATACAAATAATGCCGCCGCTGGTATTGCTAGCATTGATGGTTTCAGCGGATAGGATAACGTTGCTGATGCTGTTGCCGCTGTTATAGCCGACCAAACCACCGACGTAAACCGAACCGCCGCTAGTGCTACTACCGTTAAGCACTGTTCCGGTTATTTTCACATCACTGATGGTACCGGCGTGATAGCCCGCCACCCCGCCTACATATGCATAGCCGCGAGCGCTGCTAGCGCTGAAGGTGCCGCCGCTAATCGTGACCCCGTTAATTACGCCGGAGCTGTCATAGCCCGCCCCGCCGCCGGCGTAAACATAGCCGGTTGTGCAACTGCCACTAAGTGTTGCATCGGTTAGTGTGCTGTCGCTGATTGTACCCGAGTAGTTTAAGCCGGCAAAACCACCGACATATATGCCGCCGCTAGTTCCTTCACCGCGGATTGTGCTGCCGCTCACCGTTACCTTGCTAATTGTACCTTCGTTGTTATAGCCTACTACTCCGCCAACATAGCCCGCATCGTTAACTTGGTGACCGTTAATTCTGGCATTAACCAAGTTCAAATTGCCAATAGTCGCAGCAGCTCCCTCGACGTAGCCAAACAAGCCGACGTATTGGGCGGTCTGGTTGATAACCAAGTCGCTGATCGAATTGCCGCCGCCGTCGTATTTTCCCTTAAATTTATCCGTATTGTTGCCAATTGGCACAAACTCGGTGGCGCTGGCATCAATATTCGCCAACTGATTGTAGGTAGCGTTCACCGACATATCGTTACGGACGTTGTTCAAATCGGCATAATCATATACTGAATATCTTCCGAAAATCCCGCCGGTTGCCAAAACAAAGTCAGTTGCCTTCACCGCCAGCGGCCGCGCCGCCAAATAAGCCTTTCCGCCAACTGTCGCAGTTCCGCCGTTCGAGCTTATATACCCGGCGCTAACACCATCGCCATAGGCATTCAGCGCCATATTGTTGGCAACAAAAATATTTTCGTTGATAACCAAGGCTGCCGCGCTGGCGCTCAGGTTGCCAACCGTACTTGTTCCCAATTTTAACTCGTCAGAATCATACACAGTTACAGTTCCGCCAATCAACTTGAGTATGTTGAAATCATTACCGCGATTATCCAGTAAAGCATCGTTGCTGCCGGTGTTAATACTAAAGGTTTCGCCGACGATTAACGCCCCGCTCTGGGTCAACCTGCCGGTTGCTGTTAGCGCAAATCCGCCCGCGTTGACGGTAGACGTTCCGAGCGTGAGCGCCGCCCCGGTTAGCTGAGTGACAGTCGCCGCTGTACCGGTCAGCGCGACGCTGTCGCCAACCAAGTCGATGCGCCCGGCGGTTGTTTTTGCAAACAAATTGTTCTCCAATTGATCAAAACCGTTGCCGGAACCTACTTGAACAACACCGCCCACACTCGTTCCGGCAAGAACTACTCCGTTAAGTGTAACGCTGCCGATCGTGCCGGCGTGATTACGTCCGGTCATACCACCAGCATACACCGTCCCCGTAGCGTTTATTCCACTAATGGTCACCCGGTTTAGGCTAATATTGCCAATCGACGCGCTCGTGCCATAGCCAAAACCATTATAGCCGACCATACCACCGGCGTAAATTGCGCCAGTGAAGCTGCTACCGATAATATTCGTGTCAGTTAGCGTTGCGCCGGTTATTGCGCCATAGTTGGCTCCTGCCAACCCGCCGACATAAAAAGTGTTTTTCGGGCAATAGTTGCTGATCTTACCGGCATTGAAACTGACTTTACTGATCGTGCCGACGTTTGTTCCTGCCACCCCGCCAACAAATACCGAACCATTCATACCATCACTGCCGGTTAGCTGTAAATCGCTTAATTCTGCGCCGCTAATTTCGCCGTAATTCGACCCGGCAACACCGCCAACATTGACGCCGCCACGGGAAATATTGCTGCCATTAATTGTTCCGCCACTGACCACAACATCGCTGACCATGCCGGAAGAATTGTAACCGACAGCGCCGCCGACATAAACATCGCCGGTGCTGCTACTGCCGCTAATCCCCGGCTTGCTGACCGAAACGGAGCTGATAGTAGCGAAATAATTCTGTCCGGCAACTCCGCCGACATAAACAGCGCCAGTGCTGCTACTGCCGCTAATCGCCGATTGGCTTAGCGAAACGCTGCTGATAGTAGCGTAATAATTCTGACCGGCAATGCCGCCAACCGCTACTTTTCCACTATCACTAATAGCGCTAGCGGTTACGCCGCTCGAATTGGCATAACTAATATTTGCGCCAACAGCAGTGATGCCGTCACTTTCCGTGCCATTGCTGCCGACGATGCCGCCGACTAGTACCGAGCCGCTAACGCTGTTTCCGTCAATCGTTATATTATTGAGCGAGACTGTTGCCGCTTCGTTGCCAATTGACCCCAGCACCGCCCAGCCGGCAACGCCACCGCTATAAACATTTCCGCCGGAAACACCGCTGCCGTTGATGGTCACGTTATCGAGTTTAATATCACACAGTACACTTTCGTTACTGCTGGCGGCAACCCCGCCGCTATAAACATCACCACTGGAGCTACTATTAGTAATACTGGCATTGCTTATTCGTACATTGCTGATTGAACAATAATTATTGTCCGCAACTATGCCGCCAACCTCAACATAATAGCCATAAGTGCTGGTGCCGCTAAGCGCCATATTGTTAAGCGAAATGTCGTAAATATCCCTATTACTCCAGCCGGCGATGCCACCGACATAGATACTTCCATGACCGCTTACAGCGGTTATCGTCAAGTCATCAGCTGTAACCGCGGCTATATCCGCTGAATAATTATTTCCGGCGACACCGCCGGTATAGATGCGGTTTCTGATATTAGTGCCAGTGATGGTAACGCCGTTAAATTTGCTGTTGTAAACCGAACTGGCGTTGTTATCGCCGACAATTCCGCCGCTGTAGACCCATTCGCCGTTGACACTGTCGCCGCTTATCAAGCTGTTGTTCACGGTAACGCCGTCGATAAACGCCCAGTTGCGACTCTGTCCGGCTACGGCACCGACATAAACTGTCAGGTTAGCACTGTTGGCGCTAATTGTACTATTATTGATCGTAATGTTCTGAATATTGCCGAAGTTGTTTTGCCCGGCAATAGCCCCCACATACAGATTAGCGCTTTGATAATCACCGTCATACCGACCGGCAATATTAACGTTGTCCAAATTCAGATTTTTCACGTTGCCGGCAAGTTCCCCAAACAACCCGACGAGCAATGCAGTACTGCTGATACTTAAATTGCTGAGCGTGTTGTTATTGCCGTCGAACACTCCTTGAAAAGCCGGCAGTTCATTCCCGCCAATCGGTTCAAATCCGGATTCCCCGACTGCATCAATGCTAGCTTTCATTGTGTATGTCACGTTTATGCCGGTATCGTTACGAACATTGTTCAAGTCGGCGTAATCATATATTTGATAATCGCCAATTATATTGGAATAGCCTTGGAAATAATCGCTTGGCGCGCCGACTAACGGCCGGGCGGTTATACCGGCGACACCCGTACCGGAAATTGTCACGCCGCTGCCAATGTTAATATAGCCGGTGCTACCGCTGCCATAAGCGTTCAGGATCAAATCGGTCGCCGAAACATTATTTTGGAAAAGCAGATTGGTTGCGCTGAGCGACAAACTATTGGCGACGATGCTCGCCAAGCTTATCGTACCACTGGTAAAACCGTTGCTGACAGTCATAGTTACGTCGCTGGTCGCGGTCAATGTTGTTCCGGGCGCCATCGTAATGCTGCCAGCTCCGGCATCGCGATTGGCGGCGATTACACCGTCTGCTTCCGTGGCGTTGGCAACCGCGCTGAGCGCGCTCACGCGAATATCCGCATTGATATTAATATTCCGTCCGGCGTAGAGATTAAATTCCCCGGCTGTCAAGTTGCTGGAAAGGATGTCTTGGTTTATCATAATGTCGTTGTTGGCTTTGAAAGTAACATCCGTACCGGCATTTAATGAATTAGTCACGGTGTTCGCGGTCGTCATGAGGCTGGCGGTAGCCTGACTGGCAAAAGCCCCGAGCACATTCACGTCGCCAACGACATTGCCACAATAGGCGAAAATAGTTTTGTTAAAATTGTCCGCAACAATTATCCGCTCGTTTACGCTGTCCGGATACAGATAAGTTCCCAACTTTTGATCTGTTTGTGTACCAATCAAGCTATTGGCAGAGGATACCGCGCCGGCTAAGACACTGGCGCCGTTGCCCCAGGTTACCGCGCCGGCATTAGTTGCCGTTCCGTTATTCCAGTTTGGCGTGCGAACGACATAATTGCCGTTCGTGAACGAAGTTATGCTCGAACCAATATTTTCATCCGCCTGCGTGCCGACCAAACTGTTGATTGCCGACACTACGCCAACCACCCCGGTCGTGCCGCTTCCCCAAGTTGCCGCGCCAGCATTGGTCGCCGCGCCATTGGCCCAGTATTCCGAAACGACTACATAACTGCCGTTGCTGAGTGCGGTTACTTTTAATCCGACATAGTCTTCAGCTTGTGACCCAACCAGACTATTAACGACGGACACGGTTCCGACAAACTCTCTTGCACCATCAACCCATGTTGCTGCGCCGGCGTTGGTCATCGTGCCATTGTTCCAGTTTTCCGAGCCAACGACATAATTACCATTGGCAAGCGCTGTTACGTGCGTGCCAATATTATCATCATCTTGTGTACCAACCAGACTATTAGTCGCGGCGACTGCGCCAACCGAACCGGTTGCGCCGTTGCCCCAAGTCACTGCGCCGGCGGCGTTTACTGTGCCGTTATTCCAATAATACGAACCGACAACATAATTACCGTTTGTGAGCGCGGTAATGCTCGAACCCACATAATCATTAGCTTGCGTACCAGAAATACTGTTAGTTGTTGACACTGCGCCCACTAGTCCGCCGCTACCGCTACCCCAAGTCGCCGCGCCTACATCAATAACCGCGCCGTTATCCCAACCGGACACGCCAACGACGTAATTGCCATTGGTCTTTAGTGCAATTATATCGCTGCCGACTCGATCCGAGGCGCTCGTACCCACCAAGCTGTTGGTTGAGGACACCGTGCCAACTAGTCCGCCGCTACCGCTACCCCAAGTCGCCGCGCCAGCGTTGGCTACCGTGCCGTTATCCCAAGCTGGCGAACCGACGACATAATTGCCGTTCGTGAGCGCGATTACATTGCTGCCAACCCGATCGTTGGTTTTTGTCCCCACCAAGCTGTTGGTTGCGGCTATTTCGCCAACCAACCCGCCGCTGCCGCTACCCCATGTGGCTGCCCCGACATCAACTACCGCGCCGTTATCCCAACCGGACACACCAACGACATAATTGCCGTTCGTAAGCGCGACCACATTGCTACCAACCTGATCCTTTGTTGTTGTACCAACCAGACTATTCGTCGCTGACAAAGCTCCTGCAGATCCGCTAGCGCCGTTGCCCCAAGCTACCGCGCCCGCATCAATTACTGTTCGATTATTCCAATATTGCGAACTAACGAGGTAATTGCCATTGGTAAGCGCCGTTACGCCGATACCGATATAGTCCTCGTTTTGCGTACCAACCAAGCTGTTCAATGAAGAGACCTCACCCACAAGGCCGCTGCTACCGCTGCACCAAGTCGCCGCTCCGGCATCGGTTGTAGTTCCGTTCGCCCAGTGGTATGAGCCGACGACATAATTGCCATTCGTAAGCGCTGTTAGATTACTACCGACCCGATCATTAGACTTGGTTCCTACCAGACTGTTAGTCGAAGCAACCGCTGCTACATCGGTCAAGCTTGTCGCATCAACAAACGTCGCCGCGCCCTTATCTCCATCCCAAGCCGTACTGGAAAACACATATTTTCCGGTTGCCGTACCATTATTTATAAGCATCATCGGAGCGGTCGCGCCGATGGCATCATTGTCGTGCGACCCGATGCGGGCGCCGGTTAACGCGCCGCTAGTGGCGTTGAATAAGAATACCGCGCCGCCAGTCACTCCGGCCGTTGAATAACCGCGATCGCCGATCATATAGTTGCCGGTGTTGGTTACTGTTAGCTTTTTTCCAAAATTAACCGACAACGTGCCTGCGACAACATTACTTTGATTAATAACCAGCGGTGTACTTTGAAACGGATTAGCGGCTACCGTTATGTTCTTTGGATCGAGCAACAGCTTGCCGCCCGAACCGGCGTTGACCGCCCCAGCGTAGCGCAAATCACCCAAACCGGAAACTTCGACTGCGCCGCCCTGACCGGCCTGACCAAACGCCTGGATTGTTCCATAATATTCAGTTACATTATCCGACCAAACGACAGCTGTTCCACCCTGTCCGGCGGTTGCCGCAACATCTAACACGGTCGTCGAATTAACATAGCTGGTTTCGGCATGACTGCGCTCGCCCTTGCCCTGCCAATCACCGCCGATATTAATTTGTCCACCACTAGTAATTCCTCTAGCGCTAATCGAAGCTGCCAGCAAATCAATGCTCTTAGCCAGAATTTCTACCGCGCCGCCCGCCGCTCCCTCTGCCTGGATGGAGCCAGACAGCAGCGCTCCTTCGCTCGCTTGATAGTTGATATTGCCGCCAATAGCCGTTCCATTGGCTTGAATTGCGGCATTAGCCGTTTGCATAATAGTGGCAGCAGTTACCCGCAAGCTTCCGCCGCTGGCGCCGCTCAAGTTTATCGCGCCGCCCATTCCAACCAAATCGCCATCAATCGCTACTGTTCCACCGGCAGCGTTAATATTGCCGTTGATGCTGGCGACAGCGATTTCATTGGCGACATTACTGCTGGCGCTAATGCCAACCAACCCGCCAAAACCGCTGTCGAGAATACCGTCGTTGGTTACGCTTTGCGCACCACCGAGGGTGATACCGCCACCGACATATGAGTCCTGAGTTAAACTTTGAACTCTGGACTCTGAACTCTGAACTTTGACAGCCCTAATTATCCCACCGACGTTAATCGCGGTCGCGCCTTTAATCTCTACCAGCCCACCGACGGCAAAAATGCTACCTTGCATATTTATCGCCGCATTCCGTTCACTGGTATTAATCAAACCAGTCTGCATAAACGCCAACGGGTCAACGTGCGAAGTGGTCGCGATCAATCCGGCGACGTTGATTTGCGCCCCGGGCGCGAATAACATTCCGTTCGGGTTCGACAAATAAACCTGACCGTTGGCGTTCAACTGGCCATAGATAGCAGTCGGGTTATTGCCTAATATTCTATTAAGCGCGATTGCTTGAGCATTCGGTTGCTGAAAATTGACTGTCTCGTTCTTGGCAATATCAAAACTCGTCCAGTCGATTGCCGCGCGCTGGGATGTCTGGCTAATCGTTGTAACACTTCCTGCTGCATTGATTGTTGCATTACCACCAACCACTGTGCCGCCTTCGGGGGCTGCCAGACAGTTCTGAGTCCTGAGTCCTGAGTTCAGAGTTGCCGTGGGAAGATCGACGGTGTAGGGCGCGACGATTAGACCGGCGACGAGAGCGGCGGCCGCCCACTCTTTGGTGTGGGCTTTCAGTCCCGAGTTCAGAGTCCTTAGTCCAGAGTTAATAGCCCGTGCGAAAGTTGCACAGCTTTCACCCACAGTCTTTGCCGACTTGATAACTCGACTACTTGATAACTTGATAACCCGTAATACCGATCGTGCAAAGCACCTCATCCACTCCGGTATAACTCGCAGCCAGCTGCGGCGAATTTTTCTCGATTGTTTCATAACTCATCCTCCACCTATAAAAAAACAACAACTAATAAGCCGGATAATCAGACCGCTAATTTATTGGTGTTACAATATAAAAATTTTGCACAACCGCTAGTTTTCGCCATGTTTTCGACCCCCAAAGTTATTTGGTAGTCTTGGATGCGCTATACACGACATTGATAGTGAATTTATTTTTTTATTCAACCTCTCGGTTGCCGATAAACTCCACGAATTTTTCCACCAGTTCCGGGTCAAATTGCGTCCCGGCGCAGCGAATCAACTCGGCAACCGCCGCTTCCGGCGGCAATGCGCTTCGATAGGGTCGGTCATTCGTCATGACATCGTAGGTGTCAATTATCGCAATCAACCGGCTGAGCAATGGTATGGCCGTACCGGCAAGGCCGTTAGGATAACCACCGCCATCCCAATGTTCATGATGCCCGAGCACCGCCTCTTCGACGGCAAAACTCACCAGGCGGGTAATGCGCAAAATCCGATTCCCGGTCAGCGGATGTTTTTTTACGATTTCCCACTCTCTGGCGTCCAGCGCCCCGGTTTTATCAATTATCGCGTCGTCGATAGCAACTTTGCCGACATCGTGTACCGTCGCCAGCGTTTGCAGATCGGCGAGCAGTTCATTGGAAAGTTGCAAATGTTCAGCGAACCGAGTTGCCAATGCCCGCATCCGCGCGGCGTGACCCTCTTTGTAATCTTTGACGTAAACCTTGCGCTCCAGCGCTTCGAGCATTTCCAAACGCACCTGGCACGCTGTTTGACTTTTGTTCTTATACAGCTGGGTCTCTGCGCGATTGATAACCGCATATATGTCTTCATCGGCGGCCGTTTTGGTGGCGGCGCCCAGCGCCAGCGACACCGGCAACCCTTCAATGGCTTTTTCCCGAACGAAACCCTGAATTCGGTCAACAATATTTTTCGCCATTTCCGCATCACATTGCGGCAACAACACCGAAAATTCGTCGCCGCCATAGCGCACGATAACATCTTCGGCACGGCAACCGGTCTGAAAACAGCACGCGGCGGTCTGGATCAGGCGGTCGCCTGCATCGTGTCCAAAAACATCGTTAGTCAATTTTAGACCGTTGATATCACAAACAATGATGCTGATCGGAAGTTGCCGGGCAGTGTCCAGGCGCTGTAACTCTTCTTCAAAATAACGGCGATTATATAAACCGGTCAGTACATCGTGAAAATTTAAGTAGGCCAATTCTTTTTCGCGCTGCACGCGTTCGCTGACATCCCGGAATATCCCATGCATAAATTGGCGGGTACCAACAGTAAACGTTGAAGCGCCAATCTCCACGGGAATACGGATGCCGGCTTTGGTCATGATTTCCGTTTCCACCAAAGTCTGCGAACCGGCAGCATGCTCTTGGAAGCCGGGCGGCATGTTCATGTCTAGGCGGTCGTGCGGGTGCAGAGCCTCGGCATTCATGGTCAGCAATTCGGCTCGGGAATACCCGGTCAGTAATTCTGCCGCCCGGTTACAATCGACAAGTTTTCGGGACACAGGATCGGCGATAAGCAGGGCATCAGTCATGTCGTTAAACAATGCAAAATACTTTTCTTCTGCCGACTTGCGGTCGGATATATCATCAAAAATCACCTGGCAAACCCGTCCTTGGGTTTCCGAATGGGTCAAGACGGATTTCAGATGGCACCAGAACGCCGTGCCGTCAGTTTTCAGCAATCGCAGATCCAGTTCCTGCGGTTCGCCGGTCGCGAACAACTTTTTCCTGGACAAATAGTAGCTGTCGGCATCCTGATTGAATACATAGCGAAGAATCGGCGTGCCCATCAATGCAGCCCGATCCGCGCCGACCATCGCCGAAAACGTCAGGTTGAGTTCCAGAATAACTTCGGCTTCCGACAGCGTGCAGTAACCGACCTGCGCGAAGTTATACAAGTCCAGATAACGCGTACGCTCACCAGCCAATTCCAGCTGAATTCGGCGGAGCTCCTCGTTTTGCATTTCCAATTCAATTTGATGTATCCGGAGCTCGTGGAGCTGTTCAGCGCCTTCTTCCGGAGTCATTCCGCAGCTCGCGCTCGGAAACACCGCCGTTTTTTCACTAAGTATTTCTTCTGCAATCCGGCGTAGCCGCTCATTACTATTATTCATAACAGACCCCATCAAGCAATATTTTAAGCCGACTCCGGCAAAACGCCCGCAAGTTGACTGCCGTATGTGCCAGACATTCTTTCATTCGCTGTTGAAACTCCGTGACATCGGCCGCGTTCGCCTTGCGCGTACAGTCAAACACATCATATTCGCCGGTTGCGTCCAGATTGTAAATATTATCAAACACCGCCCGGTCGGTTATCATCCGGCGCATCGCCGCGGCAATTCCCTCGGCGTGCGAAAAGGCGTACTCCGCTGCCTGGCGGTACACAAAATCACCGCGATAATCCGGCAGCCGCTCGTCAACTTGTTCAGTCATTGCCGCCAGAAATCCGAAATCCACCTGCTTATTATATTCCTGCAACAGATAACTAGTCAAAAGTTTTTCCTGCAACAAATGGTAGTTGCCAATATCCTGCAAAGCTTGTTCATACATTCCGGCAATGCCGATTTTCGCCAGCAAAAATTTCCCGACCATCAGCGGCACTGAGAAACCCGGCATCGGTTTGACATGATACGGCTGACAGGCATCACAGATATAATGCGCCGCCCAGCCGAACAACCGCAACCCCCAGTACTCATGACCGGTTGCGAACGCCAGGTTGGACAGTTGCGAATACAATCGGATTCGGTAGTGCAGTAGCGAGCGGCTCCAGTCTTTACCGAGCGAACACAGCAATTTTTCATTGGCAAAATCGGTGTGTATCGGCACTTGGGTAGCGACGAGAAATTTCGGACCATAGGGCTGATTGCCAAAGCCGTATTTCCTGCCAAACTGGGTGCCGCTATCTTCCCAGAGCAATATATCCAGCCCGTAATCCGGCTCGTCACAAGCGGAGGATACAACCCGGCGCGCGGCAACCGCTTCACCGGGCGCCAGTTCCACGAACGGCAACAGCCCGTTGGCGTTGTACATGACGAACCCCACCCGCTCAAAATCCATCCATGTCCGGCCGCAATAACTGTCGCCGGGAAAAGTCTGCACAAAATTATTTAACGGCATAAACGGGTTTATCCGAATGGCCGTGGCGAAACTTTTCTTGGCGTTATTATAATCAACATCGTCCGGGCGTAGCCGCACCAGGTCCGGTGTCGGGCGATAATCGGGAAAGTTGGCACGGCAATATTCATCTTCGGCCGCCAATAATTCGGCAAGCCGCTGTTTTTCCGCCATAACAAAATCGGTTAACGACTCCGCGCACACCTCGCGATCCAGTTCCGGCATGGCTTTCAGCGCTTGTTCGGCAATCAGGGCGTGATTAAGCCATGCCGAACATTTTCGCCCCAACCCAAACACTATCAATAAAACTACACCGCTTACAACAATCATAACCACTCTCCACCCGCCGGTTGTTTACCATCCCATTATACACAAATTGAATCGATTATTCGTTAAAAAAACCACCCGCCGGCGCATATTTGCGATGGCAGGTGGTTTGTTGAACAACTTATGCAGCCAACCAAGCCGCCATTTCCTGCGCTTTGGCTACCGCTCCGGCATTGGCGCTGATATCAGCCAACTCCATAAGCCCGCCCTGAACAAATATCTTTCCTTCGCCAAAACCCATCATTTGCATAACTTTGACTGATTTTTCGAAATTCGCCCGGAAAGTATCGGGGTCAGGCTGGCCTTGAGTAACTACCCAAAGAAATTTCTTGCTGGGAATGAGTTTGCTGGAAAAATCCAGGTTCATAAAAGCAAACAGCCGGTCCACCAGCAATTTCATCTGCCCGGTCATATCCCACATAAAGACCGGTGTGGCAAAAATCACCGCGTCTGCCGTCGCGATGTCCGCGAGAATGCCCCGGGCGTCGTCTTTGATGACGCACTCCGGTTGTTTTTTGCAGACATAGCAGCTTTGGCAACCGCGAATGTTCAGTTGGTTAAGGTTGTACCATTTAATTTCAGCGCCTTTAGCCTCCAGCGGCTTGATAACCTCTTGGGCCAACTGAGCGGTATTGCCCTTAATCCGCGGGCTGCCTTGTAGAACTACAATTTTCATGGTTTGGACTCCTTATTCAGACATATTCTATAGATTTTGCTCATTCATTTTACCACGATTGGTTCCGTTTGTCCGCAAAAAAAAGCCACTGCTATTTGCAGTGACTGTCCGGCTAACGCCAAATTGGTTTGGGCAACGCCCGATGTTCTTTGTAAACCTTGTGAATCTTGGCGACTAAATCAATTTCGTCTTCATTTAACTTGCCGCTTAACTGTGCTGCTAATCGTATTAGCAACCGCACCACTAAATATACCATCCTTTCCTCCTTTTTCTCGATTACATTCAAAAAAACCATTGCATACCAGTCGTTTTTCCGATAAACTTATTTTAACACAAAGATTTGTTCGTTTCAAGGGGTAATTGTGAATAGTTAAAAGTTAATGGTGAAAAGTTAAAGAGAACCCCTTTCACATTTAACTTTTAGCCTTTAACCCATTTCACCATTCCCCACGCTCACTCCCTCGGCATTTCCCCCGGCGCGGAGTTGAGCCGGGAATTGACGTAGCGGTTGACGAGCGCTGCGATGGTGCCGCTGCCGGCGGTCAGAGCGGCGAACTCCGAGTAATAGCCAAATTGTTTTTCGGTTACGCACAGATAGCCGGACAGCACGATAAAGGCGAGATAGCCGCTGATTGCGATGAAGCGGATGGTGTTTATGGTTCCGTTTTCGGATATTAGCGCTTTTATCATCTTAGTCTTTCCTTATAACATTTCTGATGCCGATGTAGCCAAACACTAGCGAGAGGACACCGATACCGAACGTGCCGGCGCTTTTGAGAAATTCCAGCAGCGATTCCAGCTCGGTATCGGTCTGTTCGTGTTCAGCGATTTTGCTGTCATAATGTTTTTCCAGTTTGTTGATGCGGTTGTCATACCAACCGTCCAAGTCAAACAGTTGTTTTTCGTTGTGGCGACCAAGTTCTTCCTGGGTGGCAATCCGTCGTTCGTGGTCACGAAGAATCTGCTCTAAACCGTCCGGGCTGACAGCTGCGGCGGTAGTGAAAAGTACGACGACTGCCGCGACAAGGCTGAGAAAATATTTCACGGTTCCGATAATCCGTCAGCGATTGCCTGGGCAATTGCCGATTGCGCCATAATTCCCAGCAAAAACCGCTCCTCGTCCGGGTTGGTGATAAAGCCGCATTCCACGACTACCGCCGGACATTTGGTTTCGCGCAACACTTGGAAATTCGCCGCTTTGATGCCGCGATTGGCAAACACCAGGCGCTTGTCGAGCTGTTGGCAAATTTTTCCGGCGATAACATTACCCGCCTTGGAACCCGGAAAATAATATACTTCAAACCCATGGGCGCTCGGACTTTCCGCGGCGTTACAATGGATACTGACAAAGTAATCACAGTCCTGGTCATTGGCGATTTTCGCCCGCAGCGCGAGATTGTCTAGTTCCGGCTGATAATAACTGGTGCGGGTCATAACCGTCTCATAACCCCGTGCTTCAAGTTTGGTTTGCAGAATTTGCGCAATCCGCAGATTTATATCGCTCTCGTGCGTGCCGCGCTGACCAATAGCGCCGGGATCAGCGCCGGTGTGCCCGGCATCGATACAGATTTTCATAGTTGCACCGGCGGTTTGCGGTCGGCGGATATTGGCGGTTGGCAGTTGGCGGATATTGGCGGTTGGCAGTTGGCGGCTGGCGGTTGGTGGATTGCTACCAGCGGCTGACAGCCAGCGGCCAGCGGCGAAATACCGACGGAGGAAACCACTTCCTTGGCGATTTGGAAAGTTTTATTGTCCTTCAATTCGGTATCCTCTACCAAATGAAACAGCAGTTGGATAATTTTGATGATGTCAATATTCATTATGCTCCTTATGCCTCGAATGTTTGCAGAGTTTTTATCTGGATTTGTCCGCCGACGCGGAGCGCGGCCAAGTCTTTGATTGGCTTGTTGATGAATTTTATTTCACCGTTGGCAGCGGTGTATTCCAGTATTGCTTCCGCGCCGTCGAAACGGCAAATGCGTGCCGGTATTTCCTTCCCGGCGATAGTTATCAGCACCTGTTCGTCTTCCTCAAAGTCGCAGAGCTGAAAAATATCCAGTTCGTTAATGTAGCCGGCTTCATCGATTAGCTTGACAGTGCAACCGGAAAATCCGGTAATTGTTAATTTCATTAAAATCTCCTTATTTTTATAAATTGTCCGGCAACAGCGTTGGTGGGAACGCGGTTGCCGGAGTGGCGGGTTACATGTTAGGCAAAGTCGGTGTGGGTGATTTCAACCAATTGGGCGCCTTTATAGGCTGCCATGTTGGAACCACTTACCGAAAAGACATCACTAGTGACGATTGCCGCGCCTTGGACTCTAATGGCAGCGGCATCCAAGCTGGGTTTCGGCTGGGTAATGGCAATCCGGCTATCCGTTCCGTCTTGGAGCCGGAAACTGAGATTAAGGGTAGTAGACATAATTATTCCTCCTTTCGTTTTTTTTGGCGGTTGGTAGTTAGTCGTTAGTCGTTGGTCGTTGGCGGCTGGGGTGATGGTGGTCGTTGGTCGTTAGTGGTTGGTGGGGGTTTCCCTCTACCAGCCGCTAGCAGCCAACAGCCAACAGCCAACCGCCAGCCGCCATCAGCTAATCTACGATTTTGCTTTCGGTGACAGTTCGCAGTTCGAACATTGCTTCTTGTTTGAGCGCGAAGATTGCCGAACCTGCGGTTTGCATATTGTCGGGAGTCGCGTCAATTTTCAAATTAGCAAAAGTTGAACGGCGTTGTGCGACTTTTCCGGCCTCGTTAGTGTACGAGGTAACACAGACCAAGGCTTTGCTTTGCGGGTTTTCTTGTGCAGCCATTTTTTATTTCCTCCTTTCTTGCGAATATTTGTTCCACCTGTTGAGAAGTATAATATATAAGCATTTGTTCTGTCAAGTAGTTTTTATAAATGTTCTTTCGTAAGAATTGTTTAAAATAAAAATTACCCGGAGTCTTTGTCGATGCCTATGCACCGAAAATAACCCGGGTAATTAATCGTAACAATTATTATGAATGGCTGACGGAGGACAAGTAATACTACGCTCCAATAAACTCCACAAACTTCGCCACCAGCTCCGGATCGAACTGGCTGCCGGCGCAGCGCCTAAGTTCGGCGATTGCCTGCTTATTCGTTATTGCCTGACGATAGGCGCGGTCGTTGGTCATTACATCATAGGCATCGATTATTGCAATCACGCGGCTGATAAACGGAATGGCTTCGGCTCGCAAACCATTCGGATAACCGCTGCCGTTCCAATGTTCATGATGGGAAAGCACTCCTTGTTCGACGGCGAAACTGACCAGCCGGGTGGCGCGCAGTATCCGGTTACCAATCTCGGCGTGTGTTTGGACAATCGCCCATTCCTCGGCGCTAAGACTGCCGGTTTTGTTGATAATTTCATCCGGTATGGCAATCTTGCCGATGTCGTGCAGCGTTGCCAGCAGCGCAACGTCCGATACCGTTCCGTTGGACAACTGCAAATAGCCGCTAAAACCAATTGCCAAATCCCTCAGCCGTAGCGCGTGATCCATTTTGTTGTCTTTTTCATAAACCGTGCGTTCTAGTGCCTCAAGCGTATCCAGACGAACCCGTTCCAAGTCATGGCTCTTATTCTTGTACATTCGCGATTCCGCAATATTAACGATAGTATTGATATCCTCGGATGTTTCGGTCTTGGTGGCAGCGCCCAGAGCCAGCGACACCGGAAGGCCAGCGCTGGTTTTGTCCCGGCATTGTGCCTGGATTCGCTCAACAATATCTCCTGCCGTCGCTTCATCGCATTTCGGCAACACCACCATGAATTCGTCGCCGCCGAACCGCACCACGGCATCTTCGGCGCGGCAACAGTCCTGGATATAATGCGCGGCGGTTTTTATCAGTTCATCGCCATTGGCGTGCCCAAATACATCGTTCGTCAGTTTCAAACCGTTGACATCGCCGCTGATGATCGAAATCGGCAACTGGCGGGCGGTATCAATCCGCAATATTTCCTCTTCAAAATAACGGCGATTGTATAATC
>JBAXTZ010000057.1:0-17292 GCA_037129925.1 Bacillota bacterium
AGGTTTGCCATTTTCTTTATACGGCGCAAGCACTTTCCGTTTTTGTTTGACAGATTCTACATCAAAATAATAATCACTACCCAACGTCCCGAACCAAATATCCTCCGTCGCATTTTTCCAATTAGCTTTTGCGCCGCGCCCTTTCTCGCGTTGCCAAATAATTCTGTTTCTGACAACTGTATACTCTCTCATAACCGTGTATAAACAACTGGTACTTTTCCAATCACCACAAATATACACCGAGCCATTTGGTTTCAACACTTCCAGTAACAACGGAAACCAAGACTCAAGGTATTCAATATATGACTGATCATCGCTTTTAGAAAATTTGTCCCCATGGAAGTTTTTGTTCAGATTATAGGGTGGATCAATAATAAGCAAATCAACGAACGCTGTTGGCAATTTAGCTAAAACTGCAAATAAATCACCACATATTGTCTTATCAATAATGCTGTCGAAATGAATGTCATTAGCCGGATAATAAAGTTTATTTTTATAGCCAACCCGCTCAGCGTCAGTTAGTGTAAGCGTTTTATTTCTCGGCGCTCGTTCTTTTTGCACGGTTTGTCTCCTTAAGTCTTACGGATAAAATATATCAATCATTGTGAACTAATCATACTTCTAAAGTTGAAGTCGTTCAATTTCCAGCCACGGTCGTCCCGCAACTGTAGAAAATAATTCAGCGTGCGGCGTTTGCCGGATAATCTCGCAGGCCCGTTCAAAAAACAGCCCGTTCAGGGAAATTCGTTCGTCCTTCGGCATCTGCCAGATAAACGACGCTTCTTCGGCTGATTTGCGCAGCCGCAGAATCGCCTCGGCCGTTTCGATGGGACGACATTCGTCACAATCCGCCTGAGTCAAAAAATATACCCCTCTGAGCGGAAAATATTCAGCCGTTGCTACCGGATACCCACCTTCATCATACATAAACCGGCTCCATGTCGGTAGCGGCTGAACGAAATAACTGTTGCCGCTTTTCACAATCAGGGCATTGTCATCGCAAACCGCCCGCCATGGCGCTTGCATTTTGTCATACAGCGTTGATTTGCCGACGCCACTGGACCCGGCAAAAACATAGCCGCCGCCATTACACACGGCCAATGCGCAATGCACTGGCACCGCTACTGTTTGCATGGCTGCGTTACGCAATCCGTGCAACCCGATCCGCTGCAGTTGGAGATAATGCAACAACCAATAGTCGGCGTGATTTATCAGCTGTTGCAAATCACCGATAACTGCATATCCGGTTTCACAGTTTGCCATTTCTTGCCGGGCTACGTGATGTTCGTCGGAAAAAGTAACGACAACGTTATAGTCGGGCGGGCGGGCATTGCGGCTCAGCTGATAAATTTCGGCGAATTCCGCAAGCGCTGCTTGCGCCCGCAACGTGGACCGATAGCCAATGGTAAAGCCGTTGGCCAATTGTAAGTTATATGCTGCAGTTTGCAAAACAGATCCTCCCCGGATAACTTTTTTTGGAACTTGCCGGTTTTTTTATCAAATCATCGGGCAGAATACATTTCCAAAACCTGCCCGGGGTGCTATAATGAAAGCAGAATAAACAGTTGAGCAAATTATTTGCTTTATCTTAACCTGCTGGAAATGTTTAAAACAAGATCGGTGTGCGGAGGTATAAAATGGCTGACTTCATTAAAAAAACCGGTTCGCTTTATGTTAAACCGGTTTTAATTTCTTTGAAAACCACTGCAGCGGCAGGTGCTTGTACTACCGGGTCGGCGGATGCCCCCCCGGGATGTAGTGCCGGTGGCGCCATACTACCACCGCCGCCGTGTCACTCCGGAAGCGGCAATACATTTATGTGCGATACTGGCAATGCAGCGCCTATGTGCGGTATGGGCACTGGTGGATAATAATGTTGGTTCGGACCATGTTTTTTGGTAGATAAAACGAATAAATAAAACTTTTTTATCGATAATCGGCAGCGTCCTTTTCCGACGACGGAAAAGGACGCTGTTTTTGCAATTCGCGCTCGCTGAATAACAGCCGGTAGGGGAAATAAATCCGCCACTCACCACCGCTATTGCGCCTGGCCGCGGTTCGACCGGCAACGGTAACGAGTATTACTCCGTCCTTTCCGGCCACGAATTCGCAAATCGCTTCCGTTCGGCCAAAGAACCGGCAAAAATAAAACCGGTCGGCAATCAACCGGTACAGACTGCGTCCGGCGCTAAACCAACCATAACCCGCCTGAATTCGCAGTTGCAGCAGCCCAAACCACAACAGGCCGCGCCAGCCGCTCTGGCAAGCAAAGCGTTTGCGGCCACGGAATCCGAACCGGACCTTGCCAAGTAATTGCTCCCTGGCAATTAGTCCGCTATCCGGCAGACGGTTGTTGTCGCCCTGAATAATCAGTCCCGGCTTCCGGATTCCAATCAACCGGTGGACAATTCGCCGACCACCCACCGCGCTATAGACGACGATATCGCCGGTACGGACAACACATTGACTGTCCACAAACAAAATATCGCCGTCGCGCAGTGTCGGATACATGCTGTTGCCTTCGCAGCGAATCTGGGCAATATCCGGCTGCGGTTTTATTTGAATCTTCTGCATTTTGTGTTGCGCCTCTTGGTGTTTTTTAGCCGATAGCTCTCCGCAACCGGCTCGCCGGGAACAAGCCTTGGTCATAAGCCGACTGGCAGTACCAAAACGGCGCATACAGGCTCTTTGCATCGTGATAGTTCTGTGCTACACATGAACCGAGGCAGCGGGATTTCAACACACAGTTGGCGCACACCCCTTCCAGTTTATCCGGCAGCTGACTGCGGATGTCCAGCAACACCTGACTGTTATTCCAAACATCCGCAAGTTTGTCGCGCCGCGCATCGCCGAAGATCAGCTCGCGGATTTGCATCCCGACGCCGCACAGCGCGTAGGAGCCGTCGGCGATGACGCCAATGATCCCCTTGATTCCGCAACTGCCGCAACCGGAACCGTCAGGGCCGAACATATTTCCCAGTGGCCGGAATGCCGGCGGGTGATGATAAAATATCCGGATTTTGGCGTTGGCTAGCAAATCATTTTCTACCCATTTGCCAATTTCAATCAGTTGCGCCACACTCAGCGTTTTACCGGCGCTGTGCAAGCCTTCACCACGGCCGCTGGGCTGGATCAGGTTGAATTTCACCGAACCGGCGCCGATTTCTTCGGCCATGCGTACCATTTGCTCCATCTGCCCGGCGCTGTCCGGTGTCAGCGACATGATTATCTGCGGTTTGTAGCCGGCCGCCACCATATTTGCGATACCGCGCAACGCGGCAGCAAACGAACCTTGAACCCGGCGCATCGCTTCGTGAGTTTCGGCGTCGGCGCCGTCCAGGCTGACCGACAGATGAAAACGCTTGGTCTGGACCAGCTTTTTCGCCAAAGCTTCGGTCAGCAACACCCCGTTGGTTTCGACCGTGATGCCCAGTTCTTCGGCCTGCAGAAAATCGACGATCGCTTCAAACTGCGGGTGCAGCAACGGTTCGCCGCCGGTCAGTTTTGCCGATTGCAAACCGATTTCTTTGCCCTGCCGGACAATAGCTTTGAGCAAGTCAAAATCCAAACAATTACACTGCTCATTGTTGCCGGTAAACGCCGGAGCCAGCCAGCAGTGACGGCAATTAAGGTTGCAGCCGTCGGTGAGATAGAAATATATCGAGTTTAGTCTATTCATCGTATTCTGATTCATCAGGCAGTTTTCCTCCGTCGGCCAAAAATCTTTTGTAACAGGCATCGGGCGCCGGCACGTTCACGGCGCCGCTGAGATTGTAGGCAACCGCCGGACAATTGCCCGTGCAGTAAGCAGCGTATTCACAATCACGGCACATCGCAAAACTGCTCAACTTGGTCTCGGCACGCTCCCGCAAGCGCTGCAGCTCCGGATTGGTTTGCCAGATTTTCCGGATACTATCCTGATTAATTCGTCCCAATTCAACCTGCGGCATCTGGGTGCAGGGTGTAATTACGCCGTCAGCGCGTACCGCCAGCGTACTAAACATTCCGCCGCATCCGCCCAGCACGCCGCAGCGGCTACCCGGCTGTTCATGGTTATTTATTTGCCGCTCCATCTCCCGCCACATCCGCGCTTCTGCCAGCGGCCCGGCTTGGGCGCCAATCCGGTTGCCATACTTTTTGATGATCCGCAGTAACGAACGCATCGCGGTCATCCGGTCGGCAGTCGTCAGGGAAATTTCATCATTATTCTGACGGCACAGCCCCATATAAGCCGCCGAGTTAGTCGAAAACGACGGCAAGCCGATTTCGTCAAACAAAAATGCTGCTGTTTCTTCCAATTTGTTTACATTAAAGCGGTTAATAGTCAGCCGGACGGTCACCGGAATATTATGCCGCTGCAGGATGTGAATCCCTCGTACTGCATCAGCAAAACCGCCGCGACTGGCGTTATGTACTGACGAATCTGCGCCGTCTATCGATACCTGCACACTGTTACAACGCTTGGTAGCAGCTATAAATCCCGCGATTGAATCGTCGATCAAGGTGCCGTTCGACAGCAAAGTATAGCGCAACCGGCTGTCCACTACGCCGGCAATCAATTCCCGCAAATCCGGACGCATGAACGGTTCACCACCGGCCAGGCAAACATCCATGACGACGCAGTCCTTCAGTTCACCAAAAAATTTCAGCCAGTCGGCAGTTGCCAAATCCCGGCCGGTATCGGCTTCGGATGTGAAAAAATAACAGTAGCGGCAACGCAGGTTGCAGTTGTTGGTAAGCGCGATGTCAATTTTTTTCGGGGTGCTCATCACCCGCACGGTTTCGATACAACTCATATATTATCCCAACTCCAACGTAACATTATACCGCCAGATTTTCGTCCAGCAACTGCCGGACGAAATCGGCGCAGTGCGCATCAACTTCTGCGGGCACTACATCAAATTGTTCGCGGATAACCGCAGTGATTTCAGCAACCGTCTTCACCCCGTCCAGTTGTTTACAGATAACCACTCCGACCGGATCCAGCGCGTAGCCGTTGGCGGTATCCGGGTCAAATAAAATCGCCCAGTCATCGAATTCTTCGCGGATAATGATGTGGTCATGCAGTTTGTGATTCATAGTTATACTCTCCTATAATTTCGGATTGTTCAAAGCGATTTCCAGCCATTTCTTCCAGCGCAGACAGTAGGAGTACAGTATCGGCTTGCCGGGATACAGCAACTTTATCCGCTCCCGCGGCGGACAGAGCATCCGCGCCAACCCGGTAGTTTTTTTCCAGGTATTCGCGCAACTCCAGCCGGACAGCGCTGCTTTCAACCGGCGCTCCTGCCAGTCCGCCAGCGGCTGCTGGGAATAGTTCGTAATAAATTCAGCCGCCGCAGCCGATACACCGATCTTGCCGCGTAGCCGTACCAGCTCCAGCGCCCGCGCCAGCTCGCCGCAGCAATTCCACTGTACTGCCGCCGTAAATAACTCGTACCAGCGTTCTTCAATAGTAATCTGCGCGGTCAGCAACTCATAGTCCCGCAACCACTGTTCGCGCATTTCTGAATCACTGGTTCGGAAAGCGTGAAACGCGGCATGTAAGAAAGCGTCAATAAGCGATAAGCCTTTATACGATTTTTTATTATATATAATTTCCCGGGCATCGGCAAACATTTCATCAATTGTTTTGCCCCGGTCGCGCCCAGCTTCCTCCAGTTCCCAATGCAACTCCAACATTTTGTAGCCGGTTTTTGCATGACGATAGACCAAGTGCCAGTCAACGTCCTGCCACTGGGCATCACTCCGGTTGATCCACCAGCGCCGGTAGCCGTCAGCCTCAACAACCGCCGCCGCCAGTTGCAAATCAGCATAACGCACCAGAATATCAATATCGTCGGACTGGCGTTCGGTCGGATTGGCGTACAACCAGCGTCCCAGCGCTGCACCTTTTAAGATCAGCCACTCGATCCCTGCTGCAGCAAATTTGTTGTTTAATTCCGCCAACTGCCAATCTTCGGTTATCGTCGTAACCCGCAACGCAAGGTGATCAAGTTTCTGCTCCCGTTCGTTCACAATCATTATCCCGCCTCAGCTCTTCTGTGCTAATTATAGCACACCATAGTTCAACAATTCCGCAAACCTACCGGCCGGCAGTGTTGCCAATTCGTCATATGTGCCGCATTCGATAATTTTGCCATGTTCCAGCAACAGAATCTGATCAGCGGCCTTTAGTGTATATAGCCGGTGGGCAATCATCACGACCGTCATTGTGCCCCGCAACCCGAGCAACGACTGGCGGATCTCATACTCGTTTTCAATATCCAACATGCTCGTCGCTTCGTCCATAACCAGTAGCGCCGGTTTGCGCACCAGCGCCCGGGCAATCGCCAACCGTTGCTTTTCGCCGCCGGACAGCGTTTCGCCGTCTTCGCCGAGCATGCTATCCAGCCCATCGCTCATTGAGCGGACGCGTTCGGCAAACCGCGCCATACTCAAAGCCTGCCACAATTCTTCGTCCGTCGCAGCGGCGTTGGCCCAGAGCAAATTTGCCCGGATGCTGCCGTGAAAAATATACGGTTGCTGAGCGACATAGCCAACTGAATTGCGCCACTTGGCAAGTTCCTCGTCCCGTAACGGTTTAGCGTTGACCATCAGCTCACCGCAATCCGGGAGTAGCAGTCCGAGTAGTATATCGCCGCTGGTTGTTTTACCGGATCCGGATATCCCCGCCAGCGCGGTGATCTTCCCCGTCGGAATTTCGGCGGTTAGCGGCCCGAGCTCGAAACTATTCTGCGCATCATAGCGGAAACATACTGCGTCCAGCCGCAGACTGCAAATATCTATCCGGGCCTCTGTAACAGGACCAGTAGCCGGGAGAAGCGCCAACTCATTCAGACAATCCGCCAGCTGTTTTAGTGTCGGCGTGATATCAACAACACGGTCAAAGAAACTCTGAAAATATTTTATCTGCCCCTGCAACCGGTTGAAGACATATAAAATTATCATTATTTCGGCGATACTGGCACCGATAATTTTGTAATAAAACAACACAAACGCCGCTGTTAAGCTGAGAACGATTAATCTGTTGATAAAATCGACCGAGCCGCTCAACTCCGTTATTTGGACACTGTTCGCACCTACTCGCTTTGTTACGTCGTTGAACCGCAATTCATGCAGTTTTTCCAGACCGTAACCCTTGACCTCTTTTAAGCCACCCAGATAATCGAACATTTCGCGATATTGAATCCGGCTCAGTTTCAGTGTTTTCTCACCTACCGCCCGTTGTTTCACTACGAACGGGCGACGGACAACGACAATTATTACTCCTGCAGTCAAGGCGGCGATTGTTGCAGGCAGCGAAATTAGCAACGCCATAATCAGCTGTACGACGGCTTTACAAACAGCATTAACCGTCTGCAGCAAGCTTGCGACAACCCCGCCGAGCGCGTTACTGTCGCGCATTATTAAGAGATAGAGATCCGCGCGCCCGCGCCGTTGCGCCCAGCGCCATGAAGCGCCGGCGATCAGCGCGAACATCGCGCCCGAAGTCCGGGTGATGATTCGTTGGGACAGGCGGGAATTATATAAAATATACGTTTTGTTGGTCCAGGCCTGAAGTACGCCAAAACAAACCACTACCGGTAGCAAAACCAGAATATTCGGCGCGATATTGGTCACGTCAATAATCGCTTTGGCCAAAACGTTCAATTTTCCTAACCCCGAACCGCCCGTCAATCCTAACGCCTGCAGCAGCGGAACCAGCAAAACTACGCTGCCGGCTTCAAAAATCATCAGCACCAGCGCCAGCGCAAGACAAAAACCAACCAACCGGCGCTCGTTCAGCAGCACCGGCTTAATTAAGTTGCGATAAACTGGAATATAGTATTTCTTCATAACTTTATCTGGACTTCTTTCACAACAAACATCCTCTCGTTAAGCGAGCTACGTAATAGCAGCGCTTCTTACAGATTTGTGAGCTGATCTGTGGGTGCCTTACATACCATAATTCGATAGAAAAAAATCATCTATATACCGTCTAACGCAGCACATAGCCAACGCCGCGTACTGTAACGATGTAGTCTGCGGCATTATGCACTTCTAATTTGCTGCGCAGGTAACGGATATAAACATCGACAACATTAGCGCCGCCGTCAAAATCATCCGTCCACACCGCCTGGAGGATTTTTTCGCGGCTAAGAACAAGGTTCTGATTGAGCAATAAATAACTTAACAGATCAAATTCCTTTTTTGTCAACACCAGCAATGAATCGCCGATGAATGCCTCAAACCGCTCCGGACTGAGGGATAATAGCTTGAAAGTCAATTTGTCGGATTTAACCAAGCCGGTTTGCGACCGGCGGCGCAACAACGCCCGAATCCGCGCCAATAATTCCTCAGCTTCAAATGGTTTAGCGATATAATCGTCGGCGCCGCAATCCAGCCCGGCAACCCGGTCAGCCGTTTCGCCGCGCGCGGTCAGCATAATTACCGGCACGTCGGAAAATTCCCGCACTTGTTTACAAACTTCCGTTCCAAACAATCCCGGCAGCATCAAATCCAGCAAAACTATATCCCATTGTTCCTGGGCAATCCGGCTTACTGCCCGTTTGCCATCATGTTCGATTGCCGTTGAATAACCGACATGTTCACATTCCAGCTGAATAAAGCGGGCGATTTTCGGCTCGTCCTCGACAATAAGTATTTTTGATTTTTGCATATTCTCTCCGAATTTAATCTGATTTTAATGTTAACTTAATATGACTCTAACTTTCGGTTGTTATTATATAGCTATTCCAAAATAATTATCTGGAGGCTTTCATGACTGAAAAATTTATTACTACAACAAAACTCTGTTGGAAAAAATGCCGAAAAGTGGTGTACACGTTAATTGTATTGACAATCGTCGTCGGCGGCAGTAGCGCCTGGGTGCATTACGCCACTCATGTCGGCGGTTATATTACCGCGATGAACGGCAGCCAAATTACCGTTAGCAATAAGCTGTTCGACCGCACTGTCGACATCAGCAGCGCTACTTTAAACGGCAAAACCGCTAAAATCGGTGATCGTATTTCCGTTGAAAAGAATTTGTCCGGCCAAATTATCACCGCCCGGTTGGGCGACCAAAAGCTGGAAAAACGCGGCAACAACAAAATGCAACCGGCTAAAAACGGCAAGGGTATGAACAAAAACTGTCCGGCAACGCAACCCGCTCCTGACCAACCAAACAGTCAACCGGTAAAGACCAACTAATCGCAAGTTTACCCAAGCGGCAGCTGGACTGTTACGACAGTTCCGCTGCCGCTTTCGCTTTGTATGGTTATCTGTCCATCATGTAGCTCGACAATTCTCCGGGCTAAAGCCAAGCCGATACCAAGACCCCCGTTTTGAGTGCTGCGGGCTTTATCGCTTCTGTAAAACCGCTCGAAAACATGCGTTAAGTCTTCGTCGGCAATTCCACAGCCGCTGTCGGTTACAGATATTTCACAAGTCGACAATTGCGCTTTCGCAGCCAAAGAAATCGAACCGCCGACCGGTGTATATTTAATGCTGTTATCGATAATAATCCGCAATAACTGGCGAATCTGCGCCTGTTCGGCAGCGACGATCACTCCTGAATCGACTGTAAGTTTATAATTGTGATTCTGATCGACAGCGCGATACTCCCCGACAACTTCCGCGAGCAACTGTCCAATAGCAAACGGCCGTTTATCAATAACTGCTTGGTCGGTACGCGCCAGTTCGAGCAGGTTTTCTACAAGTAGCTTCATCCTCGCTGTTTCAACTTTGATAGCCCGCAGTCCCTCGCAAAGCGTTTCCGGATTATCTTTGCCCCAACGCTCCAGCATATCAGCATAGCCGCTTATTATTGTAAGCGGTGTCCGCAATTCATGTGAGGCATCGGAAACAAAACGCTTTTCGTTTTCAACCCCGCGTTGCAGCCGGATAATCATCGAATTGAAATTTCGCGTCAGCTCTTGTAATTCATCGTCTATTCCGCTAACCGGTACTTGCTGTTCGAGCTGGTTGACAGATACCTGCCGCGTTGCCTCAGTAAGTTGCTTAATCGGCGCCAAAATCCGGCGGCTCAGCCAATAGCTGGCGCTAATTGATAACAGCAACACCACCAAACCGACTGCTATAAACGCTGAAACTAATACATTGAGGAGCGAGCGCTCACCGCTAAGCGGGCGGACTAGAGTCAAAGTAATCTCCTTATTATTTTGCGTCAGCTTTATCTGGTCAAAATAAAAATCCTTGCTCTCGCTTGGAACCTGCCGATGTTTTCGATTGAGGAACTGGCGATAGCGTGGCGGCAACGCTATCACCCCGTCAGCATTGCCACAAAACAATATCTTATCATTACTGTCGGCGACAATCAGCAGAACATCCTGTCGTAGAAATCCGCCGGCAAGAATCTTTTCGTCAACAATACTGCCTTTAGCGAGGTAAGCGGCTATTTCTGCTTTACTCAACTCAACTGCCTTTTGGGCATTGTTGCCGATATACCAGGCAACTCCAAAATACAAGGCAATACCGGTAGCCGCGATAACGCAGAACATCAGCGCGGTATAAACCGCAGTCAACTTTACAATTAGCGGGATGCGGGCAGGCGTACCTTTAGTTTGCATAACCAGCTCTCCATAATAAAATCATTTGATTTTGCACCTTCTTAGTACTCATCTCTCAGCTACAGCCGCAGCAAAAAAGTTGAACCCCAGCTCTACATTAGCAGAAGCCGGGGTTTGCTATTCAATAAACCAACGGGGATTTCTTATAAGGCCTTTAACGACATCATTGCAGCCTTAGGTCCTTTTAACGCTGCCGCAACGGCATTAGTCTACTACTTTTCAATCAACTCATCACTGCGGCCAATCGGCTCGCTCAAATCAAAATCACCCAGCACCTTCAACAACTTGCCGTTCACGGATATTTGAATCGATGTCACTCCCTGAAACTCAGTTAGCGTGTTTACCAGCGAGGCAATCAGCAACATCTGCTCCCCAGAACCCAGTTCGGTTTTGACCGATTTTAAGGCATCGTTGAAATCTACTGTGGCGACACCGTTCTTGCTGACCACGCCTAAACACTTAGTTCCTTTTGGAAAAAAACTATGCGTGCGATTGTCGCTTGGTCCGGCTATCAGTTGGGTCACAGCGTTTTGCATGGTTTTCTTGTCCGGTGCCACGTCACGCTTCTCAACGACGACTTTGGTCGCATCCTTGTTGGCGTAATACAACACCACTTGCTCGGTTGCCGGTTTTACCGCCGGTGTCCCGTTAGTAGTAGTAGCATCGCTAAAACAGCCGCCCAGCAGAAGCGTTCCGGCTATTATCCCTAGTAATGCAAGTTTTCTCATGGTTTCCATCTCTCCTATCCCGCTTTAGCGTCCGCTAAAATAATCGTTGATGCCTTCAAATATCCCTTTGGCGGCTTTTTGTTGAAAAGCCGATTCAGTCAATAGTTTTTCTTCGTTTACGTTGGAGATAAAAGCTACTTCTACCAGCGCCGCCGGCATCTTCGTGTTCCGCAAAACATAAAAATTAGCTTTTCTAATTCCCCGATCCTTTAGCCCGACACACTTTATCAAGTCGCGTTGAATATTATTTGCCAACCGGGCATCTTGATTGGATTTGACAAAGTAGTATGTCCCGGTGCCGTTGCTATCCCGATTATAGAACGCATCATTGTGCAGGGAAATAAAAATGTCCGGTTTATATTTTGTGGCATAGGCAACCCGGGCAGAAAGCTCCTCGACATCGCTGCTATTCGGATATGAGCAATCGATATCTTTATCGCGGGTCATTATCACCTGCGCACCGGCATTGATTAGCATTGTTCTAAGCTGTAGCGCAATACTGATATTGACAGCTTTCTCAGTAATGCCAGTAGGCCCGACCGCGCCGGTATCGCTGCCGCCGTGACCGGGGTCAAGGACGATTTTCTTGCCTCTTAGTCCGGAGCTGATATTTGCAGATTGGCTGACAACCATCAGCGGCAAATCGATGATAATCCGGTAAGGTGCCGTTTTTGTTTTTGATACGACCGTCACCACTGCATCGCCAAATCTGTTGCGCTCGGACTTCAAATCAATCTTTAACAGGTCGATGCTCTCCGCAAAGTTAACACTATCAGCAACTTTGCCGTCTAGCTTCACCGTGTGGTCGATATTGCTTGCCAGTGCCAAATTGTCAAATTTTACGGATACATCTGTACCAAATTGGTCAGTTACGCTTTCATATTCGGAAACATACGGCCCGCTCAAATCCAGGATAACCCGCAATTTGGCGTTTCCGGAAACATCAACAGTGGATATTGTTTCAACATGGTTTACCAGTATTTGTCCGGCACCGGAAACATGCACGGCAGCAGCGACGAACGAGCAGTTTATCGTAATCAGTAAAAATATCAGCAAATTAATATATATGTTCTTATACAGCAATAGTTCTCCCTTCCAGTTTCGAAGCTAACATTATTAGTGTCGGGAAATTTATTATACAAAGCGTTTAATTATTATAGCGAATATTTACAATCAATGCTATGATTTTAACACACTTCAGGTTGCTTGCAAAGCAGAACTGATTTTACAACTTTATTCTATCCAGGTTAAAGGGCAGGAGGAAATATGCTGATATACGCGTTATCAATGTTGCTGGTGTTGGGCATGTCTTCCACGGATATTTTCATTTCTTCATTACCGGCAATTGCCAAATTCTATGGCGTTAGCATCGACATTGCCACCATGACGCTGAGCGCTGCGACCGCCGGTGTGGCGATCGGCTCGTTGCTCGCGGCGATGTTTAGCGACCGCTTCGGTCGCCGCCGCACCTTGTTATGCACCAATGGCGCTTACATCATTTTTTCGCTGGCGATCGGTTATATCGATAACATCTGGGCGATGATCGGCTTGCGGTTTCTGCAGATGGGCGCCGTGTCGCTTAATTTTGTTATTGCCCGCCAGATTATCAAGGACAAGTATCCGCTCAAAGAACAAGTCAACGCCAACAGCATCATGGCATCGGGTGCCGTGCTATCCCCGGCGCTGGCGCCGACCGTTGGCGCTTATATTTCCCTGTGGTTTGGCTGGCAATATTGTTTTTATTTTAGCGCGCTGTTTGGCGCTGCACTGTGGCTATATTTTTATCTGAAATTTGAAGAATCTCAAGCCCCGGCTAAACGGCTCGCCGCTTTGCCCACCCCTTGGGCATTTGTCAAAAAATATCTGTCGTTATTCAAGTCGCGGGCGTTTTTCGGCTTTGCGCTGCAATACGGTTTTGGTTATTCCTGTTTTTTCGCTTTTGTCAGCATTTCCAGTTTTGTGTATATCAACGTGTTACAAGTCAGTCCGACCACCTACACCTGGGTGTACCTGTTGTTGGCAATCGCTTATTTGCTCGGCAACCGGGTTAATCAAATGATGAACAATCGCGATTATCCGCTGGACAAAATCATCTTGACCGGTATGCTCATGTCGTTTGCCGGCGCGATGTTACTCAACCTCCACGCCGTCTTTAGCACCCGCTTGGAAATAATCATTATTTTAACCCTGGCGGTTTTCATCATGCGCGCCGGGTTGGGGGTTATGAACTCGCCCACGCAAATCCGACTGTTAAATATTCATCAAGACAAGAGCGGCGAAGCGGTCGGTATGTTGTTTTTCGTACAATTCGTGTTTAGCTCCGGCTCCTGCGCCTGGGTTTCGGCATTTGGCGACGATGTGATAACCGCGTTAATCGTAGTATCGAGTATTTTGAGCATAATGATGTTCCCCGCCTATTGGCTGGCAGTTTCAAGAAAAAAGCAAATCGCTAAAAATTAGGAGCGTTGATGATGAGCAAACCAACTATCAAAAACTGTGAGTATTGTCTGTTGGCAACCGGAAAAGAACCCTGCATTATCGTTTTGGAAAACGAGTATGTCGCGGCATTCCTCGAACCAAATTCAGCCAGCTCCGGTAGCGTAATCGTGACAACCAAACAGCATTATTTTGACATCGACGAACTAGACGAGCCGACCGCTGCTGCAGTGATGAATGCGCTACAAACCGTAACCCGGGCAATAAAAACGGTTTTTGAACCGGACGGTATAGGTTTACTGCAAAACAGCGGCAAGTTCAGCGACACATTGCATTTTCATATTCACGTTTTCCCGCGCTACCGCAATGATTGGTTCCGCGGACTGGCCGGCGATTTTCCCGGACCAGTAGCCGCCGATGCCGCAGAAACGGCCGCAGAATTGCGCGCCGCGCTGACCGCGCAACAGCGCTAGCAACTCAATATTCTTACTGAATCATTATCGCGCCGGTAGCGGTCACAACTCTCACCGTTTTGGTTTTTGTGGGGGTGTTCGTGACGATGATTCTTGCCGCCGTCCAGTAATTGACGTTGGCAACATCAGCCGCTGAGCCGTAGGGCAACACATTCGTTCGTGCAACATCTTGCGTTTTCATCGATGCATCTGCCTGAAATACCGGCGCGTACACTACCGGAACACTTACGGTGCTATAAGTAAATCCGCTGGTTGCTTGATCGTAAGATACATTTACCGGAAAATTGACGGTTTTCTCCGCATCGCTATAGCCACTGCCATACATAACAGAATAACCGGTCGTGGTAAACATTATGCCATAATTAGTCGAGCCGTTGCTGACCTTTTGCTGAATATATTGCAAATCCGCCGCCAGTTGCCGGGTAAATGTCTCGAGGGCTTTATTGTTGTTGGTGCCGGAAAAGTTAGTGACCGCGACCATCGCCAGAATTCCCAATATTGCCACAGTTACCAGCACTTCAATCAGCGTAAATCCGCGTCTGTTCATAATACACCCCTTTGTTGTGAGTAGTTAAGGGTTATATTCCCATTGTACCACCACCGCGTCATAGGAACAATAAACCGCACCGATATTTACCCAATGTCATTAGGTTAAGAAAATCAAAGTACCGATAAGGCAATAGAAAAGACATCGATATTGAGAAAAGTCAGTCTCCTGTGTTTTTCATTTATTTTTGAACACGACAAATAGACAGATTGTAATCTGCCAATAAAAGAGCTATAGCAAAAGAGAGATTATGCTACACGATACAGAAAACTCACGTTTGACTTAGGCTTAACTTTACGATGGTCACTGCGCCCGGGTCTGACAGGGAGAAGGTTTTTCTTCGGTCGTTACATATGCTATAATATTCATGAAATAAGAACTTGCAACCTCCTGCTACGCGACTGAGGAGCCCGCTACATAGTCATATTAGTAATGGAACGAATTTTTTTATTAAAGGGGAAGTCTGATGAAGTATATCTTCGCGTTTAGAAAGCATCTTGTTGCCGGACTGGCATACACAACACCACTAATAGTAACCGGTTGCGCCCTGCTAACACTCAATGCTTTTCTCAAAACCGGGCCAACAGGCAATGTGTATCTGTCCGGCATAATCTCCACGTTACATTGTTTATCACAAAATAGTTTTACTATGACTTCTTCGGTTCTGTCTGCGGCAATCGCCTACAGCATCGCCGGACGCAACGCCATAATTCCAGGATTGGTTACTGGTCTGATGGCTGATGCTTTCAGTCTGGACAAAAATGGGATTGATGTTAATTTCGTGGGCGGCATTATTACCGGCTTTATTTCCGGTTATATCGTCCGCAGCTTGGATAGCAAAACATTCACTACCAATCGCTCGTCGCTAAAAAATATCCTAATTGTACCCCTATTGTCGATTATCGTAACCGGCTTGATTGTAAACTTTTTCGTAGGTGATCCCACTTCGTACTTTGTTGGATATGTAAAAAATATATTCACCGATGCCCCGCAGTATTCCCGAATTATCCTCGCGGCGGTACTAGGTGTGATGATTGGCTGTGATTTTGGCGGGCCAATCGGCAGATTTGCTTACCTGACGGTAGTCGTCCTGGTCGTCCAGTTCGGCACCTTCGCTGCCATGGGACCGCTGGCCGCAGCGCTCACAATACCTGCAGCGAGTGCGGGAATAAGCGTTTTGATTAATCCCGCGTATTACGGAGGAGCTACCAGAGCACAGGGTTTATACGCAATTTTAGCCGGTGCATTTGGTATCCCAGAAGGAACAATACCATATTTTTTAGTTCGGCCGGGCAGAGTCGCGCTGGCCAATATCGCTGGTTGCGCAATTGCTGCTGTAGTAGCGGTTATTCTGCAAGTACAATGCTATGTGCCTTTTGGAGGCGTAGTCGTTTTTTCTCTGGTCAATAGTCCGATAAACTACTTTATTTCTATAGCCGCCGGATTATTAATTTCATTGATAGTTCTCCATTCCTCCAGGCCTGATAATTCTTGAAAAAGCAAATAATCCTGCGCCCGATATTCAAATTTAGTTATTATAACCAAAGCACTCGTTACCCGCAACGTGCAGAGCAATTTGCTTTTAAACCAAAAAAAATCCGCTTCAACGTTCATCACGCTGTGCGGGTTCTTCGTTGTCAGTTGTGCCGCAGTTCACGTGTACCGTGTTGCCACTGTACTCCGTAAACCGCCGGGCTATACTGATTCAGTTTTAGGTTATCAGTTTCCAGTTCTCAGTGTCTCCACCGCAAACTGTTAACCGCCAACCGGCAACTGTTTTGATACGACTCGTTCTCATCAAGCCGGACGGTTGTTCGTCCGAGCTTACGTTGACTCCAACCGGCGCTCTCCGGTCGGGTCTACTCACCGTTCGCTTTGCTAGCTCGCGTTTACGGTGGTCGCGTTACTTTCGTTGCCGCATCCCTTGTCTTAGAGGGTCTGCTCTACTTTGCAATGACTATTCTTCACCATCATTGCCTGTTCCAAAAGCTTAATCGGTTTTGCTTCCGACTGAACACTGCTCTTTTTTGCCTCTACGTTTTCACGCAGCATCAGTATCCGATGATTCGCTCGTATCTTCGTATCCGGCACTGTCAGCTTACGCTAACCACCTTCGATACGCTCGTCTTGTGCTACCGGCGAGTGTCTTAGCTCTCGTCTCGGCGCTACTCTCTGTTACAGCTCTGCCACTCACTGTAACCAGGGTCAGACTCAGTCCCCTGCGGCTCTTCTGCGATTGCTTGCCTCGCAGCGCTCATTCTACAGTCGGCTTTGTCAGCCGCCCGACTGTCGTTCCAGGGCGTTAATCTCTATCTAGGGTATAGGGTGTAGGGTTTGGGATATGGGGTTTTCCCATTCCCTATGCCCTGAATCCTAAATCCCGAAGATGATTGTCGCAACACGCTTATTCCGCACAACCCGACCACTTTCGCAGCCCAGCTTTTTCTGTGGAACCAAGGCGCACGCCGCTCTCACGGTTCGTGTCAGCCTTCGACGTTACTATCTCAAGTCGCGTCGGTGTTGCCGCCTCGCTT
>JBAXTZ010000058.1:0-17026 GCA_037129925.1 Bacillota bacterium
AGGCTCGCTTGCGTTACTTTTTTTTCATCATGGACAATTCATTTTACAACTTACCTGTTGAATGGCAACAATATGTTGACGACATACTTGTATACAAATATAATCGATAATAAGGAATAATCAACAGAAAAGAGGTAAGTAATGCGGAATTTTTTAGACGACAATTTTTTGTTGCACAGCCACACTGCCGAGCGGTTATATCACGATTATGCCAAGTCACTGCCGATAATCGACTATCATTGTCACATTCCGGCAAAAGAAATTGCCGAGAATAACAATTATGCCGATATGGCTGAAATTTGGCTGAAGCACGATCATTACAAGTGGCGGGCGATGCGTAGCAACGGCATTCCCGAGGATGGTATTACCGGGACTGTTGGCGGTTACGAAAAATTCTGTTCGTGGGCGGCGACTCTGCCGTATTGTATCGGAAATCCGTTGTATCATTGGACACACTTGGAGCTACGACGTTATTTTGGGATTACTGTTCAACTAAACGCTGATTCTGCGGAATATATTTGGGAGGACTGTAATCAGAAGTTGTCCCGTAATGAATTCCGACCGCAAAACATCATCAAAAGTTCCAATGTTGACTGGTTGTGTACGACTGATGATCCGGCTGATGACCTCCGCTATCACGCACTATTGCGCAGCGAAGGGAATGTAAAAGTTTTTCCGACATTTCGTCCGGATAAATATATAAATATTGATAACGCCGGTTATGTCGTAGATGTAGCCGGTTTGGCAACCGCTGCGTCGGCTAACATTAAGAATTTCAGCGATTTTTTGGCAGTGTTAAGTTGCCGGCTAAAACATTTCGCTGATAATAAATGCTTTTTGTCGGATCACGCGTTGGAGTATGCAGTTTATCGGGATTGTGATGAACAGCAGGCGGCTAAAATATTTGCCCGACGCCTAAACGGTAAGGTGCTTTCGGCAAAAGCCGTGGAAAAATTCAAATCATTCATGTTGATTTATTGCGCCAAAGAATATGTCAGCCGCGGCTGGACAATGCAACTGCATCTGGGTGCAATTCGTAACAACAATTCGGAAATGTTCAAAAAGCTCGGTCCGGACACTGGATTTGATTCTATCGGTGATGCAGTTTACGCAAAAAAACTGGCACAATTGCTGGATGCAATGAATGAGCAATGCGGCGGGTTGCCGAAAACAATTATCTACAACCTCAATTCGCGTGACAACGAAGTTATCGGCACGCTAATCGGTTGTTTCCAAAGCGCCTTCCCGGGTAAAATTCAATTTGGTTCCGGCTGGTGGTTTAACGACCAAAAAGACGGGATGCTCCGGCAAATGACCGCGCTCGGCAATCTTGGATTGCTTTCCAAATTTGTCGGGATGCTGACTGATTCACGCAGTGTGTTGTCTTATACCCGTCATGAATATTTTAGGCGGATACTTTGCAATTTGCTGGGAGAATGGGTTGAAAACGGCGAGTATCCGGCAGACTGGGATATGCTGGAAAAAATCGTGCGTGGTATTTGTTATGAGAACGCCAAGAGTTATTTTGGAAAATAATTGAAGGGGTTGCGTGAGGTTAATTATGAAATTTAGAGGTGTACGTTGGTACATGTGCGGGCTTTTAATGCTTGCAACCGTTGTCAACTATCTTGACCGAAGTTGTTTGGGGGCCGTTGGTCCGCTTTTGAAGAAGGACCTGCAGATTGATGAACAACAATTTGCTTACATTATCATGTGCTTTCAATTTTCCTACGCTGCAATGATGCCGATAGCCGGCAGTATTATTGACTGGTTAGGAACGCGCAAAGGGTATATGATTGCGGTGTTGTGGTGGTCGATTGCCAATATGTTACACGGCTTTGCCGGGAGTGCTCGGTCGTTGGCGTTTTTTCGAGGGTTGTTGGGAATTGGTGAATCGGGAAACTTCCCGGCGGCAATAAAAACAATTTCCGAGTGGTTTCCGGCAAAAGAACGCACCATTGCAACGGGAATATTTAATACTGGTTCAAGTGTCGGCGCGATGATTGCGCCACCTTTGGTTATTTGGATTGCGCTATCTTGGCATTGGCAGGCGGCGTTTGTGGTTACCGGAGCGGTCGGATTTCTTTGGTTGATTTTGTGGGTCGCTTTTTATCGCGCGCCAAAAGACAGTAAATATATTACTGAAGAAGAACGCGCGTATATTCTTGAAGGACAAAAACAAGAAGATATGCCGGCCTATACCAAATCGAGCGATAAGTGGTACAAAATGTTGGGCGTCCGCGAATTTTGGGCGATTGCGATTGCCCGTTTTCTTGCTGAACCGGCATGGCAGTTTTTTACCTATTGGATTCCCTTATACTTATTTACAGTTCGAGGTTTAGATTTAAAACAAATCGCAATGTTTGCCTGGTTACCACCGTTGGCGGGCGACTTAGGCTGTCTATTTGGTGGTTTTTTATCGCCGTTTTTCATGAAACACGGTGTGCCGTTGATCCGGGCGCGTAAATATGCGGCTTTAGTTGGATCATTGATTATGATGTTTGCGGTTTTTATCGGAATGTCATCGAGTGTGTATTGGGCAATATTCTTTTTCTGCGTCGGCTCGTTTGCTCACCAGTCGTTGTCTTCAACCTATTTGACGTTGCCGGCTGATTTGTTTCCTCAGACTGCGGTCGCGTCAGCAAATGGCTGGAGTGGCGGTATCGGCCAGTTCGGCGGAATGCTGTCCACGTTTGTGGTCGGCTATGTAATAATGCATGTCGGTTACAATCCGCTATTTATTGCAATTGGTTGTATGGATTTGATTGGCGTTGGCGCTTTATGGATATTGCTGCGTGAAAGGAAAGTTAGTCAGGCATGAACGAACAATTAATCATTGACGAACGCGATAATGTTGCGGTCCTGTTGATAGAGAAAAACGGAATTGCCCGCGGGCAGAAAGTTGCTACCCGAGCTATTGCAAAAGGCGATAAAATTGTTAAATACGGTTATCCAATTGGTATTGCAACAAGCGCCATTCTGCAAAATGATCATGTACACAGCCATAATATGCGGACGGCGTTGGGGGATACGCAAGAAAAGAGTTCAGAGTTTACAGTTCAAAGTATAAAAAACTCAGGACTCAGGACTCAGAACTGTAGGCATAGTTTCGCCGGTTATCTGCGGTCAAACGGAGCAGTCGGCATCCGTAATGAACTGTGGCTTATCCCGACGGTTGGGTGTATTAACCGCACTGCTGAAACAATTGCGCAGCGATTGAACGAAAAACATCCGCGTTCGGGAAATTTTGACGGCGTATTTGCGCTGACCCACCCGTTTGGCTGTTCGCAGATGGGTGATGACCACGAGAATACCAAAAAAATATTGGCGCGGCTGGCTGAACATCCGAATGCCGGCGCGGTCGTTGTTCTCGGGCTGGGTTGTGAGAACAATACTATTGATGGGATGCGTGCCGAAATCAAACGAACCGACAATATCGACTATATTTCCGCACAGCAAGTTGGTGATGAAGTCGCATTTGCAGTAGCTAGCGGTGAAAAACTTATCGAAAAAATCGTAAATTACTGTCGTGTAGAATGCACTTTATCGGATTTGGTAGTTGGCTTGAAATGCGGCGGGTCGGACGGGCTGTCGGGAATTACTGCCAATCCGCTGGTGGGCAAGCTGTCGGATGTAATCGTTGCCGCAGGCGGAACTGCAATTTTGACCGAGGTGCCGGAAATGTTTGGCGCTGAAGAATTGTTGTTCAAACAGTGTGCAGATGAGGCGGTGTTGCAAAATGCCGTGGCAATGGTGGATGATTTCAAATCCTATTATCACAAACACGAACTGCCGATTTACGAAAACCCTTCACCCGGCAACAAGGCTGGCGGCATAACTACTCTGGAAGAAAAATCTTTAGGTTGTGTGCAGAAGGGCGGCTGTGGCACGATAACTGGCGTGTTAAAATACGGCGAAAGTGTTGCCACGAAAGGTTTGAATTTACTAAGCGGTCCGGGTAACGATCTGATCGCGGCTACAGCGCTATCGGCTGCCGGTTGCCAACTGGTGTTGTTCACGACCGGACGAGGCACGCCGTTTGGGGCAATAGCGCCGACGATAAAGATTTCAACCAATTCGGAACTGGCGCATAATAAACCGCACTGGATTGATTACAATGCCGGGGCACTTATCGAAGGAACGTCGTTTGAAACGGCAACTTCGGAACTACTTGAAGCGGTGTTGGCGGTTGCCGGTGGAAAACACTGCCAGGCCGAGTTGAACGGTTACAAAGATATTGCGATATTCAAGACCGGGGTGGTGCTGTAGGGCGACTATTTCAGAAGGATGAGGGCGTTATGAAATACGGTTGGCGCTGGTTTGGTCCAAACGATCCTGTGAAAATTGAAGATGTTATGCAAGTTGGCGCAACCGATGTCGTCAGCGCACTGCACTACATTCCAAACGGCGAAGTCTGGCCAATCGTAGCGATTGAGAAACGACAACGGGAAGTGGAATGCTCAGCAGTGCTGGAACGTTCGACCGGTTTGATATGGAGCGTTGTCGAGAGCGTGCCGGTGCATGAGGATATCAAAAAACGAACGGGCGATTATGCGCAATATATCGAAAACTACAAAGCAACATTGCGAAACTTGGCAATCTGCGGGATCAAAACAGTAATTTATAATTTCATGCCGGTGCTGGATTGGACGCGGACAGATTTGGCGTATGAGTTGCCATGCGGTCGCCTGGCCCTGCGCTATGATGCCGTCGAAGTTGCGGCGTTTGATTTGTTCGTTCTGCAGCGGAAGTCAGCAAAAAACGATTATACCCCGGAACGGCAGACCGCGGCGAAAAAATATTATGACAACGCCACAAATGAACAAATTGAAAAATTAACCTGCAACATTATTGCCGGATTACCCGGCGCCGAAGAAAGTTTTTCGGTAGAAGAATTCCGCGCAGCATTGGGACAGTATGCCGCGATAACTGCCGAAGAATTGCGTAGTAACCTTGTGCAGTTTTTGCAGGCGGTTATACCTACTGCCGAAGACTGCGGCATGAAACTTGCGATTCATCCGGACGATCCACCTTGGCCGCTATTTGGTGTTCCGCGGATTATGAGTAATGTTAATGACGCAGAGTATATCCTGAAAGCGGTGGACAGTACGGCTAACGGCATTAATCTCTGCGCCGGGTCATTAGGTGCAAGTGCTGAAAATGATTTGCCGAAAATTTTCCGACGATTACGCGGGCGGGTGCCGTTTGTGCATTTGCGTAGTGTTCAGCGCGAAGCCGATGGCAGTTTTTATGAGGACGAACATCTTGCCGGAAGTACCAGTTTATGTGATTTGATTCGTGAAATATTGCAGTATGAGCGTGAGCTGCCATTGGCTAGTTTTGCGGTCAATGAAGTGACAATTCGTTCAGATCATGGGCATCAAATGTTAGACGATTTGCAGAAAAAAACCAACCCTGGCTACAGTTGTATCGGCAGAATGAAGGGCTTGGCAGAGATTAAAGGTATGGCGCAAGCGTTAAGGAGGAGACATAATGTATAATTACGAAGAGTTTTTAAAAACATTGCGGAGCAATCCGGTTATTCCGGTTGTTGTTATTGATGATGAAAAAGATGCTGTGCCACTCGCGCGGACATTAAAGGAAAACGGTTGCAACATCATCGAGATTACACTGCGAACAGCAGCGGCGCTACCGGCGCTAAAATTAATCAAAGCGGCCGGTATCGAAATTGTTCTAGGCCTTGGCACGGTAACAAATGCTGAAGAGTTTCGGCGGGCGGTCGATAGCGGCGCGGAATTTATCGTTTCACCGGGTAGTTCGGAGGAATTGCTGGAGTACGGTGCCGCGCAAACTGTGCCATATTTACCAGGTGTTATGACTTCCAGCGAAATATTGCAGGCGCGGGCTTACGGTTACAATATTCAAAAGTTTTTTCCGGCTACGCTGGCAGGCGGTATCGGTGGTTTGAAAACTTACGGCAGCGTCTACAGCGACGTTTTGTTCTGTCCGACCGGCGGGATAACCGGTGACAATTACCAGGACTTTTTAGCGTTAAAAAATGTTGTAGCGCTGGGCGGAACGTGGATTGCCAAACAGGAAGATATTGTAAACCGGCAGTGGGCCGACATTGCGGCGCGTGTACAGCGTTGTTACGGGAGATAGCTATGAAATCAGCATATTCAAGAACTGAACTTAAGCCGCGCATTCTACATTTCGGGTTGGGCGCGTTTTTTCGCGCGCATCTGGCGGATTATACCGATGCTGCCAACCGGTTGAGTAGCGAAAAGTGGGGAATCCGCGCCGTGAAAACCCGTCCGGGCGGCGATATTCTGACTAACGCAATAAATGCTAACGGCGGGGTGTATACACTGGTTGAGACCAGTAGCGCCGGAGCAGAGGCTAATGTGATAAGTTCACTATATGACACAGTGTTTTATTGTGATAATCCGGCAGCGGTGTTCGCAACTTTCTGTGAACCGGATTTTGCCATTGTAACAACTACGATTACTGAAAAAGGCTATTGCTTTGATTTTGGCAAAAGTAAACTTGATGAGACAAACGGCGACATCATTTATGATCGCGCGCATCCGGAGCAGCCCCGGTCAGTTCCGGGGATCATCGTGCGCGGGCTTTCATTGAGAAAACTAGCCGGATTGGGCGGAATAACGCTATTGTCTTGCGATAATATGACCAATAACGGTCATACTTTCAAAAAAACTATCTGTGATTTTGCGCGGTTGCAGGATGGTAATTTGGCAGACTGGATTGAGCAGGAAGTGTCGTTCCCCTGTGCGATGGTGGACCGGATTGTTCCGGCGATGACCGAAACAAGTTTTCAAGAAGCCGAGTTGGTTTCCGGTTACTCCGATAAAGCGGCAATTGTCTGCGAAAAATTTAAACAATGGGTAGTGGAAGATGATTTTCGCAATGGACGACCGGATTGGGACAAAGCCGGCGCGATATTTACAACCCGGGTGGAACCGTTTGAAGAAATGAAATTACGGTTGTTAAACGGCTCGCACAGTTCATTGGCATATTGTGGGTATCTGTGCGGCTATGAAACGGTTGACGAGGCGATCAACAATGACAAGCTGCACAAGTTGATTGTTCGTTACTGGAATAATGAAGCCATTCCTACACTGGAACAACCGCCAGGAATATCATTGACTGAATATTGTACCAAGTTGATTGAGCGGTATCGCAATCCGGCGTTAAAACATCGGTTGTGGCAAATAGCCATGGATGGTTCGCAAAAATTACCCTACCGGTTGCTGAATGGCTTGCGCGCCAACATCGCAGCCGGACGCGACTACTCGGTTACAGCATTTGTATTGGCGGCATGGCTGCGCTATGTTTCAACAGTTGATGATGTTGGCACAGTTATTGATGTGCGCGACCCGTTGGCAGCGGAATTTCGCGCTGCCTATGATTCAGCAGAAACGGCGGCAAACTATGTTCGAAAAGTGTTCGAACAACAGCGGGTATTTGGCGAAGACTTGTCTGGTAATGAGCAACTCATAAAAGTTGTTATCGGTTATTACGAGCAAATGAAGCGGTTTGGCACTAAAGCTGTATTAGAAATGCTTTTGAAATAAGCTGTTGAAAAAAATTATTGTTGAGGATTATTATGAAAAAAATTGTTACTTTCGGAGAAATTATGTTGCGGTTACAGCCGCCGGGATTCAAACGGTTTGAGCAGACGACGAGTTTTGACGCGGTGTATGGTGGTGGTGAGGCTAATGTCAGCGTTTCGCTCGCCAACTTTGGTATGGATGCCAGTTTTGTCAGCAAGTTACCGGACAATCCGCTCGGGCAAGCGGCGGTAAATGAGTTGCGCAAATATGGTGTCGATACTTCAAATATCGTCCGTGGCGGCGAGCGTATTGGCATATATTTCGCCGAAAAGGGCGCATCGCAACGTCCGTCTAAGGTTGTCTATGACCGCAATCATTCGTCAATTATGGGCAGTTTGCCGGAAGAGTATGACTGGAAAATAATCTTTGCCGGTGTAGACTGGTTTCATTTTACCGGAATTACGCCGGCGCTTGGTCAGTCTTGTGCCACGTCCGCGCTTGCGGCATGTAAAACCGCCCGTGAAATGGGAATTGTCGTTTCTTGTGATCTAAATTACCGCAAGAACCTTTGGACGCCGCAGCAGGCCGGAGCGGTAATGGAAAATATCATGCCGTATGTTGATGTCTGTATTGCCAACGAGGAAGATGCCGAAAAAGTCTTTGGCATCAAAGCTGATAATACTGATGTTTCCGGCGGAAAAATCAGCCATGACGGTTACGTCGCTGTTGCCAAAAAACTGACTGAACGATTCGGTTTTAAGGCCGTCGCAATAACCCTGCGCGGGAGTATCAGCGCATCGGTCAACAACTGGGCCGGTATGTTATATACCGACGGGCAAGCCAGTTTTTCCAATGAATACAATATTATGATTGTCGACCGCATCGGTGGCGGCGATTCATTTGCTGCCGGTTTGATTTACGCGTTGCTGGAAAAATATCCGGCACCAGCGGCGATCAATTTTGCCATCGCCGCCAGTTGTCTGAAACATTCGATTGAGGGAGACGCAAATCATGTCAGCGTCGCTGAAGTGTTGACCTTGGCAAGCGGGGACGGTTCCGGCCGAGTACAGCGGTAGCTGAAATAAGCCAATAATCAACAATAATAAAAAGTTCCTGCGGGGGCTTTTTTATTTGTTGATAATTTGATAAATTTGAGTTAATATATTTTCAAAATGTCGGCGTAAAAATTATACGCCGGAAAACATTCAGTAGCACAAGGAGTAGCAATCATGAAACAGTTTTCGATAACAATCGCCGGTAGCGGCAGTACCCGCACCCCGGGAGTTTTTATCTCGTTGATGGACAAGAAGGCCACCTTCCCGGTAAAGCGCGTGGTTATGTACGACATTGACAGTGACCGCCAGGAAAAGATTGCTGCGTTAGTGCGGATTGTGCTAAAAGATGCCAATAGCGATATTGAATTAATAACAACTACTGACCCTAAAACTGCCTTTACTGGCGCTGATTTTGTGTTCACCCAGATTCGCGCCGGCGGCATGGAATGTCGCGAATGGGATGAGAAAATTCCGCTGCGCTACGGCTGTGTTGGCCAAGAAACTTGCGGCGCCGGCGGTTTTGCCTACGGTATGCGTTCGATCCGGCCGATGATTGAACTGGTTGAACTAGTCGAGAAATACGCGCCCGCGGCCTGGATTTTGAATTACAGCAATCCGGCGTCGATCGTTGCCGAAGCATTACGCCATGCCAAGCCGAATTCGCGGGTAATTAATATTTGCGATATGCCGGTGGGAATTGAGAAGGCAGTTGGTCAGGCGATTGGCATTGACCGCAAATATTTTGAGCCGCATTATTTCGGTATTAACCACTTTGGTTGGTACACGCATATCTATCACACCGAGACTGGTGAAGATTTATTGCCGATGATTCGAAAAAAAATCATTGGTGAGGGTATCGCGCCGCTTAAAGATCCGGTAACCGAGAAGTCATGGTTTGAAACCTATGGGATGCTGACCAAAATGATGGAGTTGTTCCCGGAATATTTGCCGAATACTTATATGCAATACTACTTGTTCCCAGACAAAGTAGTCGAAAAATCCGACCCGAACTGGACGCGCACCAATGAGATTGCGGTCGGACGCGAACAACGCATTTGGGAAGCCGCCGCGACTGCTATGGAGCGGGGAACTTTTGAAGGGTTGAATATCCAATTTTCGGCACACGGCGAATTTATCATTGACTTGGCAGAATCGCTGGCGCTCAACAAAAAGACCCGGTTCTTATTGATTACTGAAAACAACGGCGCCATACCAAATCTGCCAGCTGACGCAATGGTGGAGATACCGGCACGGCTGGGCGTAAACGGATTGGAGCCGGTGGCGCGCGGCCCGATTCCGATGTTTTATCAAGGCTTGATAATGGCGCAATTATGCGCGGAAAAACTGCTCGTCGAAGCCTATTTTGAAAATTCTTACCAAAAAGCACTGCAAGCATTTACCCTGAACAAAACTGTACCGTCGGCGGCAGCGGCAAAATTGATTTTGGACGATTTGATCGTCGCCAATAAAGGCTTTTGGCCGGAGTTGCGCTGATGAGCAGGTGGAAGAAATTAAGTAACGATATTCAGATGTTTGGCCGGTCGCTGTTGCTGCCAATAGCGGTAATGGCGCCGGTCGGGATGATTCTCGGTATCAGTGGCGCGTTCGCGCAGAGTTATATGATCGAACGGTTGCCGTTTTTGGGGATACCGGCAATCAAAGCGACAATCATTGGTTTGCGGACGATTGCCAGTATTATCTTCAATAACATTCCGTTGCTGTTTGCGATGGGTGTGGCTTATGGTATGTCTAAAAAAGAAAAAGGCATCGCGGCGTTTTCGTCGGTTCTGGCCTATTTGGTATTGCTCACGACCATTAATGTCTGGCTGACGATTTCCGGACAGATGGCACTAAAAGACCCTGAGCAGTATGGGCAGACGGTGGTGCTCGGCATCCAGACACTACGAATTGACGCACTCGGTGGGATAATCGCCGGTATTACTGCCGCGCTTTGTACGGACCGGTTCTTTAATCTGCAATTGCCGGCAGCGCTGGCGTTCTTTGGTGGCAAGAAATCGGTGCCGATAATTTCGATGGGTTGTATGGTAGTTGTCGGCGCGATTTTGCCGTTTCTCTGGCAATTTTTGACGATGGCAATGGTGGCATTTTCAAACATAATTTTGGATAAAATCTATGGAACATTCTTGTTCTTGTTTATGAATCGCTTGCTCATTCCGCTCGGGCTGCATCATGTTTGGGATGCGCTGGTGCGATTCACTCCAGCCGGGGGAATGTATGATATCGACGGTAAGACCTATGTCGGGATAATTCCGGCGATGAATTATATCTTGTTCCAGGCCGGACCGGATAAAGCAGCCTGGGCGTTATTACCAAACTTTACCCGTTTTGAAGCCCAAGTGCAGATGGTAAACACGCTGTTTATTATGCCGGCAATTTGTTTAGCGTTGTATAAGAGCGCGCTGCCAAAAAACCGCACGTTTGTTAAAGGGTTGGTCGTCACTATGGCGCTTACCGCAATGCTGGGTAACGTTACCGAGCCGGTAGAGTTTTCCTTTTTGTTTATTGCGCCGTTGTTGTTTTTGTTTCACGCGATTATGCTTGGCGTGTGCGGAGTGCTGCTGTATCTGATGGGTACCGCGGTCGGCTATATTCGCGGCACAGTCTTTGACTTTGTAATTTTCGGGTTGCTCTACAAAAACACGCAATGGTGGAATATCATTATCGTCGGTGTCGGCGCCTTTATCACTTATTACTCGGTGTTTCGCTGGGCGATTAAACGCTGGAACATTCCGACGTTGGGACGTGAGGACGAAGAGCAACCGGATAATAACTTGCTGGCAGAGAAAAATTATTTGGCAATTGCCGAAATCGTAGTAATGGCGCTCGGTGGAAAATATAATATTGTCCATGTCGAGAATTGCATTACCCGGTTGCGAATAGATCTTAAGGACGCTACGAAAATCGACAATGTTTTGCTGAAACAGTCTGGCACCCGGGGCATGTTTTTACCTTCGAAAAATCATATTCATATTGTTTTCGGACCGCAGGTGGAATTTATCCGCAATGCCGTTGATGAACTGGTGCGCTAGTTATGCGGCTATTTTGCGACCGGATTTGGACAGAATCCGGAATGGTCAGCGGTATTTTAGAAATCAACGCCGGAAAAATCAGCGCGATTATCCCTGGTGCTACTGCTGATAGTGCTGATTATGATTATTCCGGACGAATGATTATCCCCGGCTTTATCGACAGCCATGTCCATGGTTGGGGACGCGGCTCATATATTTTTCAGGGAATGGCGAGTTCCATCGGGCGGATGGCGTCGGATTTGCCAAAGGCCGGAGTTACAGCCTTTCTGGCTAGTAGCGGCGCGGCTGCACCGAAATTTATCGAGCAATCAATGCAAGCGGCGGCGGAATACATTGCTGGGGAGCACCCTGCCCAAACTGCCGAATGCCTTGGTATTCACTTTGAAGGGCCGTTTTTGAATATTGAACAATGCGGAATGCAGAAGCCGGAATACATTGTACCGCCGGACATTGGATTGTTTGAACATTATCGGAAATTGGCGAAGGATACTATCCGGTTGGTGACGCTCGCCCCGGAACTGCCGGGCGGATTAGCGTTAGTCCGGCATCTTCGTGCGAATAACATTGCCGTTGCCGCCGGACACACCGCGGCGACTTTTGATGAGATGGCGCTGGCGGTCGGGTGCGGCGTGCAATCGTTTACGCATACCTTCAGCGGCATGCGCGGCTTACATCACCGCGAGCCCGGGGTGGTCGGCGCCGCGCTATATTTTGAACAGTGTTACTGCGAAGTTGCCAAGCAGACCGGAACTACTGTGCGGCCGGAGGTATTTGCTATCTTGTATCGGATCAAAACCGCCGATAAAATTATTCATACAACGGACTGTGTTGGCTACGGCGATATGCAAGACGGCGCAGTTTTCAAACACTATCTCCGCAAAGCCGAGTTTAGCGTCGAAGGTAATGAGCTGGTAGTGAAAACGGCAGACAAAATCGAACGCTACGATCGTTTAGATTACAATGTCGTCAAAGATATTGAGTTAAGCTATATCCAATCGGTGCGTAATATCATCGCCAATGTTCATCCCAGTGTTCCCGATATCATAAAGATGACCGCCGAGAATCCGGCAAAGTTAATCGGGTTGTTTGAACGCAAAGGCAGTATCGCGCTCAGTAAGGATGCCGATCTGCTGGTCGTGGATGATGATTTTGCATTACAGTCGGTTTTCTGTAAAGGTTATATTATAAACGGTATTTCCAAAATATAATTTTGTACTAAGCGCCTAGCGATTGCGGGGCGCTTTTTTTGAAAAACAACCATGCTAAATGAACGGCGGTTTGTGGTATTTACTCGAAGATATTATAAGTGGCACAAGCATCATGAAGCTACTAGGGAATAGAAAATAATTGCCTTGGTTAGCAAATTATTTATACTTGTCATTATTCATTGTCGTTGATATAATGATAGAGCTATGAAAAAGAGAGTAAGCAAGGGGAAAGCTACAGGGAAGCGTTGCCTTGGACTGTGAGCGATGCTGCCGGAAGTTTGCTGAAGTTCGCTTTGGAGCATTTTGGCTGAAATATTTTAGGCCAAACGGGAATTCCCGTTATTGAATATTGAGTAGGCTTGTGGGGCAATGCGGACTGTTTATTTGTGATTATCTGTCGCTACAAGTCAAAATAGGGTGGTACCACGTGAGTTTAGCTTTCGTCCCTGTGAATATTTCATTCACAGATACGAGAGCTTTTTATTTTTATACAACAAAAGCGCAGGAGGGAAAATGGAACAGCAATTAACTGAATTGCGCCAACGGGCGTTGAAAGAACTAGCGGTAGCGCAAGAATTGGCATTGGCACAAGAATTACGTGTGAAATATCTCGGAAAGAAAGGTGAGCTCACTGGGATTTTGCGCGGTATGGGAAAATTGTCGCCAGAAGAACGTCCACGGGTCGGACAAATTGTTAATGAGGTGCGCGACGTCCTTGAAGCTGCGGTAAATTTACGCATTGAAGAATTGACGGATGTCGAGTTGCAAAAAAAGTTGCATAGTGAAAAGATTGACATTACGTTACCTGGTCGTCGCATGAATATTGGCAAATTGCATCCATTGACCCAGACGCTAAATCGGATCAAAGACGTATTTATGAAAATGGGCTATTCGATTGCCGAAGGACCGGAAATAGAGTTTGATTACTACAATTTTGAATTGATGAATTTGCCCAAAGACCATCCGGCCAGGGACATGCAAGATACTTTTTATATTAACGAGAACATTGTGTTGCGGACGCATACTTCGCCGGTACAAGCGCGGGTAATGCAGGCTAATGTAGAAAAAGGTCCGATAAGGATCATCGCGCCTGGGAAAGTATATCGCTGTGATTATGACGCAACGCATTCACCGGTGTTTCACCAAGTGGAAGGACTAGTGATCGGCGAAGGAATTTGTTTCGCGGATCTTAAAGGTACGCTGATGAAGCTGTTAAAAGAATTGTTTGGTGAAAATGTACGGATGCGTTTGCGCCCGAGCTTTTTTCCGTTTACTGAGCCAAGCGCCGAAGTAGATATTTCCTGCGTAATGTGTGACGGAATTGGCTGCAGGGTGTGCAAACAAACTGGTTGGTTGGAAATATTAGGTTCCGGCATGGTACATCCGCGGGTATTGGAAATGAGCGGCTATGATTCAAAAAAGGTCAGTGGCTTTGCTTTCGGGATGGGAGTAGAGCGCATAGCAATGTTGTTTTATGGAATAAACGATTTGCGGTTATTTTATGAAAATGATGTGCGATTTATCAAACAGTTCTAAGTGCTATATGTAAATATTAAAGTTGAGGTAATAAATGAAAACATCGGTTAATTGGTTAAAACGCTATGTAACGATTGATTGTACAGCGCCAGAGTTGGCAGATAAAATCACCTCGGCCGGGATAGAAGTCGCTGGAATTGAGTACCCGGGTGAAAAATTGACTAAGATAGTTGTTGGTGAAATCGAAACTATAGAAAAACATCCTAACGCCGATAAATTGTTGATTTGCTCAATTAACGTCGGAAAAGAAACATTGCAAATTGTTACTGGCGCGCAAAATGTGCGTGCCGGACAAAATGTTCCTGTGGCATTAGTCGGTGCAAAATTACCGGGAGGGGTGGAAATTACAGCTGCTAAATTACGCGGAGTTGATTCGTTCGGAATGCTTTGTTCGGCCGCAGAGTTAAATATTGACGCAAAATTATTGTTGCCCGAGGAGCGTGAAGGAATATTTATCTTAGATGAACAACTCGCGCCAGGGCTGTCGATAATTGAAGCTTTGGGCTTTAATGACGCGATATTAGAATTTGAGCCTACTCCTAATCGCGCAGACTGTTTTTCGGTCATCGGAATTGCGCGGGAAGCTGCAGTTGCTTGTTCTTCCGAGTTGCGGATTCCGGACTGCGAATGTCAAAGTTGCCTGCCGGAATTATCGGAAAGCTTCATTGCGATTGAAGTTGTCGATAGCAATCTATGTAAGCGGTTCACGGCAAAAGTTTTGCGAAATGTACAGGTAGCTGAGTCCCCGGAGTGGCTAAAGCAAGCATTACGGTCAGCAGGTATGAGACCAGTAAACAATATTGTCGATGTAACCAATTTTGTAATGCTAGAACTCGGACAACCGATGCATGCTTATGATCTTGATAAGCTAGCCGGCGGTAAACTTGTGGTGCGTTCGGCAACCATTGGCGAAAAATTGACTACTCTGGATGGTATTGAACGAAAACTAACCGAGAATATGATCGTCATTGCGGATAGTGAAGAAGTTGTTGGAATTGCCGGTATTATGGGCGGTCATGACAGTGAAATTTCAAAAACAACTAAAAACATTGTCTTGGAGGCGGCAACCTTCAACGCGAAAACCATTAGATTGGCGGCCAAGGCGCTAGGGTTGCGTAGCGAAGCTTCCGGTCGCTTTGAACGAGGCGTGGACATTGACCGGGTGGGTGTGGCCCAAGAACGGGCTGCCAAATTATTACAGGAAATGGGCGCAGTTTCGCTTTGTCAGGGGCTGGTCGATGTTTATCCGCAAAAAAATGAAACGGCAGTTATCGAGTGTTCTGCAGCAGAAATAAATGCTGTTTTGGGTACGGAAATATCAATTGAAGATATGTTAAAAATTTTGAATAGCTTGGGAATTGTTACCACAGTTGACTGCGGAAAACTAGTTGCACATGTCCCGAGCTGGCGTAATGACATTGCACTAATGCAAGACCTTGCTGAAGAAATCGCGCGTATTTTCGGTTATGACAACATTCCTATGAAGATGCCTTGTGCCGAAATTACGCATGGTGGTCAATTATACATACAATCCATCGCCGATCGAGTACGCAATGTATTAGCAGCGTGCGGCATGGATGAAACGATAAGTTTTAGTTTTATCCACCCGGATAGTTATGACAAATTAAATTTTCCTGACAGCAGCCCGCTTCGACTATCAATACCAATTATGAACCCGATTGTGGCTGAACTACCCAATATGCGTACTACACTGGTAGATTCGATTTTAAGTTCCTTGAAATATAATTTAGCCCACAAAAATGATGAGTTGAAAATTTATGAAATCGGCGCAATATATTTAGCGGATAAATTGCCTTTAGAGCAGTTGCCGGCAGAAAAAATGCAATTGTGCGGTGCTTTATGCGGACGGATGTCGTCATCGTCTTGGTATTCTGGTCGAGAAGTAGTAGACTATTTTTCAGCTAAAGGAATTGTCGAAGAGCTGATGGCTGATTTGCAAATATTCAATTGCGAATTCGTTAGTAACTCAAATTCACTATACCACCCTGGCAAAAGCAGTATGATAACTCATGATGGAGTGACTGTAGGTTTTGTTGGTGAACTGCATCCGCAGATAATTAGCAACTATGGTATTTCCGTGCCGGTATGCATTTTTGAATTGGATTTAGAACTGCTAGCCAGCCTGGCTTGCTTAAATCAAAAATACACTGCGTTGCCTAAATTTCAAGCGGTTCGGCGCGACATTGCGTTGGTATTACCACTTGAAGTACCGGCAGCGCTAGTTAAACAAGAACTGGCGCTGTCGGCTAGTGAATTATTGTCGAAAATTCAACTATTTGATTTGTATAGTGGCGAGAGATTGCCACAAGGTAAAAAAAGTTTGGGTTTTTCGCTCTATTATTGCGCTGAAGACCGTACTCTTACGGATAGTGAAATTGAATTTGAGATAAATCAAACTGTAAAAGCCATAAGTGAAAAATTTGACGTGGAAATTCGAATTTCGTAGCAAGTACAGTGATGGTTATGCTAAAATATAAGAAATAATCTTGCCTGAGCAACAAAAAGCTTTGAAAAGACAAAAAACACTTGCGCAGGTCTGATATTTGTTATATAATACGCGTTGTCCTTCCTCGATAGCTCAATGGTAGAGCACGCGGCTGTTAACCGCGGGGTTGTAAGTT
>JBAXTZ010000059.1:0-16786 GCA_037129925.1 Bacillota bacterium
CGTACGGTGGTGTGAGAGGTCGGCTACTCAATTAATGGGTAGCCTCCTACTCGATACCGTCGAAAATCCACAACGCCGCAATCCTCACGCTCCGCGCCGAACGTGACCGGAGCGACCGCGAAATCGACGCGCTGGCGTATCAGTTGTACGGGTTGACCGACGAGGAGATTGCGTTGGTTGAGGGGCGCGCGTAACCATTATTTTGCGTTACGCACGTAGGGGCGTATTGAATACGCCCGCGTAATTCCCCCGTCCGTGTATGAAATTGTCCATCGTTATTTTAATTCAATCGTGTTGACAAAAAATGTATTCATCTAACGCCCTCGTAATCCATCCATCGTATTGCCAAATAAATGAATTCTCCAACGTCATACAAATGAGGGCGTATTCAATACGCCCCTACGTCGTTGGAAATTTACAACGAAATAACAACGCGCAGTCATTTTCGCGTAGAACTTTACAAAATAGTACAAATAATTGTGAATGTGGTATAATTTGAGTAGAATATTTACAATGTCAACAGTAGGGGCGATTCACGAATCGCCCGAACTAAAGAGGTTTAAATATTCGTGGTAACTTCGGGAGTGGAAGTCTTTTGGGGTTGCTTTTTTTGTGGAGGACGATATGACGGGCTATAGTAGCGAAAAGCGGCGGATATTGATTGTTGACGACGACCCGGTCAGTATACAAATGCTGCTGATGTTATTGCGTGACGAATATGCGGTAAGGAGTGCAACTGACGGCCCGGCGGCACTGGAAATTGCTATGTCGGATACGCCGCCGGATTTGATATTGCTCGACGTTTCGATGCCGGGTATGAGCGGTTACGAGGTATGCCGCACCTTGAAAGAAGATGTTCGGACCCGAAAAATACCGGTAATATTCATCACCGGCAAGGACAGCGAGAGTGATGAGATATCCGGATTTGAAGCCGGAGCGGTGGATTATGTGAACAAACCGATTCATCCGGTTTTGGTTAAAGCCCGCATCCGGCTGCATCTGGAACTAAAACAGCAGCGCGATTTACTGGAAAGCATGGCAACGCAGGACGGGCTGACCGGTATTGCCAACCGTCGCAAATTTGACGAATATTTTGTAGTGGCGGCAGCCTATACCTCGCGCAATGCGTTTCCGTTGTCGTTGATCATGATCGATATTGATCACTTCAAACTCTATAATGACCATTATGGACACTTCGAGGGCGATATCTGCCTGATAAAAGTTGCACGCGCGATTGCCGTTGATGTCAAGCGTTCCAATGATTTGGCAGCCCGCTATGGCGGTGAAGAATTTGCCTGTATTTTGCCAAATGCGCCGCACAGTAACGCGCTGGCAATTGCTGAACGAATCCGCGCCAGTGTATTGGCGTTGAAAATTCCCCACGAGTTGTCGCCAGTGGATGAGTTTGTCACTATCAGCCTTGGCGTGGCAACCGTTGCCACTTTTGACAGCAACGTTCCCGAGCAATTAATTGTTGCCGCCGACCGCGCGTTGTATAGCGCCAAGGACCGGGGACGCAACCGGGTAATGGGAGTGGAGCTGTAAGTTAGGGAATAGGGAATAGGGAATAGGGGATAAGGGAACCCCCAACCCCCAACCCCCAACCCCTAACCCCTAACCCCTAACCCCTAATCAAAGGAGAGTCCGCATGAATGATCCTGGCGATAAAATTGTTCAATCAGAGTGGCTGCAAAGCCTGTTTAATTATGGGCTGGATTTGCAGTGTGTTGCCGATATCGAAGGTAACTTTCTTAAAGTGAACAAAGCTTGGGAAGATATACTCGGCTATTCGGCGTGCGAACTGCAAGCCAGAAAATTTCTGGAGTTTGTGCATCCCGATGATTTGCAGGCGACGTATGACGCGATGGCGGCGCTCGGAGAGAAACAGTCGATAATTGGTTTTACGAACCGCTACCGGTGCAAAGACGGCTCGTACCGGTACATTGAATGGAATTCTTATCCCGATGGTGAATTGATTTTCGCAGTCGCGCGGGATGTCACCGACCGCAAAGAGAAGGAGCGAGAGTTAGATGCAGTAGCTTCGGAAATGCAGGATTTATATGATAACGCTCCGTGCGGGTATCATTCCCTGGATACTGATGGGGTTATTGTGCGCATAAACGATACCGAGCTGGGCTGGCTGGGATATACCCGCGAGGAAGTCGTTGGCAAGAAAAACTTCGAGGAGATTCTTACCCCTAAGAGTAAGGATATTTTCAGGAAGAGTTTTCCTAATCAGAAGAAACTCGGCGGGGTGTCTGATTTGGAATATGATTTTGTCCGCAAAGACGGAACGATTCTTTCAGTCATCTTAAATGCCAGCAATATAGTAGATTCATCCGGAAACTACATTATGAGCCGGGCGATGTCGGTTGATGTCACGGAACGCAAACAATTTGAGGAAGAATTAGCAAGAGACGAAAAATATCTTAGCGACCTGATTAATTCGATAGAAGACATTTTTTATGTGCTTGATGCGCGGGGAAATATTCTCAAGTGGAATAGCGCATTCGTAGCCGTCAGCGGTTACACGCCCGCTGATTTAGCCTCAATGAATGCTTTGGAGTTGTTCGCAGGCGTGGACATCGACCGGGTGCGACAGTCAATTGGCAAGGTTTTCAGCACTGGCCGCGCCAGTGTCGAGGCGGAATTTTTGACCAAGTATGGCAAAAAAATCCCAATGCTGTTGTCCGGCAGTATACTGGACGATCTTTCGCATCAGCCGGTACTTTGCGGCACCGGCAAAGACATCAGCGCGTTGAAGCGCCGCGAAGAAGAGCTACGCGCCAGCGAAGCCCGTTACCGGACATATATTGAAGTGACCGGACAGATTGCCTGGATCACACCACCGGACGGCGTGGTTGATGATATTCCGGAATGGCGAAAATACACCGGCCAGACACTTGACGAAGTTATGGGCTGGGGTTGGTTGAATGCTATGCATCCCGATGACCGGGAGCATACCGTGGAAATGTGGAATAGGGCGGTCGAGACAAGGAGTTTGTTTGAAACTGAATATCGGATTCGCCGGAGTGATGGCGTTTTCAGGTATTTTATTTCCCGTGGTATTCCGTCCTTTCATGCTGACGGTACAATTCACGAGTGGGTAGGCACATGCATCGACATCACCGACCGCCGCGATGCCGAACTTCGGCTGTCCGAGATAAATGAGCTGCTCAAAGCCGAAGTAGTCCGTGCCAACATGCTCGCGGTGGATGCTGAGGCCGCCAATGTTGCCAAAAGCAATTTTGTCGCCAATGTTTCGCACGAAATCCGCACGCCGATGAACGGCATTCTCGGTTTCGTGCATCTGCTGGAGCAGACGGAAATCGATGAGGAGCAGGCGGAAATAATTCAGACGATTAAGGATTCCACCGACACGCTGCTGACAGTAATCAACGATGTGCTGGATATGTCGAAAATCGAAGCCGGCAAGATGGACATCGAGCTGATACCGTTTGATTTAAGCGCGACCGTCGAAGGGGTGGTGCGGGTTTTCAACGCCCGCGCCCGCGAAAAGGGGCTGGAAATAAACAGTCTGATTCGTACAAATGTGCCGCAGTTCGTGGTCGGTGATCCTACGCGGCTAAAACAGATGCTGGTCAATCTGGTGGGAAACGCTGTCAAGTTTACGGAAAAGGGCTACGTCTTTGTTGAGGTTGAACTCAAATAAATTGATGATAACGGCTGCCGGTTACAAATTTTGGTACGCGATACCGGTATTGGTATCTCGGACGAATTACGCGGGAAACTGTTCACGCCGTTTCAGCAGGCCGACAGTTCCTCGACCCGCAAGTATGGCGGAACCGGGCTGGGGTTGGTTATCAGCAAATCGATTGTCGAAGCGATGGGCGGTGAAATCACGTTTGAAAGCACCGAAGGAAAAGGTTCAGTATTTTCGCTGACGTTGCCGTTTGCTACCGTGAAAAATATCACTGATGACTGGATTCAGCCGGATTATTCGCTGTTTAGCGGTAAAAAAATCATGGTAGTGGACGATAATTCTACGAACCGGGAAATTGTCAAGACCTATTTACAGGAAGCCGGTTGCCAGGTTATCGAAGCCGACAGCGCGCTTGCGGCAATGGGGCGATTTATCAACAATAACAACGGTTACTATAGCGCGGTGTTGATTGATTATCAGATGCCCGGCATGAACGGCTATGACCTCGCCCAAGCAATGCAGGCAATTCCGGAAATCGCCGCGATTCCGCGAATATTGCTGACCTCAGCGGCACAGCGCGGCGCTGCCAAAAACGCTAAAGAGCGCGGCTTTGCCGGCTATCTGTCAAAACCGTTCCGAAAAAGCGAATTATTGGATTGCGTGTCGATAGTGTTGGCAAGTGACGCGATAAACGCTGTTGAAGACGAATTTATGGTAACCCGTTACACCGCAAAACGGCCGATTGTGAAAAACGACCTGCGTATTCTGCTGGCTGAAGATAATGAGGTTAACCGGAAATTCTTCGTGCGGCTGCTTAAAGGCCGGGGGCTGGACTGCGATGTCGCGATCAACGGTTTGGAGGCAGTAACCGCCTGGCAAAAAAACGGCTACGATTTGATATTTATGGATTGCCAGATGCCGGGCATGGACGGTTACGAGGCGACCAGGCAGATTCGCGAACTGGAAGCAGGCGCCAAGCATACGCCGATTGTCGCGATGACCGCGTTCGCGATGCAGGGCGACGCAGAAAAATGCCTGGCTGCCGGGATGGACGAGTATCTCAGTAAGCCGGTCGATGTGGACAAGTTGGGAAAAATTATCCGCAAATATTCCGGCAACCCCGGCTCCTACTACGATCAAGTTTTGGAACGGTTGATTAAGAATGCCGGATTTGACCAGACCAGCGCCCGGGAATTGCTGGATGAGGGAATCCCGTTGGTCGAGGCAACTTTAGACGATATTGAAGCGCGGCTCGCCGACCGGCAGCTGGAAGAAGTTGACCGGCTGTTGCACCAGTTCAAAGGGGCGACAGGCAATTTGCGAATGAGTGAAATCGCTGAAACGGCAAAGGCTGCCGAGGTAGCAGCGAAAGCTGGGGGCATGATGGAGTTGAAGGCGCGGCTCGCGGAAATTAAGACTCAGTTAAAGCTGCTGTAAGAGGTCGCTAGAAGCTGCATAGCTAAATAATCCGCATTGTGTTAAAATAGCGGTAAGGAATGAGAGCGTATAGCGTATAGGGGAGACGAGCGTATAGCGTATTGGGGTTCCCCTGAACGCTAAACGCTGAACGCTAAACGCTGAACGCTAAACGCTGAACGCTAAACGCTGAACGCTAACCGCTACAAGGAGACAATATGGAAAAATTTTTTAATGCCGAGGGACCGATTAAACCGGAGTGGCATTACTATGTGCCGATGTTGGAACGGTTTGATGCACATCAAATTACCGCGCTCATTGAACAGGGAAAATATTTCCTGATGCACGCGGCGCGGCAGACCGGCAAGACCAGTTGTCTGCTGGCCTATATGCGCTATCTGAATGAACAGGGTAAATACAAATGCCTGTATGTTAATATCGAAGGCGCGCAAAGCGCTCGCGAAGATATTGGTTATGCGATGAAAGCCATTTGCGCGCGAATCGCCAGTCGGGCGCAATCGATGCTTGGCGATGATATTCCGGCGCGGTTGTTAGCTAGTGGTGCGGTTAATCTGGACTCCCCGGCGTCAGCGCTGGAGGAACTGCTATCCAAGTGGGCGGCTGGTTCCGACAAACCGCTGGTGTTGCTAATCGACGAAGCCGATTCACTTATCGGCGATGCGTTGATTTCACTACTTAGGCAATTGCGGGCCGGTTATGACCAGCGTCCGCAAAACTTCCCCCAGTGCGTACTGCTGTGCGGCGTGCGCGACATCAAGGACTACCGAATTCACGGCACCAAAGAAATTATCACCGGTGGCAGCGCCTTTAATATCAAAGCCGAATCACTGACGATGAGTAATTTTTCTGAAGCAGAAGTACGCTGTCTCTATCAGCAACATACTTTGGCAACCGGTCAACAGTTTGAAGACGCGATATATGCGCAGGTTATGGAATACACCGGCGGACAACCGTGGCTGGTAAACGCACTAGCTTATGATGTATGTTTTCGGGAAGAGTCGGGGCAGAATCGATCTACATTGATTACCACGCAAATGTTTGCTGACGCCAAAGAGCGGTTAATCTATTCGCGGCGCACCCATCTTGACCAGTTAATTGACAAACTCCGGGAGCCGCGGGTGCAGCGGGTAATCGAGCCGATGCTGGTCGGTGGAACCCTTGGCTTTATCGATGAAGATGATGTTCAGTATCTGATTGATCTCGGGCTGATAATCAGGGATAATACCGGCTTGCGGATTGCTAATGCTATTTATCGCGAAGTCATTCCCCGTGAACTCAACCGGATTTTGCAGATAAACCTTGACAGCCGGGTGCAGCAGCCGCCGGTTTGGTATTTGGACAGTTCTGGCAACATCGACGAACAACGAATGTTAACCAGTTTTCAGGAATTCTTTCGCGAAAACGCTGACATATGGCTTAAGATGACCAATTACGAAGAGGCAGCGCCGCAACTATTGCTGCAAGCTTATCTGCAGCGGGTAATCAACGGCGGCGGGCGGGTACAGCGTGAGTACGCGCTCGGACGCGGACGCGCCGATTTGCTGGTTGAGTGGCGGCATCCCGATTATCGGCAAAAAATCGTCATTGAACTAAAAATTAAATATAACTCGCTGGAGAAAACCCTGCAAGACGGACTGGCACAGACTATCGAATATCTGGAACGTTGCGGCGTTAGCCACGGTAGCCTGCTGATATTTGACCGCACGCCGGGTAAACCCTGGGACGAGAAGATATTTATCAAGAATGAAACTGTCAACGGAAAACAGATAACGGTCTACGGGATGTGAATTTTGCTAGTTAACAACAAATAAGGAGCATTATGGCTAAAACAAAAACCACCGCAACGAATATTCCTGAACCGGCGCTTGCCGACCACGACAGCCAGGCTCAACCGCTGTCTGTGATTAACGACGATGCTCCGGCCATTGACAGAAATAGTTTTGCTAATTTTCCAATTGTCGGTATCGGCGCGTCGGCCGGTGGGCTGGCGGCGTTTGAGGCGTTTTTTTCCGGGATGCCGGCGGACACTCAACCAGGGATGGCGTTTGTGCTGGTGCAGCATCTGGCACCGGATCATAAGAGCATCTTAGCCGAAATCATCCGCCGTTATACCCGCATGGAAGTATTTGAGGTGGAGGATGGAATGCAGGTGTTGCCGAATTGCGCCTATATCATTCCGCCCAACCGCGATATGGCGTTCATCAACGGCACGTTACAACTGATTGAGCCAAGCGCGCCCCGGGGCCAACGCCAGCCAATCGATTTTTTCTTTCGCTCACTCGCCAAAGACCAGTTGGAGCGGGCAATTTGCATCATCCTGTCGGGAACCGGCAGCGATGGCACCCTGGGTGTGCGCGCCATAAAAGGCGAGGGCGGCATGGCGATGGTTCAGAATCCGGATTCCACCGAATACGATGGAATGCCGCGCAGCGCTATCAATACCGGTTTGATCGACTATATCATGGCGCCGGTTGAAATGCCGGCACAGATAAGCGCCTATGTAGCCCGCGCCTTCAAAAAATCACCTTCGGCGGTTATCTCGCCGACTACCAAAGGCGAGAATGCGCTAAAAAAGATATTGATTGCGTTACGGATTCAACTAGGGCATGATTTTTCGCAATATAAGCTGAGTACCGTTCATCGCCGCATCGAGCGGCGGATGGCGGTGCATATGATTGCCGCAATCGACGAATACGCCAAATATGTGCAACAGACTCCGGCAGAAGCCGAGGCGCTGTTTTATGATCTGTTGATTGGCGTGACCAGTTTCTTTCGCGACCCGGATGCGTTTATCGCGCTCGAAAAACGCATTCTGCCGGTATTATTTAACGACAACACCGCCGGTTCATTGATTCGAATCTGGTCGGCAGGTTGTTCAACTGGCGAGGAAGCTTATTCGCTGGCCATTCTCTTGCAAGAGCAGATGGACATGCTCAAGAAAAACTACAAGTTTCAGATATTTGCCACCGACATCGACAGCCGTGCGATTGCCGTGGCCCGCTCCGGACAGTATCCGGCAAGTATCGCAACCGACATCACGCCGGAACGACTGGCACGCTTCTTCACGATTTCGCCGGACGGCGGCAGTTATCGGATCAACAAGAATATCCGGGATATGATGATATTTTCCGAGCATAACGTAATCAAAGACCCGCCGTTTTCCAAGCTCGATCTCATCAGTTGCCGCAATCTATTGATTTATATGAGCGGCGACCTCCAGAAAAGGATATTACCGTTATTTCATTACGCGCTGAATTTCGGCGGCTGGCTGTTTCTCGGCACCTCTGAAACTGTCGGCGACTACAGCAATTTGTTTGTCGCAATCGACCGCAAAATGAAACTATACCAAGCAGTTGACGACAACAGCGCGCCGCGGGTAATTCCCAGTCGTTATTCCCGGATTTCAGTGGCGCCGGAGCTGTCCTCCACGAAACCGGCAGTTAAGGAAAATGTCCCGGTGAAAATGTCGTTACGCGAGCTGACCGAGCAAGGGCTGTTACAGCATAGCCCGGCAGCCGGCGCGCTCGTAGACGTGCAGGGACATATCCATTACATCCACGGCCGCACCGGCAAGTATCTCGAACCGGTGACCGGTGAGATGGATAGCTATAACATCCTGAAGATGGCGCGGCAGGGTTTGCAACTTGACCTGACCATCGCGCTGCATAATGCCGCCAAGAAAAAAACAACCGTGTCTTGTCCGGGGTTGCGTGTCAAAACCAACGGTGACTTTACGGCGGTCAACCTTACCGTCGTGCCAATAATTGCGAGCGCGGCAACTACGCCTGCCGCCGCCCTGTATCTGGTCATTATCGAAGAGTTGCCGGCCAGCCAGGTGGTATTGCCGTTAATAGCTGATACCGTAGCCGTTGCTTCCAGCAGCCCGGTGCCTGACGAAAACGCGCACATCGCGGCGCTCCGTCAAGAATTGCGAATAAAAGAGGAGTTTCTCCAGTCTTCCAACGAGGAATTAGAAACCTCCAACGAAGAGCTCAAATCATCGAACGAGGAAATGCAGTCGGTCAACGAGGAATTGCAATCGACCAATGAAGAGTTGGAGACCTCGAAAGAAGAATTGCAGTCGGTCAATGAGGAATTGGCGACCGTAAACGCCGAGTTGCAAAATAAAGTTATTGAATTGTCGCACGCCAATAACGATATGAACAATTTGCTCGCCGGGACCGGCATCGGTACGGTCTTTGTCGATTTGAAGTTGAATATTTTACGCTTTACACCGGCGATTACCAAAATTATCCATTTGATTTCTAGCGACGTCGGGCGGCCGGTGGCACACATCGCCTCAAACCTGGTCGGCTATGACAATATGGTCGCGGATACGCAAATGGTACTGGATACGCTGATACCAAAAGCGGTTGAAGCGCAAACAACTGATGGCAAGTGGTACACCATCCACATCATGCCCTATCGCACGCTCGACAACGTGATTAAGGGCGCGGTAGTTACCTTTGTGGACATCAGCGAACTAAAGAAAATTCAGGCGACACTGCAGGAGCTGGAAGCCAGGCGTTAGCACCCCAATGTCAACAAGGTAAGACCTTTCCGGTGCAGGGGCGATTCACGAATCGCCCGAACTACGCGGGCAATTCGTGAATTGCCCCTACGTGTTGACATTTACGGCGTAAAATCCACAATTTGGCGGTTGACAATCGCTGAGGTGTACGATGAACAAATCTAAAAACTCCGGGCAGCGGTTGCGGAAGCTCGCCGAAGAAAGGCTGAGGAACAGAGCACTATCAGCGAGTGATGAAACAGCTATGAGCGCGGAGCAAATGCGGCAGGCATTATACGAGCTTCGTGTGCATCAAATCGAGCTGGAGCTGCAGAACGAAGAGTTGCGCCGGGTCCAGTTGGAACTCGAAGCAAGCAAAGCGCACTATTTTGACTTTTACAATCTGGCGCCGGTCGGCTACTGCACGATTTCTGCAACCGGATTGTTGCAGGATATGAACTTGACTTTTGCCGCGATGCTGGCGATAGTCAGAAGCAAGTTGATCCATAAGCCCTTTAACCAATTCGTCTGGGGCGCAGATTGCGATCGTTACTATCTGTTCATAAAAAAACTGTTTGCGACTGGCGAACCGCAGGTCTGCGAACTGCGGCTGGTCAAAGCCGACCAAACGACTTTATGGGCAATGTTGACTGCCAGCCGCGCCACAGGTGCTGACGGCGCGCCGGAATGTCGCTTGGTGGTGAGCGACATCAGCGAACGTAAACTTTCCGAAGAAAAAAATAATTATTACTGTTCGTTACTATTGGCGACTTTCGAAGCTAGCGAAGAGGGAATATTCGCTGTGGACGCAAGCCGCAATTTAAGCGTCTATAATAGCCAATTCTGTAAAATGTGGAACATAGCGCCGGCGGTTTTAGAAGGCTGCAATGAAAAGCAAGTCCAAGAACTGGCGCTATTACAAATAGCTGACAAAGAAAAATCGACGATCGAAATGAGAGAAAATTACAATAAAACGGATAACATTGGTGATGAAGAAATCCGCCTTGTCGACGGTCGAATATTGGTGCGTACGATTAAGCAGCAAAAGATTGAGGGCGTAGAAGTCGGACGGGTGCTTTCATTCCGTGATATCACCGAGCGCAAACTAGCCGAGGAACACCGGGCGATGTTTGCTGCCAATGTCTCTCATCAATTGCTTACACCTTTGGCGATAATCAATACCTATTCCGAAGCGTTAGCAACTGGTACTGTTGAAACAATCAAAGAAGCGGCTTACATCGGACAGTTAATCCAGAACAACTGCCGGAGAATGGAGAAAACAATGGCGGCGTTGTTGCTGTTGACTAAAATGGACTATCGTCCGAGCGAGATTAGTTGCAGCGACGAGTTTGATTTGAGTGCGGTTTTGCGCGGACAGTTGGCAGAGAGCGGTTTAAACTATCCGGGCAAAACCTTTCAGGTAACGATCGAGGCGCCGCAGTCATTGATGGTACAAGCGTCCGAGCCGTTAATTGAGCAAATTTTCCGGAATCTCATCGATAACGCGATGAAGTTCACCGCCGATAATGGTACGATACATATTTCGCTGACCGTCAATGACCAGGGAAAGATAATGTTTTCGATTTCAGATAGCGGTCCGGGAATTCGCGCGGCAGATCTCCCCAGAATATACGACCGGTTTTTTCGCGGTACCGCCGAGCACGTCCGCAGAACTTCCGGCGCCGGTTTGGGCTTGGCGGTCGTCAAACAAATTGTTGATTTCTTTGATGGCACAATAGTTGTCCATAGCTTGGCTGGTAAAGGCGCTGAGTTTGTAGTCACGTTACCGCATTTAATACAAAGCAGCGAAAACAATTCAATCCCACAGCTTCTTTTTGCCGCCGGCAGCGGCACATCCTGATCCTAGACAATTGCTATATGCCGAGCACTTTATTTGGCGAATAGTTTCCTTTTGATTCCTGTCAATAAACTTTTCATAGTAAATAACGATGTGTTTTTTTAAGCGCGTGCACCAATATTTCCGCCAATGCGATGACGTTTTTTCCGTCATAGCGATAGTTGTCATAGAGATAGTCCCCTTTTCATATCTATTTATTTTGCTACGGCTGTAAATACTATTTTAATAATATTTAATTCCGCAACAATCCTGAGTTAATTCTACCAGCTTTTATTACTTGCGTTTGTAAGATATTCGCTAACAGTAGAGCGCAAATACCGGAGTAGCGGTTGATTACGGCTTGTCGGGCGATTTGTAATATTCTTGCTAACAAAGCGGCTGTCCTACCGTGTGAAAGCGGTAAAACAGCCGCAGTCTGTGCTTTACAGACATCGTAGCAGGCTGATCTGGCTTAATAGACAGAAATGTTTGGAGTAGTTATAATTGACACGGACAGCATTTTCGCTGGAGGTAAAATTGAACACTCTGCTTATTGTTGATGACGAAATAGATATTCGCGAGGCCGTGAAATTCTGCCTGCGCGGTGACTACGCCATACTAGAAGCTGATTCGGGGCAGGCAGCCCTGGTTACTGCTACAAACGATTTACCCGATCTGATAATACTTGATTATATGCTGCCGGAACTGAACGGACTGCAAGTTCTGCAACGGCTGCGCGCAGATGTCAGGACTACTCAAATACCGGTACTTATGCTTACCGTAGCAAGCGATGACGACACTATTAACAAGTGCTTTGCGGCCGGAGCGGATGGTTATGTTCTCAAACCATTCCCTAGCGCGCTGCTACGCCGACAAATACACGCCTTGTTGCTACACGCGGCAAAAACAACCGCCGTTTTCCCGGCGCTTACCTATGATTCGATTTTGCTGTGCGCCGGTAAGCCGACTGTTGCCGTTGACGGCGTTTCGGTCAACCTGACACCCAAAGAAACCGAGTTGTTAAAGTATTTTTTGGAAAATCAGAATAAGACCTTGAGCCGCGGCAAGATAATTGCGGATGTCTGGGGCTACAGTTTTGATGAGACCAGAACAGTTGATTATCACGTTTCAAGGCTGCGCGACAAACTTTCCGGATGCCCGGGGTTTACTGAGTCGCTCGTTTCGGTTCGCGGCAGCGGCTACTGCCTCAAAGGCAACCAGCGGTTCCTGTCTGTGGATAACGCCGCAAACGAAACCGAAGCCGGTTGTTGAATCGAAAATTTTTTAGAAAAATTTGCAAAAACCGCCGATAGTGATATAATTTTAGCTAGATATATCAGGTTATGTTTATATAATCACAATATGTATCAGATTATTTCCGGTGTAGGGGCGATTCACGAATCGCCCGAACTACGCGGGCAATTCGTGAATTGCCCCTACGTGTTGACATTTACGGCGTAAAATCCACAATTTGGCGGTTGACAATCGCTGAGGTGTACGATGAACAAATCTAAAAACTCCGGGCAGCGGTTGCGTAAGCCAGCCGAAGAAATGCTCCGAAGAAAAGCGGCAATCATACGGGAAGACGCGACTAAGCTGACCCCGGAAAAAATTGAGCAGACACTCTATGAACTTCGTGTGCATCAGATTGAGCTGGAGCTGCAAAACGAAGAACTGCGCCGTGTACAAACGGAACTCGAAGCAAGCCGGGCGCAATATTTCGATTTTTACAATCTGGCGCCAGTCGGTTACTGCACTATCTCTGCAGCTGGATTGCTGTTGGAAGTCAACCTGACTTTCGCCGCGATGCTGGCGATGGTCAGCAACAAGTTGATCCATAAACCATTTAGCCGATTCATCTGGGGCGCTGATCTGGAGCGCTATTATCTGTTCATAAAAAGCCTGTTTGCGACCAGCGAACCGCAGTCCTGTGAACTGCGGCTGGTTAAAGTCGACCAAACGACTTTCTGCGCCCAGTTGGTCGGCAGCCGCACCACAGGCGCAGAGGGCGCGGCAGAATGTCGCTTGGTGGTGAGCGATATCAGCGAGCGCAAACAGGTCGAAGAAAAATATGCGGCGCTGTTTAATAATTCGGTTGATGCTATTTTCGTCGCCGACCCGGCGTCCAGACAGATTGTGGACTGCAACCAGGCCGCCGAACTACTGACCGGCTATTCCCGCAGCGAATTGCTGTCAATACAAGCCGACGATTTGCATCCACACGACCGGCTACAGGAAACGATGGCTGGATTCCAAAAACAGTTAGAAGGCTCAAAAGCAGTGGTTGACAGTGAAGTTCTGAACAAAGATAATGACCGGATTCCGGTGGAAATAACCAGCACACCCATCAATGTTGAAAGTGGCAACTATATATTTGGAGTATTTAAAAACATCAGCGAACGGATAAAAATCGAACGAGAACTTGTCGCCAGTGACTTGTATAACAAATCGCTGATTAAAGCCATTCCCTATTTGATGTTTGTGCTGGATAAGGATGGAGTTTTTCTCGATTACTCCGCCGGTGCTGACGAAAATCTGGCAATGCCCAAAGAATTGTTTATGGGCAAAAGCGTTTTCGAAGCGCTACCGGAGTCTTTGGCAAATCAGATTAAAAAAACTATTGATGAAGCGCTGTCAGGGCAACTGGTTAAACCTTTTGAATATTCGTTGCCGGTACCAAGTGGTGCGGCTCATTTTGAATGTATAATTTCACCTTTTGGCGAGTCAAAAGTCATTAGCATTATTTCAAACATCACTGAACGTAAAATAGCCGAAGCACAGCAACAGCGTTATCTGTCGCTTGTTGATGCAACACTGGAATCAACAGCGGACGGAATACTGGTCGTTGACAAGGATTGGCGCGTGCTACGCTATAATCAAAAATTTTCCGATTTATGGCGACTTCCGCCGGATATTGCTGATCGCACCGGATCGGACGAAGCGGTTATTGAGCATTTTGTGGCGCAGGCTGCTGATGCTGACAAGTTCATGACGACAATCATGGATATTTACAATAAACCGGAAGAAACAAGTTTGGATATAGTCGAGTTCAAAGACGGGCGGATAATCGAGCGCTACTCGCAGCCGCACCGCCTGGCTGGTGTCGCGGTCGGCAGAGTCTGGTCGTTCCGGGATATTACCGAAAAGAAGCTGGGCGAAGAGCATATCCGCTACCTGAGTTTCCACGATGTGCTGACCGGATTATACAATCGCCGTTATTTTGAAGAGGAAATATTGCGGATTGATACCGCCCGTCAGTTGCCGATTTCGATCATCAGCGGCGACGTCAACGGTTTGAAACTGACGAACGATGTGTTCGGGCATGCCAATGGCGATGAACTGATAAAAACTGCCGCGCATTATATTCAGGATTGTTGCCGCGCCGAAGATGCCGTGGTGCGGTTTGGCGGCGACGAATTCATGGTGGTTTTGCCAAAATGCGATGCAGCGACAGCGCGGGGTATTGTTGAGCGTATCCAGGCGCAATGCCGGGACAAAACCAGCGCTGGCCTTCCGGTTTCGCTGGCTCTGGGCGCTGCCACCAAGACCGAAACATCCGAGGATATCAATACTATCGTTAATATTGCGGAATCGCGAATGTACAAGAATAAGAGCCATGACTTGGAACGGGTTCGTCTGGATACGCTTGAGGCACTAGAACGCACGGTTTATGAAAAAGACAACAAAATGGATCACGCGCTACGGCTGAGGGATTTGGCAATTGGTTTTAGCGGCTATTTGCAGTTGTCCAACGGAACGGTATCGGACGTTGCGCTGCTGGCAACGCTGCACGACATCGGCAAGATTGCCATACCGGATGAAATTATCAACAAAACCGGCAGTCTTAGCGCCGAGGAATGGGCGATTGTCCAAACACACGCCGAGATTGGTAACCGGATACTGCGCGCCACCCGGCTGGTCAGTTTCGCCGTCGAACAAGGAGTGCTTTCCCATCATGAACATTGGAACGGCAGCGGTTATCCGAATGGTTTGCGAGCCGAAGCCATTCCGTTTATCAGCCGCGTGATTGCAATAATCGATGCCTATGATGTAATGACCAACGACCGCGCCTATCGTCAGGCAATAACGAATAAGCAGGCAATCGCCGAACTTAGGCGCTGCGCCGGCAGCCAGTTCGATCCGGAGCTGGTGGCGAAGTTTGTGGAGTTTATCGGGGCGTAGGGACACCACCCTGTGGTTGCCCGTTGTATTGGTGAAATAAAAAAACCCGGCGAACCGGGGTTACTTATCGCCGTAATGAGTGCGGCATTGTGCAATTTCCAATAAATCATCATTGACCTCAATCAATTCATGCACAGAACCTTTTCCGGCGTTCAACTGCGCAATAGATTCGCGCAAATGCTTCATGTTATAGGGATTGTAAAAATCATCCGACCGCACAGTGATTTTAAACGGAATACCGCTGTCGCGGACAGCCTGCCGGACAAATACATTGAACGCCGTGGACATATTCATACCTAAATTTTCAAACAAAGTTTCAGCTTGTTTTTTTAATTGATCATCCATTCGGATAGACACGCTTGTTTGAGCCATGATGAAATCTCCTTTCATTTTTTGTTTATAATGTACGCATATTTTAATACGTTGTCAATACAGGATAGATTGAACAAAGGCAATATTAACAAGTTAAGGTCATTTTCGGGGCGTATTGCATACGCCCTGATCCCTCCATCCTTGATTAATTCGATAATAAATGCTTCTGGAGCAACGTGTGAATATGACGGAAAAAATATTAATGGATCTTTGTTTGAGTTACCCGGGCGCTTGGCTCGACTATCCGTTTGGCCCGGTTCCGACGGTGGTCAAGGTAGGCAGGAAGATGTTTGCCATAATCAGCCAGGAATCTGAGGCGATAAGTATAGCGCTCAAATGTGAGCCTGATATGGCAGCGCTACTGAGAAATGAATATCCTTCTGTGAAACCTGGTTACCATCTAAATAAACAGCATTGGAATACTGTATTTATGGATGGAACAATTCCTTCCGGGTTGTGGGAGTTGATGATAGCTATGTCCTATAACCTAGTGGTTAAAACAATGACGAAGACTGAAAAACAGGCGCTCCCTGACTGGCGAAACCGTTAGTGCGCTGTTTGAGCTAATTTGGAATTTGTTACCTTCCAAAAATTAGTAATTTTTTCAAACTTTTTTCTTGACAGGAATAACGTCTCGTGGTAAACTATGTCTCGCCTCCAGAAACAGGCTGTGAATAACGGTTGAAAGTCTGGGAGCCGGTCGACAGGTTGAAGCCTTGTAAACATTGTGTTTGTGAGCTGTTTGTCGACGCGAATCCGCCCCGCAACTGCTGTTGGTGATGAT
>JBAXTZ010000006.1:0-87411 GCA_037129925.1 Bacillota bacterium
GTGTGTGCAAATGAGCAGGCCATCGCCCGCGATATGTTTGTCGATGTTGTTCATCCGATTATCGGTCAACATACCATTATTGGTCCGGCGGTCAAATTCACCGAAACGCCAGCTGCAATTACCGCTCCAGCGCCGACTTTAGGTCAGCATACAGCGGAAATATTAAAACAATATCTTGGTTATTCAGATGCGGTTATTGAACAATTAATAAATAACAAGGCAGTGTAGGAGGAACGATGAGCGAAAAATTACGCGCAAACCGGGCAAAGTATGATGAACTGGTGGCAAAAATGACCGCCAAACGACCTGAACGGACAAACTTACGCCACAATCGGCTATTTACGCCGCTTGATCTCGAAGGGTTTGATTACATGGAAAAACTTGGGTTTCCAGGCGAATATCCGTTTACCCGCGGACCGCAACCGACCATGTATCGTGGCCGGTTCTGGACGATGCGGATGTATGCCGGATTCGGTAACGCTAAAGAGTCCAATGAACGTTATAAATATTTACTGTCTTTGGCAAAAAAAGGCGCGCGCGGCAGTTTGTCGATCGCTTTTGACCTGCCGACCCAAATCGGTTATGACAGCGACGATCAAATATCCGAAGGCGAAGTGGGCAAAGTAGGCGTGGCAATAGACTCGTTAGCAGATATGGAAGTGCTGTTTGACGGTATTCCGTTGGACAAAGTTTCTACTTCGATGACGATTAATGCCCCAGCCGCAGTATTGCTGGCAATGTATATTGCCGTTGCCGAAAAGCAAGGCGTTTCTATGGCGCAGCTCGAAGGCACGATTCAAAATGACATCTTGAAAGAATATTCGGCACGCGGCACTTACATTTTCCCAACCAAACCGTCGATGCGCTTGATAACAAATATTTTCGAATACTGCTCCAAGAACGTACCTAGCTGGAATACGATCTCGATATCCGGTTACCACATTCGTGAAGCCGGTTCGACAGCGGCACAAGAAATCGCCTTCACGCTGGCCGATGGTATCGCTTACGTTGAAGCAGCGATCAAAGCCGGTATGGACGTTGACGATTTTGCCGGCCGGTTGAGCTTTTTCTGGAACGCCCATAACGATATGTTAGAAGAAGTTTGCAAATTCCGCGCCGCGCGCCGGATGTGGGCAAAGATTATGAAAGAGCGCTTCAACGCCAAATCCGACAAATCCATGATGATGCGCTTTCACACTCAAACCGCAGGTAGTACACTGACTGCGCAACAACCGGAAAACAACATCGTGCGCGTGGCTATTCAGACGATGGCAGCCTGCCTGGGCGGAACTCAGTCGTTGCACACCAACTCCAAAGATGAAGCTTTGGCGTTGCCGAATGAAGCAGCGGTTATGGTCGCGCTTAGAACTCAGCAAATCGTAGCTTACGAGAGCGGCGCTGGGGACACTATCGATCCATTGGCTGGTTCATACTATGTCGAAGCGCTTACCAATGATTTGGAAGACAAAGCTTGGGAATACATTAAGAAAATTGATGATATGGGCGGCGCGGCAATCGCTATCGACAAGGGCTATATCCAACGGGAAATCGAAGACAGCTCTTATAAATATCAACAAGAAGTCGAACGCAAAGAACGCATTATCGTTGGCGTAAATGAATTCGTTGTCAAAGAAGGCCCGGTAACCGGACTGTTACGCGTTGACCCGTCAATCGGTGTGGCCCAGGCCGCTCGGTTGCAGGAATTACGCGCCAATCGCGACAATGCGGCAGTTACTGCAAAACTGGCAGCGCTAAAAGCAGCTTGCGAAGACGAGAATGCCAATATGATGCCGGTTATTCTTGATGCTGTCCGGGTATATGCGACACTTGGTGAAATTTGCAATACTATGCGTTCGGTATTTGGTCTGTACAAAATTTAATGCTCTGCTGAAAAACGCGCATCTACTTCGTTACGGCTCCGTTTTCTTGCTCGCGTACATTGTGTACGCCACGCTTCGAAATACTCGCCGCGCCTTGTACCTGCACATTTTTGAGCAGATCAGGAATAGATGCTTGGTGTAAATGTCAGAATAGAAAGATATTTATTGGAGGATTTAAGTAAATGGAAAATATTAGAGTTCTTGTAGCCAAACCGGGTCTGGATGGTCATGACCGCGGCGCAAAAATTATTGCCCGCTCGTTTCGCGATGCCGGCTTTGAAGTAATTTATACCGGTTTGCGCCAAACTCCGGAAGAAATTGTTGAAGCAGCTTTGCAAGAGGATGCCAATGTTGTAGCATTGAGCTTGCTGTCCGGTGCGCACAACACCTTGTTCCCGAAAATAGTAAAAATGCTCCATGCTGCCGGGATGACCGATGTGCTGATAATCGGTGGCGGCGTTATTCCAGAAGAAGATATTCCTGGATTGAAAGCCGCTGGCGTGGCAGCAATCTTTACCCCGGGAACACCGACAGCCGAACCGATCGCCTTTATCAAAGAGTTTTTCGCAGATAAGTAAGAAGTCAGTAAATGGCGGTTAGCGGTTGGCGGTCGGTAGATTTCCGAGCGGCGAACGGCTAGCCGCCGATAAGCAGGTGAAAATGGAATTAGTTGAAAAACTACTCGCGGGAGAGCGGTTGGCGCTCTCCCGCGCTATTACTATTGTGGAGAATGAGCGGGCTGAAGCGGAACACATTATGCAAGCTATTTATCCGCATTGCGGCAGGGCAATTGTTATCGGCATTACCGGTTCGCCGGGTGCTGGTAAAAGTACGCTAGTCGATAAAATCGCCTTTGAATACCGTAAACAAGGCAAAACTATTGGTATTATCGCGGTTGACCCGACCAGTCCGTTTACCGGCGGCGCTATTCTCGGCGACCGGTTACGGATGTCTTCGTTGTCTACGGACAAGGCGGTATTTATCCGCAGTATGGGTACCCGCGGCAGCTTGGGCGGTGTTAGCATCAAAACCGCTGACGCGATAAAATTGATGGATGCGTTCGGTAAAGACGTTATTATTGTCGAAACAGTGGGCGTCGGTCAATCGGAAACCGAGATTATGAAGCACGCCGATGTTACGGCAGTAGTCTGTGTGCCGGGGATGGGCGATGATATTCAGGCGATAAAAGCCGGAATAATGGAAATTGCCGATATTTTGGTGGTAAACAAGGCCGACCGTGATGGCGTTGACAAGCTGATGCGCGAGTTGCAGATGTTGGTCGAACTCAATCACTCACTGGGCGGTCGGATTATTCCGATTTGCAAAACCATTGCCACAACCGATGCCGGCATCGCCGAATTTAATCAAATGGTGGACGATTTTTTTGCCGAGAGTCAGCAAAATGGTGAACTGGCTTTACGGCGCTCGCGGCGCCGTCGTCAAGAGCTAATCGAACGTATTCGCGACCATGCTGCCAAACGCGTGCAGGCGATTATCGCAACCGCTGTATTGGCGGATACGGTGAAAGCGTTAGAAGCTGGAACCAGGGATATTTATTCCGTGCAGCAAGAAATCGAGCAGCGATTATTCAAATAATATACACGGAACTTGAAAATATGCTATACTGCAAATACAATCTTAAAACTACGGAGAAGGAGTGTATTTATGGCACAAGCAACTGCAAAAGCGCAGGTTGGAAGTTACAAGACAATAGTTTACTTTATCTGTCTGGTGGCCGCTTTGGGGGGATTGCTGTTTGGTTTAGACCAGGGATTTATCGCGAACTCGCTGGGAACGATCAAAAGCGTTTACAACCTGGACACGCTCGGGGCAGAAGGCTATTCGGCAATATTGGCGACCGGCGGCGTTCTCGGAGCGCTACTGTCAGGAATATTTGCCCGATTGCTCGGACGCAAAAAAAGTTTGGTTTTTGCCGGATTTCTCTTTGCGGCGGCTTCAATTATCTCTGCTTTGCTACCGCCATTTGAAATGCTGAGCATTTGCCGGTTTTTCTTAGGCTTCGCGGTGGGAATTGCCTCGTTCATCGTGCCGCTGTATCTGTCGGAAACAGCGCCGGCAGCTATTCGCGGATCGATGGGAACATTGTTTCAATTGATGATTACAATCGGCATATTTTTGATATCCGTGGCTAACGTGTTCATCGCGCAAATCATCGTTGACGCGAACAAGGCGTTACCGGTGATGTTCCTGGTGGTCGCGGTGTTTGCAATTGTCATGTTCATCGGCAGCCTGATTTTGCCGGAAAGCCCGCGCTGGTTGATGCTAAAAGGGCGAAAAGCTCAGGCAGTAAAAGTTCTGCAACGCACGTTTAACACCCAGAAAGAAGTCGATTTTGAAATCGAAGAAATCGAGTCCACGCTCCGTGGCCCTAAGGGAGCGGGTATCCGGGTAATCTTTAAGGGCTATTTCTTAAAAGTATTGATAGTCGGCATATTATTGCAAATGTTTCAGCAATTTGTAGGTATTAACGTCATGATTTATTATGCACCGACAATTTTCGGTTTTGCCGGAATGAAGGGCTTGCTGGTAATGATGACGGTGCCGACTGTAAATATGCTGTTTACCTTTCCGGCCATCCGCTTGGTTGACAAGTGGGGGCGCAAAAAGTTGCTGTACGTCGGCGCGGTTTGTATGTGTGTAAGCATGATTGCCGCCGGTGTAGCGTTCCTGAGCATTGGTCAAGGCGTTGATCCGGCATCGGTAAGCGGCGCATCCAAAGCGGTGTTGCTGGCTTCGGTAATTGTTTATATCTTTGGATTTGCAGTATCCTGGGGACCGGTAGCCTGGTTGGTTTGTTCGGAAATTTTCCCGTTAGAAGGTCGCGAAGTCGGCATGACGATAACGACGATGGTCAACTGGACCTTTGCCGGAATATTAATGGCGTTTTCACTGACGTTCATGGAAAATTTTGGAAACTCCTCAATCTTTTTCTTGTTCGCGTTTTTCTGTATTCTTTCGATTGTTTTCGTGGCGATGTTTGTTCCGGAAACAAAGGGTATTACCCTGGAGGAATTTGAGGAAAATCTAAAAAGCGGCAAGCGGCTGCGCGATCTAGGCAAATTGTAAGTTTGATTTCAATTGTAAAGGGCAGGGAAGTGGAAAAATGGCAGCGACAGAAGTCGCTGTCGTTTTTTATTTTCAATCAATTTGTGTAAGTTAGTAAATATTTGTTGTGCAATAATCACCGGCAAAGTAAAATAGTTTGTGTAGTCTAAAGATGGGATTATTGAAGGCTTAAAAACAACAAAAGGGGTGTGTATGGCGAATAATTGCACAGAACTCAAAAAAGACCTCGGACTGGTTACGGCGTTATCATTGGTAGTCGGAATGGTACTGGGCGCCGGTGCGTTTATGAAACCATCAGCAGTTTTGGCGGTGACCGGCGATACGAATACCGCGCTTTGGGCCTGGGTTATCGGCGGATTGCTGAGCATGGCCGGTGGCCTTACGTTATGCGAGCTGGGGGTAATGTTTCCCCGCACCGGCGGTATTTTTGTTTATTTGGAAGAGATTTATAACAAAAAAACAGCCTTTCTGTATGGCTGGGTGCTAACTTTTATTTATGGACCGGCGACGATTGGCGCACTGGTTGGATATTTTAGTTCGGTGTTTTGTCTGTTGTTTAACATTCCCGATGTGTTCGCGCCGATGGTTGGAGCCGGGGTGCTGGCTTTTGTTTTATTTGTTAATGCCGTAAGCGTTAAACGCGCCGGGAACTTGCAGACAATTGCCACTTTCTGTAAACTTATCCCGTTGATATTGATTGTTGTAGGCGGGTTAGGCTGGGGGAATGGCAAAATATTTATGCAGTCCACCGGTTTGATGTCGGTCATGGGACCATTTTCGGCGGCAGTGCTGGCTACGCTATTTGCTTATGATGGCTGGGCGCAGGTGGCATCAGTGGCCGGTGAAATAAAAAACCCCGGGAAAATTTTGCCACGGGCAATTATTGGCGGGTTATGTTTTCTGATTATCGTCTATCTGGGCATAAATATGGCGATGTTCAAGGTGCTGAGCGCCGCCGAAATTGTGACTCTCGGTCACGATGCCGCAGCAGTAGTTTCACAAAAATTATTCGGACTGGTTGGCGGCAACTTGGTTGCTGTCGGAATAATGGTGTCGATTCTCGGCGGCATTAACGGATACACGATGACGCTGTCACGGATTGTTTATTCGATGGGCGAGCGCAAACAGTTGCCGGGTTCGAAATTTTTCGGCAAATTGGATTGCGACAGCCGGACTCCAGTTTATGGCGCGGCGCTGTTGATAATTATTTCCTTTGTTTATTATCGATTATTTGATGCCGATAAGCTATCAGACATCGCGGTATTTGCAATATGGATATTCTACGCCTTATCTTTTGTTGCGGTAATTATCGCCCGCAAAAAATTTGCTCATCTGCCTAGGACTTACAAAGTACCCTTGTATCCGGTCATTCCGATAATCGCCGTGATTGGCGCAGTCTATTGCCTGTACGGCATGGTTCAGGCCAGTTTGATTAATGCAATTATGGCAATAGTACTTACCTTAATCGGGTTACCGGTATATGCTTACCTGATGCGCGATCAATCGGGAAAATCCGGTTTCCCGGCAATAAAATCCCGCACGATTGTGGCTTGCGTGGCGGTAGTATTTTTGGGAGTGTTATATATTTCAACAATTGTGTCCGATTCGCGACCGGTGCTGAAAATTGCCACTTCCGCCACCACAAAACCATATATGTACGAAGAAAAAGACGGTTCGCGTGCCGGGTTTGAAATTGAATTGATGCAAAAACTGGGCGATGGCGCCGGTTACAAAATTCAATACAACGCCTACGATTTCACCACGATGCTGGCGGCGATTGCCGGCAAAAAAATCGATGCGGCAATCGGCATGATTTCTATTACCGATGAACGCAGCAAGACTTTTGCCTTTTCCAAACCATATTATAGCGGACAAATTATTTTGGCAGTTCACCCCGGCGAGGATTTGACTAAAGAAAACTATTCTGGAAGAAAAATCGGCGTACGCGGCAGTACTACCGGTGAGTCCTATGCCAACCAGTTGTCCGGGGCGAATATCAAAGTCTATGATTCGGTAGTCGATATGAAGAACGCGTTTATCGATAAGGAGTTATACGGTATCGTCTGGGATCTGCCGATGTTGAGCGCTATGGCTGCTGGTGACGATAAGTTTGCGTTTATCAACGCGAAGGTTTTTGCCGAGGAAAAATACGGAATCATTTTCCGGGAAGGTACAACGCGGGAGTTGGAAAAGATTAATAAAGCTTTGGATGCGTTGGACAAATCCGGAGAGTTACAAATAATGAAAGATAAATGGAATTTACCGGCAATTAAATAGCGTTTTGGCAGCCGCGGCGTAAGCTGCGGCTGCTTTCACAAGAGCGCTATTAGCAGATTGGATGATAATGAAAACTACTATTCCGCGGGCTGAGTATCCGCGTCCCCAGCAAGTCCGTAAGGACTGGTTGTGTATCAATGGCGAATGGGATTTTGCTTTTGACGACGATGAGCGTGGCTGGTTGGATGGCTGGTATCGAACAATGCCAGAGGATACTCGAAAAATCATTGTACCCTATCCGTTTCAATCCAGTTTAAGCTTGATTGACGACCAGTCGTTTCATGATATAGTCTGGTATTGGCGCGAAGTCGAAATACCGCCGTCATGGGATGGCAGCTATGTTGTTTTACATTTTGGCGCGGTTGATTACTATGCAAAAGTCTATATCAACGGTCATTTAGCCGGTGAACATACCGGCGGAAATACACCGTTTTCGGTGGACGTGTCTTCGTTTATTGATGAGGACGGCTATATATTTATCGCTGTGTGCGCTGAAGATCCCTCAGAGGACCGGACGATTATGCGCGGCAAACAGTATTGGCACGAACAATCGGAAGGAATATTCTATACCTGCACAACCGGAATCTGGCAAACCGTGTGGTTAGAACCGCTCCAGGAGGCGCACATCGAAGACATCCGCTGGACGGCAAACATCGATGAAAACAGCGTGCTACTGGAAGTAGAATTGAGCAATCATGCTGCTGGCGCAACATTGGAAATAATTGTCAAATACAATAACGACATAGTGGTCAAAGATACTATCGCCGCCGACGGCCGGCTGTTACAGGCCACAGTTGATTTTGAGGAATTTGATACCCAGAACTGTCTTTGGTCGCCCGAACAAGCCAATCTATTTGACGCGGAAATTCGCTTGTATAGCGGCGGTTTGTTTACCGATGTTGTCTATAGCTATTTTGGCTTGCGCAAGTGGCACGCTGAGCAGGGAATAATTTTTTTGAACAATCAGCCCTATTTTCCCAAAATGGTGCTGGATCAGGGGTATTGGCCAACCGGGCTGCTAACCGCGCCTCGAGACAGCGATTACGCCAAAGACATCGAACTGGCAAAATCCATGGGCTTTAACGGCGCCCGCAAACATCAAAAGGTTGAAGACCCGCGCTACTTGTATTGGGCGGACAAACTCGGTTTTATTGTTTGGGGTGAGATGGCCAACGCCCACGAATTTTCGGCTGATATGAGCCTCCATTTGATGTTTGAATGGGTAAACGTCATCAAACGCGATTATAACCATCCCTGTATCATGGCCTGGGTGCCACTCAACGAAAGCTGGGGCGTGCCGGAAATATCTGTTGACGAAGAACAGCAGAGTTTGTCGTTGTCGTTGTATATGATGACTAAAACTATTGACTCCACTCGCTTCGTAATCGCTAATGACGGCTGGGAACATACCCGCTCCGACATTCTTGGCATTCATAATTATCATAACGCTGAAACTCTGATTAAGAGTTATCGAACCAGCCTGTGCGCGCTGCGTGCGAAACCAGCCGGATACAAAATGTACGCGCAGGGTTTTAAATATGACAAACAGCCGATAATGCTTACCGAGTATGGCGGGATAGCATTTAACCGCGGTAGCATTGGTTGGGGCTATGACTCGGTAAATACCGCTACAGAATTCGTGGCGGCCTACCGCAGTCGCACTCAGGCGCTGTTTGACAGCCCGGTGGTCGCCGGATTCTGTTATACACAACTGTACGATGTTGAGCAGGAAATCAACGGCTTGCTGACCTATGACCGTAAACCAAAGTGTGATCTGCGCAAGATTCGGAAAATCAACAACCGCGAATGAGCGGACAGGGGAAATGATGAAGATAGATCGTCAAGATTGTACCACGATAATTCGGCTACTGGTTTGGTTAGTCCCGGCAGCGGCGCTAATTTGTTTGGGCCACGTTGTGCAAGGAATGGTCTATGCTATCGGCGGCATGAATATCAGCAGCATGGATTCGCTGCCGGGAATTCGAAATAAAGCAAAAGCGTTTTTTTTGGCTTTGGTTTTGATTTTGCTAATACTGGCGCTGATAACGCTGGCGGTGCCATTTCCCTGGACACAATTTTTGGTGCTGCCCGGTGTATGCTTTGTAATCGCTTTTATGTCGGTGGGCGGAGCTACTGGCGCGATGCTCGGGCAGTTGGGCTTGCTGTCGTTGCTTAATTGTTATCTGACGCTTACTGTATCACATTTGAATCTTCCCGCCTGGTTTACAATCGCGGGCTGGTTTTTTGCCGGCGCTTTTGTTACCGCATTGATATTTGTATTAAAGTCGCTGTTTCAGTCCGAACGAACCGTCTATACAGTGTTTTCTGAAACACTGGCGCTGTTGGCGGAGTTTTGCCGCAAAAAGATTGACTATTTAGATGGCGGCGGCATCGTCAATATGCATAGTATGTACGCTTTTATTAGAAAATTACGGTTAAGTCGGTTGGAAGTAGCCGGCTTTCTGGAGCATTCCAATGACCGGCAGCTGAAAATTGTGTTTGTCGGCTGCACTCGTTTGGCAGATCATCTTTCAGCGTTGTTCGTGGATAATAAGAGTATCTCAACCATGAAACAGGTTGATAAGGAATTTATTCGCAGCGCTTTATTAGTTGCCGAGCAGTTCTTTTTGCAGCAACGAAAAATATTTCTACTGAGTAAAACCGAGCTGGACGAAAACATTGTTGTCGACGATAATCTGGCGGTCGGCACTCTTGAATGTGAAGAGGCGCCCTGTCACGACGTTTTGGCGATGCGTGCCGCGTTAGCGGAGTTGACAAAAATTCGCAATGACTGGAATTCTGATCAAGCTGGTCCGGCAGTAAAAGCTCTGCGCGATCCGCTATTGTCGCAAATCAAGGCGAATTTCAACTGGCAATCGGAGATACTGCATTATGCAATAAAATTGGCGGTCACTGCGTTGCTGGCGTTGTCGGTCGGCTGGTTTTTGCATCTGGACCGCTATTACTACATAATTATGATGGCGCTGTTGATGATCAAACCAACAGCATCCGGAACCTGGCAAATGTTTCGTTGGCGGCTGCTGTCGACGTTGATTGCGTTATTGGCGGTTTTCCTATTTTTGCAGATGCAGCCGCTACCTATTATCGCTAGCTTTGCAGTAATTTGCAGTCTCGGCGCTGCCCGAATTTACTTGCGCCGCAATTACTTGCTGTTCAATCTTTTTCTAACTTTTGCGATATCAACTTTTGCTTGCGCCTTTATGCAAACTGATGTCCAGTGGTTGACGAAGCTCAGGGTTGAAGATACTTTTATCGGAATGTTTTTGGCGTTAGTCGTTACCCTAGGGATTTTTCCGCGCTGGGAAATCATCTACATTAAGCGCGATCTTGCCAATACCTGGCGTGAACATGCGCAATTGATTGGCTTGTATCTGGAAAAGGGCGGGCTCGATGCCCGCGATCGCAAGCATTCCAAACATCAATTGGACAAAGTGTATGATTCTTGGCGGCGGATGCTCGACGAACCTGCCGGGCATCGGCGTAATTATTCGAATTTTGCGAAAACTATTTATGCCACGGTAATGATCGACCGACTTACTTTTTCGCTGGCAGTGACCGATTATCGTCAAGGCGCTTCAAGCGCTGCCGTGCGGCTGTTTCTGGAAATAATAGCCAAGCGGTTGGAAGTTGCCGCGGCTATTGAAGCGGGCGAAACAATTGCGGCTGGTAATCAGATATTAAGAGAAACTACTATAGATAGTAGCACGCTAGGGGTAAATTGCAGCCAGTTGGATTATTATAGCCAAACAATATGGTATAACATCTGCAAATACCGGCTACCGGTAGCTAACTAAACCGGAGGGGCAAGTGATTATCACAACCTGCGGACATATTGACCATGGCAAAACCACTTTAGTGGAAGCGTTGACCGGAACTAATACCGACCGGTTGCCGGAAGAAAAACGCCGGGGCATGACTATCGAATTGGGCTACGCCCGTTGGAAAATCACTGACACATTGGCTGCTTGTTTCGTCGATGTGCCGGGTCACGAAAAATTACTGCGCAATATGCTTGCCGGGTGCATTGGCGCTGATGTTGCAATGTTGATTATCGACATCAACGAGGGAATAAAACCGCAGACGCTGGAGCACCTGCTGGTTATGGATTTGCTCAATATTCCCGGTATGGTGGTGTTTACAAAATGTGCCAATATCAGCGAAACTACAATAATGGAGCGAACAAAACAATTAACAGCAGCGGCGCGCGGAACGGTTTTTGAACCGGCACCGTTATTTTTTGTGGATAGCTTGAGCGGATTGGGGTTGGAACAACTGCGGGCAGGAGTGGAAAACATCGCGGTAGCGCTTCCGGAAAAAAATCTTCGCTCGCCCGTCCGGCTGTGGATTGACAGGGTGTTTACCAAACAGGGTATCGGCACGATAGTTACCGGCAGTCTGTTGTCCGGGACCGTCGCGATTGGCGACAGTTTGCTGCTCTTACCGCAAAATGAACGGATCCGGGTGCGGGCAATCCAGGTGTTCAATGAAACGGTCATTACGGCAGTTGCCGGAAACCGGGTGGCAATAAACATTGCCGGTATGGCCCGGTCAATCGCTCAACGCCAATCGCTTTTGGCAAGTGCCGGCCATGCTTATAGTAATAATCAATGTGAAATACAGCCATTTGCCGGAATTGCCGCCGGAAAGGTGCGTGCCTATTTCGGCACGGTAGAACTTCAAGGACGAATTAAGCGGTTTAAAACCAAAGCGGCGGTACAGTGGTTGTTGGTCAGCGACTGCGACTTCCCCGTCGCGGCTGACGAGAAAATTGTCTTCCGCGCCATAAACACCCGGCAGATATTAGGTATATCGAAAGTAATATTGCCGATGGCAACAAAGTGCCAGCTGAAAAATTCGTCAGCCGCAAAAGAAAAGCCGACGGAATTATCCATCGGCGGTCTACTGTATAGTTATCAGCAATTAGAAGAATATCGGATAATTTTGCGCAATCATTTCGCTGACCAGCCGACAATAACACTGGCCCAGTTTCGCGATATCGCTAAGATTAACCGCGAGCAGGCCAAGAATATTCTCGAGCATTTTGACACCCAAAAGCTGACGCTACGCCTGGCAAATGCTCGAATACCCGGTGTTAAGTTCCGATAACCTACCAGTTGCAAGATTTACTTTGCAAATCGTTGTTCCAACGCCGACAACACTGACCAGCGCGGTACTGTTTGTTCCAAACCGATGCCGGAAACCCAATAGTGGTAGCTGTCGGCGATATAGCCGTTGATTTTTTTACCTTCAATCCATTGATTGACAAACTCACGCCAGTTTTCGGCGTTGATATTTGGCGGTAACGGAAAGGCACCGGGGAATTCATTGCTATTATCAGGAGCTGTCATTATTGAAAATTGCGGATGCAATATCCGCTGAGAATAACCCTCCTCGGCGCTGATTAACAACAAATCGGCACTCCTTTTGGTAAAAAATTCGGATTTGTGTTCCAGGATAACGGTTTTGTGATTTGGGAACAGGTGTTGGATGGGTTTTACCAAGGCGCTACCGGACGAAACGGCAATCGTAATATTTTGGTCGGCGACCACCCGCTCCAAGGTCCTATTCCAATCAGGAAAATCAGATTTTTTATCGCTTGGTGCCATTAGCGCGGGGTGCAAAGTAATATAAGGTATCGACATTTTGAATTCTTCCAAACGGGACTCGCTAATCGCAATGCCGCCAACGACTATGTCCAAGACGCCGTTGTTAATGGTTGTCAAATCTTTTTTTTCCAAGGGAAAAAACACAATTTTTTTGCAGTCCACCGCTTCAGCAAGGTTGTACATCAGGCTTATATCCATACCAACTAATTTATTGGTGGTGTTTTCAAAACTAAAAGGAATGTTGGTCATGTAACCGACTCGTAGTTCACTGCCACTAATAATCTGTTTGAGCCAGTCAGCGGTTGAAGACCGCGGTGGATAACGCTTTAATGCCGCAGTGCTTCGCTCAACAACTGTTTGCGTGTTAGCATAGCGTTCACGGTCGATCGGCATAAAGTCGGCTGCCAAAATCCCGGCGGTTTTGGAGTCGCTGTTATTAATCAGCTGGGTGAAGCCAAAATATATGGCGCCGCCGCAGACCAGTGAAATGATAATCGCCAATGGTGCATACATGAATAATTTTGCCGGACGAAACCGCCATTCGCGATTGAGCGCCGCGCACCACATCAACACGATGACCACGATGAACATCGTATTGTTAGCGTTGTTGAAAAACACTAATACGTTGGAAGTGATAAAGAAAATATTGAAAGCTTGCGCGGGAATATTGGCAAGCTCTAACAAGAATGGCACTACCAAAACATTGGAACCAAACAGACAGGGAATACCGACGAGAAATAACATCAGCTGATTTGCGAAGGTTATGGTAACATCAAAAAACCAGCCGCCAAACATTACAAAAAATATGACCAGAAATTTATAACTTGATGGTACGATAAATGCCAGCGGTACAAATACATCGATATGTTTGCGGCGTTCTTCGATTGTGTCAGGAGAATCATTATTTTTTTCGGCAATTTCTTTGTCAAGGGCGTACAAGCCCTCATAGGCGAGCGGCAGTGACATAAATGAATTGCCCGAGGCAAAAGACAACAGTAGCGCAGGAGAAGCTGCGCGGATAATCTGCGCGTAGGTCAGCCGGGTGAAAATAATCGCCATTGCCGGCAAAATCAACAAGGTGAAAATAACGTTGTAGGCCATCGACGCGGTAATATATAGCAGTACTTCCTGAGCGCCGCCCGGCGAGGATACGCCAAAAGTAAACGCGGCGATTAACATTAATCCGAGCGGCATTATTTTCATGATGTAGTTATTGCAGAGTTTAAGCGACACGACTATTTTATCCAAAAAATTTAGCGTTTGCATTTTATCTTTGGCATTTATCAATGACGCGCCCATTAAGATACAGAACAACACAACTGCCGGAATATAACCTTCAGACAGCGAGTGGAACGGGTTAGCCGGAATAAAGACATCGACCAGGTTAATGGCGGCGCCGTCACTATTCATGTGTGGCACGAAAAATGTCACCCGGTCGATATCCGGAAAACAATACGGTAAAAACCAGGCGAAAATTGCGCTGACCAGCCAGAGTAGCAATAAAATCCAGCCGCAATATTTGGCGGCTTCTTTGGCGGTTTTGTTGCTAAGTGAGCCAATGGAGCGGATTAGCGAAAAAAACAGATAGGGAATAATAGTGATTTGCAACGCGCCGACAAAAGCTGAATTGACAAATTCCAGCGCCTTGCAGCGTTCGCCAAAGAAAATGCCGATTGCTGCGCCGAGCAAGATCGACAAAATAATTTTTTTATTCATGGACAGCGCTTGATAGCGGTTGATTATTGCCATAATATTATCTCCGAAAATAGTTTTTCTCATTATAACATAGCGTTGATGATACATAAATAATATCCGGCTAATTGCTATTTCCAGCAGGCGAAAATCTGCTATAATAAACAAAATAATTGTTTGTGAGGTTATGTTGTGCCAATAAATATTCCCAACGATTTACCGGCAAGTGATATTCTTAATAACGAGAACATCTTTGTAATGAATGAAGAACGCGCCGCGCGTCAGGATATCCGGCCACTGCGGATCGCGTTGCTCAATCTGATGCCAACCAAAATTGCCACCGAAACGCAAATATTGCGGCTGATCGGCAACTCGCCATTGCAGGTCGATGTCGATTTGCTGCATACTGCCAGTCATCAGTCAGTAAATACGCCTAACGAGCATTTATATAAATTTTATAACACTTTTTCAGAAATCAAGCATAATCGCTATGACGGGTTGATAATTACCGGTGCGCCGGTAGAAAACTTGGAGTTTGCCGACGTTGATTACTGGCCGGAGCTAGTAGAAATAATGGAGTGGAGTAAACATAATGTTTTTTCCACCTTGCATATTTGCTGGGGGGCGCAAGCCGGTTTGTTTTATCATTATGGTATTCCGAAATACCCGCTTTCTGAGAAAATGTTCGGCGTGTTTTGGCATAAAGTGAAAATCAACAATCGCAAGTTACTGCGGGGCTTTGACGAAGAGTTTCTCGCGCCGCATTCGCGGCATACCGAGATTAGAGCCGACGACATTGGCAAAATAGCCGAATTGGAAATTTTGGCGGATTCAGATGTTGCCGGAATATATTTAGTAAAAGCCGAAGGTGGACGACAGGTTTTTGTAACCGGACACTCAGAATACGATAAGGGTACACTCAAAGCTGAGTACGACCGCGACGTGGCAAAAAACTTACCGATCAATATTCCCAGCAATTATTACCCAGATAACGATCCAACACGTGAGCCACGGGTGCGCTGGCGCAGTCACGCCAATTTGCTATTCGCCAATTGGCTGAATTATTATGTCTATCAAGAGACACCATATGATTTAGGGGAGTTGGAGTAATTTTTGGTGGATAATAAATTTTGAAGTTTTTTACTATTTTGACCATTCGGATAGTATAATATATATATAATTTAGTGAAAAGCTATAGTTTTACACACTGCTTAGTAACAATTTATAACAATACCTGTTTTTCTTGGAAGGGACATTATGAAAAAAGTCACGCCGCAATATTTGTCGAGGTTTTTGGGTATTCCTGCAAATCAAAGAATTCATGATGAATTCTTATCGCAGATTGCCGATCCACTGTGGCGAAAATTAATAAAAACGTTGCATACCTGTCCAAAACCGATTACAACGTATAAATTTGAAACCACTCATTCATTGCCGTTTTCGATGGCAATCGGAGCGGCAGCTCATCATATGCATTACGGTGGTTTGGCGGTGCATACTTTGCAAAACTTGGAGTACGCCGAGGCTTTGGCAGCTGTTTACTTAAAAAAAGGCTTAACCATTGACAAGTCGTTGTTGTACGCAACGATTATTTTGCATGATTCAATGAAGCGATTTGTTTTTGGTTTTGACGCTGAATATAATCTAACCCGCAACGAAGACCGCTTTATCGCCGAATCCGATGATCATCACTCCTGGGTACTTCGGGAAATGGCAGCGCTTGAAGCTGAAGAATATTTAATTAAATCGGTAGCGGCGGTGCATGGGATTGATGCAGTGAATATTGGCGGGGTTGAGAGTTTTAAATTGGTAAATCATTATTTGGGAATTGCTGACATCGGGTTACGTTATACCATTGAGGATGTCCGTCCCGAACATGTGATTGCTTTTTTGGCTGATACTGATTGGCATTGGAGCGGTATCGCGCAAATGCGTTCAGCGCAAATGGCGGCGCGCTTGACTTCGATTTTCAATGTTTCTACCAAAAAACTTCACGTTATGATCGGCTCGATGTTCACTTTCGAGGCTGTCGGTCGGCTTATTGAAACCCAAGGTATGGAAGTGGCCTGTAAATTTTACGAAGTTGCGTTGAGGAGGACTATCGAAAGCAAATGAAAATATTTTTTTTCACCGGAACTGGAAATAGCCTGAACATCGCTAAGAAACTAGCGAAAGCGTTCAATGCTGAGCTTATCAATATCGCCAAAGCCATGAAAAATCAGGATTTTATACACCGCGATAACGAAATCGGATTTGTCTTTCCGTTGTATTGTTATGGTGCGCCAAAGATGGTATGTGAGTTTATGAAGAACATTAAGACACCCTTTGTGGATTATATGTTTACAGTTTGCAATGGCGCCGGGAGCACCCCCGGAATGTTCAACGACGAGGCCAAGCGCTATATGGTTGGTAATATTCGTCAAATTAGCGGTTATTATTTGCGGTCAGTTACTAATTATTTGCCGTTTGGCGATATTCCGTCGCAGAAAAAGAATGCTGAAACGCTGGCTCGAGTTGATAGCGACCTTGAAGCCATTATTGAATCTATCCGCGCCCGTGAACAAAATGACCCCGGTTCCGGATTCCCTATGAAAATTGTCGACAAAACCATAGCGCCGTTGGTTAAGTGGTTCTTCGAAAAAAACATTCACAAAACTGGCAAGAAGTTTTCCGTTGATGAAAATTGTATTAGTTGCGGACTGTGTGTCAAGGTTTGTCCAGCGCAAAACATTGTTCTCGAGGCGGGCAAACCGAATTGGTTGGACAATTGTGAGAGTTGCTTGGCCTGTATCCACTGGTGTCCAACGCGGTCGATTCAGTTGGGTGGCAGCGCTAAGAAAGGCCGCTACCATCACCCTGATATAAAAGTCGAGGAATTGTTTTTCTAAATGTTAAGACAAACTCTGCGCGAAATAGTTGACTATGCAAAAACTTTATACCGGTATGACCGCAGCATGTTCGGCGCGCTCATCGTTTTGATGAGCGCGCTTGGTGTGTTTGAAGGGATAAATATCGTATTAATCGCGCCGCTACTTACTGAACTTGGGGTGGGCGGGGCGACTGGGCTGACGCAAAAAGTAGCGCGAGTTTTTGCAACAGTCGGCTTGCCGTTAAATATCTATTCGCTGTTGAGTTGTTATGTGCTGGTAATTGTCGGGCAAAGTTTGTTGCAACGGCAGCAAGTCCGGTTGTCAGCCAAACTACAACGCGGGTTTGGGCGGATGCTGAGTAACCGGCTATTTAAGGCTGCGACTGAGGCACGCTGGCGGTTTTGGTTAGACAATCGCAAATCCGATATTACCCACTATCTGACCGATGAAGTCTCGCGAATTATTACCGGGACGGTTTTTTTTGCACAGATAACTTCGGCAATAATTATTGCCGGCATTCAAATTGTGCTGGCATTGTTTATTTCGCCGCAGTTGACAGCGATTGCGGCAATAGCCGGAATTATTCTCTATTTTGGTAGTATGGGAACAGTACGACGGTCGAAGAACCTCGGTTGGGATTTGTCGAATGTATATCGGCGTTTTCACGCCGAATGTCAGGAATACTTAAGCGGTGTAAAAGAAATCAAAGCCTACAATAACGAACAGCGCTTCACTGCGGACTTTGCGCGGTTAGGCAATGAAGTTGACGAAAAGTTGCTGGCGTTCAATGCCGCGCAAAGCAATGCGACGCTATATTCTAAAATCAGCAGTTCACTGATGATTGTGGTATTTCTATTGATTGCTGCGAAGTTTTTGCCAGTGAATAGTGAATACTTGTTGCTAATGTTGTACGTTTTTTCACGGCTCTGGCCGCAATTTGCTAATATTCAGAATAATTTGCATTACGTCATAATGATGTTGCCGTCTTTTGCTTCAATCAATAAATTCATAATCAATGCTGAAAGCTGTAGCGAGGGAACGATTGTTGCCGTGCGGCGACTACAAAATATTCAGCAGGCAGTGGAGCTTGACGCGGTCGATTTTTCTTATAGTCCGCAAACCGCAATTCTCAACAAAGTCAGGTTGACGATTGCCGCAAACACTACGGTTGCCATAGTTGGCGAATCGGGAAGCGGAAAATCCACTATTGCTGATCTGATTATTGGTTTGCATCGACCCGATAGCGGCAGAATTGTCGTCGATGGACAACCGCTTGAAGGCGAATTTATTTCTGTTTGGCGTAATAGCATTGCCTATGTTTCTCAAGATTCATTTTTACTCAATGACACAATCAAAAACAATCTGCTCTGGTCACAGCCGGATGCTACTGCCGCTGATATCGCGGTTGCGCTCCAGCAGGCAGCTTGCGATTTTGTGTATGATTTGCCGGCAGGCATCGAAAGCATCGTCGGTGACCGTGGTGTGAAATTATCCGGCGGTGAACGCCAGCGGATTGTTTTGGCGCGGGCGCTGTTGCGTAAACCGGCATTCTTGCTGCTAGACGAAGCAACCAGCGCTCTGGATAACGAAAACGAGCAGAAAATCAAACAATCGCTGGATGGATTGCGCGGACAACTGACGGTGTTGATAATCGCCCATCGGCTGACGACGGTAGAAAATGCCGATCTAATCGTAGTGTTGGAGCAGGGCAGAATAGTAGAACGCGGAACCTATGCCGAACTAATCGCTAATCAATCCGGAAAACTATATAGAATGGTAAATCAAAATCGATGATTACTAATGTCGGCTTTATATTAGGAAAACTGCACAGAGTAGTCGAAGGTGCCTTCTTTCAACTCCAATATTGGCCGTTGACCAGTGCTCTGATGCTTCTCATATTGAATATATTTTTGCGTGGTAGTAGTAGGCGTATCAAGATAATTTGGTCGGCGCTTTTTGTCGTGTTGGATGGTTTCTTTTTTTTGGTGCTGCTGCCGGAAGTTACGGCGCGGATAAAACTGTTCGCTGACTTGGCAGTTAACTGGGCATATTTCGGTTTGACCTGGTTTATCGGCTGCGCGCTGGCAACGTTAATTTTAGCGGCTGTTTGGTTGGCTGCAATGATACTGGGCAAGATGCTGCGTTTATTTAGCTACGAAAAGGCTGTCAGTCGAGCGGTATTTTATGGGGCATTTACTGGTTCAATGTTGCTGACATTCGTCGTCGTGCTGTTGGGCTGCGGCTATTACAACATCGTGTATGATAAGATTGTTTTGAAAAACTGGCAAGGCGACAAAAGCATTCGAATTGCCTTTGTTTCAGATACTCATCTTGGTTTTGACGACAATGTGCAGAAGTTGTCGGTCGTCTGTGATGAGCTAATTTCCACGAAATGCGATATCGCGCTGTTCGGCGGCGATTTTGTGGACGATATGACCATGCTTCCTCAAGCTATTTCCGAACTGCGCCGGTTAGCAGAAAAACTTCCGCAGGGCGTATTATTTGTTAATGGAAACGGCGATTGTACGGACGGAAACTGGCGCGATACCAAACAAAAGTTGCTGGCTAATAACATCATAGTTCTGAGCAATAAGGTCGTTAATATCGCTGATATTCAGCACCCGCTACTGGTAGTTGGTGTTGAATACGCGAGTTTGAACAATGGCAATGCCTTCAATCCGGAGCTGCAAAAAAAATACTTGGCTACAGCTGTTGCCGGACTTAAGAATTCCGACCCGAAAATCCTGTTGGCGCACACCCCGGATTTGATCGAATCTGCTTTACCCTATCATTTTGATATAATGCTGTTTGGGCACACGCACGGCGGTCAAGTCGATCTTGGATTTTACCGATTTATGAGTCGGGAGTACCAGTACATTTCCGGAAAATATGAAAAGGGCGATTCGACGATATTTGTCAGCAATGGCATTGGTCAGTGGTTTCCAGCGCGGGTCAACGTGCCACAGCAGATATATATAATTGATGTCTATCCTGGCAAATAAAAACAGCCCGAGCGGTAAATCCCGCCGTGGCTGTTTTTTTTATTTAAAGATTGTCAAATTTCACTATTCACCTTTAACCTTTCACCATAAACCTTCGCGTTACCCCTTAACCGACCCCTGCGTGATACCGCGGATGATTTGCTTTTGAGCGAAGAAGTAGAAAATTATAACCGGCACAATCGCGAGAGTTAATCCGGCGAGCGCCAGGTTCCATTGTTTAGTATATTCGCCAAAGAAGAAGAACATTTTTAGAGGAATAGTCTGAGTTTCCGGGCGGTTGATTACCAAACTCGGTAGCAAGTAATCATTCCAAATCCAAATAGTATTAAGAATTGCCACTGTAACTGACATTGGCTTCATGCAGGGAAAAATTATTTTCCAAAACGTCTGCCATTTGTTACAGCCATCAATGGTGGCGGCTTCATCTAACGATTTAGAGATGCCACCAAGCGCCCCATGGAATAAAAATATCGACATGCTGCCGCCAAAACCTAGATACATGATGATGATACCACCACGGTTGAGCATGTCCATTTTGCCCCAGAAACCAACCAAAGGAATCATAACCGATTGAAAGGGGACTAGCATCGACGCAATAAACAAGAATAACAACATATTGCTAATTTTGGATTTAGTGCGTTGTAGCGCATAGGCGGCAAGCGCCGAGAAAAAGACAATGATGCACACACTTACTACGGTTATCATTATGGAGTTACCAAAGGTGCGTAATATGTCCAGTTTGTCAGCGGCGATGGTGAAATTTTCCAGGAATAAAGTTTTTGGGAAGTCCAAAGTGTTGGCAAATAGCTCTTTTTTGGTTTTGAAGGCATTGACGAACATCAGGTAAAACGGTGCCAGCCATAATAACGCGAGTATAACGCCGATGGCTTCAACAATGTATATTCCAGCTTTGCGCATCATGCTTCCACCTCCTTTTTCTTACCGACATAAACCTGAACAAGTGACATTATTGTAACGATGACAAAGAAAATAATTGCTTTACTTTGGGCGTACGCCATCATGTTTTCACCAAACGCGGTGTTGTAGATGTTCATCGCGACCATTTGCGTAGAATTATAGGGACCGCCGGCGGTCAGCGATAAGTTTTGATCGTATAACTTAAACGAGCCGGACAGGGTCATAAAGACGCTGACGGTGAAAGCTGGAACGATCAACGGAAACACAATGTGGCGCAATTTTTGCCAAGGACCGGCGCCGTCGATTGCCGCTGCTTCGAGCAGTTCATAGTCCAGCGCTTCAAGATGGGCGATATAGATAATCATGATATAGCCGGCCATTTGCCAAGACATCAGGATAACCAATCCCCAAAAACCAGTTTCGGTCGTTGCCAGCCAATCTTTGAGGATGGATGCGCCGATCATATCGCCGGCCGCGCCAAAGGCTTTGATAAAGATAAACTGCCAGATGAAACCGAGAATTAAACCGCCGATAAGATTAGGCATAAAGAATATCGTTCTGAGAAAACTGCTGGTTTTGATTTTTTGGGTAACCACCAACGCTAATGCCAGTCCGATAATATTGATTGAAACAATCGATATTACAGCAAATTTCGCGGTGAATAACAATGACCGCCAAAACTGACCATCAGAAAAAAGGTGGGAATAGTTTGTCAATCCGATGAATGACGGGGCATCGATACCGTTCCAGTCGGTAAATGAGTACCAAATACCAAATACAAACGGAATAAAGACCGCCACACATAGCGCCAAAACGCAAGGCGCCAGAAATAAAAAATAGTAAATGTCATGCTTTCTTTCCATTATTACTTCTCTCCTTTAAACTACTAACGTCAAATCTCCAAGGTCAATATCAACCTCGAATTCCTAGCCCTTAATCGTACTTCCTAACCCCTAACCCCTATATCCCACATTCTACTTCTTGTTTTTTTTCCACTCGTCGACTTGTTTTTGCATTTCGGCGAGTACCCGGTCGACGCCGCAGGCTTTGAGTTGGGTCTGATAATCGCTTATAGCTTCGTCCACGTCTTTAAGCCCAAAGAGCGCCGCCGGAGCATATTGTTGATTGAGATTTTCAATAGCAGAGATTTCCGATTTTACCGGCTCGGTGTTAAAAGAAAAACCCATGACCGGCGAAATAACTGCGGAGTCGTTAAAGGCTTTTAACAGTTGATTGGTTCCGGGTGGAGTCGGGTCGACGGTGTACTCAATCAAGCGGTTGCCGAGCGCAAATCCAGCCATCTCGTATTGCTTGTGTTTGTCAGTGTATTTGATGCTGGTAGGGCCGGTTTTGTCGTAATGGACTTTCTCAATTCCGTAAGTGACTAGATTGCGGACATAAGGGTCAGTATTTAGCAGTTCGAGAAACCGTAACGCCCGCGCCGGATGCTTAGAAGAAGCGGATACTGCGATCATTGAACCGGTTGTTGAATGAGTGGTCATTGCCGGCTTGTCATACAACTTTACTGATACAACCGGGAAGCCATACAGGCTACTCAAAACAGTATCGCAATTTGGAACGAGAACGTCTACTGCTGCAAGCGCTGTGCCTTTTAGGAACGGATTGCTCTGGTTGCGTGTTGTTCCGGTATCTTTAGAGATATAACCTTTTTGATAAAATTCGCGATAAATGGCGCAGTCTTTGATAAAGTCCGGGTAGTCCCATTGGTTTACCACTTTGCAACTGCTATCATCTAAACGCACTGCCCCCGGCGTGCCATAACTAATCAGAAAATCATATTTATCATACGGTGATATTCTCGAGCCGGTTTCAAAGCAGATTAGTCCCGGATCTTTGGCGTGAGCTTGTGCAAATACCGGGGCTAAATCAGCGAAGGTTTTTATTTTAGACAGATCTAAACCCAGCGCGTCAACTTTGTTTTTGTTGAAAACAACGACTTGCTGGTAGACCAAATCTTTGTAGTTCGGAACGGCGATAATTTTTCCTCCTACTCGCGTCGCTTCCCACAATTCTTTGGAAATTAGCGAATTAAGTTTTTCGCCATACTTTGGCAGCAGGTCGTCGAGCGGATAGAACAGCCCTTTGGTGCCGTAAATTCGATAATCCAGCGTCCACGAGCAAGTAAAGACTAAATCGCAAGCCTCGCCGCTGGCAAGAATCGGATTCATTTTGGTTTGGTAATCTGCAAAGGCGACTGGAATGATTTTTACGGTGGCGTTGATTTTTTCCTTGGTGTATTTGCTCAATTCTGCGGTTACTGAGTCTAAGTCCTTGGGCGATTCTGTGCCGCTAAATCCGGTGTACCAGACTAACTCAACGGTCTCTGCCGGGTTGTCTTCATCGGCGGTTTTGCTGCCGCAGCCGGCGAATAGCGTTGCCGCAAAGACAATCAGCAAGAAAAGCGCCAATAGTTTTCGATTAAACATATAAACTCCTCCTAAATCATTTCGCTATTATTATTCGACAGTTAAGAAAATTATCCTGCTAATAGCCTATAAAAAGCCGAGATATATTTTGCATTCTAAAGGAAAATGAGGTAATCTAGCGAATATTTATCCAGAGCAATTTTGGGAGGATTATATGCAGGAAATTTTATTCGGTCGTATCGAAGCAATCCGCCGTGATAATCAGGGTTATTGGGCAGACAGAATTACTTATCAGCTGATGTATTTGCTTAAAATGCAATATTATTTTGGGAAAATAGCGATTGAAGAGCTGGAACAGGCTGTTGCTGATTTGGAAATCGCCGTAAAAACTTACGGAGCGGTTACCGCCGTAACTGCAAGAGCAATTGAACAAAAATACGCGCATTTTTCCGTTTGGGCGAAAGCACTTGAGGCGCTATGTATCGGTCATGCCCACATTGACATGAACTGGCAGTGGGGCTGGCACGAGACTGTGCAACTAACAATTGACACGGTGCGGACAGTATTGGATTTACTGGAAAAATATCCATCATTCAAGTTTTCGCAATCGCAAGCCGCTGTGTATAAAATCATTGCCGATTACGATGAAACAATGCTTGCCGAAGTCAAACAACGAATCAAGGAAGGTCGCTGGGAAGTGGCGGCGGCAACCTGGGTCGAAGGTGACAAGAATATGACTAATGGCGAGAGTGAACTGCGCCAATATTTATACACCCGCCAATACTTGAGTGAATTGCTGGAAATCGACGCCAGCAGTCTGACGTTTGAATTCGAGCCGGATACTTTCGGTCATAACGCCAACGTTCCGGAAATCGCCGCGCAGTGTGGTGTAAAGTATTACTATTTTTGCCGGGGTTATGACAACCAAAAAACCGGCGTGTTTCGCTGGCAAGCGCCGTCGGGCAACGAGTTAATCGTTTTTGCCGAACCAACTTGGTATATGCATCGGATGAGCGGCAAAGCCTTTCAACATTTACCGGAGTTTTGTTTTAACAACGGCATCGAAAAAACAATGGTCATTTTCGGGGTTGGCGACCACGGTGGCGGACCGACACGCAAAGATATTGAAACGATTATTGATATGCAGAGTTGGCCGTTCGCACCGCAAATTAACTTTGCGGTTTATCATGATTTCTTTCGCCACGCCGAAACCAAACGCACTCAACTACCGATTGTAAAACAGGAACTGAACTTTGTGTTTGACGGTTGCTATACCACGGCGACGCGGATAAAACTGGCTAACCGCTTTGCCGAGTACGCCCTGTATGACGCTGAACTATACTCGGCGCTGGCGGCGAAGTATGGTCGAAAATATCGGACAAAACAGTTGGCTGATGGCTGGAAAAATACGATATTTAATCATTTTCACGATATTTTGCCCGGTTCAGGAGTTGTCGAAACCCGGGAGTACGCGCTGGGATTGTTTCAGGAAACGATGGCAATCGCTAACACCGAGAAAATTAGCGCGCTACGGGCAATCGCCGCGCAGATTGATACAACAGACTTGTTTCCGGAAGCTGATTATGGTGACGGGTTGGCGGACGGCGCCGGTGTCGCCTATGGCGCTAAACGCTTTAAAATGTCGATTTGTCAGCGCGCGGACGGGAAAACGCGCATCTATCATTTGTTCAATCAGCTGCCATTCGAGCGGAGTGAAACTGTCGAAATTCCAATCTGGGAATGGGCGCATGACAAAGCGCGAATTGTGGTCACCAACAGCATGGGAGAATTAATTTCCCATCAGGTTATGGATGAAAATGACGTTCATAGCTGGGGCTGTAATATGTTTAGAATTTTAGTGATTATTACCATTCCGGCTGGTGGTTATGAGACGATTGTTTTGACCGAGAACTGCTCGAAGACGATTAATATGCCCCAGGATATGAACCCGCGCACTATTCAGCCAAAACCATATGTATTGGAAAACAATTTTCTGCGGGCAGTAATTGGCAAACGCGGTGAATTGATTTCGCTGGTGAACAAAGTGACCGAGACTGAATTAGTTAATTCCGAGGCGGGCGGCGGCCAATTTCGGTTGGGAACAGAAGCCGACCAAGGTATGAGCGCGTGGGCGATATGGCCGTTCAAGAGTGAACAATCGCTGCATGAGTGTGTGGAAATTAAAAACTATATTCAGGGCGCGGTGCGCCAGTCAATAACCTTCAAGTCGGTTTTCAACAATTCCAGCGTTCTCTGGACGGTTAGTCTGGACAAGAACAGTGAACGGTTGGAATTCGATATCGATGTCGATTGGCGGGAGTTTGGCGTGCGCGAACAATCCATACCTAATTTGCATTTCCGGTTGCCACTGGCTCTTGAGGCAAAAGCCTTTGCTAATGACATCGCCTGCGGAGTGCTCGAACGTGAGGCGCGGGACCATGACGTACCAGGATTGAGCTTTATCGCCGGTGGCGCAGTACAGTTGATAACTGATTGCAAGTACGGCTATCGCGGCTACAACAATTCGTTGCAAGTAACTTTGATTCGGTCAGCCAACGATCCCGATGAGCATCCTGAAGCAGGGCGCCACTATATCCGGATGGCGCTGGCACCGCAAGTTGATGGCGCGCAAATGCTGAAAACCAGTTTGTGTTTCAACAAACCGCCCGAAGTGCTGAGCGCATACAAGCCAACAGTTCGTGGCAGTCTGCCAAAACGTCAGAGTTTGTTTGCCATTGATGCTAAAAACATAATGTTGTCGGCAATGAAAAAAGCCGAAGCGACTGACGAAACAATCGTTCGGCTCTATTCGCTGAGTGACCATGTTGAAACAGCGACTTTGACGATGTCAAAAGCGATCATTGCCGTCCGCGAAGTCGACGGTAATGAACAAGCCGCTGATTTTGACTCGCAGATGCAAATAGTTGACGGCGCATTAAAGATTACCCTGCAACCATTAGCAATGCATGCAGTCGCATTGAAAATATAACAACAAATAAAAGCAGCAATCTTGACAATCCCGATTGCTGCTTTTGATAATAATACTATTTGCTACGTGCATCCGCCCAGGATTTTTGAACTGATTTGACCATTTCTTCCCAAGTGGCGTTGCCAGTGGCGTATTTTTGGAGGCCGGCGCCCAACTGATCCATGCCCCAACCGGTCGGATAACCCATGAATACCCAAGGAATAGTTTTGTTGTCGGAAATATATTTGTAAATAGTTTTGGAAACTTCATCGTTTAAACCGGATACATCATAACCTTTGTAAGCCGGAATAAATTTCAAATCGGTTACGCAGGCTTTCTTGCCCTCGTCGGAAGTATATAGCCAATCCAGGAAGTCCTTGGAAGCCTTGACCGTTGCTTCGTCCTTGTTCTTGTTGACACACCAGTACATCGGTACGCCAACCGGCATGCAATCTTCTTTCCAGCCTTCGACCGGGAACGGCAAAATGCTCATGCCGGTTTGGGCAAAGTCTTTATCCGCTGCGGCAACTGTGCTATAGATCCAGTTGCCTTGCTGAATCATGGCAACCTTGCCATTGCTGAACAATTCTTCAACTTGTTTGGAGTAATCCATGCTGACGGTCGGTTGCACCGAAAACTTGTTTTGCAAATCAACCATTTTCTTAAAGGCTGCGCCATATTTGAATTCGACAGTTTTGGCGTCAAAAGTTTTCATAACGTCGCCAAATTCCGCTGCCATAAAGGCGTTTCCGGTATGCAGCCCGGTGACCCAGGTTTCCTTCATCGGATAAGCAAATACTGCCTGGATACCCAATTCGGCTTTTTTGGAATCAAGAGTTTTTACTGCTGCTTCCAACGCCGCGAAAGTTTTAATTTTGTCGGTGTCAATACCGGCTTTTTTGAAAATCGCTTTGTTGTAGATTAAACCATAACTTTCCAGGCAGAACGGCAGACCGTAGACTTTGCCGTCCCGGGTTGAACCGATTAACGTGCCATCGGCGGCGATTTTAGCCGCTGAAGTATCGCCCAGTTCAACAATTTTCGCCTGCCAATCTTTAACATCTTGCGGTCCGCCGATGTTGAAAATTGCCGGCTCGGCGCCGGATGCAAACTTGGCTTTTAACGCCGCGCCGTAGTCCGAACCACCACCCACGGTAGTGATATTGATTTTTACATTCGGGTGACTAGCCATGTAAGTTTTGGCCAATTTTTCAAAAGCGTCTTTGAACTCCACCTTAAATTGGAAGACATCGACGTTCGCTGCCTGTTGGTCGGATTTTGCGCCACAGCCGGCCATTGCCAGCGCCGCAAATGCCACCATAGTGATGATTGCCAGAATTCGTGTGATTTTCATTTTCCCTCCTCGAAGTTAATCTTCATGGTTACTATTCGACAGTTGTTTTAAAAATCCTGCAAGGAAAAAAAATTTCGCAGGATTTTTATGGCTAAAAGAGAAAGGCTAAAGGATAAAGGCTAAAAGTAAATACGTAGTTATGGGCGAAACACTTTTCTCATTTCGCTTTTCACCATTAGCTTTTCACCTTTCACCCTTAACAGACTCCATTATCATTCCGCAAATAATTCCGTGTGCCAGCGATTTGTTAGTGATGAATAGCTCTTGAGCGCTGGTCAGTTGCAATAGTGCGCTCACAATCGCCGCCCCCGCTGGTAAAACATCGGCGCGGTTTGCTTCAATGCCTGGCAAGGTCATGCGGTTAGCAAGGCTGCAGGACTGCAAAAGTTCTTCGATTCGATAAACGTCCGGCGTTTTTACGGTTTGCACCGACTGTGTAGCCCAGTCGATGGTAGCGCCAATAGCAATCTGGGCGATATTAGTGCCGGTGCCGCCGGAGAGAATGATTCGGGCGGCTGGCGGCTGGTGGCTGGTGGCTGGAAGGATGCCGAAGTAAGACGGAATAACATTTGTTTCAATCAGCGAGCAGATGTTATTTTGCATATTCCTGTATTCGTTAATATTGATATTGTCAACCGATGTGAGGAAATCGCGGCTCAGTTGACCGGCGCCGATTGGCAGACTGGTGCGAAGGTCGGTTTGCCGGGGTGTGCCGATGATGAATTCAGTGCTGCCGCCGCCGATGTTGAAAACTAATATTCGGTCGTTGGCAAATTCCGTTGCCACTGCCAGATAAGTCAACCGGGCTTCTTCGTCACCGCTGATGATGTCGACCGGGTAGCCGGTGTGCAAGCAGATGGCTTCGAGCAACTCGGCGGCATTGGTTGCCACCCGAGCAAATTGAGTGGCAGTGATGCGAATTCGCTCCACATTACAATCGCGGCAACAACTGAGATAATCGATAATAGTCGCCAGCGTGAGTGCGCTGTTTTTCGGATGGAGAGCATTGTTGACCATGGTTTTGGACAGACCGGTGACGGTGTGCCGAAAAATAATTTGTCGGGTTATTTCGCCATTGGCGACTTCGGCGATGAGTAGTTTTGCCGAGTTGCTGCCGATGTCGATTGCCGCGAAACGCATTGCCGCTCCTTTATACAGAAAATACGCCGTGTGAAAACGGCGTATTACTAATGACGTTAAATTGATTTAGATTCGGAAACTGACACCTATGCGCGGTCCAGCCAAAGTTGTGGTAACGTTGGTAGTTGTCAGATTCATGTCTGGGATGTTGGCATCGAGTAATTTCCCGGAGTTGTAAAGCTCATAGCTATATCCGGCATCAAAGTCAATATTTTGTCCTAACGCCAAAGACGCGCCGACATATGCCGAAGACATGAAAGTACCATACATTGCTGACGAGTTGAATTTCAAGATGTTAGCGACCGGTACGGTAAATTGTCCGCCAACACACCAGCCCAATGATTGTTTGGTCTGGTTCCAGTTGTTCGCGGCATCAGTAAGACCGCTGGCGGTGGTAGTCGCGTATTGTAGTCCGACAAACGGTTGAAAATAATCGCTCAGAGCTACAACGAGTTGCGCGTTCACTTGAGTCATGCCAAAATTATTAACTGACTCCGGATTCTCAATAAGATTCTGCGGCGTCATCGATTGCGGAGCAACGCCGGAAGCGCCAACGCGCACTGCGGCGAAGCTGGAAAACGCCCAGGTGACGTTACCGCTGAACTCGCCGCTATTTGGCAGCGCCTGGTTGAAATTTATGGTGCCGCCACCGCCGGGCCAAATGATTTGCCCGGGGACATTGTTCATAGAGCCGATATTGTTCGGATTCCATGCCACGTCGATTTGGAAGGAGTTGTCCTTGAAGTTGGTCAGCGGCGCGGCGCTAACAACTGAAGCGAGCGCGGCGACAAGCGCCACAACAAGGATAAGTGCTGCGATTTTTTTCATGCTAGTCATCTCCTATATATTAAAATTTGAGAATCGCTGTTCGCGATTTCTCTATTCGAGTATTATTATAACATAAGAATCTCAACAATTTCTCAACAATTCGCTAAAAAACAACTAAATACTGCCAAAATACACAAATCTGCTAAAAACGAATTTTGCATTTACTATTAACCCGGCAAATGGTAGAATAATTTTGTGCAATTTTGAAATATTGAAATTGAAGTCTGATTTAGAGGAACAAGCCGATTTCACATTTAATTATGGCACATATGGGGGGGCTATGAAAATATTAGATGTCATTTGCGCGCGCGGGATTAGCGGATTTTATTATGATGACCTAAAGGCCATTCGCGCCGGCGCGGTAGCCGACGGTTTCACTTACACCGGAAAACCGAAAACCGAAAATTACTGCTCGGTTCGCCAAGCTGGCGAAGCAGTCTCGGTTATGATTATTCTTGAAAACGGCGACATGGCTTATGGCGATTGCTCGGCGGTGCAGTACAGCGGTACCTTTGGACGCTATTCGGTTTTTCTCGCCGATGAATTTATCCCGATTATTAACCGGGATATTCGTCCGGCGTTGGTCGGCGAAGAGTTGGGCGATTTCCGGCGGCTGGCAAAAAAAATCGAAGCCATTCACGATGTGCATGGTCAGAAGTTGCACCCGGCGCTGCGCTATGGCGTTACCCAGGCAGTGCTTGCCGCAGTCGCTCGCGCCAAGAAAAGTTTGATGTGTGAAGTCGTTGCCGAAGAATATCATCACGAAGTTAGTGAGATTGCCATACCGATTACCGCGCAATCTGGTGAAGACATATACTTTAACGCGGATCAGATGATAATCAAACAAGTTCCAATTATTCCGCAAGGCTTGTTTAATGACGGCATCAAAAACAGCGGCAAAAATGGCGAACGGTTGCTGGAATACATTAGTTGGCTGAAAAAGCGTGTTTACAAGTTGCGCACCGATGATTTGTATATACCGGTATTTCACTTTGTTTTGCACGGTTCACTCAGTCAAGTTTTTTATAACGATATTGAACAGACTGTGGAATATCTTAAGAAAATCGCCAAGACTGCCGCGCCCTATCGAGTTCTGGTAGAAGACCCAGTCGAGCTTGGCGCCGCTGATATCCAATTAGAATATATGAAAAAACTAATGTTGCGGTTGAGCGAAGAAAATGTTCAGGTAAAAATAATCGTCGATGAGTGGTGTAACACGCTCGAAGACATCAAGGACTATGCCGACTTGGCAGCAGCCGACATTATCCACATCAAGCCTCCGGATTTAGGGTCGATTGACAATGCCATCGAGGCGGCGCTGTATTGCAAACAAAAGAGCATCGGCACCTACTGGGGCGGTTCTTGTAACGAAACTGACGATTCGGCGATTATTTCAGCGCACATTGCCATGGGGCTGAGTTGCGATATGATTTTGGCAAAACCTGGTATGGGCGTGGATACCGCATATATGATGGTACACAACGAAATTCAGCGAATATTGGCGTTGCGTAAAATTTGCAAACTCTTTTAAATCTGAAATCTTACACAAAGGAAAAGCGCTGAATGAATAATCATAAAAACTCTTTTACAGCCGCGTTCTTATCAATTTTATTATGTTTTTCGCAGCTGGCGTATGCCGTTCAAATTCCAATCGACATTTGGTCGATGAATGATTTTCACGGAGCGATTTTGGAAGACAAAAACAACCCGGGTATTGCCAAAGATGCCGGTTTTTATTTAGCGCAAAAAGCTAAAAACCCCGACGGAACAATTTTTTTGAATGCTGGCGACTTATATCAGGGTAGCTTTGAAGCCAATATGACCTATGGACGGGGATTAGCGGAGATAATGAACTATCTGAAGCTGGATGCCATGGCGATTGGCAACCACGAATTCGATTGGGGAATTGACCAGCTGCTGGCTACTGAAAAAATTGCGCACTTTTCCTATTTGGCATGCAATATCTACGAGCGATCCTCCGGTCAGCCGGTGACTTGGGCAAAACCTTATATCACGCTCAATAGAAATGGGGTAAAAATCGCGGTTATCGGCGCTACGGCGGCCGACGCCGCGGACACCACTAAGCCCAATTATGTCTCGAGTCTGTATTTTACCGATCCGGCAGCGCGAATTAATGAAATAGCGGCAACTGCCCGTAAAGATGGCGCGAATCTGGTCATAGTTGTTGCGCACATGGGAGCGCAGTTGCAACCGGATGGAACGATAATCGGCGATGGAGCTACATTGGTGAGTAAACTCAAAAATGTGGATTTGTATCTCGCCGGTCATTGGCACAATGTCGTCAATGGCAAAATAAACAACATCCCGATTTTGGAAGCCTATACTTTTGGGCTGTATATGGCGCACGCCCGGTTTATTTATGACACCGACAGCAAAAAAATCACCCCGGTCGTTATGGAAATAATTGACACCGCGGTTTTGAAAGCAACCGAGCCCGATCCGACAACGCTTAAAATGGTTCAGCAGATCAACCGTGACGCGAGCGCATTGTCCGCTGAGGAGATTGGTGTTAATAAACAAGAACTGCTGAACACCAATTATCTTGGTAACCCGCTCTGCATTCTCGGAGAATATATCACCGATGTTATGCGTGCCAGCCAACAGACCGATATCGCCATTACCAACAAGGGAGGAATTCGTACGATTTTGCCAAAGGGAAAAATTACGATGCAGAAACTATACGCAGTGTTGCCATTTGACAATACTGTCGTTACTATGAACCTGACCGGACAACAGATAATCGACATTCTTGAACATAGTATCGATAATGCCCAGTTTTCGGGAATGAGCGTAACTTATCGAAAAGCCAATCCAGAGGGCAAACGGGTTGAGCAAGTGACGCTCGCCAACGGAAACAGTCTGCAGTCCAGTGGCGTGTATTCGGTCGCGACCAATGATTTTCTTAGTAACGGTGGCGACGGATTTAGCGCTTTCTTAAAGGGAACAAAAGTTGTCAATACCAATGAGACACTTCGTGATTGCGTGGCAAATTATATTCGTGCCCACAATGTAATCAGTTTCACCTACGACATCAAGCGATTGACTTTGGTTGAGTAAACTTTTTTTTGGATAAAAAAGGAGTTTTCGCAAAAGCGGCGAATATAAACAATCATAAAGATTAATTACACTGGGAGGTACGCTTGCAACGTTTGGAAACAACGTACTGTGCTTTGGTGTATTTTCTGTTTTTTAGCTTGTTCATGATCATCTATTCCGAGAATGTGGCGCTGTTTGCTAGTTCGCAACGGGCGTTTGCGGTAGCGATTATCGCACTTTTGGGAATGCTTGCTAATCTGCTGTTTGTATTTCGGGTGCTAAAATCAGGTAACCGGAGCAGTTTAGTCGAAAAAAATACAATCGTCGCGGCATGGCAGGAGCACAAGCTCAGCGACAGGCAAAAGTTAGTTAGCGCGGCTGTTAATGTCTTTACCTTACTATTATTTGCCGTTATGTTAGCGGTGCTACGAAGCTACCTCGCCGGACTGGTGATGGCAGTTGCTATTTTTGGTTTTCAGGTTTCCGAACTATTGCGCGCGCGCTATACGAGTATCCAGTTTTGGGTGTTCAAGTTCAACGTGCCGGTATTCGTTTTTATATGGGTATTTATCTTCCTGTTTTTGCTGGGAGGATTACAATAAATTATGAGGAGGGAGTATGTCCAAAAAACAGAGCGTATTGAAATCGCATTTACGGTCGTTGCCAGCCAGTATTCCATTTTTAGTTATGTTGTTACCGGGAACGCTATATTTTCTGATCATGTGTTATATGCCGATTGGCGGATTGGTTTTGGCGTTTAAAAATTTCCGGTTTTCACGGGGCGGTTTTATTGAAAGTGTTATCAACAGCCCCTGGGTGGGTTTCGACAATTTTAAGTATTTGTTTGCCACCAGTGATGCCTGGATAATTTTCCGCAACACTGTCGGTTATAATTTGGTGTTTATCGCAATCGGCGCAATTGTACCAGTTGTCGTGGCGATTATGGTCAACGAGTTGCTGAACAAAAAAGCCGCAAAAGTTTATCAGACATTCATGTTTTTACCGTATTTTATTTCTTGGGTTGTAGTTTCCTATTTCGCCTTTGCGTTTTTGAGCGTGGACAAAGGGTTGCTCAATTCGTTTTTGAAGGGATTCGGTGTTGACGCGGTGCAGTGGTATTCCAATCCGGCGCCCTGGCCGGTTATTATTGTGGTGGCCAATGTTTGGAAAGGTATCGGTTGGGGCTCAGTGTGGATGCTGGCGCAACTCGCCGGTATTGACAAAACCTATTACGAAGCCGCGATGGTCGATGGCGCGAATAAGTGGCAGCAGATTGTCCATGTTACGCTGCCGCATCTTAAACCGTTGATTGCCTTACAGGTAATCATGGCGCTCGGTAATATCATCAAAGGTGATTTCGGTTTGTTCTATCAGTTGCCGATGAACTCCGGTCCACTTTTCCCGGTAACGAATATTCTCGACACCTATATTTATCGGGCCTATATGAGTACCGGTGATGTCGGCATGTCCACGGCTGCCGGTCTTTTCCAATCTGTTGTCGGATTTTTGATGATTTTGGTTGCCAACTATATTGTTCGCACCAAGATTAATAAAGATCTGGCATTGTACTAGGAGGTAATGATGGCTAAAAAATTAAATGTTGAAAAAGAGCTTTGGCAGATATCAGCGCCTCTTAATATTCTGTTAAACATTATTATCATTTCGATAGCGCTATCATGCTTTCTACCGTTCTTGCTGGTAGTGATAGTGTCGTTCACTTCTGAACAAGCACTTGTCCAGAATGGATATAGTTTTCTCCCCAAAGCACTCAGCCTGGAAGCTTATCGGTACACGATATTTTCTTCCGATCAGTTAATCCGGTCGTATTTAGTAACAATCGGTATCACGGTGATTGGCGTTATCCTGGTTATTATCATGACCTTGTTGTATGCTTATCCACTCACTCGTCCGGAATTCCGATATCGCCGGTTGTTCAATCTGCTGATGGTTTTCCCAATGCTGTTTGCGGTGCCGTTGGTGCCGTTCTATATCGTTATGACCAAGTTTTTAATGCTCAAAAACAACATTTTCGCGATGATTATCCCCGGTATTTGCGGTGCTGGCGGCATATTCTTTATGCGGGTAATGTTGCGGATGCAAATTTCCGATTCACTGATCGAAGCTGCGCGCATCGACGGTTGCGGTGAAATTCGCACGCTGTTTAGAATAGTTGTGCCGTTGATGAAACCGGCGATTGCCGTAACCGCGCTCGGTGCTTCGCTCGGCTACTGGAACGAGTGGTTTAACGCGATGTTGTTCATTGATTCGCCAAACCTGTTGCCGTTGCAGTACATGTTGATGAAAATTCAAAACTCAATGGAGTTTATTCTGAAAAATTCCGCGCAAATGGGCGGCACCCGGATGATGGAGCTGATGGCAAATCTTCCCCAGGAAGGGGTGCGGATGGCGATGATTGTGCTGGCCACCGGTCCGGCTGTTCTCGCTTACCCGTTCTTCCAACGCTATTTCATTTCCGGTCTGTCGTTGGGAGCTGTAAAAGAATAATTGTTACGCAAAACGCGGTTGGCTGCGCTGAAATGTTTAGTTTCAACGCAGCCAATATTTTTTTTGTAAATCAATGTCCAAGCAGGATTTTACAAAACTTTGGCGAATTAGTAGTTATCATTTTTGTGAAAGAGGAAGAGAGCTATGAAAAAACTAGTCAGTTTGCTGCTGATTGCGGCATTTGTCTTGGCTATCGCCGGTTGCGGCAAGAACGAAGAATCAGCCGAACTCGGGAAAATTTCGATGTGGACTTGGTTGGGATCGGAAGAAGTCTGGGGTGGTAAAACCAAGGACATCATGGCAATGCAAGATTTTGCCAAGACTATGAAAGTTGATTTGGACATTATCAATCCGTCCGGCGATGCCGGAGAAGCGTTTAATTTAATGATGACCAAAGGCGATAAACTACCGGATATGGTTTTTTACAGCTGGTCGCCAAAGCGGGTAATGGATTATTCGAAAAAGCAAAGAATTGTAAACATTGCCCCCTATATTGAAAAATATATGCCGAATTTCAACAAGCTGTTACAGTCTAATCCCCGGCTAAAAGCACAGATGTACACCGAAGATGGCGGAGTGTATTATTTACCGTGGATATCCATGGACAAAATATTTTATGAGGGCATGATGATGCGCGGTGACTGGCTGGCAGCGGTAAATATGCCGGCGCCGACAACCGTTGATCAACTTCATGCCACGTTGCTAGCGATGAAGAAGCAGGCTGATGCCGGAAAACTGCCCGGTACCGGCGGCAGCAAATTTCTCGGATTTTCCGGATTTCCGCTGCAATTCTATAAATGGTTATATGGTTTTGGCACCTGCCACGAATTTCAACTGGCCGATGACGGCAAGACAGTTGAATATGGACCGACAACCGACAACTATCGTAAAGCGATGGTATATTTCAATACCATGTATAAAGAAGGGTTGATTGACCCGGATATTTTTGCCAACGACGGCGATACCTACAAAAAGCACCATTTAGCCAATCAAACAGCTTGTTTTGTGGATAACCTCGGAACTTTTGAACAAATTCAAAAAGATGCCGCCGGCTTGAATAACAAGATCGACTACGTGGCAGTTCCCTATCCGCTCTATAACGGTGAAGCCGTACCCCGAGAATATAATTCTACCGCCAAACGTATCGCCCAGCCGTATGGCTTCGCGCTGACGGTCAAAAATGAGCAGCGACTGATAAAAATTCTCCAGGTAATGGATTGGAAATATAGCGCTGAAGGTCAGACACTGTTTAACTGGGGTGTTGAAGGCAAGACGTTTTCCAAGGATGCAAACGGCGCCAAGGTTTATTCTGATTTGATAATGAAGGATCCAAAATACGCGCCGGGCATCGCCCAAAGCAAATATGTTAAAGTGGATTTTACAGTTGAAGATACCCAGACCGTATGGGCGCTGGTAAATGACTTTGGCAAGAATGTCTACAAGGTTTGGGCAAACACCAACAGTAAATACGCCTATGAACCGACACTTTGGTACACAGCCGATGAAATGGCGATAATGGGCAAGACGCAAACCGATATCAACACCTATCGTGATGAAATGCGCGACAAATTTGTCGCAGGAAAACTTGATCCGCGGGATGACGCTGTTTGGAAAAATTATCTGGAAACATTGACAAAAATGGGTCAGGGCGATTGGTTAAAGGTCGAGCAAGCCGCTTATGACCGCTTCACCGCCCGATTAAAGTAATACACGGTAGGGGCGGGGTCCTCCCGCCCTTATACTCATACCAAGGAGTTGTATTTTATGACCAGAAGACAGATAATCTGGCTGGAAATCAAAAAATGTAAAATACTGTATATGATGATTGCGCCGGCAGTAGCCTATTATGTGATATTCAGCTATTTGCCATTGGTCGGTCTGACGATTGCTTTCCAGGACTTTGTGCCGGGCAATGGCTTCTTTGACGGCCCTTGGGTCGGGCTGGAAAACTTCAACAAATACTTTTCCAGTTATTATTTTTGGCGGTTGATAAAAAACACCTTTATGCTGAGTTTTTGGAGCTTGGTCTGGGGTTTTCCGATGCCAATAATCTTCGCGTTATTACTCAATGAAATCCGGGTGGAGTGGTATAAACGCAGCATTCAGACCCTGTCTTATCTGCCGCACTTTGTACCAATGGTCGTTGTCTGCGGAATAATTATTGATGCTACCGGTAGCGACGGACTGGTAAATACTTTTCGAAGTATGTTAGGAGCCGGTTCGCCGTTGATGTTTTTGCAAGAGCCGCAATTTTTTCGCTCGATTTATGTAGCCTCGGGCATTTGGCAAGAGATCGGTTGGAGTTCAATAATTTATCTGGCAGCGCTCACCTCCATTGACCCAACGCTGTATGAAGCGGCGGAAGTCGACGGCGCCGGGCGGATTCGAAAAATGGTGCATATCACCTTGCCCTGCCTGATGCCGACAATCACCGTGTTGTTTATCCTCGCCATTGGCGGCATGATGGGCAGCGATTTTGAAAAAATATTGCTGTTATCCAAGCCGTTAACCTATGACACCTCCGATGTTATCTCCACCTTCGTATATCGCAAGGGCTTGCAGGAAGGCGATTTTGGCTTTGCGATGGCGGTTAATATTTTTAATATGCTGATAAACTTGAGTTTAGTGGCGTTTGCCAATTATACAGCGAAAAAATCGTCTCAGGGCGAGACAAGTTTGTGGTAAAGGGGGAGTTATGCAACAAAAGAAGAATGTTTTTGATTATGTGATTTATGTTTTTTTGGGAGCGATGGTTGTTTGTATGCTCTACCCGTTCTGGTATCTGCTGGTGGCGTCGTTTTCGGATGTCGCCAAAGTCAACGCCAGCGGCGGCATGATGTTGTGGCCGCAGGGGTTCACGCTGGAAAACTACAAAATCGCGCTGGGTAACGAATCAGTGCGCAGCGGCTTCATCAATTCGGTGATTATCGTCGTCGTCGGCACAGCGTTGAATTTGTTTTTTACCACGATTTCGGCTTATGCCTTATCACGAAAATGGCTGTTTGGGCGCAAGCAACTGATGATTTTTGTTTCCATAACGATGTTTGTCGGCGGCGGATTTTTGCCAACCTACCTGATTGTTCGGGGGCTGGGGCTGTATAACACTTGGTTTGCGCTGTGGTTGCCCGGATTGATAGCCACTTGGAACATGATCATGATGCGGACATATTTTCAGCAAATGCCCGAAGCGCTCGAAGAATCGGCGAAAATTGACGGAGCCAACGATTGGCAGGTTCTCTGGCACATAATATTGCCGATGTCCAAACCAATGCTGGCGGTCATGACCCTGTTTTATGCGGTGGCAATCTGGAATTCCTGGTTTTCCGCGGCGATTTTCCTGGAAGACCGCACGCTCTATCCGTTACAGCTAGTAATGCGCGATATTTTGATTACCCAAAATGCCTCTTCGCTAATGTCGGCGGGTGAAGGCGGGTCGAAACCGGAAATTGCCAAGACTTTGAAATACGCGGTAGCTTTTATCGGCACGGCGCCAATTCTCATCGTCTATCCGTTCGTTCAGAAATATTTTGAAAAAGGCGTGATGCTCGGTTCGCTAAAAGAATAATTGAGTTACGGAGAAATGTATGAACTTTATTACCCGGACAGCCGACAAGCTTTACGATGGTGAAAGCGAATTTCGTTTCGTGTCCTTGAATGTCCCTAGTCTGACCATCGGTGAAGACCCGGTCTGGCATCGGGTGAACGAGTTCGAACAGGAAGACGCGATTAAAACTATTGCCCAGATGCGCGGAAAAGTGCTACGGGTGTACTGCTTTGCGGTTAGTGGTTGCGCCGAACCCAAGTCGAGTTATCATATAAATGCCCCGGGTGAATTCAACGAGGAGCTGTTTTGCGATTTTGACCGGATGCTAATGCTCTGCAATAAACACGGCATTCGAGTTATCGTACCATTTGTCGACAACTGGCATTGGTGGGGCGGTATCAAGGAGTGGGCAGCTTTTCGCGGTAAGAGTGTAGCAGAGTTTTATACCGATAGCGCTGTAAAAGCCGATTTCAAGCAATTTATCCATTATGTGCTCAACCGCCGCAACACGCTGACCGGAGTGCAGTACAAAGATGATCCGGCGATTATGTGCTGGGAGTCCGGCAACGAGCTGGAAGCGCGCGAAAATGATTTACCGGCGCTAACCGCGTGGACCCGCGAAATGGCAGCATATCTTAAATTGTCGGACAGCAATCACCTGGTTATGGACGGACGCTATTGGCGCTGGAGTCCGCCGGTTGCCGAAATATTGCACGACGAGAACATCGATATTCTTACCGTGCATTATTATCCCGATCAGCCGCTCAGTTATGCCGATAGCATTCGCCGTGATGTCGCATTGTGCCAAGGGTTACGCCCATTGGTGCTCGGCGAATTTGGGATGATTAAGTCGGCAGCAACCGAACAGTTGCTGATAGCCGGATTGGAATGTGGCGTTAATGGAATATTAGCATGGAGTTTACGGTTCAAGAATAAAGACGGCGGATTTTATTGGCATCACGAAGTCCACCCCGAAGATGATGTATATAACTCACTCCACTGGCCGGGATTTGCCAGCAACGCCGGTTGTGAAGAGCGCCAGATGCTACATTTGTTTAGACGTTACGCGTTTTTAATTGACGGATTAACGGAAACACCAATTCCGGCGCCGGATGCGCCGCAGCTATTGCCGATAACCGCAGAGCGAAAAATATCCTGGCGTGGTTCAGTGGGCGCAGAATACTATGAACTACAACGGAAAGAAGCAAGCACCGCAAATTGGACAACGATTGCCGTGGATTTATCCGACGGGACGCAACCATTTTTGCCATATTCCGACAACAGCGCCGCCCCGGATAAGCCATACGACTATCGGCTGCGGGCAATAAACGCCAGTGGCAAATCACCATGGAGCGCCATCGGTTCAACCATTCACCTTTAACCATTCACCACGCATCTTTCGCAGGAGGTACCACATGCCCCATTTAATTTTTCGCGGCGCCAAGCAAGCCGATGTTAAACAGGCCAGCGCCGAATTGCCAGATTTATTGGCAAAAATCGTCAATTGCCCGCGTGACTATTTCACTTTTTTTAATGACCCTGGAGAGTATTTTTTTGATGGTGAAGTAAAGGCGCAGTGTCCAATCATTCAAGTGCTATGGTTTGACCGCGGTCAGGTCGTACAAAACATTTTCGCCCAACAGTTAGATCAATTTATGCGGGCGATCGGTTATGAGCAGGTCGAGGTGTATTTCCAAAAACTCGAACATTGCTCATATTATGAAAACGCCGAGCATTTTTAGCACAGGGAGACACAAGTGAACAAGCGCTTGATAAATTGGTTACTCGTGATGATTATGATACTCGGCGGTTCATCGACTGACCTATATATTTCCAGTTTGCCGGATATGGCAGTGCGGTTTAATGTTGATGCAGCGATTGTCAATCTAACCTTAAGTATTTTTGCTTTAGGTTTTTCAGTTGGTTGTTTGCTGGCCGGGTTCTTTAGTGACCGGTTCGGCAGACGGGTTTCGGCGTTGACCGGGGTGTTAGGATTTACGGTCTTTGCCGCGTTGATTGCAATTACGCCAAATTTAACAATCGTCATATTTTTTCGTTTTTTTCAAGCGCTGTTTTTGGCAGGCGCGACTATTGTCTGTTGGCAGATTGCTACAGAAATATTTCATGGCAAGGAGCAAATTGCAGCCGTCGGTATGATGACTTTAGGGTTATCGGTATCGCCGGCAATAGCGCCGGTCTTCGGCGCTTATTTGGCATATTTCTTTTCCTGGCGGGCGTGTTTTACGGTAAGCGCTTTTCTTGGCGCGGTGACGTTTATTTTGTTGTACCGGGCGCTACCCGAGACGTTAAAAACAGCTTTGCCGCTCCCCGGTCCGGTAGAGATTGGCAAGATTTTTGCCAGTTTTTTTCGGGTGCGAATATTTATCTGTTACGCGCTGATTACCACAGTTTTGTACAGTGCTTACTTCGCGTTTATCAGCATGTCGAGTTTTATATACATCGACAGTTATGGAATGAATCCGCGTATGTTCTCGCAATTGTTTATTTTGTTATCCGGCGCATCATTTCTCGGCAATTGGCTATTGCGAAAACTGGGTAACAACGGTATGGAAAAACGCCAAATCGTATTTTATGGATTAATCATTTCGCTAATCGGCATCGTGCTATATCAAGCGGTATTTATTTCGAAAATTCCGTTGTATGGTATAGTGGTTGTTACGATTGGTGTGGCGCTTACCCGTCTGGGCTATGGAATGCTCGCCGGCGCGGCACAGGTTATCGCGATTACTGCCGTGCCGGCACGTGGTGGTTCAGCGACCGGCGTGCTGTTCTTTATGCAGTTCTCTGCTTGCAGTTTAGCCGGTATCTTGGTATCATCATTTCACCACTACCCGGTCGAAGGAACGGTTGTTGTGACCGCTGTTTTAACGTTGTTGGCAGTGCCGCTCTTTGTCCTAGCCAAGCCGCGGGGCGTGAGTGGTTGAGTGGTTATGCGGTTATGTGGTTGAGTGGATTTTATTGAACGAGGGAAGATGAATACTACGTTAGCGGTACTTTTTTTAATTGCATTGGTTCTGGCAATGCTGGCAATTGCCGGACGGCAAAAACTGACCACCCGCACGCTTACTTTGACGGGTCTGTGCGCGGCGCTGTGTGTTGTGTTGGATTTGCTGGCAGTATATCGGATGCCGCAAGGCGGCAGCATTACGCTGGGTAAAATGGTGCCGCTGTTTGTGCTGGCAAATGTTTGCGGCTGGCGGGTCGGGTTGCTAGGTGGCGCGATAGTGGCGATGCTCGATTTTTTTGTTTCGCCATTTATAGTGCATCCGTTGCAGTTTTTTTTGGATTATCCGTTAGCTTATATGAGCCTGGCAGTTGCCGGATTATTTCCCCGCAACCGAATTGTCGGCGGCTACTGCGCGGTATTTTTGCGTTTTATTTGCCATTTCCTGTCGGGGATGATTTTTTTCGCCGCCTACGCCCCGCCCGGAGTACCGGCGTGGCAATATTCGCTGTCGGTAAATGGTATCTGGTTGGCAATTGAAGGCAGCATCGCGGTGTTCATTTACCGGCTGCTACCGTTGGAGTTGCTGCGCAGGAAGTGAGTAGTAAAGTAGAGATTAGTAGTCAAGTAGTCAAGTGAGCAAGTTGTCGAGTTATCGGGTTGTCCAGTGGAGCGATAGAAGAAGGAAACGTGAGTTTATAACTGGTTTATGATATAATATGACACAAAAGGTTTTTCAGCTTTGATTCGGGGGAGTTTATGAATAAAAACGACATCAAAGATGTTTTGGACGACATTAAGATCGAACTAGTCAGAATATTCCCGAACTCCAATTATGAGCTGGTTTTGTTCGGTTCTTTTGCGCGTGATGAAGCTGGTGATCAGTCGGATATTGACTTAATGTTAATCACCGATATGTCTGATGACGAAAGCAATATATATATCTATCCACTTGCTGAACTAGCAGCGGATATTTGCATAAAATACGGTCGAGTTCCTACATTCATTATTCAAAACAGATTTCAAATGAATTCATTAGTCAGCGACTTACCATTTTTTAGAAACGTTAGAAAAGAGGGCTTAAAGGTTGCTTAAAAACGATGAAGTCGCAACAACGCTCTGCATATATCGGATTGAAAAAGCAGATGTGGAAATTGAAATTTCCGAAGTGTTGTTTTCTGGACAATACCTTTCAAAGCCTTAAATAGCGCTTATTATGCAATGTTTCATGCTATCAGATCGCTTCTAGCGCTTGAGCGTGAAGATGCAAAAACACATGCTGGAGCGTTGGCACTGTTCAGTAAACATTTTGTAGTTTCGGCAGAAAAATTTTCAAAAAAAGATGTTGCTGACGTAATGTACGTTCAGAGTATGCGGAGCAAAGGTGATTACGTGGATTATTATCTGCCAACACCTGAAGAAGTCCGTCGCACTATTGAGTTAGCAAAAAGCTTCGTCAAAAAAGTACAATTGTATTTGGCGGCTAATGACATAAAATTTGTGATATGGGGGAAATATGATAATTAATCGAATGGAAGAACACATCCAGGTTATCGAAATGGTAAAAAACGAACCAATGCGTGCGAAAATTGCCAAGGCGGCAGAATTGTGCCGCCACGCCATTCAAAACGGCGGAAAAATATTGTTTTGCGGCAACGGCGGTTCGGCTGCTGATTGCCAGCATTTAGCAGCCGAAATCGTTGGCAGATTTCTGAAAGAACGTGAGGGGTGGCCGGCAATTGCGCTAACGACCGACACTTCGATATTGACGGCAGTAGCCAATGATTATGGCTACGATGCGGTGTTTTCACGCCAGGTGGAAGCATTGTGTCAAAAAGGTGATGTGTTATTCGGTTTTTCAACCTCCGGCAACAGCGCTAACGTAATCGCCGCCATCGAAATAGCCAAACAAAAGGGTGGAATAACCATCGGCATGACCGGCAAGAACGGCGGCAGAATGCTCGAACTTTGCGATATCAACATCAATGTTCCCTGCGACGTTACCGCCCGGGTACAAGAAGCACATATTATGATCGGGCATATTATTTGCGAGTTAATTGAAGCGGATGCGGAGTAAGGAATGCAATTAATTTACCATCCAACAGAAGTTGATGTTAATGATGCAATCAAAAACGATCAGCCATTGCTGGTTTTGATTTCCTTTGACGGACAAAAAGTTATTATCGGCGAATTGCACGAGTCGGTCGAGCATAATGTTTTGTTGTCCAAAATTGGCGAAAACGGTTTGGATATTGACAAATACTTTCGCATCGTATTAGATAAACAAGGTGCAGATTGGACATTTGTTTGTCCGCCGCAATATAAAAATATCGAGGATAGGCATCGCCGAATTGCAACGTTTTACAACGATGGCTTTTCGGTGATTTCGCACTTATTGGCAAGTATCGGTTATTTGGTTGGTATCAATATCCCAAGACGTTATAGTCGCCATGTTGAGATGCTAGCCAATTAGCATGGTTAGAAGTTATCAAGTATATAAAGTTATCAGGTTATAAAGTTGTCGGGCGGACAGTCAACGTGGTTACAAATTATTCAACTACTTTCGTTCTACTCGACTACTTGATAACTTATGTCCACTCGATTACTCAAAACGGAGGCAATGTGTTTAAAAATTTTGATTTGGTTAAACAATTTGTGGAAAAGGGAATATTTGCTACCAAGATACTGGTTATCGGCGATGTGATGATCGATAAGTATTATTATAGCGAAGTGTCGCGAATCTCGCCGGAAGCGCCGGTGCCGATTGCCAAAGTAACCAGCGAGAAAAACACTCTTGGCGGTGCGGCGAACGTTGCCAACAACTTGGCACGTTCTGGGTGTGTTACCCATGTTTGCGGAATTACCGGCGCTGACGAGAATCGTGAACGGTTGCTGGAATTGCTCGCCGAAGCTAAGGTGAACGGCGCAAGCCTGATCAAAGACAAGCGTCCGACAACCGCGAAAGCCCGGATTATCGGCGCTCATCAACAAATGTTGCGGCTGGATTTTGAAGACAACACGCCGCTGTCGGCGAAGAAGACCAAGGAAATAATCCTCGAAGTAATCAGCAAACTGGGCGATTTTGACGGAGTGGTGCTATCAGACTACGGCAAAGGTGTTTGCGTGCCGAAATTATGTAAAAAAATCATTGCCGAATGTAACAAGAAAAGCATCCCGATTTCAGTCGATCCCAAAGGCCATTATTGGCTAAAGTATGCCGGAGCCTATTGTATTACCCCCAATCTCAAAGAACTTTCCGAAGTTCATGCCGAAGCAATCAAAAACACCGATAACGAGGTTTTGACTGCTGGCCATGATATTTTGGACAAGTATAAACTAACAAACCTGTTGGTCACCCGTTCGGAAAAGGGCATGACTCTGTTGAACTCCGAAGGCGGGGCAACCATCCCGACCCGGGCCCAGGAAGTATTCGACGTGTCCGGCGCCGGCGACACCGTAATCGCGATTTTCACCGCCGCCGTAGCTGGCGGATTGTGTACCAACGATGCCGCGCAATTGGCCAATCTGGCAGCCGGAGTGGTAGTAGGTAAACTTGGAACTTATGCAATAAGTAACTCGGAATTGCTGGAAGCAGTCAAGAGTTCAGAGTCATGAGTCCAGAGTTGAATTCGGTAAAAAAAGAATATCGAAGCATCGTGCAAGAAAAAAGCTTTGCTTTAGCGGTGAAGATGGTAAAATATTGCAACGGGTTACGAAACAGTAATGTCAGTTTTGTAATATTGAATCAAGTACTCAAGAGCAGTACTTCAATTGGGGCTAATGTTGAAGAAGCACTGGGCGCACAGTCAGACAAAGATTTCATTGCTAAGTTGTACATAGTCAGAAAAGAAACTCGAGAGACGATATATTGGTTAAGGCTTATCAGTGAATGTTTTGTAATAGAACGAACTAATGTTGTTGATCTGATAGATAACGCCAGCGAAATATTGCGAATCGTAAACAGTATTTTTTTGACTATGAAAGAAAAATGCGAAAAGAATCAAAAATCATGAAAACTACTGAACTCACCAAGCGCAACTCAGGACTCAGGACTCAGGACTCTGAACTCACCAAGCGCAACTCAGGACTCAGGACTCAGGACTCTGAACTAGTAAAGGCAGTATTTTTCGACCGCGATGGCGTTTTGAACATTGATCACGGCTACGTTTACAAGTCCGAAGATTGGCAATGGACACCGGGCGCAATTCAAGCGATAAAGTGGTGCAACGATAACGACTTTTTGGTTATTGTCGTTACCAACCAGAGTGGCGTTGCTAGGGGTTATTATAGCGAAGCTGATGTTGTAAGTTTGCATACTTGGGTCAATGAGGATTTGAATCGCTGTGAAGCTAGAATCGATGCCTTTTATTATTGTCCGCACTATCCCGATGGCAAAGTTGCGGAATACGCAATAGAATGTACTTGCCGCAAACCGCAACCGGGAATGTTGTTAGCAGCAATTGCTAAATACGACATAGACGTTGAATTTAGCTTAATGTTTGGCGACAAACCAAGCGATATCGACGCCGCAACAGCCGCCGGTATTCGTGGCGTGCTAGTTGGAAAAAATGCCGGTTTCCCAGACATTTCAGCTTTGGTATAGGGTTCAACCTTCATCAACAATATTCATAACAACTCGCTCGATTACTTGAACACTTGACAACTCGATTACTTGACAGCCACTCAACACCAGCGTAAGAGAGGAGGAAGGGCTATGAATAAAGTTGATTTGCTGCAGCTGATTGAAGCCGGCGAGAGTTCGACGCTAGAATTTAAACGCGATGACTGCCGCCCCGAGCAAATTGCGCGTGAAGCGGTCGCCATGGCCAATTCTCTTGGCGGCGTGATTATTTTGGGTATCGAAGATGATAGAACGACATCCGGGCTCGCGCGAAAGAATACCGAAGAGTGGGTGATGGACTCGGTATTTGGCAGAAAAATCCATCCGGTTCTCATTCCCCATTACCAAGAGTTTGATTTGCAAGGCGGCAGAGTTGCGGCATTAATTGTGCCGCAAGGCACAACTAAGCCGTATGTCGTTCGTCACAATGAGCGTGAAGATATCTATGTGCGAATCGGCTCGACTACGCGGCTGGCGACTCGCGAACAACAGGCGCGGTTGTTCACTTCCGGCGGGATGTTACATACCGAGTTGTTGCCGGTTTCCGGGGCTACGATTAATACATTCGATTTGCAGCGAGTGCAAGACTATCTTGCAAACTTTGTCGGTGAAATGAATATTCCCCAGTCGGCTGACGAGTGGGAAAGACGGTTGTGCGATTTCGGATTAATGGTTGAAACGGATTACGGAATTCGACTAGGTACGATAGCCGGAGTAGTGCTGTTTGCGCATCGACCAAGACGGTTGCTACCACAAGCCGGAATACGGCTGATGGTATTCGAGGGTGACGAGTTGGATTATTCGGCAAAAGTTGATTACTATATAGATGAACCGGCAATCGGGCGTTGGTTGGTTTCGACCAACGGTGTTCGCGAAAACATTGCCAACGGGTTGTTGGAGTCTTTTGCAGCGATTGTTCGACCGCATATTTTTCGCGAAGAAACGGCGATCAACATTGGCTTGCGCAAAGATACAAAGGCACTATATCCTTGGCAAGCGCTAAGAGAATTAGTGGTAAACGCCTTGGCGCATCGCGATTGGACGAGGCTGGATGAAATTACAATAACAATATTTTCTGATCGTCTGGAAGTATTCAGTCCAGGCGCGCTGGTAAATTCGATGACTGTAGAAAAAATGAAAGCCGGACTTCGCAACACCCGCAATCCGGTTATCGCCGATATATTGCGCGACTATGGCTATGCCGACCGCCGCGGTATGGGAGTTAGAAAAAAAGTGCTACCGCCATACAATAATACAACTCAGCCAACATTTGAAGCTACCGAAGACCATTTGCGAGTCGTTTTGCCACGGTTGGAATGAGCAACTATGACGGGCAAGTACATTTTGTAGAACGGGTATTAGTGCATAAGTGAATTAGATAGAATGGGGATTGGTGCATGAGGTGTTATTGATGAAGTAGCAATTAAGATTTGATAAATTTTGAAAGGCGTTCTTGAAATTATCGGAAAATTTGAACAAAGACAGCTATAGTGAGTTAGAAGAAGCCGGGTTGATTCAGATGTTTGAATTTACATTTGAACTGGCGTGGAAGACTTTGAAAGATTATTCGGAGTCTGAAGGTTTCATAGTTGCCAGCCCTCGCGAAGTGATGTTTCAGCTTTGCTTGTATTTTGTTTTGCTAAATAATGCCGCTTGTGTTAAAATCTACAACTGTATTATTATTGATAATTAAGAATATCGAATATATCGAGTTTATATTGCTACTTGAGTTTATGAAAGGCATGGTTATAACTATGAAAAAAATCGTCACTTCAGTCTTATTGATGTGTCTTTTTTTTATGATGTCGAGTTTTGCATACGCGTTGCCGACTACTACCGCCAACCTCCAGGTTGCTGAGCAAGCTGAGTCCGATAAAGTTTTTGCCGTGCAGACGGACTTGGGGACATACCGCTTAGGCAAGTATGATACGGTCAGTGTAGTAATCGTTGGTTTAAATGACGGTATGAATATTTCGGGAGGGGCAGCAACACCGGCCGCATTCGGCGACGACAAGCGCGCTGGTAGCGGGGGTACCTTCGGCACCGGCAATATCTTGAATAATCTCACGATTGGACCGGACGGGTATGTGACAATGCCCTATGTCGGCATACTAAAGTTACAAGGTTTGACGATTCCCGAAGCCAAAGATCTGATTTATAGCAAGCTGAAACGCTACGTTAAAATTCCCTCGATGGAAGTCGTGGTATTGACTTATGGTCCACGGCGAATTATGGTGGTGGGATCGGTGGGGAAACCGGGTATTTATGATTTGCAGCAGGACAATTTATTTGCCTATAACGCCATCACCGCCGCCGGCGGAATGTTGTATAACGCCGCTAACAGTCATGTGCGAGTAATCCGGATGGCGGACAACAAGGTGTTTATTAAAGAAATCGACTTGGATGGCTACATTCAAAATCTTGATTTTAAACAGAATTTGCGGATTCAAGACGGCGATATGTTGTATGTGCCGCGTTCGGGTTGGAAATTCAGTTTAAATGAGGATGTTATGCCGTTGTTGTCGGCTTGGTCAACTGCCTACTCGGTATATGCGTTAGCAACCAAATAACAAGCGCTATATATTAGTATTGTTTCAGCAAAATTCTGGAGGATTGTGTGGCGGAAATCAGGGATGTAGATATTGAAAAAGATGCCGATGAGATTGTCATCGATTGGCAGTTAGTCAAAAGAGTATTTAAGGCGCGTTGGAAAATATGCGCGGTTATCGTGTTGGTTTGTGCGTTATTAGCTATGGCGCTGGCGTTTGTAGTGCCGAAGAAATTTGAGTCGGAAGTGTTGTTGCGGGCAAAACAGAAAACCAACACCGGAGCCGCCGGTGGCGCCGCGGCGCTGATTCTCGGCGGAAATATGCCAAGCCAAGTGTCTAGCTATATTGAACTGATAAAAAGTCGCGCAGTTATCGACCCGATAATTGCCAAACTGGATATTTCGGCTGATAAAAAAGAACTAATGACTGCGGATGGTTTTTTCAAAAGCAATTTGCAAATCGATAATCCCAAGGGTACCGACATCCTCTCGGTAACCGCTTCCGGAAAATCCCCGGAAGAAGCGCAAATGATTGCTTCAAATGTGTCCGCAAATTTGTCAAAATTATTGAATGGACTGAATCGCAGCGACCAGTCTTATATGGTAAAATTCCTCAATGGCCGCATAATTACTGCTAAAAAAGAAATGGAACAATCCGAGATTGAGATGGAAAAATTCCGGCAAGAAAACAAAGTTTTCGCTCCAGATGAACAAGTGAAGGCACTACTAGCGCGATTAAATGAATTTGACAAGCAGCGGGCGCAAAACAAAATCAGAATCGAAGCCGACCAGCAAACTTTGGCTCATATTAACGCGGAGATTGCCAAGCAGAATATCGCCATGGAAACTTACAAAGTGACGCAAAACCCGGTGATTGAGCAAATTCGCGGTCAGATAATAACCAAAGAACTTCAATTAGTTGATCTACGGCAAAAGTTCACCGACGAACAACCGGATGTAATCAACACCCAACAGACAATCGAGCAACTAAAGTTTAAACTAGATGAAGAGTTAACCAAATCAATCGCGTCGGAAACTACCGCAATGAACCCGCTCCATTACGAAATGGTGGGCAGTAAAATCAAAACCGATTTAGATTTACAATTGGCGCAACTGACCTTCACGGCGATTGACCGCTTTGAGCAAGCCGACACCAATGATTTGAACAAACTGTCGGCCGCCGGGCTGACTTACATCGGATTGGCGCGTCGGCAGGCGCTGACCCAAGAAATTTATGTGATGTTGATGAAGCAATATGAGCAAGCCAAGATTCAAGAAGCCATGGACAGCCTGGACGTGCAAGTAGTCGATGCAGCTAACCTGCCGAAACGGCATGTATTTCCGAGCAAGACGCTATTTACTTTGGTAGGCGGAATGTTGGGCGGGATATTGGCGCTTGTGTCTTTGATGGTTTCTTATCGGAAGATGGCTGTAAACAAATAACAAACAAGCAAAAGGAGTGGTTATGTGTGAAAAACAATGTTTATCATCAATAATACATGTATCATCCAAAATAGGAGCGAATACAGTAGTAGAGAGTTATTTTGAAGGTGAAAAACCAACTGAAATATGTGAAAATGCTGAAATAGGTTCATTGTGTTATGTTGCCACCGGAGTCAAAGTCAATCGCAATTCGAAGATCGAGCATGGTTCAATAGTTCTTAATGATGTACCACCATACGCTATTGTTCGTGGAAATCCGGCGGTAATAATCGGATATACTCATACTCTTCACAGAGAGATTGTACATGAACACAAGTTAGACAATAAAAAGAGCGGTCGACATATCACAGGGGTAAAGGGTGTTACAATTCATGTAATGCCTGAGATTCCCGATTTTCGTGGATATCTTTCAGTTGGAGAAATAGCAAAAGACATTCCTTTTGAGGTGAAACGTTATTTTTTAGTGTATAAAGTTCCGGGCAAAGAAGTGCGTGGAGAACACGCCCATAAAGAGTGTCATCAGTTTTTGATCTGCGTTGCTGGGAGTGGGCACGTTATTGTTGATGATGGAAAAAAAGCGGAAGAGATTAAGCTGGATACGCCCAACGTTGGGATACATATCGCACCTGGTGTATGGGGAATACAATATAAGTTTACGCAGGATGCTGTATTATTGGTGTTTGCTTCTGAAAATTATGATTCTGGAGATTATATAAGAGAGTATGATGAGTTTTTAAAATGGTTAATGACTAATTAGTGTTAAGCTATTTATTAGTCGAGCGATTTTTCAAATAATATTCTAGAAACATTATTTTTCTTAATGCGGAGGGAATTAGCATGTCCAAAATAATTATTGCTGGTGCAGGTGGCGCTCCATCAGAGAACGTAATTAAATCGATACAAGAGTGCTGCAAAAATGAAACAATAATAGGTATCGGCAGCGAGGCGACTGATTTAATGCTGTCGAGTGCGGCGAGAAAATATTATGTACCTTATGCTGAGGAAAAAGGCTATAAGGAAGCATTGTTAAAAATTATTGACAAAGAAAAACCTGATTTAATTCACTTTCAGAATGATCTTGAAATAAGAGAAGCTTCGCGTTTCCGTAGCGAAATACATGCAACTGGCACAAAAACCTTCATGCCAACACATGAAGTTATTGAAAATTGTGTTGATAAAGATGCCTCTTATCGCATATGGGATAAGAGTGGAATAAAAGTTCCTAAAACGATTTTAGTAAAAGACGAGAATGATCTTAAACAAGCCTTTGCGAAGTTAGCTAATAAAGAAGGTAATATTTGGCTGCGAGCTACGGTAGGTGGCGGTGGCAAGGGTGCTTTACCAACTAATGATTATGATTTTGCTAAGCTTTGGATAAATAAATTCAGAGGTTGGGGCGAGTTTACGGCAGCAGAACTTTTAACACCTAACTCTGTAACCTGGTTGTCAATTTGGTATGAAGGCGAACTTGTAGTAGCGCAAACTAGAAGACGAAAATCATGGAATTTTGGGAATAGAACACTATCAGGAGTTACGGGTGTGACGGGAGTGGCTGAAACTTATTCATGTGATACGGTAACAAAAGTAGCGATAGATTCAATATTAGCTATAGATCCTAAACCACACGGAATATATGGGGCTGATATGACCTATGATTTTAATGGTTTTCCTAACCCTACAGAAATTAATATTTCACGATTTTTCACTACTGTTTATTTTTTCACAAAAGCCGGTTTAAATATGCCGAAGATATTTAAGGATATAGCTTTATATGGCGAATTTCCAAGTTTAGACAAGAAAATTAATCCTTTGCCCGACGGGCTTATGTGGATTCGTGGTATGGATAGGGAGCCTTTGTTAACAACGGAAGATACTATTAAACAATCTATTATAGTACTTTAAAGATATGAATATATTAGTAACCGGGGCAACTGGATTTATCGGCTCGAATTTATTAGCGGTTATGGTCAATAAAGACACCCTAAAAGAACACAACATTGTCGTTTTAACAAATGGTAATCTTGACGATTCACGGTTTAAGTGTATTTATAATAAAAACTTTCATTTCACAAAGCAAGATTTTTTGGAACAGGGTGTAAGCAAGATAGATATAGTGATGCATTTGGGAGCCTTTACGCCAAAAAGTTTCTTGGAATCAAATAATATCTCTAAGTCCTTATCAAACATTAATAACACCATATATTTATGTGAAAACTTGCCAAACACACCAAAGAAATTTATTTTTACAAGTACTTTGGATGTTTACTCTAGTGTTGAAGGATCAATAACTGAAGGAACTCCAACGATACCGCAGAGTCTTTACGGTCAATCTAAGTTGTTTTGTGAAAAAATGCTCGAGCAATGGTCAACAGAAAATGGTGTTGTTTTACAAATATTAAGAGTTGGACATATTTATGGTAGAGGGGAAGATTCTTATAAGAAAATCATACCGGCGACTATTAAAGCTATCTTAGCAGGTCAAAAGCCGATTGTTTTTTCTGCGGGTAGCGAACTTAGGTCGTTTTTAAATGTTACCGACTGTTGTAATTTGATATTAAAGGCTATCGAATTAGAAGAGTACAAACAACCAATTAATTTAGTTTCAGAACAGCCGATTTCTGTTTTGGCCTTAGTAAATATGATAGTCGAAATATCTAAACAAAATGTTGAAGTAGAAATTATTCGTCAAAATAATTATACGAGAGATTTTATTTTTGATAACACTAAAATGAAAGCCAATCTTGGTGTGGAAACCATTTCATTAAGGACTGGATTAGAGGAGGAATATGAGTATTTTAAATCTAAACAGAATTAGGCTTTGGATGTTAAGAAAACAGAATCGCAATATTTTAATAAAAAACAGAATTATAATTTTGGGTGATTTCCCGTATTTTAAGTTGTTTAAGGGGAGTAAATGCATTATCCATAATAATGTAGTAATTAACTCTGATTTTAGAAAAACCAATACAGCTTTGGCATATAAATGTAAATTTGCTATGGGATACGAGGGGATAATTGAAATTGGAGAGAATACCCATTTAAATGGTGTTTCAATAACCGCATATAAGAATGTAAAAATTGGTCGTGATTGTCAAATAGCTTCAGCAACTTTTATTACTGACACTGATTTTCATCCCGTGGATCCGGTGGAGAGACTTAAACAAGTTACTAAAAAACCATTTAACTTGGATACTGTTAATAAAAAAGAAGTTATTATTGGTGATAATGTATGGATTGGTTGGGGAGCGATTATATTAAAGGGAGTAGAAATTGGAAATAATAGTATAGTTGCTGCTGGAAGCGTAGTTACTGGAAAGTTCCCTGACAATGTAATAATTGCGGGTAATCCAGCAAAAGTTGTAAAGTGTATATAACTGACAATATGATTTGCTACCGATTCTCATATTTTGACGATTGAGGGATGATTTGTGACAAAGCTAGACTATATATTTCTAGATTTAGACGGACCGATATTAGAAGGTAAATTGCGGCACTATAATTGCTATAAAGACATTATACTTGTAGACGGAGGCACTCCGCTTGAAATAAATGACTACTGGGAAATGAAAAGAAATAAGATTAGACGAGATATTGTTTTGGAAAAATCTCAATATAAAAATAGCTACGCGAAATTTATTCAACGCTGGAATTATCAAATTGAGCACAGGAAATATTTATTGTTCGATATATTAAAACCTGAAGTTAAGGAAGTGCTGATAAGTTGGCGAAGCATTGCAAACAACATTGTACTTGTGACTATGAGAAACAACCGTAACAATTTATTGTGGCAACTCAAAAAATTAGACATCTTCAGTTGTCTTGATCAAGTGATAGCGTGTCCGAATATTGATGGGAATGGGAGCAAATATAGTAAACTTAAAGATATATCCTTTGAAAGAGCTATTTTTGTGGGAGATACCGAGGAAGATACAATAACCGCCGCGAAATTAGGGATAAAATCAATAGCAATAACTAATGGATTGCGTACAAAAGAGCATTTAGATGCCGATTATTATTTTGACGAAATTAAGGACATTGACTTTCATAAAATAATACCGTTGTTGTGAATTTATTTTATTTAAAACATAAATAATTAATAGTTTTATTGGAGAAATGATGAATGTTCAGCCACTAGATATGAAAGCACCATACGCAGAACTAAAAGTACAACTTGATTCAGCCTACAAACGAGTTATGGAGTCCGGTTGGTACATTAACGGTAAAGAAGTTGAGTTGTTTGAAAAAGAATTCGCCGCATATATTGGTGTAAAACATTGTATTGGAGTTAGTAACTGCCTCGATGCGATGTATTTAGTTCTCAAAGCATGGGGCATTGGAGAGGGTGATGAGGTTATTGTTCCTTCCAATACCTACATTGCTACGTGGCTTGCGGTGTCTTATACTGGCGCCGTTCCGTTACCGGTAGAACCTGATATCGAAACATTTAACATTAATCCGGAATTAATTGAGCGAGCTATAACCGGTAAAACTAAAGCAATTATGCCGGTTCATTTATATGGACTAACGGCAGATATGAAACCAATTATGAAAATTGCTGCGCAACATAATTTGATGGTCTTGGAAGACTGCGCACAAGCACATGGTTCCACTTATTTTGGCGAAAAAGCTGGCAATTTGGGACACGCCGGCGGATTTAGTTTTTTCCCCAGCAAGAATCTAGGTTGCTACGGTGATGGTGGCGCTGTGACTACTAATGATGACGATTTGGCTGATAGAATCCGGCTATTGAGAAACTATGGTTCTCGAAAGAAGTACCATAACGAAGTAAAGGGGAACAATTGCCGGCTCGACGAGTTGCAAGCAGCTTTTTTACGAGAGAAATTGCCGATTTTAGATGAGTGGAATGAGCGACGTTGTGAAGTTGTAAATAAATATACAGTAAAAATTGATGGTTCAAAGGTTATTACACCGACTGTGCCCAATGATTATTATCACACTTGGCATCAGTATGTATTGCGTTCGGAGAACCGAGATGAATTACAACTAAAACTTCGTGCTGGCGGCGTTGATACTATTATTCATTATCCTATTCCGCCACACCTTTCGGAAGCGTACAGTGAATTAGGTTATAAAGCGGGTGATTTTCCGATTGCTGAGCTACTAGCAAAAAGCGTACTAAGCTTACCGATGGGACCGCATATGAGTATCCAGGAAATCGAATATGTCATTGGGGCGATCAAGGACAGCATTTAGCTATGACGTTTTTAAAAACAGTTTCTATGTCGGGCATTGCTACCGTGGCAAAAATATTGACGGGTTTGGTATCGACAAAAATACTTGCAGTGTTGATTGGCCCTTCTGGGGTAGCGCTGATTGGGCAGATAAATAATTTAATTGCAATTGTATTGCCAATCGGATCTGGCGGAATAAATAATGGCGTTGTAAAGTACCTGGCTGAAAGCGATTCAGTTGAATCAGCTAAAAAATATGTTAAACAGGCAGTTCTAATTACTTTGATTTGCTCATTAATTTGTTCGGTTTTGCTACTTGCTTTTGCGCGCTATTTATCGTTTAAGTTACTTGAAACCGCTGAGTACACTTATGTCATTGTTTTTTTAGCAGTATTTTTTATTTTGATGGCGTTTAATGGGATATTTTTGTCAATATTGAACGGTTTGAGACAAATTAGAAAATTAATCATTGCCCAAATAATTAGTAGCTTCATTTCATTGGTGATTACAGTTGCTTTAGCGTATATGTTTAATATCAAAGGTGTTCTTATAGCAAGCATATTGTCTCAATCAATAATATGTTTAGTTTCTTTTTGGTATTGTTGGAAATGTAAAGTATTGCAGGATATTTTTGTTGATTTTAGTTATGACAAGAGTGTCTTGAAAAAATACTGCAAGTACACAATAATGACTCTTGTGAGCGCGTTTACGGTGCCCATTGGACAATTGTTAATAAGGAATAATGTAATAAATAAACTCGGTTTAGTAGATGCCGGGATTCTACAAGGTATGTGGACTATTTCCGGAGTCTACTTAATGGTTATTACGATTGCGTTGTCGACATATTATTTGCCAAAACTATCGGGATTGAGCGATCGAGCTGATGTTTGGCGTGAAATAAAAAGCACTCTTGTTATGGTTGCTCCAGCTGTTGCGATTATGGTTATTGTATTGTTTTGCAGTAGAGAAATAATTGTTAACCTGCTGTTCACGCAAGATTTTTTTGCGATGAACAAACTCTTTGGCGCCCAGTTGATAGGTGACTTTATTAGAATAATTTCGTTCGTTTTTGCGTTTATTATGCAAGCTAAAGCATTGGTAAAGCAGATGATCTTTGGAGAAATAATTTTCACTTTCTTATATGTAGTGATGGTTCGTTTTTTTGTAATCGATTATGGACTTGTAGGCGTACCAATAGCTTATTGTCTAGTGTATTTATCTTACTTGTTTTATTCAATATTTGTGTACTATAGATGGCATCAAGTGCTAGCTTGAAAATTACATAGAATGGATGGTTACTTTAAAAATGAAAAGCGACGGAAATTCAATACTTGTCACAATTTTGCTAGGTACATATAATTCTTCTAAATATATCGTTGATTCATTGGAAAGCATCAGAACCCAGACATATTCTAACGTTGAATTGGTTGTTTCGGATGATTGTTCGACGGATGACACTTTAGAAATAGTGAATAAATGGTTGACTACTAATAAAGATAGATTCAGAAACGTCCAGATAGTCTGTTCGTCTACTAACACAGGTATTACAAAAAATTGCAATCGCGGATTTAAGTTAGCAACTGGGCAGTACATAAAATTAATTGCTGGTGATGATTTATTAACCCCTAACTGTATTGAAAATTTGCTAGATTTCGCAACTGTCGAAAATGCTGATGTTGTGTATGGTAAAGTTTGTCCATTCTACGATTGTGGTATTAATAAACATCCGGTTGCTGGTTTTTTTGAGTTGAAAAATCATGCGATATTCAAATTGAACAGTAGAAATCAGTATTTAAAACTTTTAGAAGGCGAAACGACAATCTACGCGGCTGGTAATTTTTTCAGCAAGATGCTTATCGACGAAATGAATGGATTTGATGAACAGTATGTTATGATGGAGGATTTTCCGTTTTTTGTAAAAATAACTTCCATGAGTTATCGTATTAGACATTTAGATGAGCTTGTTGTAATGTATAGGATGCGCTCGATGACGGATAAGAATTTTCTAAAATCCAAAAGATATTTGTTGTGGTTCAATGATATTAATTTGTTCGAAAAAAATGAATTAATTCCGCGATTGTTAGCAGAACGAAAATATGTGTACCTCAGTGACTTGTACACTCGAAGGTTTGCGAGACTTATTAGGACTAAGAATAATGGAAGTTTGGCGTTTATATTATCGCGTATTATCGAATCTTTATCGCTAATCAATATTAGGACTAGGATTAGGATGCTGTTCTACTATTTTGGTGTTAGGTGAAAAGAAAGACATTTTGCAAATCTAGGTTTTTGTAGCAGTTGTTTAGCTATGGGGAATCTAGTTGTGACAGCGGGAGATTGCTTTGAAAGAATTTGTGACTAATCTAGCTGTAATCGTGTTGCTTTTTATGATGATTTTCAGACCGCCGCTTGTTCCTTATAATTTAACTCATCTTTTTTTTGTACTGGCCGTTGTAGTTTTATTTATGAATGGTACTCCAATAAAAAAGCTTAGTAAGAGCTTTTCTCCTTGGTATCTTGTTATAGTTTGTTTTTTTTGCATTGTATACTTTTTTACTTACTATGCCATATATGGTGGAGCACAATTATATATTAAAGCGATTACTGAACAAATATTGTTTGTTGAAGTTATGGTTATCTGTATTGTAGTTGCCAAATTACTTAACAGATTAAATTGGAGCGTGGAAAAGTTCGTTTCAGTTATTGTTATTGTTTGCTTTGTACAAGCGGCTATCGCAATTGCTATGCTGATGAATCAAGGCGTAAAAGATTTCTTTATTAACATGTGGCTGAGAAATGGAAACTTTTTGTCTGGTGGTACTGATATAGTTGAAGCAATTGCTGTTTTTCGAATGTTTGGTTTTGGCATTTCTTATACATCGACATTGGCCTATGCGCTAGGCATTGCCTCTTGTTTTATAGTTTTTCTGGTAATCAGAAGCAAAAATTACTGGTGGTTGGTTGGCATTATCCCATTGCTTTTGGCAGGGGTGATTAACGCAAGAACTAGCCTGTTTATTTTCCCGTTAGCTGTGCTGTTTTTAATGCATCGAAAAGCTATAAGAATTTCTTTGTCTAAATTGAGGAAAATATTATTGGTGTTTGTAATCATAGTTGTCATTCTTAGTTTTATTATTATCAACATTGATTTTACCAATAGTCCTACTTTTGCTTGGATTAATAGCGCTTATGAAATGGGTACAAAAGACGACTTTTTTGATAGTTACAAAAGTATGTATTTCATGCCAGATAGTGCCATAGGCTGGTTGTTGGGCACCGGAGAAGAAGTTTATGGCAGAAGGGATAAATCTACCGATGTAGGCTACCTTGTTGACATATTTACCGGCGGGCTTATTTTTGAAATCTTGTGGTATGGGTGCATAATTGCATTTATCTATAAAGCTTTTGATAAAAAAGATAAACGCATTGCATTGGTCATTATTTTAGCGTTATTGTTTCTAAACTTTAAGGGGGCAGTATTTCGTAGCAATGACCTGATGACTATCGGTATGTTGATTTCAACTTTCGCATATTATAGAAAAATCAAACGGAAAAATCTCTGAAAATTAAAGTGAGTAATATTTGAAAACATAAAAAGATTAATTGCAAAGGACTGTTTTTGTGAAAATATGTTTCATCGGTGGTTTGTACTATAGTGATGATTACGCTGTTGAACTGCAGTCGGATTCACCTACTATGATAAATATCGCAGCGCATAAATTTCAATGGAATTTGATTAAAGGGTTAGATTGTCATTTTCCTGGTGAAATAACGATTTTAACTAATATTTTTGTTGGATCATTTCCGCATAATTTACGAAAAATATTTGTTAAAGGAAAAAAGTGGTCGCACGATAAATTTGCTCGTGATAAGAGCTTCGCATTTATCAATCTACCAATAATTAAACCACTAAATAAAATGGTTAACGTGCTATTTGGATTGGTGAATTGGTGTTACGAAAATAGAGCTGAGCAAAAAGTTGTTATAGTTTATTCACTGTATTCCCCATTTATTATTCCATGTGTACTGCTGAAAAAAATCTGCTCTAACACGAAAATCTGTCTTGTTGTGCCAGATTTGCCCAATAATATGTATATAGACGCTAATACGCCAATTTTTAATAAATTTAAGCAGTTTTTCAACACTAAAATCACTAAGTTACTAATCAAATATGCAGACTCATTTGTGTTTTTAACAGAGTCCATGAACAATTTGTTGAACAAGAAACGAGTACCCTATATTGTTGTTGAAGGTATTGTAGATGTTGAAGATGCAAATACGTTTGTAGATTATCAGATGCTGAGTAATGACATTCTTTATACAGGAGCTTTGTTCACCAAATACGGCATTATTGAGTTGCTAGAAGCGTTCGTCAAGACGAGTTATTTTGGTAAGTTCATAGTTTGTGGCGGCGGCGAAAAAGAGTGTATTGACAAAATAATGGCATTAGAAAAAAAAGATGAGCGTATCGAATATAAAGGAATCGTTAATCGCGAGCAGGCGCTTTTGTTTCAAAAGAACGCGGGAATATTAGTGAATCCAAGAAATGATTTGCACGAATTCACTAAGTATTCTTTTCCGTCAAAAACTATGGAATACCTTTTGACTGGAAAACCGGTTGTTATGTTTAAACTTGCCGGCGTTTCTGAGGAATATTCTGACTATATTTATTACCCCGACAGACCGACTTATAGTTCTTTCGTAGACAAATTAATTGAGGTTAGCGGCATAACTGTTCAAGAGAAGGTTGCGCGTAGTATAAAAACTTTAGAATTTCTCGAGAAGAATAAGAGTGTTGATGCTCAGGGGTTTAAGTTGGTAAAACTATTTACAACTCTGTTCACCTCTGAAAAAAGGCTATAAAATGATTTGTGATTTAAGTGAAAATGAACACGATATCTTGATTATCAATAGGTAGATTAGGTATCGGTGTTAGAAGGGTAATTGTTAGCAGTGAATAAAAAACAGATAATAATGACATCTAATTGGTTTTATCCCGCCACAAAAGCCGGAGGTCCAATAAATTCTGCTGGAAATTTTGTGAAAGCCTTAAGTTGTGATTATGAAATATTTATAATTACTGATGATCGAGATTTTGGTGAAAGCACGCCGTATCCCGGCGTTATCGTTGATAAATTTTGCGACTATTTCGGAGCGAAAGTGTTCTATTGCAGTAGTTTACTTTCTATGTTGAAGGTGCTTATTAATTTGTTGCGTTCCAATCCCAATGCACTTCTTTTTCTTAATAGTTTTTGCAGTATTCATTTCTCGATAGTGCCAATGATTATGCGTAGATTAAAGGTGTTTAATAACAAAGTTGTCGTATCTCCGCGAGGTGAATTTAATGTTAATGCTTTAAGCATTAAGGCGAACAAGAAAAGGCTGTTTCTGTTAATAGCCCAAATGTTCGGTTTATACAAATCGCAAAACATTTTTTTTCACGGTTCATCGGAGTACGAAAGAAATGATATTGCGAAAATATTCAAGAAAAAACAAATATTTATTGCGCCAGATGTTGTGTTAGCGAATCAAGAATCATCGAATGAGTCTTTGTTGGTCAAAGATTGCGGGTTCTTGCGCGTAATATTTCTTTCAAGAATATCGAAAATGAAGAATTTGGAATTTGCTATTGAAGTTCTTGCAAGTGCCAAAGGCGAAGTTGTTTTCGATATATTTGGTCCTTTAGAAGATCAGGACTACTGGAAAATATGTTTGGAAAGAATCGCACTACTCCCGAAAAATATAAAAGTTAATTACTGCGGAGAAGTTGAAAAAGACGATGTACGTGATGTTATGAAAAAGTACCACTTGTTTTTTTCGCCTACTCTCGGAGAAGGTTTTGGACACGCGATATATGAGGCACTTACCTCAAATTGTATCCTGCTCATAAGTGATAGAACGCCTTGGCGTAAACTAGAAATGGAGGGTGTGGGTTGGGATATTTCTTTGGATAGCAAAGTTCAATTTGTTTGTGCAATCAATAAATTGATCAGCATAGAGAAAGATGAATATATGAATTATTTAGCTAAAATATCTCGTTTTCTCAAAAAGATTAATTTACCCGAGGAGACAGTGAGTTCAAATAGAAGCATGATTGAAACTGTTTTTGCCAGTGCGGGCATTGATGACAAATAGTTTTTTAATGAAGTAGTTTATAAACAGGAGATGAGTTTGAAATGTTTAACGCTAAAACACTTTTAATTACCGGCGGCACCGGTTCATTTGGAAACGCGGTTCTACGTCGTTTTTTACACACCGATATTCAAGAAATTCGCATCTTTAGCCGCGACGAAAAAAAACAAGAAGATATGCGCATTGCGCTCAAGAATGATAAAGTTAAATTTTATATCGGCGATGTTCGCGATCGTTCCAGTGTGGATTATGCAATGTGCGGCGTGGATTATGTTTTTCATGCAGCAGCGTTAAAACAGGTACCGAGTTGTGAGTTTTATCCGATGGAAGCAGTGAAAACTAATGTTATTGGTACCGGTAATGTTATTGATTCGGCGGTGGCGCACGGTGTGAAAAATGTTATCTGTCTTTCCACTGATAAAGCAGTATATCCGGTGAATGCCATGGGCATTTCCAAAGCAATGATGGAGAAAGTGGCGGTAGCTAAAGCGCGTCAAGCCGGTTCTTGTCGTGAAACGGTAATTTGCTGTACACGTTATGGCAACGTAATGGCATCGCGCGGTTCAGTAATTCCGTTATTTTTTCAACAAATTCGTGCGGGCAAACCACTTACAGTTACTGATCCGAATATGACCCGCTATTTGATGTCGCTTGATGATGCCGTTGATTTAGTGCTTTTTGCATTTAATAATGGTACTCCCGGCGACATTTTCGTCCAGAAGGCACCGGCATCGACCATTGCGGATTTGGCGCAAGCCGTTAAAGAAGTTTTCAATGCACTCAACCCGATAAAAGTGATTGGCACCAGACATGGTGAAAAACTGTATGAAACTTTAGTTACCCGAGAGGAAATGGTGGTCGCTGAAGACATGGGCGGTTATTATCGAGTTCCTTGCGATCAAAGGGATTTAAATTATGACAAGTACTTTACAGAAGGCGAGCAGTGCGTTTCCGAAGCAAATGATTACAATTCGCATAATACGCAACGATTGGGTGTAAAAGAGATTAAGGATTTGTTGGTTAATTTGCATGAGCTTAAGGGTGAAATATAGTGCATGAGTGAATTGGAAGAGTCATGTAAAGTGGGGTGGAATTAGTATGAAAATTTTGATAACTGGTGCTAATGGTTTTGTGGGTAAAAATTTACTTATATGTTTGAAGCAAATTGGTTACTCTGATGAAGATGTTTTATGTTATGACATAGATAAGTCTCATGATGATTTGAAGAACTATGTTCAACAAGCTGAGTTTGCTATCCACTTGGCCGGAGTTAATCGACCACTGACCGTTGATGAATTTAAAACAGGCAACTCGGATTTCACAGCGCAACTGGTTGAATTACTGCTGGCGACTGAGAGAAAACCACCATTGTTGTTGTCTTCTTCTATCCAAGCGGCTCTAGAAAATCCGTATGGAGCCAGTAAACTCGGCGCTGAAGTCGCTGTTGCTGAATATGCGCGAGGTGGTGGACGAGGAATTGTTTTTCGGTTGCCGAATGTTTACGGTAAATGGTGCAGACCTAATTATAACTCAGCAGTAGCTACTTTTTGTTATAATATAAGCCACGATCTGCCAATATCAATATCAGATCGTAACAACAAGGTGAATCTGGTATATATTGATGATGTAGTGCGCTGTTTCAGTAAATGTATTGGCGATAAGTTCGAAGCAGGTTCACTTAATCATAGAAGTGTCGATGTGACAAGCGAAACTACAGTTGGTGAATTGGCAGATGCAATATATTCATTTAAGGCTAATCGATTAACGAAAATCATGCCTGATTTATCAAACTACTTCACTAAGAGTTTGTATTCGACATATTTGTCTTATTTGGATGAAAGCGATTTTTCCTATGCTTTAGATACAAAACACGACGACCGTGGTTGGTTGGCAGAGTTGATAAAATCGAGACAGTTCGGACAAATTTTTGTGTCCAAAACAAAACCGGGAATTACCCGTGGAAATCATTATCATAATACCAAAGTTGAAAAGTTTTGCGTAATTTCGGGACGAGGGTTTATACGTTTTAGGCACATTTCTAGTGATGAAGTATTGGTGTATGAGGTAGATGACGTGAATTTGATAGTGCTTGACATACCGCCGGGATATACGCACTCTATTGAAAACACTGGAACCTCAGAGATGATAACTTTGTTTTGGTCAAGTGAAATTTTCGATACTACAAACACCGATACATATTTTGATCAGGTGATAAAATGAAAAAACTGAAGGTAATGACCGTAATTGGAACGCGACCGGAAATCATACGGTTATCGCGAGTAATGACGCTGTTGGATCAGGAAACTGAACATATCATTGTGCATACTGGGCAAAACTATGATTATGAACTAAACGAAGTTTTTTTTAACGATTTGGAATTGCGCAAACCCGACTATTTTTTAAATGCGGCAATGGCGACTCCTGCGAAAACGATTGGCGCTTTGATCGGTTCGGTTGATGATGTTTTGGCAAAAGAGCAGCCCGAAGCGTTATTGGTATTGGGTGACACTAATAGTTGCTTGGCGGTCATCCCTGCTAAACGACGCAAGATTCCGATTTTTCATATGGAGGCTGGCAACCGTTGTTTTGATTTTCGGGTGCCGGAAGAGATCAATCGCCGGATAGTTGATCATACATCAGATATAAATATGCCATACAGTGATATTGCCCGGGAGTATCTTTTGCGCGAAGGTTTACCGCCAGATCGTGTTATTAAAACAGGTAGTCCTATGTACGAAGTGTTAAATCATTATATGGCAAAAATTGATTCTAGTACTGTACTCGACCAGTTAAGCTTGAAAGAACATGATTATTTTGTGGTTAGTTGCCATCGCGAAGAAAATGTAGATTCTGAAAGCAACTTCAAATCGTTCGCCAAAGCCCTAAATGCACTTGCAAGGGTGTATAATAAACGCATTATTGTATCTACGCATCCACGAACACGTAAACGTATCGAGCAGGATCGGATTGAATTTAATTCTTTGATAGAGTTAGTAAAACCGTTAGGTTTTATAGATTATATTAGACTTCAGAAGAGTTCTTTTGTGGTTTTGTCCGACAGTGGCACGATAACCGAGGAATCCTCAATTCTGAATTTCCCGGCAGTAAATATTCGCGATGCACACGAGCGACCGGAGGGGATGGAAGAGTGTCCGGCAATTATGACGGGTATGAGTAGCGAGAGGATAATTCAAGCGGTAGATGTGTTGTCGAAGCAGAATCGTTACGAAAGAGAATATCGTCTGATTTCTGATTACGCGATACCTAATGTTAGCTGGAAAGTGTTGAGAATTATTCTGAGTTATACGGATTTTGTCAACAGATTTGTCTGGCGCAAGATGTTGTGATTGGTTTGGTACTAATTCACCATATTGTTACAAAGAACGTAAGAAACAAGGGAGAAAACAAATGTCAAAAATACGAGCGCTAGTCACTGGCGGAGCTGGATTCATAGGTTCGAATGTAGTCAAGTATTTATTGGAAAACAATTGCGAAGTACGAGTTGTTGACAATTTATCCTCTGGTCATAGATGCAATCTTGAAGGGCTGGAGGTCGATTTTGTTGAGGGGGATATTTGCAACAGCGACACTGCAGAGCGTAGTTGTGCCGACGTAGATGTTGTTTTTCATTTGGCGGCCTGTGTCGGACGACAAAAATCCATTGATGATCCGCAACTGGATTCCAAAACCAACCTGTTGGGAACTGTAAATATTCTTGAGGCGATGAGAAAAAAGCTGGTTAAGCGAATCGTTTATTCTTCTTCTGCAGCGATATTTGGCGAACTGACCACATCGTATATTGATGAAAATCATCCTCAAAATGCGGACTCTCCTTATGGAGTTTCAAAGTTAGCCGCTGAGAAGATGATTCTTGCATATAGTGGCATTTGCGATATTACAGGAGTGTGTCTGCGGTACTTTAATATTTATGGCGTAAATCAAAGATTTGATTTGTATGGAAATGTTATTCCGATATTCGCAAAGCGCATATTTTCTGGAGATCCGATTACAATCTATGGTGACGGAGAGCAAACAAGAGATTTTGTTAATGTTAAAGATATAGCGCGGATCAATTTTATGGCTGGAAGCAGGGCAGTAGGGACAGATGTTTACAATCTAGGTAGTGGCTCAAGTATTACAATAAATAAGCTTGCTGAGTTGATGCAGAATATTAGCGGACGAAAAGTTGGAATTGTTTATGCCCCGATTCGGGTCGCTGATGTTAGGCATTGTAAAGCTAATACAGAAAAAGTTAAGAGGAATTTGGATTTCAAGATAACAGTTAGTTTGGAAGACGGATTGAGGGATTACCTATCATGGTTTGGAGAAAACTGTGTTCAATAGAGAATGACAACTTGATTTCAATATGAAAGTACAGGGGTGCTGAATGAATAGATTGCCAAAAATTGTTTTAATTTCCCAATATTTTTGGCCGGAGAATTTTAAAATTAATGACCTTTGTAAAAAAGTAAAAAAAGCGGGTTACGATTTGGTCGTTATTACTGGTCTCCCAAATTATCCGAGAGGGAGATTTTTTGAAGGATATTCATTGCTAAACATTGGCTGGGATAAATATGAGGGAATTGATGTTTTTCGAGTTCCTTTGTTCCCCCGAGGTAAAAACAAATTTTGCTTGTTAATGAATTATCTGACGTTTTGTTTTTTTGCATCTATTGCAACATTGTTTATTTGCAGAAATGCGAAGCTTGTTTGGGTGTACCAGCTATCTCCGATTTTTGCGATAGTTCCAGCGATTATTTCAAAAATGGTTTACAAAACGAAAATAATTGCTAACGTTCTGGATCTTTGGCCGGAGAGTTTCTACGCAGTCGTTCCTAATCAAAACAAAGTAATTTCAGAATTGTTGCTGAAGCTGAGTAATTGGATATATAGTAGATGCGATATTTTATTAGTATCGTCCAAATATTCATGCAGATTACTTGGTAATAGGGTTACACAACCCGCATTACATATGCCTCATAGTGAGATCGACTATGGTGGGAGAAAGACTGAATTTGGACGAGAAAACGGTTTCAAAATATTATTTGCTGGGAATATCGGTTATGCTCAAAGTATGGACACGATAGCGCAAGCAGTGCTAAAGTTGAGACAGCTCAAAGGAGTTAAATGGTGTTTTCTAGGCGACGGTGCAGAGAAAAATGCTCTTGAGAGGAAATTCAGGAGTGAAGGAATTGAAAATGTCGAGTTTTTAGGATGGGTGCCGACTGAAGTTGCCATTGCTCACTTAAGGGATTCGCACATTGCCTTGGTAACGCTTAAAGATAACTTGGTTTGTAATAGCACCTTGCCTTCGAAAGTTCAGATTTTTTTATCCACCGGAACCCCTATTGTAGTGGCAACTAATGGCGAAACTAATGATGTAATCGGTGTCGCTGGTGCCGGTTTATGTGGACCAGCGGAAGATGCGGACAAATTGACAAATAATATTGAGATAGCGTATAACATGTCAGAAAAACAATTGCAAGAACTTGGCGCTAATGGATATATGCTGTTTGTTGAACAGTTCGATGCTGATAAAGTATTTGAACTGTTTGAAAGCCAAATTCGAAAGGTGATAAGTGAATGATTCTAGTTACAGGTGTTTGCGGATTAACTGGTAAGTTCTTATACCGTGAGTTAAAAGACCAATATAAGGAAAACAAATATCGATATTTTGTACGCAAATCTAGCGATGTTACTTTTATTGCGCCCGGTGTGAAGACTTATATGTTGGCGAATTGACATGCGTCGATGACATCTGTCAAGCTCTGATAGGTGTTGACACGGTCATTCATGTCGCTTCAATTTATTTGACGGAAAACATCATCAAAGCGTGCGAGATACAATCGGTAAAGCAGGTGTTTTTTGTCCACACTACTGGTATGTACAGTTGAGTATAAAAAATATGCAATTAGGTACATTGGTATTGAAAACAAGTTAAAACAAAGTTCAATAGTTTACACAATTATTCGCCCTACGCTGATTTATGGAAACATTAAAGACGGCAATCTTAAAAAATTAATTAAACTCGTCAATATACTACCAATTTTTCCAGTAATCGGTAAAGGCCACGGGCTATTACATCCGATTTACGCGCGTGATTTAGCGAAGTCAATTGCTCTCGCGTTTAAAAACGAAGAGAAAACTCGTATGAAAGAATATAATGTAGCAGGCAAAGCTCCGGTTAGATATATTGATCTACTGAAGATAATGGCGCGTGAATTAAACAAGAAGCCGATATTCGTCCACATCCCGATGTTTTTAGCAAAACTTGCTGGTCGAATCGGTGATATGATTCCCAATGGCTTGATTGGTTACGAAAAAGTTCTGCGCATCGAAGAAGACAAGAACTTCGATTATTCCGCGGCTACAAGGGATTTTGGTTTTGATCCGATTTCGATTGAAGAAGGAATAAAATTGGAAGTGCAAGCGTTGCGAGAATCAAAATTCATCAACTAAAAAGAGCGCGATTTTCGTCGAAGACGTTGCCGAAATTGTTTTAAGGATTCTGGATAATAAAGCTGTCGATAACCAAGAATTTATCCTGTCCAATCTTCAAGTCGAAACCTTGAGCAGTATGACAAAAATAATTTCCCAGCGGTTGGGCAAGCGCATTCCCGTGCCACGGATTCCAATGTTTATGCTGCATATTTTCGCTAAAATCGGTGATGTTTTGCGAGTGGATAAATTTAATTCTATAGTGCTGCGGAAATTGACTGTGGACAGTGATTTGTCACATTATTCCAATATTCAAGCGGCGGTTGGATATTATGGAGAGACGTCTTTTGAAGAGGCGATTGATAAAGTTGTTGAATACTAATTGCCGTGCGTAATTCGCATAGGAGAGCTTATGAATACGAAAAAGCCGATAGAATTATTGACTATCGAAGGGTTTAAATCAATCAAGAAACTTGATAAGTTGAAGCTAAAGGAACTGAATGTTCTTATTGGTGCTAATGGCGTTGGTAAGACCAATTTCATTTCCTATTTTCGGATGTTAGGCGAATTGGTTGAGAATAGATTGCAGAGTTGGACGACTACCCAGGGGTCGGTGGACCGAATTTTGACTTTTGGTATTAAAGAAACGCTCAACCTGACTTCGTTTGTCGAATTTGGTAGAAATGGGTACAAATTTATTGCTGAACCGACTTTAGCGGGCGAATTTGTGTTTACAAGCGAGCAATTGTTTTTTTTAGGCGATAGTGGTCCGAAATGGCAATCCCTTGGGTCTGGTCACAAGGAATCAAATCTCAAGAACGGAGCTGACAACTATTCTGTTGCAAATTATTGCAGGAACTCGATTGCAAGTTGGAAAGTGTATCATTTTCATGATACTAGCGACACTGCTGGTGTCAAACGTTTAGGATCGCTTCATGATAGCGCATATTTAAGACCGGATGCCTCTAATTTGGCAGCTTATTTGTATAAATTAAAGATAAATGAACCTAATTCTTATTTGCAAATCAGGCGCGTGGTGCAGTTAGCCATTCCTTTTTTTGACGATTTTGTTCTTGAACCGCAAAAACTATCATCAGAGGAGGAGCAACTGCGGTTGCTGTGGCGACAGAAAGGTAGCGATTATCCATTTTGGCCTAGTCAGCTATCAGACGGTTCGTTAAGATTCATTTGTTTGGCGACTGCATTGTTGCAGCCAGATCCGCCTTCGACGATTATTATTGATGAACCGGAGCTTGGATTGCATCCGTTTGCAGTGACTTTGTTGGCATCGCTGTTGCGTTCGGCATCCAAACGAACCCAAGTGATTGTATCGACGCAATCAGTACCTCTTGTCAACGAATTTTCAATAGACGATCTAATTGTTGTCGAACGTGAACAAGGTGTGTCGGTGTTTAAACGTTATGATCAATTGGAATTTAAGGAGTGGTTGGAAGAATATTCTGTTGGCGAGTTATGGGAAAAGAATATTATAGGCGGGAGGCCAACGCCATGCTAAGAGTCCATGTCATTTGCGAGGGACAGACTGAAGAAATGTTCGTAAACGAGTTGTTGTTGCAACCATTGATGGTCAGAAATGTTTGTTTGCTTCCTTCTAAGATAGGTAGACCTGGGCATAAAGGCGGAAATATTAAATATGACCGGTTGCTCCTCGACATTAAACGGCGATTGTGGAACGATGTTAATTGTTACTGCACGACGTTGATGGATTATTATGGTCTAGACTCCGATTTCCCGGGAAAAGCCGAAGCAGTTCTCAAAAACGGCTTGTTCGAAAAGTATCTTGCAATTACTAAAGCGCTTGAAGCGCAAGTGTTGCGCGATGTTGGTGAAGCCGGGTGCCGGTTTATCCCCTACATCCAGATGCATGAATTCGAAGGGTTGTTGTTTAGTCAACCTGACATGCTGGCTAAAAGTTTACAGCAACCAGAGCTTGGCGGTATATTTAATCGAATTCGATTCGAATTCGATTCGCCGGAAGAGATTAATGATAATTATTTAACGGCTCCAAGCAAACGAATTGAAGCGGTATTTACAACTTACGATAAGCCTATTCATCCAGTGCTGGCAGCCAAGGAAATCGGTTTGGATACTATACGTAGCGAATGTAGTTTGTTTAATGGCTGGATTAGACAGTTGGAACAGATTCGACGATAAAACGGGAGATGATAAAGAAAAATTCTAGACACTAAAAAAGATTCCCCGCTACCACGGATACCGATGTTGATTTTGGATGTTTTCGCCAAAATTGGTGATGTTTTGCAATTGGACAAATTCAACCCCAGAGTATTGCGTAAGCTCACTGTTGACAGCGACTTGTCGCGCTATTCTAATATTCAAGTAGCGAGTGTATATTATGGGGAGACTTCGTTTGAAGAGGCGATAGATGAAATATTGAAATAGCGATCACTTTCCCACCGCTATTATTTTGACCACAAAAGGTGTTTTTCGCTCCCGCGCCTTCTTTTGCCTCAAATAAAAATGTAGTGGGCGCACCCCTGTGTGCGCCCACTTCGTTAAAATCTTCAGGCAAAGTGTTTGTAAAGCTCATGCGCTGCAAACGGCAAACTCGGACTGCGTCCTCAAACATGCCGCTTTGCTGACGCGCCTTTCGCTAACAAACACTAATCGCCTTGCTTAATGCGCAAAAGGGCTGCGATAAGCAGTTTGATTAGCGCTTTTTGTGTTATAATTGAAGCAATTATTATTTGGCAGGTGAGTATGGAAATTTTCGAAGAATTACGCGAGATGACTAACACCATTGTGCGAAATTTTGCTCCGGACAAGATTATTCTGTTTGGTTCTCGCGCAAGGGGGCTGGTCAACGCAGATAGCGACGTAGATTTTTTAGTAGTCATGGAGTATGGTACTTCAAAGCGGGACGCGCAGTTAGCTATTAAGAAAAAACTGCGTCAGTTTGCCATTCCGCAAGATGTCCTGGTTATTTCTCAAAAAGAATTGGATAAATATCAAAATCTGCGCGGCTTGATCTATGGAATAGCGGTGCGTGAAGGGAAAATATTGTATGAACGGGCAAGCTGATGTTGTTCGTCAATGGTATGAATATGCGGCGAAGGGTTTAACGCCATGTCGGTATGGGAAATTCCAAAAACGGTTTTTGATGAGGCAGTAGCCAAGGGTAAATATTTGTGCGTAATAGATATTGGTGTATAATGTAGAGCGGATGTTTAGTGTATTGGGTATGACGGAGGTGTGTTTGAGTTTAGATCTTACTACTTTTGAAAAGGCTATAGATCAATTGCAACAGTCTGTTGAAGTGGCTTTTGATGATAATTATATGCATAGTCAGAGTGAGACAATTCGAAATATAATTATGGCTGGAGTCATTCAACATTTTGAGATTGTTTACGAACTGTCTTGGAAATTTATGCAACGGTGGTTGAAAATCAATTTCAATCCTGAACAGGCCGAATTTCCGCGCACCAGAAAGGATTTGTTCAGGCTAGCAGCTAAAGTTGGCATTCTGGAGAATCCACTAGAATGGTTTGCTTACGCCGAAGCACGCAATATGACTTCACATACTTACGATGAAGAAGAGGCAGAAAAAGTATTTTTGTTGGCGCCGCCTTTGGCAATCGCCGCTGAAAAATTGTTGATCAGGTTAAAAGAAAATGGTTGACATCACGTATACCGACTTGGAAATCATTAAGAATATTTTAGCGGACACAGCGCCGGAAGCCGAAGTTGTGGTATTTGGTTCGCGTGTGCTTGGAACGGCGCAGCAATATTCCGATCTTGATTTGGCGGTAAAAACATCAGAAAACGACCGTGAAGTATTGGAAAAATTGCGTGATGCATTCTCGGAATCTGATTTGTCTATTATGATTGACGTCATTGATTACAACAGAGCATCGGAGAGGTTTCGAACAATAATTGATTCAACCTGTTGTGAACTTACTATTTAGTACAGAGAATGTAGCCACCGTAACGTATAAAATTGTGAGGCAAGTGTGAAAAAAACAGCGCTTATTACTGGCATCACCGGTCAAGACGGAGCCTACCTGGCAGAACTATTATTAGCTAAGGGTTATGAAGTACACGGTATAAAGCGCCGTAGTTCGTTGTTCAATACTGCGCGAGTTGATCATCTATATCGTGATTTGCATGAAGAAAATGTCGCGTTCAAGATGCATTATGGTGATCTTACGGATGCGACAAATTTGATTCGTATTGTGCAACAGGTGCAACCGGATGAGATTTATAATCTCGCTGCACAGAGTCATGTGCAGGTTTCTTTTGAAACGCCGGAATATACTGCAAACTCTGATGCGCTTGGCACCTTGCGCTTGCTAGAGGCAATAAGAATCCTAGGGTTAGAGAAAAAAACGAAGTTCTATCAGGCATCGACTAGCGAATTATTTGGAAAAGTTCAGGAAGTGCCACAGTCGGAAACAACGCCGTTTTATCCGCGTAGCCCTTATTCAGTTGCTAAAATATATGCTTATTGGATAACCGTAAATTATCGTGAGGCTTATAATATGTTTGCCTGCAACGGAATACTATTCAATCATGAGTCGCCATTACGCGGGGAAACATTTGTAACTAGGAAGATAACGCGGGCTGTTGCTCGTATCAAGTTAGGATTACAGCAGAAATTATATCTTGGCAATCTCGACGCCAAACGCGATTGGGGTTATGCCAAAGACTATGTCGAAGCAATGTGGTTAATGCTGCAACAAGACGCAGCCGAGGATTTTGTGATCGCTACCGGCGAAACTCATACTGTACGGAGCTTTGTTGAAAAGGCATTTGAATCCGTCGATATCACAATTGATTGGCGCGGAACCGGTGTTGATGAAAAAGGTTACAACCGACAAACCGGTGCGGAGCTGGTTTGTATTGATAAGCGGTATTTCCGACCGACCGAGGTCGAGTGGTTACTTGGTGATCCCACAAAAGCCTTTCAAAAACTCGGCTGGAAATCGAAGACATCGCTTGCAGAGTTGGTGGAGATGATGGTTCGTGAAGACATTCTTTCCGCTGAACGCGATACAATGTGCAAAAATGCCGGTTTTAAGGTGGCTAACTACGATGAGTAACTTTTTTGCCGACAAAGATGCCAAAATTTTCGTAGCCGGGGCCAAAGGTATGGTCGGTTCAGCTGTCGTCCGAAAATTGCAAACACTTGGTTATAACAATGTTTTGCAGCCGAATAGCAGAGAGCTGAATTTGATTGACCAACAGCAAACAAATAGATATTTCGAACAGCAGCGTCCAGATTATGTTTTTTTGGTTGCCGGGAAAGTTGGTGGAATCCACGCAAACAGCGCCTATCCCGCCGATTTTATTTTTGAAAACTTGATGATCGCTTTAAACTCTATTCATGCTGCCTATAAACATGGCGTTAAGAAGTTGCTGTTCTTAGGAAGCTCCTGCATTTATCCGAAATTATGCCCGCAGCCAATCAAAGAAGAGTATCTGCTTAGTGGCTATTTAGAACCGACTAACGAAGCCTATGCTGTCGCAAAAATTGCCGGCGTGAAATTGTGTCAATATTACCGCCAGCAATATGGTTGCGACTTTATTTCAGCAATGCCGACTAACTTATATGGACCGAACGACAATTATGACTTAGACAACTCGCACGTGTTACCGGCGCTAATTAGAAAGTTTCATGATGCAAAAGTTAGTGGCGCCGAGGAAGTTGTTGTATGGGGAACCGGCGAACCCCGGCGCGAATTTTTGTATGTTGATGATTTGGCGGATGCTTGTTTATTTATGATGGAAAACTATTCAGCCAATGGTATAATAAACGTTGGAAGCGGTGTCGAATGCTCGATCAAAGAACTCGCGCAGATCATCGGGGCAGTAGTCGGGTTTTCCGGGCGGGTGATTTATGATTGTTCTAAATCTGATGGCACACCCCGAAAATTGCTGGATGTATCCAAAATCAATAAAATAGGCTGGAATGCTAGGACCGAATTGGTTGAAGGAATTGGTCGGACATATAAGGAATTTGCCGATTTAGTGAAATATTAATCAAATTACATGATAAATTATGTATATTCAACACCAATGAATAAGTCGGAGAGGTTATGAAGAGAATATTTGACGGTTTGGTAGCTTTATTTTCTTTGATAATATTGTTTATCCCTATGACCATAATTTACGTACTTATTATCTTTGAATCAATAGGCGGTCCAGTGTTTAAGCAACGCCGCTCTGGTCAGGATGACATTGAATTTGATTTGTACAAATTTCGTTCAATGATTATCGGCACACCGGATATTGCGACGCATCAGCTGGTAAATAGTGACAATTATATTACAAAGGTTGGCAAATTTATCCGAAAATACAGCTTAGACGAATTACCGCAGTTGTGGAATATTCTTATTGGCGATATGTCGCTCGTCGGGCCGCGGCCGGCATTATATAATCAATATGATTTGCGCGAGGCGCGGAACAAATTGGGCATTTCCATACTTAAGCCCGGATTGACCGGTTGGGCACAAATCAATGGTCGCGATGATATTTCCTTAGACAAAAAAATTGAATTGGATTACTATTATTTGCAACACAAATCTTTTTGGTTTGATATCAAAATCATTGTGTTGACTTTTTTAACTGTTTTTAAAGGTACCGGAACTAACCCACAGTAAGGAAATTTGTTTCTAATTAGCAACATAAGCTTGATTTTTGCTTGTGTTGTTTTTTTGTGCTTGTCAATGGGTGGCATTATAACACATTGTGTGTTATAATCTGAACGAAAATTTTCTACTGAGGGTATGATAATGACTAAAATAATTGTTACCGGTGGTGCTGGCTTTATTGGCAGCAATTTTGTGCGCCATATCGCGAATAAGTATCCCGATTATCGGATTATTAATATTGATTGCCTGACCTATGCCGGGAATTTGGAAAACTTGGTTGATATTGCCGGCAATCCTAATTATGTTTTTTATAAAGTCGATATCTCCGATCGGGCAGCGATTGCTGAGATATTTGCTAAAGAACAAATCGGCGCAGATGATTACTGTGTGAATTTTGCGGCTGAATCGCATGTTGATCGTAGTATTGAGAATCCGGAAATATTTATTACTACAAATATCACCGGTACTCAGGTTATGCTTGATGCCTGCAAGCGTAGTGGTATCAGGAAATACCTGCAAGTGTCCACCGATGAAGTCTATGGCTCGCTAGGAGCGACCGGATTCTTCACGGAAGAGACACCGCTCCAACCCAACAGCCCCTATTCCGCTAGCAAAACTGGCGCGGACTGCATGGTGCGGGCTTACTTTGAGACTTTTGGCTTGCCGGTAAACATCACCCGCTGTTCCAATAACTATGGACCATATCATTTTCCGGAAAAACTAATACCGTTAATAATATCCAATGCTCTGGAAGATAAGGACTTGCCGGTTTACGGAGACGGGTTGCAGATTCGTGACTGGTTGCATGTTACTGATCATTGCGAGGCAATTGACTGTGTGCTGCACAACGCTAAGGTCGGCGAAGTTTATAATATTGGCGGCAACAACGAGATGGCGAACATCGATATCGTCAAGTTAATTTTAATAGCGCTCGGCAAACCGGAAAGTTTAATAAAATATGTAAAAGATCGTCTGGGGCATGACCGCCGCTACGCGATCGATGCCGGAAAAATAAAACGCGATTTGGGTTGGGAACCAAAATACACTTTTGAACAGGGAATCAAAGAGACAATTCAATGGTACCTCGACAACCGCAAATGGTGGGAAGACATCAAGAGCGGTGAATACGCTAAGTATTATGATAAGATGTACGGCGGACGTTAGTTGTCAAGTGTTCGAGTATTGCGAGTTAGCATAGTATGACGTGGTACTTAGTTGGCATAGTAGAACGGTGTGTTAGTTGCATAGTTAGCTTAGTAGATACGAGTTGGCATAGTAGACGAGTTAGCTTAGTAGAATGGAGCTAATCAAACGGGGGTAAATTTTGTGAAGAGACTAATAGGTTTATTGTTGGTAATGATGCTGTTGACAAGTTCGTTTGTTTCGGCTGCGACGGTTGTTTCCGAGTACTTGCTGGGTGTTGGCGATGTGTTGAACATTCAGGTTGTTGGTTTGGATTCGGCTAGCAACGCAATGGCGAACACCGCCAATTCCAACACCGCCAGCGCTACAACTGTCAACTATAATACCGGTTCGAGCGGCTATATGATCCGGCCGGATGGGAAATTTGAATTTCCGCTGATTGGCGAAGTATTTGCCGCCGGAAAAACACCCAGTCAATTGAATAGCGAAATAACTTCCCGGCTGGCTGAATATCTAAGAACGCCGCGGGTAGCTATTAACGTAACCAAATTCCACACCACCCGAGTATACGTACTCGGCGAGATAATCAGGCCGGGACTTTATGAATTAGAGCGCGAACATAATTTGGCCGATGCCATCGGTATCGCCGGTGGTTATACCAAGTTTGCTGCCAAGAAAACAATTTTTGTCATTCGTGAGTCCAATAAAGACAAGCCGATCGTATGCAATTTATTAGATATGCTCGAGAAGGGTGATGTGTCGCAGAATGTTGAGCTCCACGATGGCGATGTAGTATATCTCTCCAACAACGGTAAAATCGACTGGAATCTAGATATATTCCCATGGTTCCAGGCTGTGGCCAATGCCACTACAGCAGTTGCAACGGTCTATGCCATTTCAGGAAAATAGGTGTTAAAACTCTTCGCTCTACTAGTCGAACTAGTTTAACTATGCCAACTAGTATAACTAAGCCAACTAATGTTAATACAGACTAGTAGGCAAATCCTAAAACAACAGAAGATGGGGTGCACGTGGAGCAAACGATTGACTTAAAAGACATCATCAGAATACTTAAAAAGCGCTATAAATTGATCGCCGGTGTCTTTGCTGTAGCGGTTTTGCTGGCGGTAATCGCCGGGTTGTTTAGCAATCCGGTTTTTGAGTCCAGCGCGACGATGCGAATCAAACAAAAACAAGGGTTGGGAAATTCGCTACTCAATGAAATGCCCGGTGGTTTTAACATGACCAAAGAGCTGATGTCGACCTATGCCGAGATGATTAAGAGCCGGACGGTAGTAAACAAAGTTATTGACAGCACTTGGAAACCGACCAAGGAAAACGCCAAGCGGCCAGCGTACGAGTCGTTTGTTGGCAATATTACCACAACGCCGGTACGCGATACTCAGATACTTAAAGTATCGGTTAAGGGTGGTTCGGCGCTGCTTGCACAAGAGCGCTGTGATACATTAGTAGGTGTTTTTACTGACCGATTAACTGCGCTTGCACAAACAGAGCAAAAGTCGGTGCGTGAGTTCATATCTATCCGTCTGGAAGAAATTAAAAAGGACTTGGACAAAGCCGAGAACGCTTTGGCGGATTACAAGACTGTCAACAAAATAACTTCACCGAGTGACGAAGCTAAAGCGATGATGGATACACTGGTCAATCTCGATAAAATCGAAGCCGAAAACGCGGTAAAGACTATCGCATCCCAAGCGCTACTGGATACGGCAAATAAACAACTGGCGGCAGAAGCTCCTGGATTTATAGCCAGTAGCCCGTTAATTGAGCAGCTCAAAGGCAAGATTGCCGATCTTGAAGTTCAAAAAATGATGCTGCTGCAGCAATATACACCAAAACATCCGCAAATTTTGGCAACACAAGCAGCGATCGATGAGGCACGCCGTAACCTGGATCGTGAAGCTGAGCGTATCGCCACAGCTAACGCTCCCTCCAGCAACGTAGTCCATACCGGGTTACTTCAAGCGAAAATCCAGGCCGAAGCCAGCTCCGAGGCCGGACAGGCGCAAAAAGCGGCAATTCAGCGCGAGGTTGACAAACGAATGCTAACACTTGGTGCGTTGCCGGCAAAAGAGTATCGGTTGACACGATTGGTGCGCGATGCCAAAGTTACCGAACAGATATATATTATGATGTCGCAGCGCTATGAAGAGGCGCGGATTAATGAAGTAATGACGCCGCGCGATATTCAGATAGTCGACGAGGCGGCGTTGCCGATCACGAAAATATCGCCCAATAATACTATGAACGTTATGATTGGCGCTTTGCTCGGATTGTTTATCGGTATCGGATTGGCTTTCGCTTTTGAATATCTCAATCGCACTATACGTACATCCGAAGATGTTGAACATTTCTTAAAATTGCCGGTATTGGGACAGATAGCAGATTACTCAGTCCGTCAGCGCAACTTTTACGGCAGAGTAATTAAGCCGAAAAGCGGGGGGGGGGAGTGAGTTAGCCTTAGTAGATAACGAGTTAGCCTAGTAGAACGGGGACAATCTACCACGCTAACTACGCTAACTAATACATCGTTCTACTATGCTAACAATCTACTAAGCCAACTAACACACCGTTCTACTATGCCAACTATTACGCACGAGGTTTTATGAACATATTTAGCATTTTCAAAAATAGAAGAAGTCGAAGAAACCGTCGCAAGCAAGAAGATGGTTACGAAGGATTAGTGGCATCTAAAGAGTTGAAATCTCCGGCGACTGAGTCTTATCGCGTGCTTCGTACAAATATTCATTTCGCTGCAGCTGAAGACAAGCAGCGGGTGTTGTTGTTTACCAGCGCTGGTCCGGGCGAAGGCAAGTCATCAACCTCGGCGAATACCGCGGTGGTTATGGCGCAAGCCGGCAAAAAAATAGTTATTGTTGATTGCGATTTGCGCAAACCAACTCAGCATCAGTTATTTGGCATAGAGCGAATTCACGGTGTGACTAATGTTTTGGTAGAAAACTGGCCAGTTGATGATGTTATTGTTCAAACCGCTGTTCCCAACTTATCGCTCATCGCGTCCGGACCATTACCACCTAATCCGGCGGAATTACTGGGGACGACCAAGTTTACTCAGTTAATTGATAGTTTAAAAGAGCGGTTCGATATTGTAATCATTGATTCGCCGCCGAATATCGCCGTAACTGATGCAAATGTAATTGCCGCTAAAGTCGACGGGGTCATATTGGTCTGCAACACTGAGCTAGTCAAACCGGAAATGGCAAAAAAATCCAAAGAGCTATTACTAAAAGCCAAGGCGAATATTCTTGGCGTGGTTTTAAATAAAACGCAAGTGCATGGCAGCGATTATTACTATTACTACTATTATTATGGGCACAACGATAAGGAAAGTTGATTGTTGGTTAGCTGAGCAGATTGTGAGTTAGCCTAGTAGAACGGTGTATTAGTTGGCATAGTTAGCTTAGGTATTGCAGCTCAAATATACTAACTCGTTATATACTATGCCAACTTGTTCCTACTATGCTAACCAGAATACCGTTATACTAGGCAACTATGCTAACTCATATACTTGATAGCCTCTCAGTTCCACTAAGTTAACTCAATTTCTCGCGAAAGGAGGCAAGCATGGAAAAATTTTTCACTACCGAAGGACCGATACAACCGGATATTCATTATTATGTGCCGATGCTAGAGCAATTTCATTCACATGAAGTGACCACGCTTATTGATAAGCGCAAGTATTTCCTGATGCACGCGCCGCGCCAGACCGGCAAGACTAGTAGTTTGTTTGCCTATGCAAATTTTCTTAATGAGCAGGGAAAATATAAATGCCTTTTGCCGGATAAAACCATTCAAAAAGAAGTAATCGAGTCAAAAATATTGCGTGGCAGTCTACAAAAAACATTAACCGAAGCACTGCCGCAGACCGCAGATTATATGGATAAAAGTGGTGTTACCAACGGCAGCCTGCTGATTTTTGACCGTACCGCGGGAAAATCCCGGGACGAAAAAATATTTATTCGAGAAGAACAAGTTGGCGATAAGCGAATTAGAGTTTATGGGATGTGAAACGCAATCGAAGGTTGACAATCGAAAAGAGACAATTGCAATAGTGCATTGTGTCTATATCATTCATTGTATGCACTTGTGTACCACATGCACTGATACGAGGTAGAACATGAACAATAAACCGCTTTTCCATAAACGGCTGATTACCGCGTTTGCGATAGTTTCGTCGATCGTAATATATTTTATAACTAAAGACTATTTGAGTGAATTTTCGGGGAATTGGACCACTTTAACGGCATCCACAAATGGCGAGGCGGCCTCCGCTGTCACTGCTAGCTTGTTTGATTCATTAGCGTTCTTGATTATTTCCACGCTTTTGAGTATAATGCCGCTTATTGCTACAATTATCGCTTGGAATAACCGCCGAATTGGCGGGTGGGTGTTTATTTTGTTAGCAATAATTGGGGTTGTGTGTGCACAGCAGCATTATCATTCAGTAGCGTTATTAGTCGGGTCAGCTCTGGCTGGAGTAGCTGGATTATTATTTTTGTGGCATCATCAGCAATACCCGAAGAAAAGACGCAGGAAAATTTGAAATTAATCTTGCGTTAAAAAATAGAAGTAGAAATATATGTTTTGTATTGACTAATTTGTGAGGAAGTAATGAAGATAGTTGTTATTGGCACGGGTTACGTTGGTTTAGTAACGGGAGTTTGTTTGGCGGAAGTGGGAAATAATGTTATTTGTATAGATCGAGATGTAAGTCGCATATGTAAGTTGAACGAAGGCATATTGCCAATTTATGAACCGGGTCTTGAGAAACTTGTGAAGGACAACGTTGCAAATGGAACACTTGCTTTTGCAACTGATTTAGGCGAAAATTTTGAGGAAGTTGATTTTTATTTCATTGCCGTTGGAACTCCAAGTGCTGCGGATGGTAGTACTAATATGGAATTCGTTGAAGGTGTTGCGCAAGAAATTGGGCTACTTATTAATTCACAAACAATTATTGTTAATAAATCCACCGTTCCTGTGGGTAGTGCTGAATTAGTGAAAAACATTGTTTCAAAAAAAATAGCCGAGCGACAAAAACGTTTTGCGCCTTTTGTAATATCAAATCCGGAATTTTTAAAAGAGGGCAGCGCGATTTCCGATTTTATGAATCCGGATAGAATAATAGTGGGTTTAGACGACTATGATGGTGAAATAGAGAGCAAAGTGCGCAGGTTATATAAGCCATTCAATATCAATCATGAAAAACTGATTTTTATGTCAACTAGAAGTGCCGAAATGACTAAATACGCGGCTAATTCTATGTTGGCGACGAAAATATCATTTATAAATGAGATGGCAAATATTTGTGAACATAATGGTGCAAACGTAAACGAAGTACGTGTTGGAATTGGCAGCGACAGTCGCATTGGCTATGATTTTATATATCCAGGCATTGGTTTTGGTGGCAGTTGTTTTCCAAAAGATATACGATCGTTAATTCATCAAGCAGAAAAAGTTGGTTGCGATCCTAGTATTTTAAAAGCTGTGCATAAAGTTAATGACTCGCAGAAGTTGGTACTTGTAGATAAAGTTCTGAGACGATTTGGAACAGATTTAACGGGCAAAAAATTTGCTGTTTGGGGTTTGGCTTTCAAACCTAACACAGATGATATTAGAGAAGCTCCATCAATCCAAATTATTAAAGCATTAATTTCGCACGGGGCGTCAGTGATTGCTTATGATCCACAAGCAATCGAACAGGCAAAAATAGAATGTCCCTCTAATCCAAAAAACTTGGAGTATGTAGTTAGTAAATATAACGCGCTCGATGCTGCAGACGCATTACTTCTTTTGACTGAGTGGCGCGAATTTAGATCACCTGATTTCTGCGAAATGGCGAAGAGAATGCATACTTTGGTTATTTACGATGGACGTAATCAATATTGTGATTATTTTTCTCAGAACAACGAATATGGGTTTGAATATTTTTGTATTGGGAATGAGCGGCAATATTAATCTGCATTAGTTTCCGATTTTGATTATTCTGTGAGGTTATGTATGAATTTTCAAGGTAAAAAAATTTTAGTTACCGGCGCTGATGGTTTTATAGGCTCTCATTTAACCGAAAAGCTTGTGATAATGGGGTGCGACGTTAGAGCGTTTGTAATGTATAACTCTTTTAACTCTCTAGGTTGGCTGGATAATTCACCGCGAGAGATCAAAGATAATCTAGAGATATTTTCAGGTGACATTCGTGATCACCACGGTGTTAAAGAAGCAATGAAGGGATGCGATATTGTATTGCATTTGGCGGCGTTGATTGCTATTCCATATTCATATCACTCTCCGGATACTTACATAGATACCAATGTTAAAGGTACACTAAATATAGTTCAGGCAGCTAGAGAATTGGGTGTTGAAAAAGTCGTTCACACTTCCACGAGTGAAGTTTACGGGACAGCTAAATTTGTACCGATAACGGAACAGCATCCGTTGCAAGGGCAATCACCATATGCGGCCAGTAAAATTGGTGCGGACCATATTGCTATGTCTTTTTATCATTCTTTTGGAACGCCAGTGTCGATAATAAGACCGTTTAATACATATGGTCCAAGGCAGTCCGCGCGAGCGGTCATTCCTACAATAATTACGCAGATTGCAAATGGTGTGACTAGCTTAAAATTAGGTTCTATTACACCAACCAGGGATTTTAATTATGTGAAAGATACTGTTGCTGGTTTTATTGCGGTAGCTACGAGCGAAAAATCGATTGGTGAAGTTATTAACATTGGAAGCAATTATGAAATATCTATTGGAGATACTGTACGTTTAATCGCAGAAGTTATGCGTACTGAAATTGAAATTTGCACCGATCAAGAGAGAATACGTCCGGTAAATAGTGAAGTAGAAAGATTGTGGGCAGACAATTCGAAAGCCAAAGAGTTAGTTGAATGGGAGCCACAATATAATGGACTTGCAGGATTTCGTAGTGGATTGGATGAAACGGTGAAGTGGTTTTTGAACGAAAGTAACTTGAAAAAATATAGGGCAGATGTTTATAACATATAAAATCTGATGGATTGCAAGAGAGATAAATAAACATGAACATTAGTCATAGTTATCCGGGCTACGATGAGTCTGTTGTAGAAGCTGCGTATGAATCTTTGAAAATAGCCGGTTTTTCCGGGTTGGCAATGAAAGATAAAGCGGAAAATTGTTTGGCTACTTTCGTTGGAGCTGATTGGGTTCTGTTGACAGGATCAGGTTATGCAGCCGTCCAGACGGCATTAGTAGCTGCTGATGTAAAACCTGGTCAACAAATAGCGATTCCGACGGTAACCTGCCCATCTTTGTTTCATGCTATACGCTCAATTGGAGCTATCCCTTTGGTCGTTGATGTTTGTCGGCAGCAACCTTTGATCAGTTCGCAAATTATTGATGGCTTGGAGTTTAATGGAATAGTAATAATTCCTCAGATGTTTGGAATCAAACAACAATTGAAGCCATTTGCAAAAAACGGTCGTGTTATTATTGAGGACGCGGCGCAAGCTTTTGCGCCAGAAACCGATGAGTTTGCTGATATTACGGTTTTTTCATTTTCACCCACCAAGTTAATCACTATCGGCTACGGTGGTGCGATCGCTACACAGTCGCAGGAACTTCACGATCGAGGACGATTGTTTTTGGATCCTGATCATTCAGCTCATGTAGATAATGATAATGAAAATGTTGATTTTCGATTGCATTCTCCAGTTTCGGATTTTCAGAGTGCGATGCTAATTGCGCAATTAAAGCGCTATCATAAGGCTGTTGCTTATAGGTGGAAAATAGTTAGTTATTATGATTACTATCTAAATAATTCGCATAGACTCAAGCCTCAGGTTCCATTTAGATATCAACTAATACTGCCTCAAGCAAATAGTAGAAACGTGAGTGGTGCATTAAGAACTAAAGGAATTAATGCATGGTCGTTAGGGTCACAGTTGATACATGAAGTGTTTAATATTAAAGGTGATTTTTCCGAAGCTGAGAAGTGGAGAAACAAGATATTGTCTTTGCCTTTACATGAGGGATTGAATGAAAATCATGTCGCCCAAATTTGCAAGGTGGTAAATAATTATTTATGAGAATAGCTATTCATCAGAGTCAATATATTCCTTGGATTCCATATTTTATAAAAATTGCTCGAGCAGATGTATTTGTTATTATGGATAATGTGCAGTATCAAAAAAATGGTGTTCAAAATAGAAACAAAATACGAAACAAACAAGGCGATTTTTGGTTGACCATCCCGGTAACGGGTCATATGAGTGACAAAATAAATGAAAAACCTATAAAGGGAGATGTCTGGCAAGAAAAACACTGGAAATCTTTGGCTATCACATATTCCAAAGCGGAATTTTGGGATGAATATTCGTGTGAATTGGAAAAAATGTATGCTGAACCCTATCGCTTTTTGGGCGAAGTGAATTATCGCTTTCTCCAATTTGTGTTTGGCAGACTTGATATTAACACCAAAATCGTAAAACTTTCGGATTTAGAAGTTGCCGGAAGTAAATCGGAATTAGTACTAGAAATATGCAAAAAACTCGGTGCTAGTACTTATATTAGCGGAGTAGGAGCAAAATCATATATTGATGAAGTTAACTTTGTTAATAATGATATTAAGATAGAGTATCTTAAATCTATTCCGCCGATTTATAAGCAGTTCAATGGAGAATTTATTCCGGGATTGTCGGTGTTAGACATGTTGTTTAATGTACAAAGTAAGACGATAAAAGACTGTTTGCGGGGGTAATATGGCTCAGAATACAACAACTCTCTTGAAGTCATGTGGCGGTAAAATTAAAGTGCTGGCGCTTACCGGAATCAGATCGGAGTATGATCTATTATTTCCGCTCTTGAATGTTTTGAATCAAGATGATGATTTTGAACTTGGAATAATAGTGTGTGGAGCTCACTTGACCTCTTTACATGATTATTCTGTTAGACAGATTGAGCAAGACGGTTTTTTGATAGTTGAAAAAATCGAAAATTTACTTTATTCTAGTTCGTCGGTTGGGAAAGTAAAATCGGCAGCTAATTTGCTTCAAGGAATTGCGCAAGTTCTTGACAGAGTTAGCCCAGACATATTAATAGTACTTGGCGACAGAGAGGAAGCAATAATTGGTGCATTGGCAGGAGGCTATATGTCTGTACCAGTAGTACATCTAGCTGGTGGTGATAACACTCATCCTAAAGGCGGCAATGTTGATGAGGAAGTTCGGCACGCTACTACTAAACTTAGTCACATACATCTTACTATGGCTGAAGAGCATACAAGACGAATTATTAGTCTTGGCGAAGAACAATGGCGTACTTTCACTGTCGGCAGTGGTGGAGTAGATCGATTGCGTATGGATCAGGGATTAAGTTTCGATGAGTTAAGAGCTGTTTTAGGTAGCGGCGTTTCTAGTGATTATATAGTTTTGATTCAACATCCTTTAAGCTCGGAACAAGGCCAAGAAGAAGAGCAAATGAGACTTATTTTGCAAGCTTGTATAGCAGTGGGTGTTAATATTTTTGTTGGCGCACCAAATAGCGATCCTGGATTTGAAGATATCATTAAAGTGATTAAGGAATTCGAAAAACATCCGCAGATATATGTGTATAATAATTTGCCTAGAAAGGCGTTTACTTCCTTGTTGAGTCATGCTAAATGTTTGGCAGGAAATTCTTCGTTGGGGTTGCATGAGGCACCGTATCTAGGATTGCCAGCAGTAAACATTGGTGAACGTCAAAAAGAGCGTATTGCAAGTAATAATATGCAGTTTGTTCCAGTTGATTATGATGCGATAATGGCAGCTGTTAACAAAGCTGTAAAGGATAAAGATTATCGAAATGGTGTTGACCGCGGTAAGACGGCATATGGTGACGGATTTATGGCTGAAAAAACATTAACTATTTTGAAAGAGCTACCAGGTAAAAAACGTTTGTTAGCAAAAAAAATTACTTATTGATAAACATCCGACGCAAATTATTGCTGAAAGAGTGAATACAATGCAGAAAATATTGGTAGTTGCACCGCATCCAGATGACGAGACGTTAGGTTGTGGCGGAACGCTGTTGAAGTTGGCGGCGCAAGGAAACGAGATTCATTGGCTAATAGCAACTTGTATGGACGAAAAATATGGTTATTCTCGCGAGCGCATAACGCAACGAAGAATGGAAATTGAATCAGTAGCTGGCAAATATGGATTTACGACAACCACACAATTGAATTTTCCAGCCGCTAGACTTGATCAAATTCCTATTGCAAATCTAGTGGCGGCATTCAGTGAGGTTTATATTGACAGAAAACCCGATGTGATATTTATTCCTTTTCGCGGGGATGTGCATACTGACCACCCAATTGTTTTTGATGCTGCAAGTTCAGCGGCTAAATGGTTTCGTTGCGGATCAATAAGAAAAATTATTGCTTATGAAACGTTATCCGAGACAGAATTTGGCACGTCGTTTTGTTCTAGCGGTTTTCATCCTAATCTCTTTGTAGACGTTTCCGATTATTTTGAACTAAAATTAGCAATAATGAAAACAGATTATTTCAGTGAATTGAAGCCATTCCCCTTTCCTAGAAGTGAAGCCAATATTCGCGCTCTCGCTACCCTGCGCGGAGCAACTTCCGGATGTACATTCGCTGAAGCGTTTATGTTGGTTAAGGAGATTTTGTGAAGACATTTATTATTGCCGAAGCTGGCGTAAATCATAATGGTTCCATTGAGCTTGCAAAAAAATTAATTGACACTGCCGTCTACGCAGGAGCTGATGCAGTTAAATTTCAGTCCTTCAAAGCTGAAAAACTTGTTAGCCGGTTTGCTCCAAAGGCAAACTACCAGTTACAAACTACCCAAATTGATGAGACTCAATTTGATATGCTTAAAAACCTTGAGTTATCTCATGAAGAACACAAAATCCTTTTTAATCACTGTATGGAAAAAGGTATTACTTTTTTATCCACTCCGTTCGATGAGGAAAGTTTAGACTTTTTGGTCAACGAGTTAGATATTTCAATTATTAAGCTTTCGTCAGGAGAAATAACTAATGCACCGTTGTTGCTAAGAGCCGCCCAAACGGATAAACCGATAATTATTTCTACCGGAATGAGTACTTTGGGTGAGGTGGAAATAGCATTAGGAGTGTT
>JBAXTZ010000060.1:0-16725 GCA_037129925.1 Bacillota bacterium
ACTTTTTGAGCCTGGCAAAAAGTAAGGCGCATACAATCGGCGCAGCCGATATGCGAAACCGCATTGCCTGCGGCAGGCGTTACTTTTACCTTGATGCAAAAGTAACCCAAACATCAAGCGCCGTAATTCAGCGCCTATTGTGCTAACAACAGCTCGCTAAAACCGTAAACTCAGTCGCGCCCATTCCGGATACTGAGCGCTCCTTCAAACAGTACGGTTTCTTACGCTCACTTGTTGAAGCACAATTAACGGCTCGAATTAATGCGCGGATTGGAGCGACGGAGTAAATTGTGGCAACATTATTCGCAAAATTATTTGGCATTTTGTGCAAAAGTTAGCATAACACACCATGAACGAGAGAAAACGAGCATTAATAAGAATAACCCAGCCCAACACCAACCGCCCGCCGCCTGTGCCAACCAGATGCAACCACTGACCGCAGCCCGATATGACATCCCACTACAACAGGTGTATACTTCATCTTGTCAGTAAGCAGCAAACAACAGCGACTGAACTACGAAAACCGGAGGTATCTATGAACAACAATATGATGCAAATCGCTTGTGCCTTAATTATGATGAACTCAAATAAGTAATTTCCCAAAGAATGACGATTAACTTAAAATGACTAATGAATTTATCAGGTAATGCCTCGGCAACGCCTGTAACATATAGACAAAAAACTAACCTGCCGCGTGCTTCAAGCTGCGACAGGCTATTTTTTTGTGTCTTCATTCCCAAGGAGGATTGACTGCAATAACTTATCAGTTCAGCTTTCAACCTTAACTAGAACGTCACGCTGGCATTTACCCAGAGTTGACCATTATTAAAACTGTTACCAAAGTAGGTTGGTGTGGCGATCGGCAGGGCGTACTGCACTTCCGCTGAAACGCCGCCGAATAATGTTGCTGCCATACCGACACCGTAGCCGTACAGCGCCATTCCGTTAGGATAGTAGCTATATTGACCAACATTCGCGTCATAGGCTTTAGAAAAGACACTTTTAATGACTCCGGCATCGGCAAACGCCGACACCCGCAGACCGTTCAGCCAGCTAGTGCGCAAATACGGCGGGAAATACTGCAGCTCCAGCGATCCGACCGCGCCCACGTCACCACTAGTAACTGAATAGGGGTAGGCACGCACCCCTTGAGTGCCGGTAATCGACAGTTTTTCCGAAGTGCTCAAATCTTCGGTCGGAATTTGCCCATTGGCGCTCACTGCTAACTGAAAATTCTCAAACAAATACTGCGACCGGGAAATATCGGCTGTCGCTAAGCCGTACCAGCCATAGTAGCCCAGTTGTTCTAGCGATTGCCTTTTTTTGGGATCCGTTGCGCTCACATAACCCGGTTCAATAGCTACTGTTGCAAAAGTGGAGCCACCGCCGAACAAAATATCACTCCAATTATATTTTACCGCTAAAATAACATCGTTGACTTCACTATCCACCCAGTTGCCGTCATTGGTCCAATATACGCTATAATCTTCGTTTAATTTGCTCTCGTAGGTTGCGCTTATTCGTAAATTATCGGTAGTTGTCCTAACCAGCGAATGTTCATAACCAAGCGAACCGTTAGTTGCCCAACCTTTGGGGTCTGGCCAAGCACCGTTATAGGCATTCCACTGGCGGTACATTTGGCCCATTAACGTCGCGGTGATTTTTCCGCCGGCAGTGAACGCCGGGGTGGTCCACCAGATATTGCTATAAGCCTGCCCGATATTGTTCCAGTTGTTAGTGGGCGAAGCATTGATCATTATTCCCAAACTGTCGCCGCGCCCGGCCAAGTTACTCAAGACCACCGTCTCGTTGGCTTCCCAAGCCCCGGTCGCCTGGTTGCCGGAGTTGTCCACGCCGGTGCGCGACATCCAGCTTTTGGTCGGCTGTGAAACGATTTTTATTTCATAATCGCCCAGTTCTTTGCCGGGCGACACCTGCATTTGCGCGATTTGCCCTTGTAAATCATTGACATACGCCATCCCCCGCTCTAAAGCTTTTTGCATAGCGTAATCGCCGACTTTAAGATCGGAAAATTGCATGGCAATAATATCGTCATGGACACCACTAGTATTTTCGATAGTCAGTTTAGTGATTTTACCGGGAAAAATATACAACGGATAAATAAAATCTTTCGCCGGCTGATCGGATACCGCACCGGTTGCCAAAAAATAGCCCTGCTTTCGCAGATAAGCGACAAGTTTCCCGGCAGCCGCCTGCATGTCATCGGTCGTACCAGCGATTTCCATATACGGCGCAAGCATGGTTTGCAGTTCCGCCGTTGGGATATCCAGTGGACAAATCAGTTGATAGCCCTTGATGTACATTTTCTTCTTCTCGACAGCGCCGACGACCGGCTCGGGCTTGCCCTGCACGGCCGGGTTAGGCTGCGCCGGTTGCACCTGCGGCTGCCCCAGGTTATCCTTGTTTTGATTCAAAAGCTGCCCGGACTGAACCTCCGGTGGTGGCGGCAATTCAGCCGCTGCACTGATACAAGGCGCGAACAATATCGACGCGCTCAACAGCAGCGCGGTAAGTTTCTTTTTCAAAATAAACTCCTCAACGACACAATTATTTATGTACAATTATAGCATATGTGGCTGACACAATAATTACAAAAATCGATTCCCTAAACCAAGTAGCCGTTTAACTCCAGAAATCTGCCAAAAATAACCCCGCGCATTAGTGCCTGAAATGCTGAATCATCCCGCTCATCGGGTATGCCGCCGTCCGCCAGCCACTTAGCGGTACGCGACAGCCGCGGCTCGTCAATATATTCCTTGATTATTGACTTCGTCGCGTAATGGCGCCAATCGCGGGCGATATTCGGCAAATCCGGGTACAGACGCTGAATGTAATCGGCACCCTGTTTGCCGCGTACTGTCCGGTTGAGTCGGATTTTGTCCGGCAACAATCCCCGCATCGCCCGCCGCAACAGCGAGCGGTCGCCGTCGAGCACGTACTGCTCATCAGGAACGCTCAGACAAAAGTCAATTACTTCTTTGTCGCCGGTCGGATCAGCAGTCCAGACGCCTGTTTCCAAAAATATCCGGTAATTAATGGCTGCCAGGTGCGAAAAAGCTGTTTTTGCCAGTAAATATTTTCGCGAATCAACATAGCCGATGCACAGCGTATCAAATCCCAGTTTCAGCAATTTGGCGTGAACCTGCGTTTTTTTGGCAAGCGCCGGGTTAATAAGCGCCAGCGTGTGGCGATAATCTTCCCGTCTCCGCAGTAAATGCAATGCCTTTCGAAACTCGTAGGGACAAAACATCAAGATATCGCCAATAATATTTCGAACATCCGAACCAAGGTTTTCGCTCAGGACTCTGGCAAGATATTTTCGAAACTCTTTGCTGCCTAACAGCGCTCTCCGGAAACTCGCCGCGTCGCCCCAAGAAATTGTCGGATTACCCATCTGTCCGGTCAATATTGTGTTCAAGCCGTCGGACGCGGCAATATCAGCGATGCCCAGCAACCAGTTGGCATTGACAAATATTTTGTAGGGTTGTTCCAGCACCCGCAGTAACCGGTCGCGCTGGTTGTAGGCGTTCTGGCTGGCGAAATCGCAATATTTTATGTCGATATTTGGCCAGTTAACCTTCATGCTGCCGCTGTATTCACGCTCGTCCGCAAGCCTGTCAGCCGCCAGCCAGTTTTGATAATCGCTCGTCGGTGTTTGACAATACACTTTCAGTCGCAAGTTATTTTTTTTAAATTGTTCGGCGGCAAACGCCGCCACCGTCGTCGAATCCAAGCCGCCACTCATCATTACCCCGGTTTTGCCGCCCGGGGTCAGCAACTTACCAGTGGCACGGCTTACAACAGCGCGAAAAGCCCGTTCATAATCAACTGAATCACCTAATGCCAATTGTTTCGCATTCTCGAAGTAATCTTTGTTGTCAATTTTCGTGTGGGCGTTCTTAATAAATACGGCGTTCGGCGGCACCTGTTTAATTTCTCGATACAGTGTTATTTCAGCATGAGCATCATGGTGAACAGTCGTAAGAGACAAAAAATTAATCAGCCACTGTTCATTCAATTGCCGGCTGACCTGCGGCAGTGCGAGCAACGGCTGATAGGTCGTGGCAAACACCACTCGCTCGCAGTGCTCCGCATAATACAAGGGAACTCTGCCACCCGGTCCGCGAAATGCCGCTATTTCACCGTTGCTGCTATGGATAATAATTACATAGTCGTCACCCAAATACTGGACAAAATCCCAACCGTAGTTAAAGAATAAATCCGCCAGTCGCTGTTCCAGAGGTGCCAGCGCCGTCGCATAATAGCTGCCCATTAAGTAATATACTGCAGCCTTGATTCGCTTACAATAATATTTTCCACCCACCAGCGCCGGATGGGTGTTGTTGAGCGCAAAATTAGTACTTTGATTTTCCAGATTAGTTTGCGGTGCCAACGACCGGTCAATTGCGGTCAATATCATTAGCAAACCTCATAGAAAAAGGCATCAATCTTGATGCCTTTTTCTGAACTGTAATTTTTAGCATTGATTACGATCCACCAACACCACCATCAGCAGGTCCACCTGAGGTGTTCATCGTTTGCTCCGTAGCCAATCGCTTCAATTCCGGTTGTTCCCAAGTTTGTTTGGTGTTTTCCATGTCTTTCTCCTTTTATTTAAGTTGTTTACACTCCGATTTCGACTGCCGACGGCGCTTCGACGCTCGCGGCAACGCCATTGGCGGCTCGTGATACTGCGCCATCGGCGATCAGTTTGGCAACCAGTTGCTCTTGCAATTGAAAGCCTTGCAAAAATCCCTCAAGTGGCATTACCACGCGCTGGCTGAGGCTGAGTACCGGTTTGCCGTCTGGTGATTGCGCGGTATGCTCTTGCACCGCGTAGTCGAGTTTGACCATATTGTTAGTAAAATTGATATTGGCGATACCTTCGGCGTATTTTATCACTTCGTCATGCTCCTTATTTGATATGTATCAAAATTATCTCACATTATAATGACTCGTGTCAACGAATATTAATAACTTATCGCTGACACGAACCATAGCGGGGTCTGCTTGTCGGCAGTGACTACGGCGTAACTGGCGGCACTTGCGTAGCTGGAGGCACCGGCAACACCGGCGTTGCGGTTACCGTCAGCACGCCGTTGATACGCGGCGAATCAAGAGTGATATAGTAGTCGTAAGTGCCAAAACTGTTAAGGGCGATTCCCACGCGGTCGGCATAGATTGTAAACACACCTTCCCGCGCCGGGTTTAGCGCGTTCGTCCGGAAGCCGACCAGCAACTGATTACCGTCACTGTTTACCGGCTGCCAGCCGGTTGCAACACCGGTGAATACCGGTAGCGGTCCGGTAGTCATGCTAACGCTGTCCGCGTGGTCAAATACTACCGGTGCCGGGTTGATTTGCAACGAGCCGTCCGTCCGGCTGACTATCGTGTAGTTGCTTCCGGCGGTCGCTGCTGCTGCCGATATCGTATCCGCGTTGTACGGTACATGCGACGCCGCCGTTACCAGAGCGCCTAGTTCATCGTATGCCACAAATCCGGTCAACATTTGGTCGCCGTCGCTGTTTTTCCAGCCGGTTGCCGTTCCGGTAAATACCGGCACTGCCGCCCCGTACAGCTTTGTCGCGTTACTCGCCGTTACGCTTAACTGTGCCGGGGTGATGATGAACATTCCGGTCTTGGTGGCTGCCGCCGGAATATAGTAGTTGGTTGCTGCCGTTCCGGCTATTCCGGCGGTCACTCCGTCTGCATACTCACCGGCATTGCTCGCCTGGGTTATCGTTGCTTTCAGGGTATTGCTGACGCTTACTGTTCCTGCCACGACATCCCACGGCATCACACCGGTTACTGTTGTGGTGTAGACAGCGGTGCTGTTTGGATCGCCATAAATCCGCGCACCGCCGATAGCGTTGAAGCTGACCGGCGCCCGGCCAATTGCCAGGTTACCGAGGTTGCTGCCGCTAATGTAATAGTTGGCTACGCCAGTTCCCATAACCATGACGGTCAGTTTGTTGGCATAAACCGCATAACCACCGGCGTTGCTGTGGCTGGTTATCGTTGCGTCGTTTACGCCGGCGACCCCAACCAGGTTATCCCAGCTCATTACCCCGTTCATCGTTCCCTCATAAGCAATCGTACTGTTTTCAGCTCCGTAGGTCCGGCTGCCTTGGAAACCCGTGAACGTTATCGGCGCCTGCCCAATTGACAGGTTACCGAGTTTATTGCCGCTTATGTAGTAGTTGGCTGCCGGGGTTCCCGTGAGCGCTGCCGTCAATTTGTTGACATACGTCGCGTAACCGCCGGCATTGCTGTGGCTGGTTATCGTTGCGTCATTTACGCTGCCGCCCACACTTAGGCTGTCCCATTCCATTACACCGGCCAGCGCTCCCTGATAGGCAATCGTGCTGTTTTCTGCTCCATAGGTTCGGCTGCCCTGGAAGCTGCTTAGCGTTACCGGAGCGCTTGCTATCGCAAGGTTGCCGAGTCCGGTTCCGCTTACATAATAGTTAGCGGCTGCCGCTCCCCCAACTGTGGCGGTCAGTTTGTTCGTATAGACTGCGGCGTTACTTTGGTTGGTTATCGTCGCATCGTTTACGCTGCCGTTCATGGTCAGGGTGTCCCAGCTCATTGCACCGGTCATTGTTCCCTGATAGACGATAGCACTGTTGGTTTGTCCGTAGGTCCGGCTGCCCTGGAAGCCCGTGAATGTTATCGGCGCTCTGCCGATTGCCAGGTTGCCGAGGTTGCTGCCGCTAACGTAGTAGTTGGCGGCTGCCGCTCCCGCAATTGTCGCGGTCAATTTGTTGGCATACGCCTCGTAACCGCCGGCGTTGCTGTATCTGGTTATCGTCGCGTCGTTTACGCTGTCGACCATGGTCAGGGTATCCCAGTTCATTGCTCCGGTCATCGTTCCCTGATAGACGATAGCACTGTTGGTTTGTCCGTAGGTCCGGCTGCCTTGGAAGCCCGTGAACGTTATCGGTGCCTGGTTGATTGTCAGATTACCGAGGTTGCTGCCACTTATGTAATAGTTGGCTACTGCCGCTCCCGCAACTGTTGCGGTCAGTTTGTTCGTATAGACCGCGGCGTTGCTTCGGCTGGTTATCGTCGCGTCGTTTACGCTGCCGTTCATGGTCAGGGTATCCCAGCTCATTGCACCGCTCATCGTTCCCTGATAGTTGATCATTTCATTGTCTTGTCCGTAGGTCCGGCTGCCTTGGAAACCGGTGAATGTTATCGGCGCTCTGCCGATTGCCAGGTTGCCGAGATTGCTGCCGCTCACGTAGTAGTTGGCGGCTGCCGCTCCCGCTATTGTTGCGGTCAGTTTGTTGGCATACGCCGCATAGCCGCCGGCGTTACTTTGGTTGGTTATCGTCGCGTCGTTTACGCTGCCGTGAATGGTCAGGGTATCCCAGCTCATTGCACCGCTCATCGTTCCTTGATAGCCAATTGCGCTGTTGTCTTGTCCGTAGGTCCGGCTGCCTTGGAAGCCGGTGAATGTTATCGGCGCTCTGCCGATTGCCAGATTGCCAAGGTTGTTTCCGCTTGTGTAGTAGTTGGCTGCTGCCGCCCCCGCAAACGTCGCGGTCAGTTTGTTGGCATACGCCGCATAGCCGCCGGCGTTGCTATGGCTGGTTATCGTCGCATCGTTTACGCTGCCGACCATGGTCAGGGTATCCCAGCTCATTGCTCCGCTCATCGTTCCCTGATAGCCAATTGCGCTGTTGTACTGCCCATAGGTCCGGCTGCCTTGGAAACCGGTGAATGTTATCGGCGCTCTGCCGATTGCCAGATTGCCAAGGTTGTTTCCGCTTGTGTAGTAGTTGGCTGCTGCCGCTCCCGCAAATGTTGCGGTCAGTTTGTTGGCATACGCCGCATAGCCGCCGGCGTTGCTCTTATTGGTTATTGATTCGTCGTTGACACTGCCGCTCAATGCCAGGTTGTCCCATTCCATTACGCCGGTCATTGTTCCCTGATAGCCAATAGTGCTGTTTTCAGCTCCGTAGGTCCGGCTGCCCTGGAAGCCCGTGAACGTTATCGGCGCCTGGTTGATTGCCAGGTTGCCGAGTTTGTTTCCGCTTATGTAGTAGTTGGCTACCGGGGTTCCCGATATCGCCGCTGTCAGTTTGTCTGCGTAGCTGCCGACGTTGCTTTTGCTGGTTATCGTTGCGTCGTTTACGCTGCCGCCCAAGCTTAGGCTGTCCCACTCCATTACGCCAGCCAACGCTCCCCGATAGGCAATCGTGCTGTTTTCAGCTCCGTAGGTTCGGCTTCCCTGGAATCCGGTTATGGTTATCGGCGCTCTGCCGATTGCCAGATTGCCGAGATTGCTGCCGCTCACGTAGTAGTTGGCTGCTGCCGCCCCCGCAAACGTCGCGTTCAGTTTGTTGGCATAGACCGCGTAGCCGCCGGCGTTACTTTGGTTGGTTATCGCTGCATCGTTGACGCTGCCGCCCATGGTCAGGGTATCCCAGCTCATTGCTCCGCTCATCGTTCCCTGATAGGCTATCGTGTTGTTTTCCGCTCCGTAGGTCCGGCTGCCCTGGAAGCCCGTGAACGTTATCGGCGCTCTGCCGATTGCCAGATTACCGAGGTTGCTGCCACTAATGTAATAGTTGGCTACGCCTTCTCCCATAACCCAAGCGGTCAGTTTGTCGGCATAAACCGCGTAACCGCCGGCGTTGCTGCGGCTGGTTATCGTCGCGTCGTTTACGCTGCCGATCCCATACAACGTATCCCAGCTCATTGCACCGCTCATCGTTCCCTCATAGGCTATCGTGCTGTTGTCCGCTCCGTAGATCCGGCTGCCCTGGAAGCCCGTGAACGTTATCGGCGCTCTGCCGATTGCCAAGTTGCCGAGGTTGCTTCCGCTCACGTAGTAGTTGGCGGCTGATGCTCCCACAAACGTTGCGGTCAGTTTGTTGGCATACGCCGCGTAGCCGCCGGCATTGCTTTTGTTGGTTATCGTCGCGTCGTTTACGCTGTCGACCATGGTCAGGGTATCCCATTCCATTGCTCCGCTCATCGTTCCCTGATAGGCGATAGCACTGTTGTCTTGTCCGTAGGTCCGGCTGCCCTGGAAGCCCGTGAACGTTATCGGCGCTCTGCCGATTGCCAGGTTGCCGAGGTTGCTTCCGCTCACGTAGTAGTTGGCGGCTGCCGCTCCCGCAAATGTTGCGGTCAGTTTGTTGGCATACGCCGCGTAGCCGCCGGCGTTGCTGTGGCTGGTTATCGTCGCGTCGTTTACGCTGTCGACCATGGTCAGGGTATCCCAGGCCATTGCTCCGCTCATCGTTCCCTGATAGTTGATCATTTCATTGTCTTGTCCGTAGGTCCGGCTACCTTGGAAGCCGCTAAAGGTTATCGGCGCCCGATAGATTGCCAGGTTACCCAATTTACTTCCGCTCAGGTAGTAGTTGCCGACCGGTGTGCCAGATAGCGACGCGGTCAGTTTATCGGCATAGTCAGCATAACCACCGGCATTGCTGTGGCTGGTTATCGCCGCGTCGTTGACGCTGCCGCCCAGATTCAGATGATCCCAGCTCATTACACCGGTCATTGTTCCCTGATAGGCAATAGCTGTGTTTTCCTGTCCGTAAGTCCGGCTACCCTGGAATCCGCTCAGCGTTATCGGCGCTCTGCCGATTGCCAGGCTACCAATCTTGTTGCCGCTGATGTAGTAGTTGCCGCCAGCTTCACCTGCTACTGCTGCTGTCAACTTATTGGCATATGCCGCGTAGCCCCCGGCGTTGCTCTGGTTGGTTATCGCCAAGTCGTTAACACTGCCGCCCACGCCCACACTGTCCCAAGACATTACTCCGGCCAGCGCTCCCTGATAGGTTATCGTGTTGTTGTCCGCGCCGTAGGTCCGGCTGCCTTTGAAACCGGTCAGCGTTAACGGCGCTCTGCCGATTGCCAGGTTACCGAGGTTAGAGCCGCTTACGTAGTAGTTGGCGGCGGCATCTCCGGCAACTATCGCGGTCAGTTTGTTGGCATAAACCGCGTAACCGCCGGCGTTGCTGTGGCTGGTTATCGATTCGTCGTTTACACTGCAGCTCATAGCCAGGCTGTCCCAGCTCATTGCGCCATTAATTGTTCCCTGATAGTTTATCATTTCGTTGTCTTGTCCGTAGGTTCGGCTGCCTTTGAAACCGTTGAAGGTTATCGGCGCTCTGTCGATTGCCAGATTGCCGAGACTGTTTCCGCTAACATAGTAATTGGCTGAAGCACAACCTTCCACCGCTGCCGTCAATTTGTTGGCATAGACTGTGTAATCGCCAGCGTTACTGTGGTCGGTTATCGCCGCGTCATTGACATTTCCGCCCAAGGTCAGATGAGTTGCGTCCCACTCCATCACTCCGGCCATTGTTCCCTGATAGTCGACGTAGCCGTTGTTCTGTCCATAGGTCCGGCTGCCCTGGAAGCCGGTTAAGGTTATCGGCGCCCGATAGATTGCCAAACTGCCGAGATTATTTCCGACGCTATAATAGTTTACCGCCGCCGCTCCGCCAAACGTTGCGGTCAGTTTATCTGCATAGGTCGCGTAGCCACCGGCGTTGCTATGGCTGGTTATCGTCGGGTCGTTTACGCTGGTGCCAATGGTCAGTGCGTCCCAGCTCATTACTCCGTTTAGCCAGCCGGTGTATGCTATCGTGCTATTATCCGCGCCATAGGTCCGGCTGCCCTTGAAGTCTACGAACGTTAACGGCGCCCTGCCGATTGCCAGATTACCGAGGTTGCTACCACTGATGTAGTAGTTGGCTGATTTGCAGCCAGTAACTGCAGCCGTCAATTTATTGGTATAGACCGCGTAGCCGCCAGCGTTACTATGGCTGGTTATCGCCGCGTCATTGACACTGCCGGTCAAAGCCAGCGCGTCCCATTCCATTGCGCCAGCAATCGTTCCCTGATAGGTAATATCGTCGTTTTCCTGTCCATAGGTGCGGCTGCCTTTGAAGCCGGCTAGGGTAATCGGCGCCCTGCCGATTGCCAGGTTGCCGAGTTTGCTACCGACAACATAGTAGTTTCCTACAGCCGTTCCACTAACCGTAGCCGTCAGTTTGCCGGCATAGACCGCGTAACCGCCGGCGTTGCTCTTATTGGTTATTGATTCGTCGTTAACACTGCCGACCAAACCCAGGCTATCCCAGCTCATCACTCCGTCTAGCGCACCCTGATAGGCAATCGCGCTGTTGTCAGCTCCGTAGGTCCGGCTGCCTTTGAAACCGGTGATGGTTATCGGCGCTCTGCCGATTGCCAAGTTACCAAGGTTCGAGCCGCTTACGTAGTAGTTGGCTGCGGCATCGCCCGTAACTGCCGCGGTCAGTTTGTTGGCATACGCCGCGTAGCCCCCGGCGTTGCTCTTATTGGTTATTGATTCGTCGTTGACACTCCCGCTCAATGCCAGGCTGTCCCATTCCATTATCCCGTTAATCGTTCCCTGATAGACGATAGCTTCGTTCTCCTGACCGTATGTCCGGCTGCCTTGGAAGCCCGTGAACGTTATCGGCGCCTGGGTTATCGTGAAGCTGGCTGCGGTCGTTTGGATGTCGTAGTTGTTGACGTCGCCTTGTCCGAGCGTTCCGCCGATGACTGCCGCGTTATAGCCGAATCCAGCATTGGCCGTCGTTCCGCCGTTGGTGTAGTATTCTACGCTGGCAACATAATCGCCGTTTATCAACCCGGAGCCGCTACCTTCGGTTCCAGTCTGGTCGATGTGTCCGAAGACGTTTGCCGAGCCGTAAACCCGGTCGGCGGCGGTCGTGGTTATCGCAACCGGGCGTTTTGCGACATTCAAATTACCATTGACTGATATGTAATCATCGTCGGCTTGAGAATCGGTTGCCGTCCAGGTGTCGCGGTTCATAATAATCTTATCGGTATAGATCCCGGCGTTGGTAGTCGTAGTGTACAACGAACTTACAAAAGCCGAACCGGTGTGATTGCCGGACCACTCCGCGTCGCATGCCACATTAAATCCATCAGCCGCGACCGTCAGCGCTTCGCCGTAAGTAGTGCCGTAGCTATTCGCAGTCAGCGTGAACGTCCGTCCGGCGTTGTTGTTGCTATATACAAAGTAATTGGTGGCGTTTGCAGTCAACGACCAGTCAAAATTCGGATTGTAAGTATAGCCAATCAGCGTGCTTTCCTCGCCGGTGGCTAACGTGCCCAGTTCCTGGTTGATGCCTTTGCCCATAAATAATGTCCAGTAGGCATCCGGGGTTTCTTCTGTATTAACATGTGCCGCCACAAATGGTGTCAGGCTGGAGTTGTTATTGACGATTCTGCCATTTCTGTCGGCACCGCCGGCATTGACTGCAATAGACTTCGTGTTGCGGTCTGCGCCAGCGCCGCCGGCCCAGATATTCTCCTCACCGCCAATATCTTGTAACGTCAGCGTTCCGGCGAGCATATTCAGGGTTACATCGCCAGCGGCGTAAATATGACCCAGGCTCAAGTCCTTTTTATCGGTTATGCTGACCGACCCATTATTCCCGTTAACAGAATCAATAATGTCAAAATCGTTGTTGTTGTTAAGTATGATGTCGCCATTATTCGCTTCGAAATAGCTGTAGTTCGGCGCATCCGGATTGCCGGAAGTATTGATTATCGCGCCAGCGCCGTCAATGGCGGCATCCGCGTACAAGCTTAAGGTTTTATCCGCGGTTAGTGTGGCTCCGGAGTCGATAGCGATCGATCCGCCGATAACATCGTACCAAAGTAAATAACTTTCCAGAGCCAGATTATCATTAAACTTTACATTGCCCTTAACCTGAAGGTTGGCCCCATCGGCTTCAATGTACAGCGTATTATTCGCCTTAAATAGCCGGTCAGTGCCGTTGAACCACCTTGACCGCAACGTCAGTCCGCCGACAAGCGGCGCGACAGTGTCGTCGGCGATCAAAGTATCCGTTGGTGAGACATCATAGTTGCAATTGCCAATCCATATATTGTTTTCGGCGGCCACCTGCGAACTGCCGCCAGAGTATTTGATACTGTCAGTATTGATTTCGACATAATTTTCTGAAGAAATTGTAGTGTTAGTGCCAAAATCCACACCATAGCTATTCACGCCGATCTCCGGACCCGCGGCTCTGCCATCTATGCTAACCCTGTAAGAAAGCGCGAAATTGTTCACGCCGGAAAAACGTATGCCGTCAGCAGCACCGCTACCATCCGGCAGCGTCGCGCCGTAGCCGTAGATATTCAAGTAAGTGCCAATCATGGTAACATTTTCCAGGACCACGCCCGCGTCGGTGCCATGACCGTTCAGAGAATAATTATTGTAGTAGTTGCCGTCGTTGCTGGCGTTTAGGTAAGTAGCACGCACACCGACGGTGCCGGCGTCAGAGACGTTTTGACCGCTAACCTCAAGATAGCCGACGTTCGTCATCACTACCGGCGCTTTTTGATCACCGTTGATATAGACGGAACCGGCTGGAAGCAGCGCCGCCGCTCCCTGACCTTCCTCTGGTTGGCTGCCGCCATTACCGGCATACAACCCTACATTTAGCGTCGGGATAAGTTCCGGATCACTGTTGGTAGCGCTGAAAGTCACGCCGTTATTAATGACAATGTCTTTTTGAGCAAAATAAAGTATTCCGGCGCGATTGTAATAGCTGCTATTGTCGTTGTTGGCGACAATACTGGTTCCGGCGCCCTGGGTGATAGTAGCGCTGGAATAAACAGACAACTGACCGTCAACACTAATGTTGTGACTGATACTCGCATCGCCGCAAGATAGCTCTACATTGTCGGCAAAGCTATAGTCAGCAGTCATGGTCGCGGTGCCGGTGCCTCTAATCGCTTGCTGGGTCACCGGATCCCACTCGGTGTAGCCGATGCTAATATGGTTAAATCCGTCCTTGAAGATACCAGAGGTTTTGTCGAACCAGGTCTTGTTCAAGGTATAGGCACCAGTTACTGCCAGACCGTCAGCGAACGTGATCGGCGCGTCAACAGTACCCGGCGCGAGATACAGATAGCCGCCGTTCGCCTGAATCGTTGCCAACGACGAGAAATTGTTGGTAGCCGAATTTGCGCTGCCGGACTGCAGTCGGACAAAGCCTTTACCTGCGTCTAACACAGCGTTGTCCGCCAGCGTCAGAACGCCGGTAGTTGTACCTTTACCGGCGAGCAGGTTGATTCCGAGGACTTCAGAGGTCGGAGCGAGAATAATCTGGGCACCGGCTGCCAAGGTGATTGCCGGCGCCGCGTAGGTGAGCATGGGTGTACCATTAACGTAGTCCGACGGCTGAATAACAACCCCGGCCTGTTGAGTGATGCTGGCGGAATTTTGAATCACAACATCGCTGTTCAGGAGAATGGCGGAATAGGTTGCTGCTTTTGCCGTGCCGATAACATCATCCGCCGGATTGGTGACGATAAAGGCACCTGAAGTGTAAGCTCGTGTAGAGATTGTTGGAGTGCCGCTAAATTGTACTCCGCCGACAACCGCCGCGGTTGCAGTGGCATTTACGTCGCCAGCGACCTTGTTGTTTTTAACGTTCGATAGGTTAGCATTGGAGTGCGCGAGGATCATGGCAGCACCGATATCAATACTGCCGGCAGTCGAAAGAAAGTTGACATCGCCCGCAATGGTATAGTTAGCAGAAGTATTGATATATGCGTTACCCACCACAAGATTTCCTTGGGCAGTGACATTAACCGCGCCGCTCTGGGAACCGTCCTCATAATTGGCATTACCTACAGTATTTATGGTGCATCCAGCAATATTAACTGCACCGGCGCTAGAATTAATTGTGACCGCACCGCTCGAACCGTTGTAAGCAGTAGTCACAATTGTACCGCTAAAGTTAACATCGTTTATACCGCTGATATTTACCGCGCCGCCAGCGCCGCTGCCGCTTACGGCGTAAGTATCAATTTCAGAACTTAATTCTATAGTGCCGGCATTGTTCAATGTAACTGTGACACCAGGTGCCTCAATAGCACTGTACAACGAAAGTTGTGAGGAATCTTGCAGTACAGCTATACCATTAGCTTCTCCGGAAATTTTTATCGGATAATTACTTGCAACAGATATAGGCGAAGTGTACGCGCCATTCGTCACAAACGCGCCACTGGCGACAAAGTCCCTCATTTGCCCGGTCGTCATGTTGCCGGCCGACAACACCAGACCGCCGACATGAATGTTGGCGTTTTCTTGAAGCATAATGCCGTTGGGATTGACAAAATAAACTTGTCCCGGCGCCCCAATCGAGCCATTAATAGTGCTCGGCCCGGTGGATGTTACGCGGTTGAGCGTGGCGCTAACGGGACCTAAGCCTTGGTTAAAGTAGACCATCTCGCCATAAGCAACATTAAAACTTTCCCAGTCAATCGCCGCACGTTGGCTGGTTTGGGTTATCTGAGTAAACGCTCCGTGAGTAATTTTAGTAACTGTTCCGGCAACGACAGTCGGTCCCGTCGGTGCAGCAAATGCAATTGACGATTGACAGTTGACAGTTGACAGTTCCGGCGAAATATTCACCGTATAGGGCGCGATCACCAGCCCGGCTGCCAATGCTGCCGCTGCCCACTCTTTGGTGTGGGCGGTTATGCAACGCGCCACCCCGGCCTTTGCCGACTTGTAAGCGCTGCTTACATATTTTTGAATTCGCGATTTTTTCTCCACTGCCCATAGTCTGGCGCGTTTCACGGTGCCGGATACCGACCGGCAAAAACATTTCATCCACTCCGGAATAATTTTCAGCCAACTACGGCGAATTTTTCTGGTCTGTTTCATAACGCTCCTCCACTTTTTCTATCGAAAAAAATTATAATCTTAACCAAATTTTCAACCAAAAACGAAAAACACCACTAACAAGCAGTCTGCGCGACTACCTGTCAACTGGTGTTTTTTGCCGGATAAATATTGATAATAATGAATACTAGCGCCATGTTTCGACCTCCAATTCGGAAGTTTACGGGGGATGGCTGACTTAATAATATTGTTATGCGCGCTATTTGTCAAGGTTATTTTGATTCACAGGCTATTTTGAGTAACGGTGGTTTTATAATCTTTTCGATTAATTATTGTTGCCAATTTACATTCCGTATATTGTAATAATCTTGCCACTAACCGTTTCCTCGCGGATAAATACTTTTCATCCCAAGATTTTCCAGGGGTGCGGTCAAATATATGAAGGCTACCGTGGCTTGCGTCGCGTTCGTCAATATACTAGGCTGATTGTTGCAATATCGTCGGCTGAATTATCCACGCCTGTTCGCGCGGGATTACTTCGCGGTAAATTTGATTGTTAATGCATATTTCGCCGTTGGTTTTTTTGTTAGATTTCCGGTTGCCGTGGTTTCAAGCAATGCACCGCGTACAAGGGTATGGATTTGATATTGTTTTCAAATCCGAAATTTGATAGTTAAGTCAGGTTCAGTATCAATTTACTCCGTCGCTCCAATCAGCGCATTAATTCGAGCCGCTAATTGTGCTTCAACAAGTGAACGTAAAAAAACCGTACTGTTTGAAGGAGCGCTCAGTATCCGGAATGGGCGCGACTGAGTTTGTAGTTTCGCACATCGGCTGCGCCGATTGTATGCGCCTTACTTTTTGCCAGGCTCAAAAAGTAAGCAAAAAAGCCGGGCGCGGTAAGCCTTCACCTGCTACTGTAATCACTTGCGGGCGGCGCGCGGTAAACTCGCTGCGCTCAGACAGTACCGCTTACGCCGCTCGCTTCGCGAACAGTAGCGACGGTTTGGCTTAATGCGCCAGAGAAACGACGGATT
>JBAXTZ010000061.1:0-15575 GCA_037129925.1 Bacillota bacterium
TGCCGCACCGGCATCCTGTACGCCTAAAGCCCTTTCTCCCAAGTAACTAGCCCGCTCCAGTTTTGCGCGGTCTTTTTGGCGCTGTCTTCTGCTGCTACAACGGCTTTCTCGAGCGCCTCGCCAATCGAATTTAACATACTAACTTCACTAGTCCATGCACTATCCGGCAATGCGCGTATCGCTGCAGCGCCACGGCACATACTTATTCCCAAATCACCATCGCCCGCAGCGCTATCTAGATTGGTCAGCAGTGGCTCGACTTTTTCTAATTCGTCGGCAACGTCAATCTTGTTGAAACATATCGCTGATGTCACCCGACAGGTCCGTTCGCAATATGTTGATACTGTGCGATTTCTTCACAGTTGCCGATAGTTTGTTCAGATCGATGCTGGCAAGTGTCGGACTGCTCAATGTTCGAAACGAAATCTTTTTGTTGTCAAGGTCGGTTACAATCGTCCACAACGTGCAACCATGACGAAACCCTGGTGATTCCGAAAGAATTTGAATAGCGGCAAAACCGTAATTTATTGCTTGGATTGAATTTTTGGGTATTGCGAGATTTTCCCAGTAATAAACACCGCGAACAAAACGGTCGAGCGAATCAACAGAGCCTGGAATTGCCAAATCACCACCAAACCCGGAGTATCGCTTAAGATATTCAATGGACTGGCCGTAAGTGTTGTTGGTCAGTACCGGAATCGCAGGATTGTAAGTGACTTTTATTTTACCGTCTATAAATTCGACTATCGCCGACACCCCTTGAACATCGTGTAGGAATAAATGAAGTTTGATTTCAACACCACCAGTCGGTGTAGATGTTACACGATACCGACCGCTGGCCAAATCAGCAAGCGCTTCATCAACGCTTTTACAATTATCAAGCAAGTACTGCATCAGCGAGCCAATGTCCAAGGTATTTCGAGCTGCCTGTTCCGGGAATACAGAGGAAGCCAAAAAATAAGTTCCTACCTTAAGGCCAGCCTGGTTAATGCCATCAACGCCAGCTCCGTACTCACCATCTTTCGGTGACTGGCTTTTTGCAATGGATAGATTGAATGTTATAGATGCGTATTTGCTCGTCCATTTCAGTGGTTGACAATTTTGGGGTGTGTATTGAGCCTGCCCTGCTGTACCTACGGGACTGAATCGTATAAAACCATCGCCGGCGTTATTGAAGTCAAAGTTGCGGGCTGAAACCTTGACCATGCCGCCCTTGTTTATAAAAACCTCAGAACAAGCCAATGAATCAACAACTAAAATGCAAAGCAAAAGAACAATTAAATTCATTAATCCAATATATTTGATTAGTCTCTTCCCAGATCTTACCATGTGCGCCTCCTTTGTATGGATGTTTTATTAATTACATCATCATAGATACAATGCAACATGATGTCAAGTACTTGAAATTTATTGTGCGGCGCCAGCGCTGAAACCAAAATCGTTGTACACATTGTTGTACACAACAAAAAAAGGGCTTACAGCAACAGCTGCAAACCCTTATAATTCTTGGTGCGCCCGGCAGGAATCGAACCTGCGCTTTCGGCTCCGGAGGCCGACGCTCTATCCCCTGAGCTACGGGCGCGATACTAGCTAACGATTGAGTTACATTTTGGACAAGCGCTCTTGTCAAACGGCACTTCGGCGCCACACATCTGACAGTACATTACCGGTTTTTTGTAGCCGGATACACTATCAGGTTTGGCTTCGACTTCCGGCATCACCTCGGCTTGGATGTCAATCGTGTTGTCATCCTGCGGCGGTTTAACGCTTTTTTTGCCAATGAAGAAATATCCGGCAACTACCAACAGTGACATTGGCAACGGAATTACCACCGTACCTAAAGTCCACATCAATATTCGCATCTGCGGCATTCCGATTTTCTTGGCGTCACTATATACCCAATAAGCTATTGCCAATTGAATTACTAAAACTAAAATACTACTCATATACCCTCAAAATTAACATATTTAGCGTTACGCTAGAATACATTATACCAGACCTGTCAAATTTTGGGATATTCGGGGAGTTAGGGGATAGGGTATGGGGTATTGGGGATGGTGTTGCTAGGCGATTTGTTTATAGAAACTTTCGCCGTCAGGCAACTTCGGCAAATCAAAATTCTCAATAATAGTCGCGGCGACATCGGCGAACGAATTGCGGATGCCAAGATCAATCAGACCAATATGCTTGTGATATACCAGCAACGGCACATATTCACGGGTGTGATCGGTTCCGGTAAATGTCGGATCACAACCATGGTCAGCGGTTATGAACAATAAGTCGCTATCAGTCATGTCCGCTTTAATAGTATTTAACGCGCCATCAAACCATTCCAATTCCTTGGCATACTTATGCGGATCACGGCGATGACCATATAACATATCAAAATCTACTAGATTGACAAATATCAGCCCTTTATCATTTTGTTTTTGTTTCATAAAGTCGAGCATTACTTCCAGACCGTGAATATCGCCTTTGGTAGATTTGGTTTCACTAACACCAACGCCGTCGAAAATATCAAAAATCTTGCCCACGCCGACAGTCATGTAGCCAGCGTCCTGTAACTCGTCCATCATCGTCCGTTTAGGTGGACGCATACTATAGTCGTGACGGTTAGAAGTACGATTATATACGCCATTTCCACCATTGAACGGACGGGCAATTATGCGACCGCAAGCGTGCTTGCCAATCATAACTTTTTCACGGGCGATTTTACACAATTCATACAACCGCGGTAGGGGTATAACATCTTCATGGGCAGCAATCTGGAACACACTGTCGGCAGAGGTATATACTATCGGGAAACCAGTCCGCATATGCTCATCACCCAGTTCAGTTATGATTTCCGTACCAGAAGCGGCTTTGTTGCCGAGAATGCCTTTCTCGCCAGTTTCACGCAAAAACGCTTCGAGAACGTCTTCAGGGAAACCATTTTCGGTGTAATACGGGAAAGCGAAATCCATTGGTGAACCGGCAATTTCCCAATGCCCGCCGGTAGTATCTTTGCAGGGTGACACTTCGGCCATTTTACCGTAAGCGCCAACTGCGGCTTTGTTAGGATCAACGCCGGTTATTTCGGCAATGCGCCCCAAGCCCATTCTTTCCATATTAGGGACCGCAATTCCACCGACGGCTTTGGCTAAATTGGGAATAGTACTTGCACCGACATCGCCATAATCGGCAGCATCCGGCATTGCGCCGACTCCGGCGCTGTCTAAGACTACAATAATTGCTCTGTTAAACATCAAATACCTCCAAATAAGTTTGTAGTAATATATTTCGACGTGATTATGATAAATTCCTGCTTGCGAAAATTATTTCTGTACAGATTTTACACAACTGCATATTGAAGCGTTGCCATTGATGAAAACGGGCATCACGCCCGCGGATGCGCGCTATTATAAATTTCTCGCAACCGCTTGCGGGACACAAACGTATATATTTGCGTTGAGGAAATATCCACGTGTCCTAGCAGTTCCTGAACAATCCGCAAATCCGCGCCGGCATCGAGTAAATGGGTAGCGAACGAATGACGAAAAGTATGCGGAGTGATGACTTTATCGATTCCGGCATTCAAGGCATGGGCTTTAAGAATTTTCCAAAACCCTTGCCTGGTCATCCGCGTGCCGCGCACACTCAAAAATAACGCGTCGGTGGCTTTGGTTTTGTGAAAGCTGCCGCGAGCTTCGTTCAAATAACGCTTCAGCCAATTTAACGCGATGCCGCCGATTGGCACAATCCGCTCTTTAGCACCTTTGCCAAATACCCGCACGAAGCGCATATCATAGTTGATTTTCGAACAATCGATACCGATAAGTTCCGAAACGCGAATTCCTGTAGCATACAGCGTTTCGAGCATTGCCCGGTCGCGAATGCCATATATATCGGTTGTATCAATGGCCTTCAATATTAACACGACATCTTCCAGCGAAATGGCTTTTGGCAACCGCTGAATTCCTTTGGGCGTTTCAAAAACTGCCGATGGATCACGGTCAATGATTCGTTCATAGACCAGAAATTTGCAAAACGATTTAATTGCCGCCAAATGCCGGGAAATTGTCGCAACTGCCAACCCTTTGGTCAATAGCAAGTTTAAATAACCAAAAATAGCCTGCTTGCTAATCGCAGTCAAAGCGTCACTGTCTAACGTAACCACAAAATCAGTCAAATCGAACCGATAAGAAACAATCGTGTTGTCCGCCAGTCCGCGTTCAATATTTAAGTAGTCAAGAAACATTTTGATATAACCGTGCAAAATTTGCCGATTAGCAACTTCAATCACACGCTATATTCCAACCATCATCAACGCCACCAGCGATTTGGCATCAGATAACTCACCACTCTGGATCAACTGCCTTAGCTGAGTGCGCGATAATATTTCGACATTGACGAACTCATCTTCATCCAGATTCTGTTGTTTGAAGTGCAAATTTTCGGCGACATACAGATGAATCAATTCATCGGAAAATCCCGGGGTGGTATGAATGGCGATGAGTTTACGAATAGTTCCGGTATAACCGGTTTCTTCTTCTAACTCACGCAGCGCGCAAGCTTCCGGTTGCTCACCGCAATCAAGCTTACCAGCCGGAATTTCCAAGATATCTTTGCTGATTGGATAGCGGAACTGCCGCACCATTACGATATCGCCGTTCGGCAACACCGGCACTACCGCGACCGCCCCAGGATGGCGGACAATCTCGCGCTTGGCCGAGTTGCCATTTGGCAATTCAACATTATCATGTTGCAACGTCAATATTTTTCCCTCGAATAAAGTTTCACCGTCAATGCGTTTTTCTTCAAGTATCATCTTCCCTCCATCAACCCCTAATCCATGCCCCATACCCTAAACCCTTAACCTTCAACCACTACTCCTACTTAATATAGTTAAAATGCCGTTGCAAATAATAAATCGGATAGTCCACAGCAATCGCATCTGCCCGTAACCATTCCGGCAACACTATGAACTTCAACGGCAGCCCGGACTGCAGCGCGGCTGCCTCGATTTGGGCAAGTCCGGCGAGCGCGATTTCACTATTGGTAATTTCCGCCAAATTGCAGTTGCAGACGATGCCGGTTATCAGTAACCCGGTTCGGGATTGGAGCGCTGCTATTTCGGCAACGATTTCCGCGGTAATTTTCGAAAATGGTCGAAAGGTATTGACGACCAGTAATACATCAGCCGTAGCAGCATTTAACAATTGCGAATACTGACCGATAGTTATCGCCGAATCGCCACCGCCGACATCAAATACTGCAAAATTGTCACCATGAATGACTTGCGGTATCATCTGGGGCAGCACCCGCAATTCCAAATGGTCAAAGCTTTGCGGTGAACCGACCACCTTCACTCCATGTTCAGCCAGTAATTCTCGAAAATCGCGGCTACTATTCATCGGTTTGGCGATGTCCAAATCAACCAGCGTTCGTTGCTCGCGAATGGCCGCGTTTAGCGCCAATTCCGATTTACCACTACCAAATTCACCGACCAGCACTGCAAATTTTCTAGTCGATATTTTACTTAATTCTTTCATTTTCTCATTCTTTCTGCTAATACTCTTTCGCTAGTTCTTCACCCTGTAACACCCGCAATGCCCCTTCGGTCAGCGATTGCATCTCGTCTTCGCCGGGGTATAGCAATATCTTGCCCAGCCAATTTACCCGTTCGCCAATCAACGAGGTTAAATATGCTGAATGCGCCAATCCACCGGTCAAAACAATCGCGTCCACTGCTCCATACAACACGGTTGCCAACGCGCCAATTTGTTTGGCGATATTATAAGCCATCGCTTTCATTACCAATTCGGCTTTTTTATCACCCTCGTTAATCCGATGAAGAATTTCTTTGCCGTCGCTGGTGCCGAGGTACGCAACTAAACCGGCCGTGCCGACCAGTTTTTTCTTCATCTGAGAAACAGAATATTTTCCACTCATGCACATTTTCATAAATTCCTGCATCGGCAACCCGCCGGCGCGTTCCGGCGAAAAAGCGCCTTCGTCGTTCGGATTGGAAATATCAATCATCTTGCCGCCTTTACTCGCGGCAAGCGAAATACCACCGCCTAAATGTACCAAAATCAAATTTGTTTCGAGGATTGGTTTTTTCAATTCCTTTGCCGCGCGTAATGCCGCGTAGCGCAAATTCAACGCGTGCACCAAACTACGACGGCTGATTTCCGGCAACCCGGTTATCCGCGCGACCGGTTCCAATTCATCCACGCAAACCGGATCGACAATAAACGCCGGTATGCCGGCGGTATCAGCAATACCGCGCGCCAACAATCCACCAAGGTTTGACGCGTGTTCGCCTTGCAATCCGATTCGCAAATCGGCGCACATCGCGTCATTGACTCGATAAGTTCCGCTGGCTAATGGCTTTATCAGACCACCCCGTCCGACCACCGCGTCCAGTTCGCTAATCTTAACCGCGTTATTCGCCAGCGCCTGCAAAATCAGCTGATAACGATATTCGTATTGATCAGTTACTTTGTCATACTTCTTCAATTCGTCGGCGCTATGCCGCACTGTCTCGACAAAAACCGGTTGAGCATCAATAAAGAAAGCAATTTTTGTAGAGGTAGAACCAGGATTAATTGATAAAATCCGATACTGTTTTTGCACGCTGTCACTCCTTTGCTTTTCTATTTTTTTCTAGCCGTTGGGTTATGCTCTGTTCATAACCATTGATTGTCGGGGCGTAGTATTTTTTACCGAGCAAATCATCCGGCAAATACTGTTGGTCTACCCAGTTGCCAGGAAAGGCGTGCGGATACTGGTACTGCCGTTTTCCGGCAGTCAGCTGCGGGTCATAATGGTTACGCAAATATACCGGTACCGGGCAAACCGGCATACTATCTACATCGCGAATAGCATCATCCACCGCGCAGTAGGCGGCGTTGGATTTGGGAGCGCAGGCAATATAAATTGCCGCTTGCGCCAAAATTATCCGGGCTTCGGGCATTCCAATGCTTTTTATTGCAGTCATTGCATTAACCGCCACAACCAACGCCATCGGATCGGCGTTGCCGACATCTTCGCTGGCGGAAACTGCAATCCGGCGGGCAATGAATTCCGGATCCTCGCCGGCGCTCAATAACCGCGCCAAATAATGCGCCACGGCCTGCGGGTCGCTACCGCGCATACTTTTGATAAATGCCGATACAATGTCGCTGCGATTATTATTCGCGGCATCATAACCCCGTCTGGTTTCTCCGGTAAGTTCGCGGACGATTTCGGCAGAAATCTGTTTATCAGTTCGCAATGCCGCCAAAAACACTGCTTGCTCGATAACATTCAACGCCACCCGCGCATCACCAGCCGCTAGCATTGCAATCAGCGCTTCTGCAGCGCCAGAGATTGTTACCGACCAAGTCCCCATGCCGCGCACATTGTCAGTTAGCGCCAAGCGCATCAAGTTAATCAAATCAGTCGGCGCTAAAGCGTTCAGCCGGATCGCCCGCATCCGCGATAATAGCGGTGGATTTACTTCGGTGTAGGGATTTTCGGTAGTAGCGCCAATCAAAGTAATCGCGCCACTTTCCACGTGTGGCAACAACGAATCCTGCTGGAGTTTGTTAAAGCGATGAATCTCATCAATGAAAACTGTAGTCTTAATATTCTGGTCCCGTAACCGCCGATAGGCTTCTTCTGCCAAGCGCTTTACATCGGCCGTTCCGGCGGCAACAGCGTTCAATTTTTCAAAATGCGACTTAGTGCTATTGGCGATAATATGCGCCAAAGTAGTTTTGCCGCAACCGGGTGGACCAAAGAACAATAGCGATGGAACATTATCGTTATTAATAAGTTTACGCAAAAAAGCATTTTCACCAGTTATGCTCTGTTGCCCAAAAAATTCTGCCAGTGTCCGTGGACGCATCCGCGCGGCCAACGGCGCTGCCTGCTCCAAATTCTCGCGTTCCTGTTCGCTAAACAAGCTCATTCGCTATTCCTTCTTGAATAATTCAGCAATAACCGCTGTTAAACTATTAATATGCTGCTCAGAAATATCATTATGTAACACAAACCGCACAGCAGTTTTTGAAAACGCGCTAGCCAGCACCCCGCGTGTTTTTAGCGCCAGTACACATTCATCAGCTACCCCATAATAAGGTCGGGGATCAAATAGTATTATATTAGTCTGCAACTTATCCAGATTGATATTGACACCATTAGCCGCCAACCGCTCGGCCACAATTCTGGCGTTAGCGTGGTCCACAGCTAACCGCGCCGACATTTTACCCACGGCGATAATTCCGGCGGCCGCCAAAATTCCGGCTTGGCGCATCCCGCCGCCCAGCAATTTGCGGGTTTGCCGGGCGCGGTCAATAAACTCAGAACTGCCAGCCAAGATTGAGCCGACCGGCGCGCACAAGCCCTTGGACAAACAGAACATAACACTGTCACAGTGCGCAACCAAATCGCTGACATCAACCTTGAGATGGGTGGCAGCGTTGAAAATCCGCGCCCCGTCGCAATGAACCATGATATTGTTTTTTTTAGCAATAGTTGCTAATTCTTCAACTTGATTGGGGGTATAACAAGTTCCGCCGCCTCGATTATGTGTATTTTCCAGCCACAATAGACTGGTGCGCGGCATATGAACATCAACCGCGCGAATGGCATTGGAAAAATCTTCGGGAGCTATCCGCCCGTCAATATGATCGAGCGGGCGCAACTGACAACCGGCAAGCGCCGCTGCTCCGGCATTTTCGTAATAAAAAACGTGCGCGTCCTTGTCACAAACCACCTCGTCGCCGCGCCGGGTATGCGTGAGTAAGGCGATTTGATTGCCCATGGTGCCGCTCGGCACAAACAACGCCGCTTCCTTCCCGACTAACGCCGCAGCGTAGCGTTCCAATTCATTAATAGTCGGGTCCTCACCATACACATCATCACCAACCGGCGCAATTGCCATCGCGGCACGCATCTCCTCGGTCGGCTGGGTAACAGTATCACTGCGCAAATCAATTATCAACATCGCACTCCTTATTTCCGCAACTTCCACTCATCCACTTGTTTCTGCAACAGTTGCAAGAATTCGTCTAATCCATTGGCTTTCAAATCAGCAGTCAATTCCTGCACCGCCGGTTCAACATCCAGCGCGCCGCTACGTAACCCGGTCTGGTATTTTGATACTGAATTTATCAAGCCGGGCAGCAACCGCTTTATCGGCTGAACGTTGACGATAAATCCGGCAAGTGGTGAAACGGTGGCGGCAGCGTCATATTCTCGCACCAATTGCCACTTTTCCAGCGGCTGTTTTTCCGGGATATAATCCAAAAAGGCATTACCAAAAGCTGTTTCTTCAATAAGATAATCAACATGTTTGGTCAAAAAGCGTATACGTCCGTCCGGCATTTTTTCGTAATGCTTATTTTCAATGCCAAATGTCAGCAAATTTTTTAAGTAGCCATCGGTGTACAACAAATCTATCAACCGCAACGCCCGCGCCGGATGCTCACTCGTAGCCGAAATGACCAAAGAGGAGCTATTGACATTCAACGCAGCAATGCGCTGATTTTTGGTAAGTGGCAGATAAAACGTTTTGGCTGACTGGGTTTTGGTCAACTGGTCGAGATACGACAGCGATTCTATGGTCGAAAACGCGTTGTTGGCAACAAATACATTTCGCCCTTCGGGCGCGGTCATATCTTTGATGTAATATTGTTTTTGCGCGGCCACACGAATCGTTTTTAACAACGCGATATAATCTTGATCTTCAAACTGGTTGATTATTTTGCAGGTCTTGTCATCGAATCGCACCGCCGCCGGGAAATAACTATCCAGTACATAATCAAAATTCGCCGACTGTGGTAGTTCCCCGAAGTTAGTTATCGCTATCATCCCCGGATTCCCGGCATGAAATTGTTCGAAGGTTGTTAGCAAATCTGCAGAATCGATTATTGGCGCTTTGCTAATCAGGGTTAATTGGTGTGCAAGCCCGTAATTCGCCGGAATGGCAAAGCACTCGCCGCGAATTTGCGCCGCCGACCAGGCTACCGGATTGATCTTATCCTTTAAATGCGGGGCATTTTTTTCCAGCAATTCATTTAACGGACTGATGTAACCAACGCCGGATGCCACCCGGTAATCAAACATATTCGGCTTACTCGCGGCAATATCAAATTTTTCAGCGGCGGTGGTAATTGTCGTGAGTTTAGTATCGTAGTCTTTGTCCCCGACAAACACAATTTTCAGGGTGCTGTTGAGTTTGCTTAGCAAATATTCATTAGCCTGCGCCAAGACAATATCCATATCCGCCGGTCGCTCGCCATTGGTGTACCATACCAGCTCAATTTGTTCACTCGGATTATCGGTTACGCTCGGGAATAATTCTGTTACGCCACAGCCAGAAATCGCTACTATCAATGCAACAATTGCAATTAACTTGATTAACTTTTTCATCACCAGCACTAGCTGAGATTATCCCAAAAAATGCGCTCGTGTTTATCAGGATCATGTTTCAGCTCACACTTCTCATCTAACAGCATCGTCGGGTAATTTTCGTCATTAAACGGCTCCCAGCTATGGGTGTCGCCAACAGCCGGTACGCCGGTCTTGATAAATGCTGCCCAGGCATTGTGCATGGCTCGCACAACAGCTTGCGGCGGTTTACGATATTCACCGTCCACTTTAATATCAGCGTCATACCGACCAAACACAAACGCCGACTCGCTGCCATGGAGCGCGCCGTCTTTGCCGCCCCAATCAAACCGGTAAAAATATACCGGCGCGTGCGCGCTCTGGGTAATAGCCATATGCAACTGCGGCATTAAGAATACTCCGGCAGTGGCAGCTTTGAAAAAGCGGTCCGGCTTGGACAATGATTTGCAATTATGATTATAGAATTCCGCAACCTGATCGTCGATTCGGCCAAAGTATTCCCCGACATCTTTGGGGATAAACAGTTTGAACAAAGTGAAACTCATAATTTTTGTCATCCAGGAGATATGTTTAAAGCCATTCATCTCATTTTGCGTCGTTCCGGTTAATAATTTTACTCCCTGCGCCGCTCCGTGTTCCAATGCTAGAAACGGCTCTTCTGGTAAAACAACGCCGTCGCGCACCGGCGCAAAAGCGGTCTCCTTGGAAGTGAAGCCATATTTTTTCAATGTTCGCGTGTAGGCTTTGAACAAAGCCTCCGGGGAAAGCTCACGCATTTCCGGCACAGTTGCTGCCCCGGAATATTTCATAAAAGTCTGCGCGACAGCTGCGGCTTTCTCGGCGCTTTTAGTCAACCGCAGCGAACCGCTTTGAGCGATTGCCTTATTAAATAAACCTTTGGCTTGAGGCGCTACCATCAGCGCCGCAACCGAACCGCCGCCCGCCGAGCAACCTAATATTGTAACCTCGTTCGGGTTTCCGCCGAATGCCGCAATGTTTTTTTGCACCCAAGTAAGCGCGGAAATTTGATCCAAAATTCCGAGGCAGCCGCTGCCGGGGCAATTTTCGTCAATTTCATCGAGGTACAAAAAACCATATGGTCCGAGCCGATAATTTATCGTGACGAAAATAATTCCCTGCTCGATAAAATTTCTGCCGTCTTCATTGTCATTTGCACCAGTGCCGATCGTGTAGCCGCCACCATGAATATGAACCGCAACCGGCAATGGCCGGCTGGCATTGCGCGGCGCGCGAATGTTGAGATACAAACAATCCTCAGACTGGCTGCCCTCGGCTATTTCAATCCAGGTGCTGCGTGGTTGTGGACAGGTGCCACCATATTTATCGGCGTAAAATACACCGCTAAACGCCGGAGCTTCCACCGGCGGCTGCCAACGACGTTCGCCAACCGGCGGCAACGCATACGGGATACCCAAAAACAGCGCTTGATCACTTTCGTAAAAACCGGCAATTCTCCCGCAGGGCGCTTCCAAAAACGGACGAAATTTATTCAAAAGTTCCTCCAGCGCAGTTTTTCACACTGCAATCAAATAAAAAGACAAAAATACCCCACATATGCCGTAACGCGCCCGAGTTTTCGAACCTGTTCGCACAGGTGGGCGCCTCTCGCCTCCGTCTGCCGTTTCCCGCTACAAGGCGGTCATACATGCCTGGAATTGAAGTCCGGTTCCCTAACTCAATTTGTTGGTTCAAAACAAAAGACGCTACTCGTACAAAGTAGGGTAATAAAATTGTAGCACAATACACCATTATTTCAAGTGCTAAAGAATAATATACCTGTAGTTTTAATGGAATAAACGCTGCTGAAAAACATTGACAAAGGCAAGCGATTAAAAGATACTAATTGTGTAAAATAATTCTCTTAAAACTAGTGTTAGTTGCAGGAGTTCAACATGAATAAAAAATTGCTACTAAACCTCCCGCTGATTTTTGTTTTTTTCTTGTTTTCAACTATCGGCTATGCCGACGATTTTTCCGTATCAACTGAATTCAAAAACATCCAGGACATTTGGACAGAAGAATATAGCGCCGAGTTTCCGGTAGACGAGACTACCCAGGCTCAGCCGCGTATCACCGCACTCACGGATTTGCAGTATCAGTTTTCTGCGTCTGACCAGCAAACCATTCTTACAGCGCTACTGGCGATAAACTCTCAAAACGGAAATGCCAGCACGGCAAAATTGTTGGCCAACTATGGTTTTAAAAATGAAAATAGCGGTGTGGATTTTATCAACGTATATTCCAAGCTAACTGGCAAAAAACTGCAAATATTTGTCGTTTTCCAAAATTTGTTGCCGGATAATATTACCCGGTTTGTAGCCGATTGTGGCGCTCCGGTTCGCTATATGGATTTTGACGATGCCGTTCACAACTATTTTTCAGCAGTTGCCGAGCCGGCAATGCAAAAAAGTAAGCTGTATAGTCTTTGTCAAACCGCCAAAGCAGATGTCAACGTGCAACTGACTTTTTGCGGCGCGCAGTTTGGCGGCGGTTTCGCCTTAATCGCCGGCGCAATTGCCAGCCGTAATTTTGGAATACCGCAACAGCAATTAAACGTTATTCAATTTGCCGCGCCATCAATTGCCGGCAAGGGTTTTGCCGATACGATTACCGGCAAACTCAACGTAATTAATTTAATTCGCCCCAATGACCCGTTAGCGCTTACAATGAATTCAGTTAACTTTTATCCTGTGGGTAAAATCGTTACCGTCCCTTGCGAATACACCAATGTTCTGGACAACAGTAGCCTCTATCAAACAGTTGCCGGCAAAATATGCGCGAATTTCATTGCTGATGTCTGGAATGTCGAACAGCCCCAAACCCCCTTTGACACTACAATCATGCCGCTGCAGCCCGCAGTGGCTCATACCAAAGCTGATCTGACCAACATCAACAGTCAGCAGTATTTATTTTTGGGTGGCTTAACAGCCGGCGCGGCTATGGCGGTTTATAACGATAATTATGTCCCGTTTGCAAATCATCTGGTTAAACATGATTTTAATCTTAGCCGTTTTAACGGAAAAAGTATTTACCAAACGCCAACCGCCGCCCTGCCGGTAACAACTTTTTCAACAATTTACAGTAAGCGATTAGATACCGACGGCAAGCACTACTATATTATCGGCATCGGTGTCAGTCAACTGGATCTTATTAACCGGCTGGATAAAGATTTCGTCGTCGAATCGCCAATTTTCGGCAACATGATAAAGCCAATTGCCGATGATTTAAACCAATTACTAAAAGATCCGGTATTTAGCGCTTTTGTCGAATCGTTGAAGAGCGACAAGGATAGTCGCGTCTTAATCAGCGGTTTTGGCAGCGGCGGTAGCTATGCTACCTATCTGGCGGCATTGATTGCCAGTGACCAAAAAGTTGAAGCCGGGCATATTCGTCTGGTTACAGCTGGCGATTGGGCAGCAATCAGTCCGAAAATGCAAACTATGCTGACAGAAAAAGTCCGGGCGTTTCGAGTGGCAAACTACCGCGATGTAATCCCGCAGCTGGGGGAATATGCCTCGAATAAAACTGTGTTGCAAACTCCGTTATTTATGCCGCAAAATGGCGACCTGGTTGCGCTTGTCCCCGGTTACGTTGCCAATTACACGCTTGCGGAACATAATTATGCAAAATACATTGGGATGATTCTAAAAAACAGTAACGCCTATATCGCCCGCTGGAACGAGGAAATATGGTTACGGCAACAGGCAAAGCTCGCCACTGAGGTCAAACAACAGGAAACCAAGACAGCGGAGCGGATGATTTGCGTAACGAACCCCTGTGATCCCTGGTGAGGTTAAATAATATATGGTGGTAATTATGAAAGACAACATTCCCTGGTTCAAAGATTATCGCTGGACGATTATCAGCATCATGCTATTGGGTTCAGTAATGAACTACCTCGACCGGGTAAATCTAAGCATCGCCAACACGACAATTGCCGGGGAATTTGGATTTAGTTCGGTGCAAATGGGCTGGTTGTTATCGGCATTTGCGATTTCCTATATGTGGACTAACTTGCCGATGGGTTGGCTGGTCGACAAATGGGGGTTGGGCAAGATTTTTTTGTGGTCAACATTGGCTTGGTCAGTTGCCACCGTCGCCGGCGGATTTGTTCAAGGTTTTATTTCGCTGTTTTTGCTACGGATACTATTGGGTATCGCTGAAGCGCCGTTTTTTATCTGTGCCGGCAAAGTCACCCAATTGTATTTCGCTGAAAAAGAGCGCGGTTTGGCGGCGTCAGTTGTAAATATGGGACCGAAAATTGCCAACGGCTTTGCTCCGCCATTAATTACCTACATGATGTTGTTTATGGGTTGGCGGGGAATGTTTATCGGGCTGGGACTTTTCGGCATCATTATCGCTGTGCTATGGTTGATCTATTATCGCGGTGACAGCTATCATCCGGCACTGGCTCCGGTTCAACACACAGAACATACGCAAGTCAATAATTTTCGCTTTGCAAAACTATTATGGCACCCGACTACAATTTGGTTAAACCTTGGCAATATTGGCACCAGTTATGTGTTTTGGTTGTATTTCACCTGGTTGCCAACCTATCTAACCAAAGACCGGGGCATGTCACTTACTACCGCCGGTTGGGTGGCAGCAATTCCCTTTTTAGCCGGAGTGTTGGCGGTACCAGTGGGCGGCTGGATTTCCGATAAACTAATCCGGAGCGGCATGTCTACAATTAAAGCCCGACTGGTTCCAACCGTGGCCGGTTCACTCTTGGCGGCAGTTGCTGTTATACCGGTCAACTACGTTTCAAGCACCACCGTAGCTGTCGCGCTGGTAACTTTGAGTTTATTCGCCGGCGCGCTGCGGGTCGGTGTGTTATGGGCTCTAGTCGGTGATATTTCGCCACGCGCCGCTGTGGGAACGCTAGGTGGAATTCAAAACTCCGCCAGTTTTATCGGTGGCGCGTTAGCGCCGCTTGGTACCGGCTATATCATCGCTTATACAGGTTCTTATGATTTAGTTTTCGTGGTAAGCGGTGTGCTGTGCGCAATCAGCGCAATCTGTTACGCGATGATCAAGCGCCCGATAATTTCTTCAGAAATAACTCGCTCCGCTACTTGACGTAAAAAAACGACTGTGCTATCATAACAAGGCTGTTACCTGCGGTCGTGGCGGAACGGCAGACGCGCTAGCCTCAGGAGCTAGTGGGGGCAACC
>JBAXTZ010000062.1:0-15441 GCA_037129925.1 Bacillota bacterium
TGCGGTCGTGGCGGAACGGCAGACGCGCTAGCCTCAGGAGCTAGTGGGGGCAACCTCGTGATGGTTCAAATCCATTCGACCGCACCAGTTTACTTTACCACAAGCGGTTGTGGCGGAACGGCAGACGCACCATCTTGAGGGGGTGGCGCCGAAAGGTGTATGGGTTCAAATCCCATCAACCGCACCAAATGAAATATACCGGTATCGAAAATCGATACCGGTTTTTTTGCGTCACCTTTTAAACAGTGTCTATCAACATTATTTTTACACGCATTTAAGACATCCCTCACTAGATGCCAACTGCAATAGCGCCTTAAATTTGTCTTGGGTTTTTACAAATGCTTCGACCATCTGGGGGTCAAATTGGGAGCCACTGCCATCGATAATTATTTTTGCAGCTTGCTCATGGGTCATCTGAGCCTTATAAACCCTTTTGGAAACCAGTGCATCGTAAACATCGGCAATTGCCATTATCCGCGCTGCCAGCGGGATCTCGTTGCCGCTCAGACCACTGGGATAGCCAGCGCCATCCCAGCGTTCGTGATGATATACCGCCATTTGCATCGCCAGATTGAGGAACGAATTGGCGCCCAGATTAATTTCGGCGCTGGCGAGAATGGAGCCGCCGACCGTAGTGTGTTTCTTAATAATTTCGAATTCTTCAGCGGTTAACGGTGTAGTTTTGAATAAAATCGTGTCGGGTATTCCAATTTTTCCAAGATCGTGCAATGGAACACAATTTATTAACATCCGCTGATATTCAGCGGTCATTTGCTCGCGATAAGCTGCTAACTTTATTAACTCATCGACCAATAATTGTACATAGCCCCGCGTACGGATAATGTGGTCGCCGGTTTCAATATTTCGAAATTCGCTCATTCGAATAATACATTCAATTACTGTGTTTTGGGTAGTTGCCAATTCCCGGGTCCGATCTGCGACCAGCTGTTCTAAACTGTTACGGTATCTATTTAACTCGAATTGATTGTTCACTCGCACCATAACAACATCGACATTGAACGGCTTAGTAATAAAATCCACCGCCCCCAGTTTGAGCCCTTTGATTTCTTCATCCAAACTCGATAGCGACGTAATAAATATTATCGGTATGCTCCGAGTACTTGGATTGCCATTGAGCTGGCGGCAAACCTCGTAGCCGTTCATTCCCGGCATGTTTATATCCAGCAAGATTAGGGCTGGCGGAGTTTCAGCGACGAATTTTAGCGCGGCTTCACCACTCTTGACTACTGCTACTTCATATATTTCGCTTAACGCATCAAACAGTATTTCGATATTCGTAGGTGAATCATCCACTACAAGAATCAAATTAGCTGACCGGTTATTCATGAGTACTCTCCAATTCGCGTATTAATTGTGCCAGTATTTTCCCGGCATCAAAAAAATCAAACATGACGACTGCGGCTTTTATCAAATCAACTTTTCCAGCTACTTCAGTTGTCAGCTTATAGGAATTAATTTCCGCCAGAATTTGGCGACAGGGTTTTGGTTGGTTCGAAGCTACTGCACTTGCTAAAGCGCCCAATAGCGCCATCAATTCGATTTGCACTTGGCGGCCGCCAGCAGCAACCGCCGGCATATTCAACACTTCAAACGAAAAAAAGTTTTCCAAGGAATTTAGAATCAGCGTTAGTTCGGTTTCGAAATTATTTAGCGCGGCGCTCGGATTATCAGCCCCAACATTAATCAATGAATTTTCCAGTTGCAGCGCAGCTGCTTGCAGGTTAACAGCGCCAATATTTCCAGCCGTACCCTTGAGATTATGGGCGATTTTTGTGATCTTGTCAAAGTCTTTGTCGAACCAAGCGTTTTCAACGTCGTAAAAAACACCCTGATATTCCTGATAAAACCGTTCCAAAACATTGCGGTAAGCGACCGATTTACCGCCCAGCCGCGTCAAGCCGACTTCAACATTGAACCCGACTAGTTTCTCGAAAGCAATCTCCGTTTCAGTTGACGGCGCTGATTGTTGCGCAGTTTTCTCAGCGAGTTTTCTCTCAGGCGGCAGCGCTATCCATTTTATCAGTGAACGATACAAATGTTCGGCGACGATTGGCTTGAGCAAATGTTCGTTCATACCGGCTTTCAGACTACTTTGGACATCACTAGCCCTGGCATTTGCGGTCATCGCGATAATCGGCAAATCAGCATAACTTTTAAGCAAGCGTGCGCGTCTGGCAACTTCCAGACCATCAATATCCGGTAACTGAATATCCAGCAGCACCAAGTCGAATGGCTGCAGTTCAATTTTAGACAACGCCACTTGTCCGGAGCTGGCAACTATAACGTCAACACCGATCAGTCTGAGCATCTCTGATGCGACAAGCTGATTAATTGGATCATCTTCCACGAGCAGTACTTTTGCGCCGCGGATTTTACTCAAGTCAAGCTCGTCAAGCGCGAGCTGTGACAGCCGCTTGTCCGGAAACTTTTCCTCCATAACGAAACAGTCCTCGATAACCTTAATCAGCGCCAGTGAAGCTATTGGCTTAAGCAACATTCCATCCAAATTCATGTCGTTGAACACGTTCATCTGTCCGGCTTTCGAATAGTTCATCAGCAAAATTATTTTCGGCTGCTGAATGATGTCTTTACTAGCGCGGATCTGCTGGATAGTTTCGGCGCCGGATTCGCCGAGGCTGCGCCTATCCATCAGGACAAGTTGATAATAGCTGTCGACATGCCCGGCTTCGAGTAGTTTTTGCGCAGCTACTCCCGACTGAGCCGTCGTTACGATGCAGCCTAATCTTTCTAGTTCGCGCTGAAGTATTACTCGCAATACCAGGTTTTCAACCACGACCAAAGTCTTTATGCTCTGGACTCTAAGCGTTGTTACACCATCGGCGTTTTCCTTGCTGATTTCAACACTTTTGCCAAAAGGAATCGAAACGCTAAACACGCTACCCGCTCCAACTTGGCTTTCGACACTAATGCTACCACCTAACAGTTCAACCAAGTTTTTGGTGAGCGCCAGCCCCAGTCCGGTGCCGCCATATTGTCTGGTCGTTGAAGCATCACCCTGTTCAAACGGTCGAAACAATCGGGCTTGTTGCTCACTACTGATGCCAAGTCCGGTATCCGTTACCGATATTCCCAACCATATTTGTTCGGATTTAATTTTTTCAACTGCCAGCTTGACAATAACCTGACCAATTGATGAAAACTTTATCGCGTTACTGACAAGATTATTCATAATCTGAGTTAGCCTTAAAGAATCGCCAATCAGCCGTTTGGGAACATTCGGACTTACATCGTAGATGATTTCGAGCTGATCCTTGTTTTCCGCCAATACAAACGCTGTCGCCGTTAAGTTTTCCAGCAACTCTTCAACGCTGAACTCGATATTTTCAACGTCGAGTTTCCCCGCTTCGATCTTGGCAGTATCGAGTATGTCATTGATAATTATCAGCAAATTTCTTGTCACGAGTTCGATTTTTAAAAGAAAATCGCGTTGCTGGCTGGTTAATTCGCTTTGCAACAGCAGATAGGTCAAACCGGTTATTGCATTCATCGGTGTGCGAATCTCATGCGACATATTCGCCAAAAATTGGCCTTTCATTACATTCGCGGCCTCGGCTTTCAGTGCCAGCGCATTTACGGCAATGTTGGTCGTTTCCAGCTGAACATTAGTTTCTTGCAAGGCGCGCTCGGCGCGCTTCTGGGCGCTTTCCGCCTGCCTTATTTCAGTAATATCGGTCATGACTGTCAAAAACGATTTCTCGAGTTGATTATCAATAATCTCGCCACAAAACAACCCGTTGATAATTTGACCGTCTTTTCGGCGTACCGCAAGTTCAACATCGCCGGTCCGCTCTTCTTGGTGCAGTTTGTCGGACACTTCGATAAATTTTGCATTTTCAGCGAACAAATCCAGTTCTTGGCTGGTTTTTCCAATTACTTCTTCTCTGGAAAATCCAAGTTTGTCCAAAAATGCAGTGTTTACTTCGACAAATTTTCGGTCCGGCAGACTACTAACCGCCATCAACGCCGGATTATTATCGAACAGCTTATGGAACATATCGTAGGCTGCCTGTTGTTGGGACAAATCTTTGGAAACGCCAAATACGCAGTCCCGGCCATCCCACTTGCCAAACCAGACCCGGGTTTCTACCGGGATTAACACGCCATTTTTTCTTACTAGCGGCAACGGACAAGAGCGGCGCAAACCGGCGAACATGTCAGCAAATATTTGTTGAGCCTCGGCTTGTTTCTCGAGCGGATGCATGTCAAGCACGTGCATTCCCAGAAGTTCTTCGAGGGTGTAGCCGAGTTTGCTTTGTGCCGCGCCGTTGGCAAAAATTATCACCCCCTGGCTGTCGCCGATTATAATAATATCATCGATCGTTTCAAAGAATAACCGAAAATTAGCCTCACTATCGCGCAATTTGTTCTCGACAATTTTTCGTTCGGTGATGTCCCGGCTTACACCGAGAATGCCAATAAGCTGCCCCGAACCGTCCCAATACGGCGTCTTTAGCGTATCGACGAGAATTGTCCGGCCATCGGGATAAGAAACCTCCACCTCGTTATGTTGCGAAAGTTTCTTGTTCAGTATCTCTAAGTCTTGTTCGCGAAACTTTTCAGCCGTTGCTACGCTAAAAAAATCGTAATCGGTTTTACCGGCAATCTCATCAGGTCTTCTGCCGATAAGTTCGGCGAACCGTCGATTGCCGCCAATAAACTCGCTGTTAGCGTCTTTGAAAAACACTATGTCTTGTACCGAATCGAGCAACGACAAAATCAATCCAGCTTGACGGTTGCTCTCTGCTTCAACTAGTTTGCGGTCGGTAATATCAATAATTATTGAGAAAAGCAACTGCTCGTCGTTTAACTCAATCCGACTGCTAAATACCTCAACAGTTTTTATCGTTCCATCAGCAATCTTATGCATGAACTCAAAAGTCCCACCGCCCGTCTGTTGGGTTTGCTGCATTTTGGCATCAACCACTTCCGTCGGCAGCATATTAATCTGTTGAATTCGCTTTTGCTCAAGTTCAACAATCGACCAGCCATAAAAATCTGCTGATGCTTGATTGGCGGCAACAATTTTGCCGGTTGCGGGATTTATTATCAGCATCGCTGCATTATTGAGTGCAAACAGCCTTCCAGTCCATTCATCGCTATTGCGCAATAATTGTTCCACTGAGTTGCCCGCGTGAGCATCATTTTTTTTTATAGCGCTAATTGTCGCTTCTCGATTATCTTTCATGCAAAAATGCTCTCCATTGTTATTATTAAGCCAACCTGATTGAATATTAATAAAGCCCCGCTTTCGCGGAGCTTAATTGTATAATATTTAGGCAAATTTTTCCATTAATATGTCTTTCAGTGTCGGTTTACCCGGCTCGATGATTTCTTCTAATTCATACCGCACTCGCGCCATTGGCTTGTTGACGGTTACTATCCGTGCCAAGTCAATTGGTGTCGCGGAAATAACTACATCGCAATCGGTATTGTTGATTGATTCTTCCAAATCTTTGATTTGCTGTTCGCCATAGCCCATCGCCGGCATCAAGATACCGATGTCCGGGTATTTTTCAAAAGTTTCGGTAATCGACCCAACTGTAAACGGTCGCGGATCGACCAATTCACCGGCGCCGAAAAGTTTCGCCGCGACTACGCCGGCACCGTATTTCATCTCACCGTGTGTCAGTGTCGGACCGTCTTCAACGACCAGGCAACGCTTGCCCTTGACCAATTCAGCGTTATCCATCTCCAACCGCGAATTTGCCTTGATAATAACTGCCTTCGGGTTATATTTTCTGACGTTTCCGATAACGATTTCAACATTAGCCGGATCAGCGCTATCCATCTTGTTGATAACGATTACATCGGCACGCCGCAAATTTACTTCACCGGGGTGATACAACATCTCATGATTCGGACGATGCGGATCAACAACGACAATCTCTAAATCGGATTTATAAAACGATGTATCATTGTTGCCGCCATCCCAGAGTACTACGTCGGCTTCTTTTTCAGCAGCCCGCAATATTTGCTCATAATCTACGCCAGCGTAAATTACCCGGCCGGCGTCGATGTGCGGCTCATACTCTTCCATCTCTTCAATAGTACAATTGTGACATGCCAAATCCTCGGTTTTAGCAAACCGTTGGCATCGTTGCTCCACCAAATTGCCATACGGCATTGGATGGCGAACGGCTACTACAGACTTTCCCATCTCAGAAAGAATCCGTGATACTGCACGGGTAGTTTGCGACTTGCCACAACCGGTTCGGACGGCGCAAATTGAAACCACCGGCTTGCGCGACACCAGCATGGTTTTGGTTGGTGACAACAAAGCGAATTTTGCGCCGTACGCCAAAACTTCTGAGGCCAGGTGCATAACGTTGTTGTGGGTAACGTCGGAATAAGAATGGACAACGATATCTGCGTCGTATTTCTCAATCAAGTTACTCAAATGTTCTTCGGCAAAAATCGGAATACCATACGGATATAATTTTCCGGCTAGCTCTGCTGGATACTCTCGACCGTCAATATCGGGAATCTGTGTTGCGGTGAAAGCCACCACTTCAAATTCCTGATTGTCACGATAAATAACGTTGAAATTGTGAAAGTCACGCCCGGCGGCGCCACAAATAATGACTTTTTTTCTTTTCATGTTTCCTCCAAAATAAATAGAGACCGTTCGCGATTATATCAAAAAATATAATATGCGAACAGGTCTCGCTCTTAAACTGATGATATTATACACTCTTTGTCAGCTTAAAGCCAGAAAAATACAATATTTTTCGGCAATTTCGGCAATTAAAGAATTGTTGAAGAATTATCAGCTTCTTTTTGCACTCATCAAATCAATTTTACAAAATATAATCCTAGTGGTTATTTTTTTTGAGCTATCAAAAATACTATATGGTATAATTTAGACAGGAATATTTTATGCAATCCAATCAAACACATCAGCGAAAGGAGAAATTATCATGAAAAAGTTTTTCAGCGCCGTACTCGCAGTGACCGCTTTATTGGTACTGACACTATTTAGCGCCGGTTGTAATGATAGCAAGAGCTCGGACAAAATCATTGTCGGAGTCGACAACAATCCGCCCTACACTTTCATCAATCAACCAATATCAATAATTCTCGACGACGGTATTTCCACAGCATCGGTCGCCAAAGAACCGCTGTATCAAGGCTTTGATGTCGATGTGATTACTGCGGCTGCAAAAAAAGCCGGACTGACTATTGAATTTCGCGATATTGCTTTTGGAAAAATGTTCGAACAAATTGAACAAGGCAAGAACATTGATGTCGCCATCGGCGGTGTTTCGATTACTGACGAGCGCAAGAAAACGGTTGATTTTACCATTCCCTACGCCAAAGGCGGCGCTTGTATCGTAGCCTTCAAGAACGACAACATCACTAATGCCGCTGATTTAGCCGGCAAAACTGTCGGCGCTGAATTGAACACCACGATGGTTCAGCAAACCGGAGCTATCAAAGGCGCCAAGATTCGCGGCTATCAGAATCAACAAGATATGTTTATCGACCTGTTTAACGGCGATTTAGATGCAATAGTTATGGACAAGATGTCTGCTGAGTACACACTACGGGAACGCAAAATGAATCGGCTGAAAATTGTCAATATGCTGTCTAATGAAGAATTCGCTATGGTTGTAAAAAAAGGCAATACCCAACTGACCGAGAAACTAAACAAAGCACTTGCTGAAATGGAAAAAAGCGGCGAAATGAAGAAAATTTACGACAAGTGGTTTGCCAAACAATAGCAAAATATATAGTGAATAGTGAAAGCCGTTGGTCGAAACAACTTTGTTTCAATCAACGGCTTTTTTTGCAAATTACAGTATCTCGGTCACCCTGCCGACAATTCCGCCTTGCAGTCGCACCTTAATACCTCTGCTGTGCGCTGCCGAACTGGTCAAAAGCTGCTCCACAACACCCTCGGTAGTTTGCCCGCTACGCTGATGCGGTTTTTGAATCACCAGCACTTTAGCGCCGATTTTGATGTTTTCGCGTTTAGTTCCATCCATTACAGTGTCTCCAATCTGTACATCATGTTAGATCAGCTCTTTTGGGTCAGTAGTTCCTTGATTCCGCCCAAGCTGGATAGCACGCCGGTTGCTTCATACGGCATATAGACTACTTTATTATCCTTGCCCTCGACCATCGTTTTTAACGCCTCGATATATTTCAGAGCTACCAGGTAATTTGTCGGATCGCCTTTGACGGCTTCAGCCACCCGGACAATTGCCGCAGCTTCAGCTTCGGCTACTACTACCCGGGCCTGTGCCTGGCCTTCTGCAGATAGTATCGCAGCCTGTTTCTGTCCGTCGGCTTGATTGATTGCCGCCATTTTCACCCCTTCGGACTGAAGAATGGCTGATTGCTTCATTCCCTCGGCTTCGAGAATGATAGCCCGGCGATCGCGCTCGGCACGCATCTGCTTTTCCATCGCTTGTTTGATATCGGCCGGCGGGATAATGTCTTGCAACTCTACGCGATTGACTTTTACGCCCCATTTTTCAGTAGCTTCATCGAGAATAACCCGCAATTTATTGTTGATAGTGTCGCGGCTGACAAAGGTCTGGTCGAGGCTGATGTCGCCAAAAATATTTCTCAGTGTTGTTTGCGATAGTTTTTCAATCGCGTCCGGAAGATTGGCGATTTCATACACAACTTTCATCGGGTCGATAACTTGGTAAAAAATAACCACATTGATTTCGATTACAACATTATCGCTGGTGATAACATTTTGGCGCGGGAAATCATACACCGTCTCGCGTAAGTCAATCCGGTTGACTACCCTTCGTTGAACCAACTGTCGTCCAGACGTATCACCAGTGATATATTTCCAAGTGGTCGAACGCGGCCGGTCCAGAATCGGAATTATGACGTGTAAGCCACTCGAAAGCGTTGCATGATATTTACCCAACCGTTCAATGACTACAGTCTCGGCTTGACGCACAACAATAACTCCGCTCGCGATAAACATGACCGCGAAAATAAATATTATCACTGCCAGTATGCTAATTTCAAACATGATTGTACTTCCTTATTATTAGATTTGTGATTTCACTACTACTGTTCCACCGTTACGCGAAACAATAATTACTTGCATGCCAACAGCATGGCTTTTGCCATTGGCATCGGTTGCCGGCCAGATGTCGCCGCCTTGTTTTATCCGACCCCGTCCGTTTTCCGGAATGGTTTCGACCACTTCAACTTGTTTGCCGATAATGGCATCGATATTAGTCCGGTCGGTCGTGCCACTAATAAAGTGACTTTTGGCTAACGGTCGGACGAAAATCATCGCCACCAGCGCAATGACCGCCGCAACTCCGACTGACAGCGGTACACTGCCGAATAGCGCGGAAGTTAACGCGCCGAATACGCAGCCAGCCGCGATACAGGCCAGATAGAATCCACCGCCAAACATTTCCAGTATTATCAGTAACAACGCCGCCGCCATCCAAATTACTGCATACATTGTCACGCCTCCTTTATCACGAGTTCCAACGCCAAAATCGATAGACTACTTTTTGAAAAACGCGTACACGCCGACATGATCCGATACCCTGCCGAAACACTGCTCAGTGAAAATCCGTTGGGCAAGCAGCGGTTTCAGTTTTGCGCCATCGTTCATAAATATATAGTCAATTCGCTTGCCCAGACCATCGCCGTCTTGCCAGCCATCGATTTTTCCGCCAATCGTCGGATCGAACATCCCGTTTGGAAAACAAGCCAGATAACTATCCAGGAGTTTGCCGTTTTTGACTGTATAGTCATAACCTTCACTGCCAGCCGCTTCATTAAAATCGCCGCACATAAATGTCGCGGTGATTTTTTTGGTTTGCAGGCTGCGCTCCCAAGTTAGCAAATTATCGATTTGGAATTTATACGGCTCCTCGGTATCAGTCCACCAACCCAGATGCGCCGAAAACACATTTAGCGTGCCGATCGGCGTAGCAACTTCGGCGTAGACAATGTTTCGGGATTTCCAAAAAGTCTTTTCGGCATTGTGCGACACATAACGCGAAGCATATTCTACCAGCGGCGTTTTACTAAGAATCGCCACGCCCTCTTCCCAGCGATCCCAGCCGTAGTGCGACCAGTCCCAATAGTAATCGTAGTTGACAGCGTACTTGCTGCTAAGCAGTGTCGTTATTATTTCTGCCATGTTATCGGTGCGGATGTCTTTCCCGTAATGTTTTTTTAAGAATGGCGAATTTTTGTCTTGCGCGCACTCTTGCAGGCAAATGACATCGGGATTTAGTCGGCTAATTGCCAACGCAATCGCGGCAAATTTATCGGCTTGATTTTTTTCTTGATAGGTATGCATATTCAAAGTCAACAGCGTTAAAACACCAACCGGCTTGGCCAAAGCCGGATTATAGGGATAGAGCAGTCCATCCTTCAACCATGTTTCCTGGCCGTTCAGCGAATAATCTTCGGACGGGTCAGTCGGATATTCGCCCAGTGTTCCGCCTAAACTGTCGGTATGTCCACTATCATCTAAGATATTGAACCGAACCGAATCCGGCAGTTCATCGGCATACCACCAGCTATTAAGCTCTTTTTCCATTTTTTGCGCCCGGTAAAACTGTCCGGGTTCTTGATAATTAATATATACTTGCTTAGCGGTTGAATACACATGAATTTTTGCCGCGTTAACAACCAACCCATTGAAAATAAATGACCCCGCCAATAGCGTGAATAATACTATTCGGATTAACATTACAACCCTCCCCGGATATTTTGCATTAATTCACTTATATTATTCGCCAAATAATTACAGATTCCTGCTTTTATAATTATTTGCTTTGATTTCAGCGAATATTGTTATTTTGCATTCTTTGCCATACAATATAGGCATATTGTCTTACGGAGGAATATTATGCTTGGTTCAATGTTAAAAAAATTCCGGGTTCAACACGCCATGACGCAGGTCGAGCTTAGCGAAATTCTCGGCGTAACCCAGGAGAGCATCAGCGGTTGGGAACGCAACCGCTTTACCCCGGACTACGCTAATCTATTAAGGCTGGCACGACTTTACCATACCAGTATTGACTCACTGTTTGAATACCATCCAGAAGCAGATGCAATGTGGGATGTCTACGTCAAGCTTATGCCCGATCAAAAAGACATTATTCAGACTTTGATAAACACTTTCGCCAAAGCTAACACTAACGACTGAATCGCTTATTTCAACAAGCCTAAATGCACCAATCCATGATAGCACAACAATACCGCTACAATTGGCAACATAACTTTAACCACCTGGTTTTTATGCTTATCAATGAAGTTGCCAATGGGCACTACGATTTTCAACGCCAGACGCTTATTCAAAACAAAGCCAACATATGGCAATAACATCGGCAAAACCGCGATGCCAATTCCCAAAGCAAACACGACCATCCGGTCATCGACGCCCAGCCCGGACTCGGAAACTTCATGTACAGCGGCGATAAACGGTAACATGGCGTTTAAACTTAGAACTTTCATTCCCATACCGATAAAAAAACATTTTAGCGGTCCGTCTGCAGCTTTGGCATTTGGTTCAGGCTGTTCGCTGTCGTTTTTCAGCAACATTCTGATAAATAAAACTACTGCCAACCCGGCCAAGGTGAAATTTACCAACGCGTGGTCGAGGTTATGGGGCTGACGCACCACCGGAGGATGTCCCAACTGATGTTCAAAAACCAACATCGTTGCGATCGCGACCAACAGATACATTAACGAGCTACCCAAAATAAAAGCCAAGGCATTACGGCGTTGATGGTGCGCCCCGGCAAGAATTTTTATCAATACCACAAAATCCGCCGGACTGACCGCTGCAGCCAAAATCAATGGCATAATCTTAATAAATATTGTCTCCACTATTTTTCATCCACCACTTCACAAAATTTTTCCACATACTTTCTCAGGCTCAACCGAACTCCAAGTTTATCACAATAGCTGTCGATTACCTTCAGGTCGCGGCGCAAACTTGCGGGATTAACCACTTGATTTTCATTACGCACCGCTTTTATCAACGAATTTTTGTGACTGTCTTCTTTATCGACAAATTCGATAATTTGTACGGTATAGCCGAACGCTCGCAAAATATTGGCGCGTATTGCATCAGTCGCCAACTCACAGAACCGTTGTTTTAGCAGCGGATACTGAGTAATTTCCGGCAGATAGCGCTCATCAAAGTTTTGCGCCAATTCATGATGGCAACACGGTGAACATAAAATAATTTTTGACCGGTAGCGTAGCGCGTTGAACAGCACCATGTCAGTTGCTGTGTTGCAGGCGTGTAAGGACATGGTGACATCAACATCCGGCCATGGTGGAATAAAACTGTTGATGTCATTGTGTATAAAGTCAATTCCTGACATGCGGGCAGCAGTCGTTATTGTTTTACAAGTCTGCACTACATCTGGTTTCAAGTCAACACCTACTGTGTTAACATTGTAGCCTTTGGCTAAAAAATAGTTATGTGCCAAAATGGACAAATAGGCTTTACCACAACATAAATCAACCACATTAAGTTGCCGTTGATAATCCCTGCCTGCAACCATACCCGCCAGCACTTCGACAAATTTATTAGCCTGATTATACTTATGCCGCCGACTAGGCAGCAGTTCACCGCGCTCATCGGCCAAATCCAACTCACGCAAAAGGCTGCGACTACCGGCTATGCCGCTAATATAGTCCTGTTTAGTAGCATCGTGCTCGACAATTTTCACAGCTGTGGTTCTGGCGATTTTGTTGGTAATAACCAACCGCTCAGTGCCTAAACGCTTAATGTCACAGTTGCCGGCATCCGTCATGATGACACAATTTTGATAATCAACACGCATCAAACTCATTAATCGCTCACCGGCAACTGCTGCCGCAAAATTATCATGCAGCACCTTGTTGTCCGCCAAATAATGCGTTAGTTGAATGTAAACCTGTTGTTTGTTTTGAAACAGCCGAACTTCAGTTTTCTTGTAATCACTATGCGTCGGTTTGGAAAACACAATTTTATTAAAAACTTGACCGTCTACAACTTTGGTAAAAATTTTTTCTAATTTAGTCCAGTTCATAAATCTACTTTCTCTATTAATTTACACATTTTCTTCAATTTGCCAAACTAATCCAGTAACCATAGTATCGCACCGCATTATTCAAAGCAAGCTAATTACAGCCGTGTTCTTTATCATCACTTCGTTTAGCTTGGATTGCATGAATTGACTGTCGTTTTGGGCATACACTTCTTTACAATCTCTTAGAGCAGATTGATAGCTGATAATCGCTTGAATCAACTGAGGCTCATCGTTAAGTGCGCCGAGGGACTTTAAGCAAGTGTCCCATGAATTAATAATCAACTCAAAGTCGCGCTCATAAAGCGTCTGTGCTGTTCCAGATAAACGGTCGCTATCGCTGACTAAGATATAGCTAAGAATGAGCTTTTGACCGGCTTTTTCGCGAACTCTAGCTTTGGACGCGGTAGTCTGAGCGAGAAAAAAACCTACAAATACACCAATAATTGGACCGAGCGCAGGAAGGATGCCCATTACTATTTCCACAGTTCCTCCAAATACAAAAGCCAATCTTTATGCGATGCCAAGACCAATTTCTCAGATTGAAATATAATCGGTATTTAGAAAGCATTTAATGCCTTGCATGTTTAATGCAGGCGGCATCGCTTTTGTAGCGTTATGTGTGTTGCTTATAATTATGTATTCTATATTGCCACTCAATGGATTTCATATTATGGTTATCGCCGCCGCTAAACTCAGTGGTTACAGCCTCTAACGCCCAATGCTTGCAACTAACATTATACCGCTATTGACGCAACGGCGGCGCTACCACGATAGTTAATTATTCAACAATTACACACATCACTCGCCATTAACCTGCCAATAGCCGCCTTTATCTGGTCCGACACGCATTAATCTGCCATCTTCCTGCAATCGCTTGATATTGCGCTCTACTGAACGCCCCGTGACGTCAGTAATTTCTGCAAGTTGCGCTATAGTCAAACGGCCATCTTTAGCTAAAGCAGTTAATATTTTCTCCGACGTTTTCTCCGACGTTTTCTCCGACGTTTTCTCCGAACCCATGCTTCCAGCATTGCCCGATTTAAGCATTGCGACAGCTTCGGCATCATTCAGCAACACCATTCGCACGAACTTGACGCTGAATATGTACGCTTCGCGCGGATAAGCGGCAAGTATACGCGGCATACCTGAGCCGAGATGTTCGACCATATCTAAGTCTTTGAATACGCGCATCAGTATCTTGTTACGCGGCGAAGAAAATCCATCAAAGAATGTATCTTGCTCTTCTTTATGAATAGCAGCCGCCGATGTTATCTCCAGCCGGTCAGAAAATATCTCGAATTTTGGTACTAGATCTTCGGAGTAATCATTATGCACGATGGCGTTTATCACCGCCTCGCGTAGCGCCACATGATTCCACAGCCTGCGTGTGATACGACTTTTGCCAGTAATCCTCATCGCCGTAATATTTTCGGCATCCAACGCATCCAGCACGCGCTTGCACGTCTTGATAATTGAGCAATAACCGCATTCTTCGCTTTTTAACAAATCAATCCGATCTGTCCCAGCGTATTTCGCAACTTGAACCGAGTTTCCATTTCGATCAGCCAGCAGATATGCCGCATAGTTATATTCCCCGCTTTCCAAAAATAATTCCAGGTTAGCAGCAAATTTATCACCGAGCGTAAGCCCTGCCTCGTCATAATATATCCGCAGCTGCTCAAATGGCAAATCGCGTCGCGGCGAGCGTAACGTGCCGAGCGTGACACGCTGTCGCCGAGCAAACGCATCCTCAATCATCCGAATCGTCATCGGCTCAGATGCGCTGCCAATACGGATATAGCAGCCGCGATCCGACATCCCGTAACGCCGGATATAGTACGGCTTCTCCGAACCGCTCGCGACATTGATGATTATTATCTGTTTTTCAGCAACTATCTCTGGATACACATCAAATAACCCCATGCAAGACGGCGCGATATTGTTGCGAAGACGATCTTTGATCACAAGCATTGTCTTGTCAGCGTTTGGCACACCGAATACTGCGCCATCGTTAGAAACACCAATTTGAATAACACCGCCATCATGATAATTCAAAAAGGCGACAACCTCTTTTTCCAAATCCTCTGTCAACTCGCGCTTATACTCCAAGCGATTTGTTTCCATCTAGCCACTCTCCCGCATCTCCAGACTCGCTGTATAATCTCTCAAAATCGATATTTTAATCCCTTCGCCGCCTCTAGCTCACTATCTAGGCAATGCGCGTAAATATTCAGCGTCGTTTAAATGCTCGCATGACCGAGAATTTTCTGCACAGCTAGTCCGCAATCGTTCTAATGTTACTAAAACCTCCTGGGGCTCTGCTACAATTTCGAATAGTTTGATAAGATAGAGTAAAACCGAAAGGAAAGAA